>CACGAP010000001.1:0-127858 GCA_902571145.1 uncultured Prochlorococcus sp.
AACTTAACAGGTACTTTTTTTCTGCAAATTTTTGAATTAATTCATTGCGGGAAAATAATTCCTGAATTTCTACATGTGCATTTTTTTCAAAAAAATCAACTGAGGATTCTATTTTTTTTAAGTTACTTTCTAAAGATATACCTTTGCTGTAATTAGTTGCAATTTTATCAACCCTATCATTTTGTTTATCCCCGCTATGACCTTTAACATATTCCATTATTAGGCCATTAATTCTTAATTGATCAATTTTTTGCCATAGATCAAGATTTTGAACTGGTTTCCCTGAACTTGTTTTCCATCCATTCTTCTTCCAATTAATAATCCATTTTGTATAACCCTCTATTACATATTTACTATCAGTTCTTAGTTTAAAGTTCTCTTTTAATTTGTAGGTTTTTAATTTCTCAAGAGTTTTTATAGCCGCAGTGAGTTCCATTCTATTATTAGTAGTATTTTGCTCGGAACCACCTATTTCTAATTCGCTGTTATCTTCAAAAATTATTAAACCGCCCCAACCACCTGGGCCTGGATTACCACTGCAGGCTCCATCAGTTGCGGCTTCAATCGCAATACTATCACTATTCATAATTTTTGAAGCCGATATTAAGGTTATCGGCTTGACAAAATGTACTCTTATTTAAGTGTAACTTTACCGCCAGCTTCTTCAATCTCTTTCTTTAAAGATTCAGCATCTGCCTTGGCAATTCCTTCTTTTACTGTTTTTGGTGCAGATTCAACAAGTGCTTTTGCATCGCCAAGACCTAGACC
Organism: uncultured Prochlorococcus sp.; assembly: GCA_902571145.1. GTDB lineage: Bacteria > Cyanobacteriota > Cyanobacteriia > PCC-6307 > Cyanobiaceae > Prochlorococcus_A. The sequence goes on from CACGAP010000001.1 coordinate 769, forward strand.
AGTTGCATTTCTTACAACCTTAAGTACTTTGATTTTTGCAGCTGCATCAAAGCTTTCGAGAACTACATCAAATTCAGTTTTTTCTTCAGCAGCGCCACCATCTGCGTCACCGCCAGCTGCTCCTGGAGCTGCCATAACTACACCTGCAGAAGCTGCAGCAGATACACCAAAAGCCTCTTCAATTTGCTTTACAAGCTCCGATGCTTCTAAAAGTGATAGAGATTTTAATGATTCAAGAATTTCTTCAGTTTTTGCGGACATTTTCTTAAAGTTAATAAGGTTTTGAATTTAGGATTCTGATTTTTCAGAATGTTGTTGAAGTGATCTAGCAAGTCCAGAAGGTACTTCATTAATAGAGATCGCAATTTTTGTTGCAACGCCATTAAGAGCGCCAGCAATTTTTGCCATCAATACTTCTTTAGATGGAAGACTTGCAATTTCTTTTATTTCAGAATCGCTTAGAAGTCTGCCTTCAAATAAAGCTCCTTTGGTTTCGGATTTTTTGGTGTCTTTTTGAAAAGATTGGATAGCTTTTACAGCACCACCAACATCTTCTTTGATTAAGACAAAAGCATTTGTTCCGGTCAGTAAAGATTCAAGATCGTTCCAATTACTATCTCCATCAATAGCTTTACGCATTAATGAATTTTTAGTAACTTTGCAAATGCCGTTAGTTGTTTGCAATCTAGATCGCAAATCTGACATCTCTTTGATAGTTAAACCTTTATAGTCAAGAACTACAGCCATTTCCGAGTCGTTTAATAGAGATTTAATCTCAGTAACGATTTGTTGCTTATTCTCTAGTGTTCGGCCCATTGATGTTTTTTGGATCGTAATTTAGGGAGAGCAGGAAATGCGGCAAAGTCCTTTTAAAGAGGCCGCTTTTATTAGATCCAAAAAGAAATAATTTAAGACGAGTCCTCGGTAGGAATTAAAAATTTAGAATAACTAAATTAACCTACTTTCTTTGGCCGTATTATTGCACTTTAAATTATACTACAAAGCGTTAACCTTCAGGTTGGTAATCTTGTACAGCATTTATGTCAACTTGAACTGAAGGCCCCATTGTTGAAGTTACATAAAAAGTTTTCCAATACTTTCCCTTAGCTCCACTTGGTTTATTTTTATCAATTGATTCTTGTAAGGTTTTTAAGTTATCAAATAGAGCCTCTTTTGTGAAACTTGCTTTTCCAAAGCGGACATGAACGATTCCAGCCTTATCTGCTCTAAATTCGAGCTTACCAGCTTTGAATTCTTTTATTGCATTAGCAATGTCATTAGTTACTGTACCAGCTTTAGGATTAGGCATTAAACCTCTAGGTCCTAAAACTCTTCCTAATTTTGCAACCTTTGGCATCATATCTGGAGTTGCAATAAGTAGATCAAACTCCATATTCCCTTTATTGATGCTTTCCACTAGGTCTTCTTCTCCAAATAAATCTGCACCAGCAGCCTTAGCTTTCGATACATTCTCACCACTTGTAATTACTGCAATTTTGATGCTTTGGCCAGTACCATGTGGCAATGCAACAGTAGTCCTTAATTGTTGATCAGTATATTTTGGATCAATACCTAAACGTATATGTGCTTCAATAGTTTCATCAAATTTTGCATTAGCATTTTCCTTGATAATACTAAGAGCTTCAAGTGGTGCGTAAATGCGATCTTCTATCTTTGTTGATAGAGCCGCCATTCTTTTGGATAGTTTTTTCATAATAATGTTGGGTGCAAATGGTTATTAACTAACCTCCCCTAAATAGTGAGAAATTTTGTACTGAACTCAATCAGTGATAGAGACGCCCATATTACGAGCAGTACCCTCAATTACTTTCATTGCTGATTCAACACTAGAACAGTTTAGATCAGGAAGCTTAGTTTTGGCTATTTCTTCTAATTGAGCTTTACTTATATTCCCAACAGAGCCTTTTGAGGATTCACCTGATCCTTTCTCTATACCAGCTGCTTTTGTTATTAAAACGGAAGCAGGAGGCGTTTTTGTGATAAAAGTAAAGCTTCTATCTTCAAAAACAGAAATCTCGACTGGAATTACAAAACCTGCTTTATCTTGTGTCCTTGCGTTGTATTCTTTGCAAAATGCCATGATATTGACACCATGTTGTCCTAAAGCTGGGCCTACAGGAGGAGCAGGATTTGCTTTGCCTGCTTGTAGAGCAAGCTTGATAACTGCAACAATTTTTTTTGCCATTAGATTAGAAAATTTAAGCTGAAGTAGAAAATCATAATTTTACTCGATAAACAAGAACAATTAGAAATTAATTTTGTTTATTGATTTGGGAGAATTCTAATTCTACAGGAGTCTCGCGCCCAAATATTGAAAGTAATGCTTTTAATTTATTTCTTTCTCCGGAAACTTCTATAACTTCTCCCTGGAAATCCTTGAATGGACCGCTAGTTACAATGATTCTATCTTTTTCTTCAATATCTAACTTGATTACAGCTTTTTTCTCTGATGCGCGCTTAAAGATTCTATTAACTTCTTGTCTTGATAATGGTCGAGGTTTGATATGACCTCGCGATCTTCCGCTGCCTCTACCGTCTTCAGCACCGACAAAGTTAATTACATTTGGAGTACTTTTAACAGCCATCATTGTATCTTCATCCAAAATCATTCTTACGAGGACATAACCTGGGAAAACTTTTTCTTCAGTAGTTTGTCTGCTTCCATCTTTTTTTAATTTAATTCCTGGAGTTTGGGGAATTTCAATTTCAATGATTCTATTATTAACACCTAAAGTTACTGATCTCTGCTCAAGAGTCGCTTTTACTTTTTTTTCACAGCTTGATGCTACTTGAACTGCATACCATCTTGCGATGCTTGTATTTGCTTTTGAAGAAGCAAGGTTTGTAGTTAATTCATTACTCATTTTTCTGGAAGCTTAATTAAGATCTTTATAAATGGATATTCGGGAGATAATTCAACCAAAAATTTGCGAGGCTGCCCATCCATAGAATCTGCTAACAGAAGCAATGGCTGCAGCAGAAAAAGATACCATAATTATAACTGCTACTGATTCGCTAAAAAGTTGTTGTTTGTTAGGCCACACGACAAGTTTAAGCTCATCGTAGGTAGATCTAAAAAAATTATTCTTTTTTTTAGGCTCTTCAACTTCAGGAGAATTCTTTTTAAGAGGTTCTTTATTAGTAGTAGGACTTGTCACAAAATTTGTTTGGAATTAAGCATTATGCTTTAGTTTTTATTTTAGCTTATTGATTTACTCCTCAGCTAGGTTTGAAAACGATCTCATCTTTTTTAGCAGGATTAAGTTTAATTGTTATATTTTTTTTATTTTTGAAGTTATCCTCTAAAAGTTTTGCAGCCAAGGGATTTTCTATTTGTCTTCTAAGTTCCCTGCTAAGTGGCCTAGCACCATATTCAGGTTCGTAAGAATCTTTTGCAATTTTGTCGATAACTTTTTTGTCTATAGCGATATTTATTTTCTGCTCAAGTAGCAGGTTCTTTAAATCTTCTGTTTGTAGAATGATTATTTTTTGAAGTTCATCAATAGATAATGGATCAAACTTTACTACTTCGTCAATTCTATTTAAAAATTCAGGTCTAAAAATTGAAGACAATGCTTTACTAATTGAATCATCTAGAATTTGTTGATCTTTTTCTAACTTTCCCTCACTTTTAGAAATCTTTTGCGAATACTCCAGTATAGATTTACCAGCTAGGTTACTTGTCATAATGATTACCGTATTTTTGAAATCTACGGTCCTTCCTTGGGAATCCGTTAATCTTCCTTCATCTAAGACTTGCAAAAGGATATTAAATACTTCTGCATGTGCTTTTTCTATCTCATCAAGAAGTATTACTGAATAGGGTTTACGTCTTACAGCTTCAGTTAATTGACCTCCCTCTTCATAACCAACATAACCTGGGGGAGCTCCTAAAAGTCTTGCTACGGCATTTTTCTCCATATATTCACTCATGTCTAATCTTAAAAGTGCGTCTTCTTCATCAAATAAAGCTGTTGCAAGAGATTTTGCTAATTCTGTTTTACCAACACCAGTAGGACCCATAAATAAAAAAGATCCAATAGGTCTTTTGGGACTTTTCATGCCAACTCGAGCTCTTTTAATTGCAGCAGAAACAGCTTCTATAGCTTTTTCTTGTCCAATAACTTTTTCACTTAGTTCTTTTTCTAGATTGACTAATTTTTTACGTTCATTTGAAACTACTTTAGAAATTGGAATTCCTGTGATTTTTGATATAACATCTGCAATATCATCAGGTTCAACTTGATATTTAAAAGGGAAATTTCTATTTTTCTTTATTTTATTAAAGTTCTCTTCAACTTTTTGTATGTCATTCACTATTTCACTTAACTCTTCTTCAAGCTTTTCTAAATAATCTAGATCATTTTCAATTTCTCGATTTGATTTATCTTTAATTTGTTTGGTTAGCTTATCTTCTTCTTTCATTAAAATAGATAATTCCTCCATTTCTTCACGTAAATTGTTCCAATTTTCCAAAAGAACGTTCAATTTTGCCTCTGATTGTTGTCTATTATTCAATAGTTTTTCTTGAGCTTCGACATTTTCTCCTTGCAAATTATTCAATTTTTCATCAATAGTATTAAGTTTGTTTTCTTGTTGCAGAATGATTTGAGGCATATTATTAGACTCGATTTTCAACTGTGCAGCTGCTTCATCAATTAAATCTATTGCACTATCAGGGAGACATTTATCGCTGATGTATCTATCGGCCAATTTTGCAGAATAGTTTACAGCCTCTTCAGAAATTTTTATGCCATGATGTAATTCATATTTCTTTTTGATCCCTTGTAATATTTTTACGCTTAATTCTACTGAAGGTTCATTAACAGCTATCTTTTGAAAGCAATTATTTAATGCCTGATCTTTTTCAATAGTTTCACGAAATTTCTCAGGTGTTGTTGTACCGATACATCTAAGTTCTCCTTCGGCTAGTAAAGGTTTTAAGATATTACTGATGTCGGTAGAAGATCTGTCAGAACTTAATATTGAGTGAATTTCATCAATAAAAAGAATCATTCCTTGGTTTGGATTATTTAGTTCCTGCATTATTAAGCTTAGTCTTTCCTCTAGTTGACCTCTAAATTTGGTCCCAGAAACTAATGCACCTAAGTCAAGTGAAATAATTTTTAAGTCCTTTAAAGTATCAGGAACTTTTTTGTCTACAATTAATTGAGCAAGTAATTTTGCAATTGAGGTTTTACCAACTCCAGGATTGCCAATAAGTATAGGGTTATTTTTGTTTCTTCTGCAGAGTACCCTCATTAAATTATTGAGCTCATTTTCTCTTCCTAAAACAGGATCCAGTAAGCCTTTTTTAGCTGATCCTGTTAAATCTTTTCCATAAATTGAAAGAACAGTTTCATCTTTTCCAACTTGTTTTTTGGTTTCAATTTGAAGTTCACTTTTCGGTAATGGAACAATAGCTTTTTTAAATTTTTCTTCTTTTACAAGAGTCTCTTCAGTCTCGTTGTTTGATTCGAAATTAGATTGATTATTTATTTCAATTACATTCACATAATTAAAAGAATCTTTTGATTTATTAATATTTGGGTAAAACTTTAATTCTTCCTCTAATTTTTCCATGGAAAGGTTTCCTTCTTCAAAAACATAATTTCCAATTCTTAAATCTCTTCCAAGAGCAATTAGTAAATGAGGGATTTCTATTAATCTCGATCCCCATTGAGTTTTAATCTGATTCGCGTTATCTAATAAAATTTCTAAATCTTCTCCGATAGTAAAAATATCTGACTCATTTGTTGGTGTCTCTTCTAAAAAATCTTCTGTTATGTCTAAAACTGTATCTTGGTCGATTGATAATTTTTCAATGAAGGCAAAGAATTCACTTGATGAGAACAATGTATGAATTATGTGTTCAATATTAAATTCGCTATGATCCCATTTTTTTGCGGTTTCTTCCCCTAATAAAAGAAGATTCCAACTAATATCGCTAAATAGTTCAGGACTGGATGTAAGTGTTTCTCTCATAAACTATAAAAACTATAGTTGATTATTAATTAATATTCTAAATAGGAACTGCATTAATAATCATCCAATAATTTTCAAATTGTAAGATGAATTTGAAAATTATTTAGATGAGAGGATTTGAGGGGACTTTAGAATCAAAAAAAACGTTAAATAATATCTAAGCCCTTATAAAATTAAAAATTATAGTTGGTTAACAAATATATTTCAGATATTAGCCAAATAGTTCAGCTATTAATAGGATTTAAATAGTAATAATTAAATTGTGAAAGAAACTATTGATTTTCTTATTGATACTGTTGAAGCAAGGCAAGTCCTTGATTCAAGAGGTAATCCAACTGTAGAGGCAGAAGTATTTTTGGAATGTGGTGCAAGTGGTAGAGCAATTGTTCCCAGCGGAGCTAGCACTGGTGCTCATGAAGCACATGAATTAAGAGATGGTGGTTCGAAATATATGGGGAAAGGCGTTTTGAATGCTGTTAATAAAATTCATGAAACCATATCGCCGGCTTTATGTGGTTTGTCATCTTTAGATCAAACTGCAGTAGATAAATTAATGATTGAAATTGATGGAACTCCTAATAAGTCTAACCTTGGAGCAAATTCAATCCTTGCAGTAAGTCTTGCCACTGCTAGAGCATCAGCAAATGCTTTAGACATTCCCCTATATAGATATCTTGGAGATCCATTATCCAATCTTCTTCCAGTCCCATTGATGAATGTAATAAATGGTGGTGCACATGCACCAAATAGTCTTGATTTTCAGGAATTTATGCTTGTTCCACATGGAGTTAATAATTTCAGTGAATCATTAAGAATGGGTACTGAAATTTTTCACTCATTAAAATCATTACTTGATCAAAAAGGTCTATCTACCGCTGTAGGCGATGAGGGTGGATTTGCCCCGAATTTGTCATCAAGCGAAGAAGCAGGGGACTTATTATTAGAAGCAATTCAAAAAGCAGGATTTAAGCCTGGTGAGCAGGTATCTTTAGCTTTAGATGCTGCTAGTACTGAATTTTATGGTGATGGTATTTATAAATATGAAGGTAAAAGTTTAAATAGTTCTGAAATGATTTCATATCTTTCAAGATTAGTTTCTAATTATCCCATAGTTTCAATAGAGGACGGTTTAGCTGAGGATGATTGGGAGGGTTGGTCAGAATTAAACAAAGAATTAGGGAATAAAGTTCAGCTTGTAGGTGATGATTTATTCGTTACTAATACAGAAAGATTACGGAAAGGGATTATAGAAAAATCTGCCAATTCAATCCTAATAAAGGTAAATCAAATTGGAACATTAACTGAAACTTTGGAAGCTATTGAGTTAGCTAAAATGTCTGGTTTCACAAGTGTTATAAGTCATAGAAGTGGTGAGACTGAAGATACAACAATCGCAGATTTATCTGTCGCCACAAGATCGGGTCAGATCAAGACTGGCTCTTTGAGCAGAAGTGAAAGGATTGCAAAATATAATAGGCTTTTAAAAATTGAGGAGGAACTAGGAAATCAAGCAAGATTCGCTGGAGCTCTAGGTTTAGGTCCAAAAAATATATAGTTTTCAGCGCTTAAGTTTTTCTAAACGTGAGCCTTTTCTCATACTTAATTGGCACTTTATCCAATCAATACTTATTGGTAGTGCAAAAAAAAGTGGCAATAATGCAAAATTATTTTGTTTATTGGTTACAAGTAAAGCAGATGCAATTGATAAGCTTCCTATGAGAATTGAATGACCTAAAGTTTTTTGAGCCGTAAACATTTTTTTGAATTGCCTATCAGACTCTCCCATTCTTATTTGCAATTGTAAATCGCCCTGTTCTAATCTTTCTAAACTTTCATCTATTCTTTTGGGAATTCCAACAGCTTTCGATCCTAGTTCACCTACTTGCCTTCCAAATTGGTTAATTAAATCGTTGGGACTTTGATTATTTGAAGTCATAAGTTCTATTAAATAAGGCTTGGTAACTGATACAAGGTTAAACCCTGGATCAAGCATTCTACCAACTCCTTCAAAAGTTGATAAAGCTCTCATCACAAAGATTAAATCTACTGGCAGTTGAAATGGCGTTTCATAAACCAGTTCGTATAAATCTCCAGATAATTTTTCAATAATATTAGGACTAAATGGCGGAGTTAAGGCTTCTTTAAGCATCAATCTGACTAATCTTCTGACTGGTCCTACATCAATATCTTTTGAAATTAGCCCAGCTTGTTGTAATTGACTAACAAGTGATGAGGCGTCTCTAAGAGCAGCAGCCTTAACCATCCCCCCTAATCTTGTTTGAAGATTATTTGAGATGTTCCCCATCATTCCAAAATCATAAAAAATCAATTTACCTTCACTTGAAACTGCTAGATTCCCTGGATGAGGATCTGCATGAAAAAAACCGTAATTTACTAATTGTTTTAAGTAGCTGATTGCACCTATCTCTGCAATTTTAGATAAATCAATTTCTTGTGATTTTAATTTTTCTAAATCGCTTATTTTTGTCCCTTCTACATAACTTAAACAAAGCACTTTTTCACTGCTCATATCCCAAATTACTTCAGGAACTTCAACATTTTCATCATCAAGAAATTGCTGCCTAAATCTTGCTGCATATTGCGCTTCGCAATTAAAATCAAGTTCTTTCATAAGAACTTTCCTACACTCTTTAGCAATCTCAACCCAGTTTCTACCTCGACTCCAATTCTTATTTTTCTGCAATAATCCTGCTATTTGCTGCATTATGCCCAAATCGATAATAAACAATTCTTTTAAATTGGGTCTTTGAACTTTAAAAACTACTTTCTTACCATCTTTTAAAGTCGCTCTATGAACCTGAGCTAGTGATGCTGATCCAACCGGATCGCATATTATTTGATCTATTTCATTAAACTTAGACCCTAGTTCATTTCTTATAGTCTCTTCAACTTGTGCAAATGAAAAATTAGGTACTTGATCCTGCAATTTAGACAATTCCTGTATCCAGGTATTAGGAATTAAATCAGGTCTTGCTGATAATAATTGTCCAATTTTAATAAATGCTGAACCAAGCTCTATTAATTGATTAGTAAACCACCTAGCTCTTTTAATTTGGACCCTACTTTTTTCATTGTTCTTGGTTTGGAAAATTGTAAATCTAATATTATCTATCCATAAATTTAATAAAAGCGAAATCAGAGTTATCCAAATAAGAAAGGACCTCTTCAATTTCTTTAAACGATAATGAAGAACGTGATAACTCATTTAATTTGATTATTTATAGTTTTATTAAAGAGATCAATTTGCTTATTGATACCTTCGATTTCATTTAAAGCTTTTTTTATTTTGGGATCTTGATAAGTATTTGTAGACTCATTTTCTTCAATATTCTCTGCTTTTTCTAGTCTTGATGCTTCTTCGATTATGGATTCTTTTAAACTATCAAATTCTTTTTTGAGAATTTCAGGAGCGCCCTGAGCAATATGTGTTGCTTCTTCAATTTTTTCGACCAATATTTCGTTTAATTTTTCGGTTACTTTCTTAATGGCAGCTTTTAAAAGGTAATCAGAGTTGGTCATGAAAAATATAATGTTTCAACAGCAATTGATTTTTCGATATGATCTAATAATAGATCAATAAAGAACTTTTCACGTAACTGATCATTTTGATAATTAATTTTTTATGTTTTTCCTATGTAAGTTTGTTTCTATATTAAGCTTTTTTCTCTTTTTTCTTTTAACTTATATTTATATAAAGGTTCAGGTATTTACTTTAAAAATATCTTCTAACCAAGAACTCATCTAATTAACTACAAAAGGAGTTTTTAAAAATTGGAAATCATTGAGTCAGATGTAGTTATTATCGGAGGAGGCCCGGCCGGATGTACTTGCGCACTTTATACATCTCGTTCAAATTTAAAGACAGTAATTTTAGATAAAAATCCATCTGTTGGCGCCTTAGCAATAACTCATCAAATAGCTAATTATCCAGGGGTTCCTGTTGATATAAGTGGAGAAAAATTACTTACCCTAATGAGAGAACAGGCTGTGCAATACGGCACAGATTATAGAAGAGCGCAAGTGTTTGGAATAGACGCTAGTGGAGAATGGAAAATGGTTTACACGCCAGAAGGCACTTTTAAAGCTAAAGCACTTGTACTTGCAAGTGGAGCCATGGGTAGGCCTGCATCATTTAAGGGAGAAGCGGATTTTCTTGGTAAAGGAGTAAGTTATTGTGCTACATGTGATGGTGCTTTTTATAAAAATAGAGAGGTTGCCGTTGTTGGAGTAAACAAGGAGGCAATTGAAGAGGCAACTGTTCTAACTAAATTCGCATCAACCGTGCATTGGATTACATCAAGTGATCCTAAATCAGATAACGAGGAAGCTATGGAATTGATGGATAATTCAAATATAAAACATTGGAGTAGAACAAGATTATTAGAAATATTGGGAGATGATATGGGTGTTAATGGGGTCGTTGTAAAAAATAAGCAAGAGGAAAATCCTATCAATTTAAATTTAGATGGAGTGTTTGTCTACATGAGTGGTTCGAAGCCGATTACTGATTTTTTAGGGGATCAAATTGCTTTAAAAGAAGACGGAGGAGTTATTGTGGATGACTTTATGTCTACAAATTCTGATGGAGTATGGGCTATTGGAGATATAAGAAACACACCATTTAAGCAAGCCGTAGTTGCAGCTTCTGACGGATGTATTGCTGCAATGTCAATTGATAGATATTTAAATAGTAGAAAAAATATTAGAGTGGATTGGATTCATTCTTAAATTAAATTTTTCTTCTTTGATCTAAAGGGGTGTTGCTTCAGAAATATAAGCGACTCCTCCGTAATAGCTCAAATCGTCCCTGATGTTATCCCTCATTTTATCTATTAATTCTTGCTCGCAAAAAACAATTACATGAGCATTCGCTCCTAATCCTGTAAATTCCATATCTTCTGTAACAACTCTTTCAGGTCCTCTGCCTGTAGCGTGTTTCATAACTGTATATCCAGGAACATTAGCTTTTTCTAATGTTTTAATGATTGCATCTAGTTCTCTTTCACTAAATATCAAATCTAATCTTTTCATTTTTATAAAGGTGATAGTGGGATAATAGTATTTACTAAACTCATATATATGGGAATGCCGAGAACTATATTGAATGGGAAAGTTAGACCTAGTGTAGTTGAAATATAATAACTAGATTTAGCTTCTGGAACTGTCATCCTCATTGCTGCAGGAACTGCTAAATAAGACGCGCTTGCACATAAAACCACAAATAAAAGTGCGTTGCCAGGTCCTAAAGATAAAAATCTTGCAACGAAAACACCAATAAATGCGTTAAATAAAGGCATAAAAATGGCAAATCCAATCAAGAACGAACCCGCATTTTTCAGTCTCGGCAATCTTTGAGCAGCAACTATTCCCATATCTAACAAGAAGAAGCATTCTGCTCCATAGAATAATTGTCCAGTAAAAGGCTCCATTTTTTCAATTCCTGAGGGATTACTGGAAGCAGTGAGAAATCCTACAATCAAGCTTGAGAGCAATAAATAAACTGATCCATTCAAAAGTGATTCGTGTAATATTGCGCTTAGATGCATTTTTCTTGATTTTGGTCTATTTTTTGGAGCTGCAAATTTCACAAGTAATAATCCAACAATTATTGCAGGAGACTCCATTAAAGCTAAAGCGCCAACCATAAACCCATCAAAAGCTATTTTTTGACTTTCTAAAAAACTTTCTGCAGAGATAAATGTAACAGCACTAATTGAACCGTATGCTGCTGCTATAGCGGCTGAATTAAAGACATCAAACTTAAATCTTAAAATTAAAAATCCAATCAGCGGGATTACTAGTGACATCAGTATTGCAGCACTTAAAGTAGGCAATACTTGATCTGTAAAACCACTTTTCTGTATCTCTATACCTCCTTTAAAACCAATAGCTAGGAGTAAGTATAAGGAGAAGAGTTTAGGTAATGGAGCTGGTATCTCTAAATCAGATTTAAAGAGTACTGATATTGCTCCAATCAAAAAGAAAAGAACTGGCGGGGCTAATACATTTTGCAGAATTGGACTTATTTCCATAAATTATTAGGCTATTTCATTTAGAGCAGTTTCTAAAGCTTCTTTTCTTGTTTCAATAATCCCTTCAACTCCAAACTTAGCTAATCTATCTTTTACTTTTTCATTAGCACCTGCAACAAATGCTTTTCTGGAATTATTTTTTGCTTCTTGCATCATATCTTCTATTGCCAGAGTTGCGGTCACTCCAAGTCTTGGAACATCAGTGATATCTAATATCAAAACTTTGTAGTTTCTTACAAGCATCATTCTCTCAGATATACCTTTAGCTGCTCCAAAACTAAGTGGTCCTTTAAGTCTAAATAGCATTACTTCTCCTGAACATCTATCTAGTAGTGCTTTTTCATCAGCAGGTAATGCATTTTTAGCTTGATCATCTTTTGATAAAGGATTATCCTCATCCATACCTTCTAGTTGAGTTTCAGTTATTGAATCGATAGTGAGCATATTTGCTATGAATACACCTACTAAAACTGCCCAAATTAAATCCCAAAAAACTGTCATTAAAAGTACGCCATACATTACTACTGAAGTTTTTAAAGATAATTTGTGAGCCCTCCTTAAAAATCCCCAATCAATAATATCTAAACCTACTTTTATAAGGATTCCTGCTAGTAACGCAGTTGGTATTTGCTCAGCTAAAGGTCCCGCACCAACTAAAACTATCAACAATACAACTGAGTGAACCATACCAGAGATAGGAGTTGATCCTCCAGATTTAACATTTATGACTGTTCTCATTGTTGCTCCTGCTCCAGGTAAACCTGAAAACAGACCTGCAACTGCATTTCCTATCCCTTGACCAATAAGTTCTCTATCAGAATTATGTTTTGTTTGAGAGATATTGTCTGCTACTAGAGATGTCAGTAAGGAGTCAATTGCGCCAAGTACTGCTAGGACTAATCCTGCTTTGAAAATAATTGGGAAATATTGATTAAAACTTGGGAAATTTAAAGATGGAACTCCCCTAGGAATTTCTCCAATTCTATCAATTGCTCCATCTCCAAAAATTAATATTGATATTGGAGTAACTATCAATAGTGCCAAGAGAGGAGAAGGTACCCACTGACTTATTTTTCTAGGAGTAAGAAATACTATACCTAGTGTCATTATTGCAACTCCAATAGCAGCACCATTGGGCTGGAAATTTGAAAATACAGTAGTTAAAGATTCGACTACTCCACCTCGAGTGCTAATTCCAAGTAATGGTCCAATCTGAAGCGCAATGATTATTACTCCAATACCAGACATAAATCCTGAAACAACAGAATATGGAACTAAAGTAATGTATTTACCTAGTTTTAGAATCCCGAATAATATTTGCAGTAAGCCGCCAATGACTACCGCTGCCATAACTAAAGGTAAAATTTGTCCTGCAGAAAGATCTCTTGGAACCCCTACTGCGGCCAAGCCTGCTACTACTCCTGCAACAGTTACACTCATGGGACCGGTAGGTCCACTAACTTGAGCAGGTGTTCCGCCGAATAATGCGGCTAAAAAACCAACTACTACTGCTCCATAAAGTCCATAAATTGCTCCGCCAGGTCCTAACGCAGCATTTCCAAAAGCAAGAGCGAGAGGTAAAGCCACTACTGCGGCTGTGATGCCTCCTAGAATATCGCCTCTTACATTTTTCAGATGAAATCCATTAATTATGTTCAAAGATGCTTTCCTCAAAATAAATACTTAACTAAAAGATATTATCTCTAAATGATGTAAATTTGTGAAAAATGAAGATTGTGCAAAATATTTTTGTAACTTTTTTTGCTTTTATTAAATAAATTTTAGTTAATTTTCCTGAACAAAAGTAGTCTCTGATTAATTTTTGTGCGAGGCAAGCGATTAATGTATTAGATAAATATTTTTCAATTTAAATAATATTCAAATGAATTCGATTATTCGTCCAAGAAGATTAAGAAGAAATGAGGCAATTAGAGAAATGGTTAGAGAAAACCATCTAAAGGCATCGGACTTTATATATCCATTATTTATTCATGAAAAAGATTTTAAAGAGGACATTTCAGCAATGCCCGGAACTTATAGATGGGATATTAATGGCTTAATAAAGGAGGTTACTAGGGCATGGGAATTGGGAATAAGGTGTGTGGTTCTTTTCCCAAAAATTGACGATAGCTTAAAGACTGAAGATGGAGCAGAATGTTTTAATGAAGATGGTTTAATACCTAAAGCTATTCGAATATTAAAAAAAGAGATTCCAGAAATGGCAATAATGACAGATGTTGCCTTGGACCCATACTCTTGTGATGGTCATGATGGATTAGTTGAGGAAACTGGCAAAATATTGAACGATGAAACAATCGAAATTTTAAAAAAACAAGCTTTAACTCAAGCTAGAGCTGGAGCAGATTTTATTGGCCCTAGTGACATGATGGATGGGAGAGTTGGAGCAATTAGAACTGCTCTTGATAGTGAGGGATTTAGTGATGTAGGTATTATTAGTTATACAGCTAAATATTCATCTGCTTATTATGGTCCGTTTAGAACTGCTTTAGATTCGGCTCCCAGAGAAAATAGTAAGAAAGTAATTCCAGACAATAAGTCTACATATCAAATGGACCCTGCCAACTCAAAAGAGGCTTTAATTGAATCTGCATTGGATCAGTATGAAGGAGCTGATATTTTGATGGTAAAACCAGGAATTTCATATTTGGATATTGTTTATAGACTAAGCACATTTTCAAATAAGCCCATTGCTGCATACAACGTTAGTGGGGAGTATTCCATGGTAAAGTCTGCTGCTATGAAGAACTGGATTAACGAAAAAGATATTGTTTTAGAGACATTGCTTAGTTTTAAAAGAGCAGGAGCAAAATTAATACTCACTTATCATGCTTGTGATGCATCTCAATGGTTGCAGGATACTTAAAAACTCATTATTAACAAAAATTTGGTTTATTCTTAGATAAATAATAAATTAATTGCTTTGTTTTGAAGTTTTCACAGGGAGTAAATAGGATTGGTCACATTGCACTTAGAGTAGAGGATCTCGAAAGGGCGAAATCTTTTTATATTAAGCTGGGTATGAAATTGGTTTGGGATGATAAAGATTGGTCTTATTTAGAGGCAGGTAAAGGGAAAGATGGACTTGCCTTGTTAGGCCCTAGCTACAAAGCTGCAGGACCTCACTTTGCTTTTCATTTTGAAAATAAAAAAGAAGTGGAAAATATTCAAAATGATTTAAAAAATTCTGGTATAAAAGTTGGTCCTTTACATGAGCATAGAGATGGAACAGCATCTTTTTATATGAAGGATACTGAAGGAAACTGGCTTGAGATGCTTTATGTTCCTCCTGAGGGTATTCAATCGAATACTTGATTCTTTTTTTGTATGCAAGAGAAAAGTTATTCTAAAAAATCATATTCAGATAACACCTTAGAAGAAGAATCTATAAACCTTTTAGAGTGGGATTCATTAAAAACCCATTTATCTTCCTTCGCCTCAACGGAAATGGGTAAACGATCAATTTTAAGTTTTGTTATACCTTCAGAATACGAGGCATCTAAAAGACTTTTGAATGAAACTGTTGAAATTAATGAGTTAGAAAAAAATTTAGATAAATCAATTAGTTTTTCTGGTGTTTTTGATATTAGTAGAAATATTGAAATTTGTTCGAAGGGAGGTGTAATTTCATCTTCTGAATTGCTAGAAATAGCGAAAACAATTGCTGCAGCAAGAAATTTAAAAAAAATCTTATTAGATTTTGAACAAAGGCCTTATATTTCATCATTCACAAAAAATTTAATTGACCATCAGAATATCGAAACGATTTTTAAAAAAGGCATTGAATCCAATGGAAGGATTTCAGACAATGCTAGTAATGAACTATCTATTCTTAGAAAAGAATTTTTATCTAAGAAACTTGAAAGAAAAATATTAGTTGAAAAATTTATTCAAAAGAATTTAGCTTATTTGCAAGATACTACTATTGGAGATCGATATGGAAGGCCTGTTTTAGCAGTGAAAGTTAATTATGTAGATAAATTTAAAGGAATAATTCATGACTCTTCATCTTCAGGAAATACAGTATATTTTGAGCCTGAAAGTGTAGTAACTAAAGGTAATAAGATTGCTTCTTTAGAGGCTAGGATCACAGCGGAAGAATTTAAATTACTTAAGAAATGGTCCCAGGTTGTTAGTGATAATTCAGAAAATCTTATTGAAATGGCATCCATTTTATTAAGATTAGAAAATGCCCTAACTCGTTCAAGATATTCGAAATGGATTGGAGGTAAAACTCCTATATTTGAGAAAAATCCTATTATCTCTTTAATTGGTTTTTCTCATCCATTATTGATTTGGGAACATAAGAAAAAAGGAGCCCCTCCACCAGTAGCTGTCGATTTTTATATAAATAGAAATATTAAGGTTGTAGCTATTACAGGTCCAAATACTGGAGGTAAAACAGCAGCTTTAAAAGGTTTGGGCTTGTGTTTACTTATGGCTAGAGCAGGATTATTGATACCTTCAACTAATAATCCTATTATCCCTTTTTGTCCGAATATATATGTGGATATAGGAGATAATCAATCATTAGAAGAAAATTTATCTACCTTCAGTGGGCATATATCCCGCATAAAAGAGATTTTAGATTCACTTGACTATAAGAAAGGATTATCAGTTGTTTTGTTAGATGAGATTGGATCTGGCACAGATCCTCTTGAAGGAAGTGCCCTTGCGATGGCTTTGTTAAAAGAATTTGCAAATAAATCGGATATCACTTTGGCAACTACACATTATGGAGATATTAAGGCTTTAAAATATAACGATTCAAGATTTGAAAACGTATCAGTTGCCTTTGATGAGGAATCTTTGAAGCCAAAATATATACTCAACTGGGGTATTCCTGGGAGAAGTAATGCTTTATCAATTTCAAAGAGAATTGGTCTTGATGAAAGCATACTCAATGAAGCTGCAAACTATCTAAAGCCTAAAGAAGTTGATAATATTAATAGTATTATTAAAGGACTTGAGGAAGAGAGAATTAAACAACAAAATTCTGCAGAAGCTGCTGCAGAATTGATTGCAAGGACTGAAATATTACATGATGAACTGAAGAGAAATTATGAATATCAAAAAATAAATGCACAAAAAATTCAGGAAATTGAAAGGTCTAAATTATCAAAACATATTATATCCGCTAAAAAAGAGGTGATAGATTTGATAAAAAAATTAAGAGATAAAAATGTTAATGGAGAGGATACGAGAATTATTGGAAAAAGATTAAAGGAAATTGAGACGGAACATTTAACCCAAAAAAAATCTGAAAAGTCAACATCATGGAACCCTCAGATAGGCGATTTTGTAAAGATTAAAAGTCTTAATAGTAAGGGACAAATTGTAGATTTAGATAAAAAAGGTGGTTTTTATGAAATTAAATGTGGTTCATTTAGAAGCATATTATCTGTAAATGACTTTGAAGGTATTAATGGAGAAAAGCCTAATTTCAAAAGGTCAAAAATTGATATCAAGTCTACAAGAGAAGATTTTTCTTTTTCTAAAATTAGAACGAGTAAAAATACAATTGACGTAAGAGGGTTAAGAGTTCATGAAGCCGAAATAATTATTGAGGAGAAAATTAGAAAATTTCATGGACCGCTATGGATTGTTCATGGAATTGGCACAGGGAAATTAAAAAAAGGACTAAGAAATTGGTTATCAGGTTTAAATTATGTTGATAAGATTGAAGATGCAGCCAACAACGAGGGTGGACCTGGTTGCAGTATTGCGTGGATAAAATAAAATTTAAAATACCTAGAAAACAATTTAATAAGCGTATTAAGTGCAATTTATTGATCAAGCAAACATTATTCTTAAAGCTGGAAAAGGTGGAAATGGAATAGTTTCATTTAGAAGAGAAAAGTTTGTTCCTGCTGGAGGGCCTTCGGGGGGAAATGGTGGCAGAGGTGGTTCAGTTATTTTAATGGCTGATAATAATCTTCAAACATTATTAGATTTCAAATTCAAACGTGAAATAATTGCTGAAGATGGATGCAAAGGAGGTCCTAATAAGAGATCAGGTGCTTCAGGTGAGGATAGAATCCTTAAAGTTCCCTGCGGCACAGAAATAAGGGATATTAAAACCGGCATTATTTTAGGAGACTTAACTAAAGATAAACAAAGTTTAACTATTGCCATTGGAGGAAGAGGTGGACATGGTAATGCTTACTATTTAAGTAATCAAAATAGAGCTCCAGAATCATTCACCGAAGGAAAAGATGGTGAGATATGGGAGGTTCAATTAGAACTAAAACTTCTTGCAGAGGTTGGGATTATAGGTCTTCCAAATGCTGGGAAAAGCACCTTGATTTCTGTTGTTTCATCTGCCCGTCCAAAAATCGCAAATTATCCTTTCACAACTCTAATACCTAACTTAGGTGTAGTAAGAAAAATTGATGGGAATGGTTGCCTTTTTGCGGATATTCCCGGATTAATATCAGGGGCAGCCGATGGAGTAGGTTTAGGCCATGATTTTTTAAGGCATATCCAAAGAACGAAGATACTTGTTCACTTAATTGATGCAATTGCAGAAAATCCTTTACATGATTTTGAGATAATTGAGCAGGAATTAAAAAAATATGGAAAAGGTCTTTTAGATAAAGAGAGGATAATAGTACTGAATAAAATGGAGCTGGTAGATGATGATTATTTGAAAATAATTACAAAAAAGTTAGAAGATTTATCAAAAAAGAAAGTTTTAGTTATTTCTTCATCTTTAAAAAAAGGTTTATCCTCACTGCTTTCTGAAGTATGGAAAAGGATCTAACTTAAATTAAAAATTTTTTTGCAAAAAAAAACACTTGATTTAATAATGAAAATTAGTCATAAATAAGATACTTCCTTCAAACACAATATGAATTTTTATACTTGCTTTGATCAACAAGGAAAAATAATAGCTAGATGTCAAACCATTCAGGATATTGAGGTTTTGAAGAAAATGGGAAGACCAATTGTAGAAGTCAAGGAAATGAAAAATGAAGAGTCGGTTGTATGTTCCCTTACAGGAAGTCCATCCGACTTTAATAGGGATTACTAAAGAATTTAATAAATAAAAAAAAGAGCTTTTAGAGCCCTTTTTTATTGTCCATTATTAGTTTAATAAAAGAAAACTTAATCATCATAAACAAGACATTCTGGTTCATCCGGGTTGGCATCGCAGAATAGTTCCAAAGCATTAGGGTCATGTTTATCATCAGGGTGGTGATCCTTATATTCTTCGAGTTCTTTTAGTTCTTCTGTTAAATGTCTGACCTTTGGAAGATTGCCCTCTGCTTTTGCAGATTCGATTTCCGATTGATCTTTTTGAATGTGTTCGTCAATGGATTTCATTTTAAGGTTTTCGTACTTGAGTAGACATACATAACATAGTTAATTTCTAATGAAATTGCATTATCTATGAACTAAATAAGTGTTCATTACAACATCATTGTTTTTCGGAAATTCTGTTATGTATTTTTTAAGACTCTAATCTCATTATTTCATCTAGTGATGGTAATACTGGGATTACTTGATTTGGGTTTAAAGGGAATAAAGCTTTGTAGTAATCTTTTTTCCATACATTGTCATAACAAGTCTTACTAACATTAGATAATTTAAAGAATTTTAATCTCCATTCAATAATCTTTTCAAAACTTGATAGTTCTTGTTCAGTACATTTGAAAAGTTTGCTATATATCAATTCCCATCTTATAAGCGTTGGAAAAAGGTAAATATCTGCGTAGGTTAACTCCTCTCCAAATATCCAGTCCCCTTTGTTTTGCTCTAGTAAATTTTCAACTTCATTTATAGCTGCGAAAAGATTTTTACTTGCTTTTTCGTAAGCTGACTGATTTCTGGCGAAACCACATTTATATACGCCATCATTAATGTTGTTATTAATCAAATCTAAAAATTTTTGATTACAATCTTTAATACTTAATGCTTGATCTTTCGGTTCACTTTTTATTGAATTGAGTAATTTTAAAATCTGTGAACTTTCATTGGACAAAATATTTACTTCATCTTTTACAAAACTAATTAAGAGAGGTAATGTCGCTCTAAAAATTTTCTTTTCATTAGCTTTTTTGTAAAGGTCTGAAAGCCTTATACAACCTTTTGTCTTTGTATTGAAAATCCATTCGCCATGCTCAACATCTGCCTTTAAAAAAACTACTTTAACTTTTTTTGATAAATGTTTTATTTCATGGACAAGTAAAGTTCTTTGACACCATGGACAAGAATTACCTACCAATAAATAAATTTGTCCATTCTCATTATTAATATCGTATTCACTATCAATTGTTATACCCTTAGGCCTTTTATAATTACCATGTAAGTCTGATGGTGCGAAGCCATTCATAAGTTGGGTCCAAAACCAAAACCAGAATTTTTTGGAGGCCTTAATAAGGTATTTATTTTGCATAAAATTTTATGTTTAAAGAAAAAATGACTGTTCAAAGAATACTTATCGTTTCAGGCACTCATGGGAATGAAATTAATCCTGTTTGGGCGGTTAAACAATTTAATAGAGAGGAAAATAGTTTAAATCATGGTATTGAGTATGAGTACATCATAGGTAATCCTGTTGCCTATGAAAAAGGGTGCAGATATATAGATGTGGATTTAAATAGATCTTTTAAAGAAAGTGAGAATTTTGATCAAGATAAGAATAGCTTTTATGAAACTAACAGAGCCAATTTTTTAGTAGATCAATTTGGAATTGAAGGCTCTAAACCCTGTCAAATTGCAATCGATTTGCATACTACTACTGCAAATATGGGAACTAGCATTGTTTTGTATGGGAGGAGATTCAAAGATTTTTGTTTAGCCGCATTACTGCAGAACAAATTTGGATTGCCTATTTATTTGCACGAAAAAGATAAAGCTCAAACAGGCTTTCTTGTAGAAGCTTGGCCATGTGGTCTAGTTATTGAAATAGGAGCTGTGGCACAAAATCTTTATGATCCAAAAATCATAGATAGATTCTCAATAATTATTAGCTCCCTAAGGGAAGAGATAGATAAATTAAAAAATAATCTTATAGAACTTCCAAAGGAATTAGTTGTTCACGTTCATCAAGGGAGTATAGATTATCCAAGAGATGAAAAAGGAGATATTGATGGCCTAATTCATCCTGAGAGAATAAACCAAGATTGGAAAATGATTAAAAAAGGAGATCCATTATTTCTGGATAGCCAAGGAATAATTCACAAGTATGAAGGAGACCAATTGATTTGGCCTGTTTTTATTGGAGAAGTAGCTTATAAGGAAAAAAAAATTGCCATGAGCTACACAAAAAAAGAAGTTATTCGTTCCAATAAACTATGGGTCCAAGAGTTTGAAAGTCTTTAAATTAAGAAACCGGAACAATAAATCGCTGAAAAGTAATAAGGATTTTTTATTTATTACATAAGTTTATTTAATATTTAATACTTTTATTTTTTTTTTCTAATTTTTAAACCTTAAAAACCTAAATTCTTTCACTCCAATAAATAACAGCTCCGAAAGCCTCTAATTGCAGTCTTCTATGCTTAGCTTCTCTTAAGGAAACTACCTCTCTAGATCTTTTTCCGTTAAGAAGCCATTCGATTATTACCAAGTTGAATCCTCAATAACAAAGAAAATCTTAAGACATGGAAGTTCTTTTCTCCTGTTTTCCAAAAAATAAGTTTACTTAAAGAAAAAATATTTACACATTTTTAGCGATTTTGGTCTAAAATCGTCGAAGCGGAAATCTTTTCCGTTTTTATTTACACGTCTCACTTTAGAGACATACTTTACGAACTCATGACAACTATTCAGCAGCAGCGTTCTTCGCTGTTAAAAGGTTGGCCACAGTTTTGTGAGTGGGTAACATCAACTAACAACAGAATTTATGTTGGTTGGTTCGGCGTCTTAATGATTCCATGCCTACTTACAGCAGCGGCTTGCTTCATCGTTGCATTCATCGCAGCACCACCAGTAGACATCGACGGAATTAGAGAGCCAGTTGCTGGTTCATTCCTATATGGAAACAACATCATCTCAGGTGCAGTTGTTCCTTCATCTAACGCTATTGGTCTACACTTCTACCCAATTTGGGAAGCAGCTACTGTAGATGAGTGGTTATACAACGGTGGTCCTTACCAGCTTGTAATTTTCCACTTCCTAATTGGTATCTCAGCATACATGGGAAGACAGTGGGAGCTTTCATACCGTTTAGGTATGCGTCCTTGGATCTGTGTTGCATATTCTGCACCAGTTTCAGCAGCTTTCGCAGTATTCCTTGTATACCCATTCGGTCAAGGTTCATTCTCTGACGGAATGCCTCTAGGTATCTCTGGAACATTCAACTTCATGTTTGTTTTCCAGGCAGAGCACAACATTCTTATGCACCCATTCCACATGGCTGGTGTTGCTGGTATGTTCGGAGGATCTTTATTCTCAGCTATGCACGGTTCACTTGTTACTTCATCTCTAATCAGAGAAACAACTGAGACAGAATCTCAGAACTACGGTTACAAGTTCGGACAAGAAGAAGAAACATATAACATCGTTGCAGCTCATGGCTACTTCGGTCGTTTGATCTTCCAATATGCAAGTTTCAACAACAGCAGAAGTCTTCACTTCTTCCTAGCTGTATTCCCAGTTGTTTGTGTATGGTTAACTTCAATGGGTATCTGCACAATGGCATTCAACCTTAACGGTTTCAATTTCAACCAATCAGTTGTTGATGCAAACGGTAAGATTGTTCCTACATGGGGTGACGTTCTTAACAGAGCAAACCTAGGTATGGAAGTAATGCACGAGCGTAACGCTCACAACTTCCCACTTGATCTAGCAGCAGCTGAGTCTACAACAGTAGCTCTTTCAGCTCCAGCTATCGGTTAAGCTTAAAGTTCTTAAATTCACAAGCCCCCTTTTGGGGGCTTTTTTTTTGTTTAATTTTCAATTGGTTTCATATAATGTTTATATATAGATAAAACATTTGATATTTCTATGAGTAGTAGTTTTGGAAAAATTTTTCGTGTTAGTACTTTTGGAGAATCACATGGTGGTGCAGTAGGAGTTATCCTTGATGGATGTCCACCTAAGTTAAAAATAGATATAAATCTGATACAAAATGAATTAGATAGGCGCAGACCTGGCCAAAGTGACATTACAACACCCAGAAATGAAGAGGATAAAATTGAAATATTAAGTGGGATAAATGAAGGGTTAACTCTTGGAACTCCAATAGCAATGTTGGTAAGAAATAAGGATCAAAGACCAGGAGATTATAATAATTTGGAGCAGGTATTTCGACCTTCTCATGCAGATGGTACATATCATCTGAAATATGGTATTCAGGCAAGTTCTGGCGGTGGAAGAGCCTCTGCTAGAGAAACAATTGGGAGAGTAGCTGCTGGTGCTGTAGCAAAACAATTATTAAAAACCTTCTCTAACACTGAAATACTATCTTGGGTAAAGCGTATACATGATATTGATTCTGATATAAATAAAGAGAAGATTTCTCTTAAAAAAATAGATTCTAATATTGTTAGATGTCCTGACGAAAAGGTATCAACAGAAATGATCGAGAGAATTAAGGAATTAAAGCGTCAAGGAGACTCTTGCGGCGGTGTTATTGAATGTCTAGTAAGAAATGTTCCCTCTGGTCTTGGAATGCCTGTTTTTGATAAATTAGAAGCTGATTTAGCAAAGGCTTTGATGTCTTTGCCTGCCACGAAAGGCTTTGAAATAGGTTCAGGTTTCTCTGGAACTTATTTAAAAGGAAGCGAACATAATGATGCCTTCATCAAGTCTGATGATATTAGTAAGTTAAGAACAACATCAAACAATTCAGGAGGTATACAGGGCGGAATAAGTAATGGTGAAAATATCGAGATGAAGATAGCATTTAAACCTACAGCAACCATCGGGAAAGAACAGAAAACAGTAAATGCTGAAGGTAAAGAAGTACTTATGAAAGCAAAAGGGAGACACGATCCATGCGTTCTACCAAGAGCAGTTCCCATGGTTGATGCTATGGTAGCTTTAGTACTTGCTGATCATTTGCTTCTAAATCATGCTCAATGTGACTTAATAAATAAGTAGTAGTTTTGTTGAATAAATTATATTTATCCTTAACTTAATTATTTTTGAGCCATTGATATATTTTTGGATCAAATTTTTTATTTTTAATAGCTTTATCTCCAATTACAACTGCTTTATACCCTAAAGATTTATAAGTTTTTAAATCATTGATTGATAGTCCTCCAGCAGCAATGAAATCAATATTTTTATAGTTGAGTATATTTATCGAACTATCTTTACTTTTTATTGGGTAAATTTTGATAATGTTGCAATTTAAATCTATCGCTTCATTAAGATCTTTTAAATTATTAATTCCGGGAATTAATAAATAATTTTTTGACTGCGCATAATTGAATAGATCTTTATCCCAAAATTTCATCATCGAAAAATTCAATCCAATTTTTAAAGAATCTTCTATTGATTGCTTATTAACTATGGAGGCAGAGCCTAAATTAATTCTTGGATATTTAATTTTGATATCGGATACAAAATCGAACCAATTTTCGTTGTTAGACCAACTTATTTCAATATTCTTTAATCCTAATTTTACTAAGTTTTCTAATTCTTCAAAAAATGAATTTCTTGTAGAGGTATTTGAGTAAATATTATCTTCAGGTTTTATAAGTAAGAAAAAAGACTCAATTTTCAGATACTCCGAAAAAGAATCTTCTTTATTATGCATTAAAAATTTAAAATTCCGCGTTAAATATAGTTTGCGACTTTTACT
Organism: uncultured Prochlorococcus sp.; assembly: GCA_902571145.1. GTDB lineage: Bacteria > Cyanobacteriota > Cyanobacteriia > PCC-6307 > Cyanobiaceae > Prochlorococcus_A. The sequence continues at coordinate 25,603 of CACGAP010000001.1, forward strand.
TCTGAGCGGTTGAGCAAGTCTTGGATATCTTCAGTATCTATAGTTTCTCTTTCAATTAGCATTTGAGCCATTTCGTCAAGAACAGTTCTATTGTCTGTTAAAACTTTTGTAGCTCTCTTATAGGCAACATCAACAAGCTCTGAAACCTCTACATCGATTGTTGCGGCTGTGTCTTCAGAGAAGTCTCTTGTAGAACTCATATCTCTTCCGAGAAACATTCCACCTTGAGATTGACCTAGAGCGACTGGACCTATTTTGTCACTCATACCGAATTTTGTGATCATTTGTCTTGCTACATTGGCAACTTGTTGTAAGTCATTTGAAGCTCCGGTTGTTACCTCTTCTTCGCCATAGACTATTTCTTCAGCAACTCTTCCACCAAGAGCTACAGCCATTTGATTTTGAAGGTAAGAACGAGAGTAAAGACCAGATTCCATTCTTTCTTCACTTGGAGTAAAGAAGGTTAGGCCCCCAGCTTGACCTCTTGGGATGATTGAGACCTTTGCTACTGGATCATAATCAGGCATTAATGCTCCAACGAGTGCATGACCAGCTTCGTGGTAAGCAACTAATTCTTTTTTCTTATCACTGATGACTCTATCTTTCTTTTCTGGGCCAGCCATAACCCTTTCAATGGCATCACCGACTTCATCGTTACTTACTTTATCTAAATCTTTTCTAGCTGCTAGTATTGCTGCTTCATTTAGAAGATTAGCTAAATCCGCACCAGTAAATCCTGGTGTTCTTCTGGCAACTTTATCTAAATCAACGTCTTTTGAAAGAGTTTTATCTTTCGCATGGACATTTAATATCTGCAATCTTCCAGCATAATCTGGTCTATCTACTGTTACCTGTCTATCGAATCTTCCAGGACGCATTAGAGCTGAATCTAAGACATCTGGTCTGTTGGTTGCAGCAACTATTATTATTCCTGAATTACCCTCAAAACCATCCATTTCGGTTAAGAGTTGATTTAATGTTTGTTCTCTTTCATCATTTCCGCCGCCCATACCAGCTCCTCTTTGTCTTCCAACTGCATCTATTTCGTCAATAAATACAATACAAGGAGCATTCTTTTTAGCTTGTTCAAAAAGATCTCTAACTCTACTAGCTCCAACGCCAACAAACATCTCTACAAATTCTGAACCAGATATTGAGAAAAAAGGTACACCTGCTTCTCCAGCAACTGCTTTAGCTAACAATGTTTTTCCAGTACCAGGAGGACCAACAAGAAGAACTCCTTTTGGAATTTTTGCTCCGACAGCAGTAAATCTATCTGGGCTCTTAAGAAAATCTACAACTTCTGTGAGTTCTAATTTTGCACCTTCTACACCAGCAACATCTGAAAAGGTTACTTGTGTAGATGGTTCCATTTGAAGTCTAGCTTTGCTTTTGCCAAAACTCATGGCAGGGTTACCACCTCCAGCATTACCACTTTGGGATCTTCTGAAAAGAAAAAATAACCCTCCAATTAAAAGTACTGGGAAAATTAAGCTACTTACAGCTTGTTGCCATGGGTTGGCTAATTTTGTAGGAGTTACAGCGATATCTACATTATTCTCAGTCAGAATTTTTAATAAATCTTTGTCAGGGGCTAAATTGACCTCAGACCTGCTCCCATCATTTTCAACTACTTGAGCTGTGGCATTATCTGGAGATATTAAGACTCTACTGATTTCTTTATCTTGAACTGCCTCTATAAAATCACTATATCTCAAGGTCTTTGTAGAACTTTCAGTACTAGGTTTGTCAAAAACTGAAGTACCAATGAAAATTACAGTAATGACAGCTAGGACATAAAGTCCTACGTTTCTCCAACGTTTGTTCACGATAAAAAAATCTTTAATAAATCTATAATACTAATAATAAAACAATATTAAGAGCGTCTTAGAACATCTACTACACTTTTGAATGCAAACCATTCAGGAATTGGTTCGCCATTCCTCAATTTCTTTCTAAATTCCGTACCACTAAGTTTCATAATTTCATAATTAAATTCTTTTGCTTCTTCAGCTGTTATATATCCTTTTTCCTTCGTATAAACTAAATTTTTTGAAGGGACAGTTTGCATCATCAATTCATCTGCACACTTATTCGCAAAATTCTGGGCATCATATGGACCATAAAAATCTTCACCAGTTGACGACGACTTACAACCAGCCATATCTCTACCAATAATAAAGTGGGTGCAGCCATAATTTCTTCTTATTATCATATGTTGGAGGGCTTCTCTTGGCCCTGCCATATGCATTGAATAAGGTAAAAAAGCCCATCTTATTCTTTCATCAGATATTTCCTCTTCTAATTCTTTGTAGGTCAAATATCTAACTTTTCCAGGAATATCATCTTGTTGAGTTGGTCCACAAGTTGGATGAACTAAAACAACTGAGTTAGAGGAGACATTATCTGAAAGTAAGGCATTAGTAAATAATTCATAATGTGCTCTATGAATTGGATTTCTGCATTGAAATGCAACTACATCATGATTTGATGGCAGTGTAGATCTAACTTCTTCAGGGGTTTTGCAGGGGAATTCTCTAATTGGTAGTTCGAAACCATAAACTCTTCCTCCTATATAAAATCTACCTCTCTCGTTAAAAATCATCTTAACAGCAGGATGATCTAAGGAATTAGTACCATAACAAAGTTCAGCTTCTAAGGATTTGTCAGGCTCCCATTTAGAGCTAACTTCTAAAACTGCTATTTTTTGTTTTTTATAGGTAAGTAATATTGTCTCTCCAGTTTTTACTTTTTCATTATTTGAATCAAATACAATAGGCAAGCCAAAAAGCAACCCGCTTGTATTTCTATTATTTTTAATGACCGAATTGTAGTTATTTTCATCCATAAAACCTTCCAATGGAGAAAAAGCTCCAACCATCAAAAGTTCTACATCGCATGCATTTCTTTCGCTACATTCAAACTCATAAGTAGCTTGAGAAATAAGATCATTTTTAAGGTTTTTATCTTTGATAATTAAATTTTTTAGTTCCCCTCCATAAGGCGGTATTAGTCCATTAGTATCTGTTTTAGTTTTTTGTTGTAATTCCATTTTTAAAATTGATAAAGAAAAATTTTGAAAAAAAAAGAGGGGTTTAACCCCCTTTTTCTATTGAGTAGGATTTATGCCTTTCTTCCGTAAAGCTCCCCAATTATTTTTACATCAAGTGGATCCTTTGAACCCATGTCTGTATCTGAAGGTTGGATTGCTTCAAAAGTACCAGCAAATTCGTCTGTGTCAGAATCTACATTGTTGATTGAAAGAGTAATAACGCCAGTACCGTTTACATCAACTTTAATATTTTCTTTTGCAAGTTCTTCGTCATCGCCTCCTAATGCAACTAAACCTTGAGCATATTCAACACCAGTATTTTTAGCTCTTGCCTTAGGATCTAGAAAATCACCAGTTCTGTAGTTAGGTGTAAATGTTGAACCACTAACCTCAGTGCCTGGTTCAATTGATGAAGGTAAATCAGCTGTAAGATCTTTTGCTGAGAATGCAAATGGCACCTCTAAACCACCAGGAGTTAATACAGTAATAAGTTGAAAATCAATACCACCTTTTTCAGTGAAAGTTCCTGAATCTATATCTCCATAAACTTCTGTCACTGTGGTGTTATTTCTAGGACTAATAATTTTTGTAGAAACAAATTCTGCAGCTTTTCGTTTTGTCCCTGGTACTTTTACATAAACTTCTGTTGGATGCATGCATATTCCTTTAAGGCTATCTCCATTCCCTAGAGATATTGATCCGACAAGAGATGAGTCTAATGTAGGGCAATCATTAGCTTTTCCTGTGTTAACAACATCTGTAAATTGTGCATTTCCTCTTTCAGAAAAAGCAAATGTTTTAACAGGTACGAAAGCAAAAGTTATACAAATTGAAATAACAAAAGCTAAGAAAGAACGAATTCTCATAATTAAAGTTGCAGTAAAGTTCTGTGACGATAGATTAAAGGTCATCTAATAAGTTCAGTACGGATATTACAAGGGAAAGGACCATAAAAGATAGAACTATTAAATCCTCGAAACAACCCGTAGCTTTTTAGATTTTAAAAAACTGGAATTATTTTAAGCTATCACATTATTTTTAATGATTAAGATTACAAAAAAATACAAATTAAAAAATTTTTTTTTATTTTTTTAATGAAATAATTTGGGTTATTAATTTATTTGCTAAATCAATTTTTGATGTTTTGTTAATGTAGTGTTCCATGTTATTAGTATCGAATAACCAACCTTCATTTTGTGCCAAAAAGCCAAATCCTTGGCCTTCAAGATCAATTGGATTTGCGAATAGATAATCACAACCCTTTTGGACAATCTTTTCTTTAATTGTCATTCGTGCTTCTTCTATAGATCCTGTAAAAGCACAAAAGCCTACAAAAACTTGGTTATCTTTTTTTGATTTACTAATTGTTTTTAAAATATCTGGGACTAGCTCAAAGTTTTTATTCAAATGAGCATTAATTTGATTTTTTGGAATTTTAGCTGAAGTATCAGAGGTTATTTTAAAATCAGATACTGCTGCATTCATGAAAAAATAATCACAATTTGATATTTCATTATTAAGTGCCCTAATTAAATCAACACTATTTTCAATTTCATATCTTTTTATTCCATCAGTAAGATTCTTATCGATTTTAAGAGGACCATGAACATATTTTACTTGTGCTCCCCTGAACCTCGCTACTTGAGAGAGAAGTAGGCCCATGGCTCCAGAACTTTTGTTAGTAATATGTCTTGCCGCGTCAATTTTCTCTGAGGTACACCCTCCAGTTATTAAAATTTCTTTATTAAGTAAATCTTTGCGATATTCATTTTGTTTATGTGAAGCTATAAATTCAAGAGCTAATTGGATTAGATCATTAGGAGGTATCTTACCGATGCCAATAGCATCACATGCTAAGAGGCCTTCACTTGGTTGCAAAGACAAAACATTTTCGTAATTCTGTAAATTCTCATAATTTTTTTGGACTGCTTTATTTAGCCACATTTGTGTATTCATTGCTGGTGCAACAATAATGGGCTTTATATTTGCTATTAAGATGCTTGGGATCAATCCCTCTGCATTTCCAGTTACCCATTTTGCTAATGTTGTCGCTGTTAAAGGGGCTATGATTAAAATATCAGCCCAATTACTAAGTTCTATGTGAAGAGGTGTTGATTGACCATCAGACCATTGATCATTTTCTAAAATGCACGGGTTTCTACTTAAAATAGAAAGAGAAAGCGGCTTTATTAATTTTTCTGCATTTTTTGATAAAACGCATCTTATTTCATAATTTTCTTTCGCTAATTGGCTAACTAATAATGGAATTCTTACAGCTGCAATACTTCCAGTTATTAATAAAAGAACCTTTATTTTTGAGTTCTTACTTTTAGTTTTCATCGAAAGGTTCCTGATCGAGGAGATGGGTATAATTAGTCGTTAATTCAGGCCTATTGATTGCAAGAGCCCTCAGTAAGTGCCAGTCTTTTAAACCATCAAATGGAGTATTATAATTATCTTCCTCCAGCCTTTTAGCGAGCTCAAAGGTCATTTCTTCATCAAAAGAATTTACTAGTTCCTCACTTATTTTATTTTCAGAAATGAATTTCATATTGAGTAGAGTCAATATACTCTAATAATAAAGCCTCAAGTAATTATTTAAAATTGATATAAGAATTAAGTACATATTTTCAAGGATATGATAATTTTCAATTTTCATAATCTTTTCAAATTTGTTTTAGGTCATTTATCTTCATTCTCAGTCATAAATATGTAAACTCTCCTTTTCAAAAATATTCTTTCTTAAGATGTATGCAAAAAATTTTATATCATGCCGCAAACCAAAAGAGAGCAAGTCATTAGTCACATACGCTATTTAAGGCAAGAGCTCAGAGAAATGCATTTAGGAATAAAAGAAGACGACCTTTTCCCTGAGCCAGGGGAATTAAGAGGGTTAATGGCTCAGTTGGAAGCATTACTTGAATTAATAGAAGGAAATACTAAAATTCAATCAAACTCAGAAGCGGCTTAGTTTAATGCAAAATGGTTTTTAAACCTCAAAAGACAAAATTTCAGCTAAAAATTGTGGAAAATATTCAGACAATAAGTATTTGGGCTAATAATCCATGGCGAAGATATTCAATATCATTGATTACACTTTTAATCGGATACTTTTTTGGAAGTTCTCTTGGTATGGTAAGTGCCGTTGTGGAACTTATGGATCCTGTAGCCGCTTTTTTATCAGTAGTTTTTATTGAGTTTTTAATAGTTTTGAGAAGAAATTTTAGATTTGAAAGGAAAAAGAAATTTTTAGTACTTTTATTAGATTCTTTAAGATTAGGATTATTTTATGGTTTCTTTACAGAAAGTCTTAAGTTGCTATAAATTTACTTTTTGTGTTTCTGTAATAGATAAAGCAAAGCCATTCTTATAGGGATGCCATTTGCAACTTGATTATTAATTAAGCAATTAGGATATTGATCTACCACTTTGCTGCTAATTTCAATATCTCTGTTAATAGGACCGGGATGTAGAATTGGAATTTCTTTTTTATTTAAAGATAATTTCTCTGGGGTTAAGCCATAATCTAAACTATATGAATCAATGCTACTTAGTAAATTTTCCATCATTCTCTCTTTCTGGAGTCTTAAAACAATAATCGCATCTGCAATTTTTATTGATTCTTCCAATGATCTAGAAATTGTTATGGAACCTCTTGATTTAACAGGATCTTCTCTTTGATTTGGCGCTGGGGTTTTTAAAAAATTGATAAATTCATCAGGTATTAATGTCTTAGGACCACATAATATTATATCGGCGCCGAATGCACTCAAAGCCCAAAGATTTGACCTGGCAACCCTTGAATGATTAACGTCGCCAATTATTAAAATTTTTTTGGAATTTAAAACCTCTGGATGCAGTGTTTTTTGGGAAAAGAATTTTATCAATGTATAGATGTCAAGCAATCCTTGGCTGGGGTGACTATGTAGTCCATCTCCTGCATTAAGAACCGAAGTCTTGGCATTTATTGCATCAAGTTTTTTTGCGATCTCAAAGGTTATGTAACTTGATGAATGTCTGATAACTAATGTATCTGCCCCCATAGCAGAATAAGTTATGGCTGTATCAATTATTGTTTCGCCTTTTGTTAAAGAGCTGGAGGATGGCGCAAACGTTTGGACATCAGCAGAAAGTCTTTTTGCTGCAAGCTCAAAACTATTTTTTGTTCTTGTACTAGCTTCAAAAAATAAAGACGTTACCAAAGTTCCTTGTAAGGCCGGTATCTTTTTTGTTCCTGCATTCTTTAGTGCATCAAATCTATTAGCTAATTCAAATACTGACTCATAATCTTTAATTGAAAAATTAGCGAGTGTGTGGATATGTTTATGAGGCCAAATTTGCATTACGCTTAAAAAGAAAAATGATTATTGAAATTTAGGTGTTCTGTCACCTTTTAATCTTTTACTTACACTCCTACTATTTTTGAGATACCAACGCCATTTTATATTTTTTGCCTTTGATATGCCAATTCTCGTAGTTTGAATAAGATCTTTTTCTTCTAGAGTTGAGTCTCGTGGAGAAATCCATAAAGATTTGTTATTAAGAACTTCAAGTGAGTTAAATGAAATGTCTATACTGAATGTTTTTGTTAATAGGCCAGGTCCAGAAGCTAATCTTTCATTCTTATTAGAGATAAAAACTGATCTTATCAAAACACCACTCGCAAAATTTTCTTTATCAGTCACTATGTTTAAACAATGATGAATGCCATAAGATTTGTAAATATAAAATGTGCCAGGTTTGCCAAATAATGATTTGTTTGATTCAGTCATTTTGCGGTAGCCATGACAGGCTTCTTCTTCCTGTGAATAAGCTTCAGTTTCAACAATGACCCCTTTAACTTGATCTATCTCATTATTTTTTTTTATGAGGTAACAGCCTATTAAATCAGGAGCAACAAGTTTAGAGTGCCGATAAAAAAAATTTTTTGGCAAGAATTCTTCTTCTATTTTTCAATATCTATCTACTAACATATTTAGCTGAGAAAAATAATTAAGGCTATTAATTGATACTGATTTTCAAAAAGATGTGATTATTTTTTAAAATTATTTGAAATTCAAAGGATATGTAAATAAGTTGTTCTTAATAAACTATTATTTAATAAGAGAGATATTAAATGTATGACAAAAATAACTAAAGAGGAAGTAAAAAAAGTTGCTCATTTAGCGAGATTAGAACTTAACGAGAATGAAATTAATAATCATGCACAACAATTAGAAAAGATATTGGATTATATAAAACAACTTGAAAAAATTGATACAGATGAAGTCCCCTGTACAACGAGAGCTATAGAGGTTGTAAATGTATTTAGAAAAGACGAAAAGAAAAATTCTGATTGCAATGAAGAACTTTTAGAATTGGGTCCATCGAGAGAAGATAAATATTTTAAAGTACCAAAAATTATTAATGAATGAGTAAGTTAGTTGCTTCCAATAAATGTTTTGTTGACTAGCTTTAATAAAAATTTTTTTATCTTAAAGCCTGGATATAAATTTATGATTTTTCTTATTTTCCCCCTCTTTTTGCTATGACTCCTTACACCTATTAATAAATCATAGATAAAGTTAAAAATGTCTTCTTTACTTTCAAATATCCCAACCCTTTGAGGGGAGCCTTTTTTATCTAATAAAGGCTTAGTTTTTTCATAAGCTATTTTGTATTCAAACCAAGGAATCGAAGGCCATAGATGATGAATGAGATGGTAATTTTGTCCCATTATTAATAAATTCATAAATTTGCTTGGATAAACTCGAGAATTTATCCATTTATTTCTTGATCGAAATGGTCTATGGGGTAAATAATCAAAAAATATTCCTAAAGTGACTCCTACCATTAATGCTGGGCCGAACCATAAATTATAAATTAAATTCATAAAGTCAAATTTCAAACCTGCCAAGATAATTGTCAGAAAAATGGATCTTTCAATTCCCCATTGTAGTAATTCATATCTTCGCCAAAGTTTTCTTTGAAAGAAAAACACCTCATGATAAAAAAATCTTGGAGCAATTAGCCAAATTGGACCAAAAGTACTGACAATATGATCTGGATCATTTTTGGGGTGATTTACGTGAATATGATGTTGTAAATGAACTCTGGTAAAAACTGGGAAGCTAAACCCTAATAGAATAGCTGAGCCATGGCCCATTGCTTGATTGATCCAAGGAACTGGATGAGCAGCTTTGTGACAGGCATCATGAATAACAGTACCTTCAATATGTAATGCTAAGAAAGCAGTGGCTACAAGTAAAGGTAAAGGCCATATACCTCTATACCATTGCCATATGCTAAGAAACGCAAGAAAATAACCGCCAAAAAATAAACCTAATGTTGGATTCCAAAAACTTGGCGGATCTACGTAATTTTTAATCTCTTTTTGCCAATTAAATGTTTTTGAAGAATTAGTATTTTTCGTTGTATTTTTACTGGTTAAGTTTGAAATCGTTTCGTTTATTCTTTAGATAATATAACTAATATTTTAAGATGATTGCATGCTTAAACATAAAAAATTTCTTTTAGGAGATTTTTAATTCAATTTTAATGTGTCAAATTAATCATCTTAAGAAAAAAAATTTTTAAAATAAACCTCTTTCAATTATTATTTTATTTGAGCGGTCGTGGCGGAATTGGTAGACGCGCGAGTTTTAGGTACTCGTATCTTCGGGTGTGGGAGTTCAAGTCTCCCCGACCGCACTTAAGGAAATTCTGATAGATAGTTTGTTTCTTGATATCAACTCTTATAATTTAGATAAGCGATTAATTTAATGAATAGTTTGTTATTTTATTTGGGAATTTTTTATATTTTGGTTGGGACCATTTTTCTAACTGTACCGATAATTTATCTTGAGCTCGGCAAACCAAAAGACTTAATAAAAGCTTTTTTGAATTTATTAATAGGTTTGATATTAATAATTAAACATAAAACACTAGATGAATCATTTTTTGTAATTTTCCTTTTTTTAACAGCACTAGTTGTTTTTTATCTAGTAGAGCTTTTTTTATCTAGATGGTACCAATTGACAGATAACGAAAAGAAAAAATTAATTACCTTTTTGGAGTTTAAAAATAACTTTTTGAAAATATTAGAATCCATAAATCTGGTATTTTCTGATTTCACTAAACCTTCAAATTTTTTTAATTTTGGTAGCAATAATAAAAATACAACCCAAAAAAAGTGGGTAAGAAATGATAAAAATGATAATATAAAAGTCTGAAATAAAAATTGGTTATTTGAAACATCCCAAAAAAACTACAGGTCAATTAAGAAAGAATATAATGAATTAGATTTATTTAAATAATTCTTTTGATCACCAATATTTCTTATATCGTCGAATGAAATCTCAAAATAGCAAAGAACAAAAATCAGACTTTTCTTATAAAGAAACTTTAAATTTATTAAAAACTGACTTCTCAATGCGCGCCAATTCAGTTGTAAGAGAACCTGAGATACAGAATTTTTGGGCTAATAATCATATTGATTTCCAATTAGGTTCAAACAATTCAGGCCAAATATTTACATTACATGATGGCCCTCCTTATGCAAATGGAGCTCTTCATATGGGTCATGCACTTAATAAAGTTTTAAAAGACATAATTAATAAGTACAAAACCTTAAGAGGATTTAAGGTTCATTTCGTACCTGGATGGGACTGTCATGGATTACCTATTGAATTAAAAGTTCTTCAGAATTTAAAATCTGATGAAAGAAAGAATCTTGACACTCTAAATTTAAGAAAAAAAGCAACAGATTATGCCCATATCCAAATTAATAATCAAAAGGAAGGTTTCAAAAGGTGGGGCATATGGGGAAATTGGGATAACCCTTACTTAACTCTTAAGAAAAGTTATGAATCTGCTCAGATTGGAGTATTTGGGAAAATGTTTTTAAATGGATATATATATCGAGGTCTTAAACCTGTGCATTGGAGTCCAAGTTCGAGGACTGCACTTGCAGAAGCAGAATTAGAATATCCGGATGAACATTATTCAAAAAGTATTTATGTTTCATTAAAAATTACTAATATACCTGAGCAAATTCTATTAAATTTCAAACAAGAAAATCTTAATATCAAAAAAGATTTTTTTCAAAATAATTCTTTCATAACTATTTGGACCACTACTCCTTGGACCATACCTGCAAATGAAGCAGTTGCAGTAAATCCAAAAATAAATTATGTTTTTGCCATCGATGAAGAGAAACGAATTTACCTTTTTGCAAAGGATTTATCTTCTGAAATAAGTAAGAAATTTAATAAAGATTTCAAGGTGCTTTTAGAGGTTAGAGGTTCTGAATTGGAAAATATTGAATATCAACATCCTACTAAGGATAAAAATTGCAGAATCTTGATTGGGGGGGATTACATTACGACAGAATCAGGTACTGGAATTGTTCATACTGCACCCGGTCATGGGATAGATGACTTTAATGTGGGGCAAAAATATGATTTACCTATTACATGCGTTGTTGATGAAAAAGGGAACTTAAATGAATCTTCTGGACAATTTCAAGGATCCAATGTCCTGAAAGATGCCAATGATTTAATTATTGAATATTTGAAAGGAAATAATTTGCTTCTATTACAAGAAAATTATAAACATAGATATCCGTATGATTGGAGAACCAAAAAACCAACTATTTTTAGGGCAACAGAACAATGGTTTGCCTCTGTAAATGGCTTTAGATCATCTGCATTAAAGGCAATCGAAGATGTTGAATGGATGCCAGAGACTGGAAAGAAAAGAATTTATTCTATGGTTGTTGGGAGAGGAGATTGGTGTATTTCTAGACAGAGGTCATGGGGTGTACCTATTCCAGTTTTTTATAAAAAAAATGGTAATGATATCCTACTTAATAACGAGATAATTAATCATATTCAAGAACTTTTTAGTGAACATGGAGCAGATATTTGGTGGGATTGGGATGTTAAGAATCTTTTGCCTGAAAGTTATGCAAAAGAATCGGATCAATGGAAAAAAGGGACAGATACAATGGATGTTTGGTTCGACTCAGGATCTAGCTGGGCCGCAGTATGTGAACTGAGAAGTGAATTAAAGTATCCAGCAGATCTTTATTTAGAGGGCTCAGATCAACATCGAGGATGGTTTCAGTCTTCTTTGCTAACATCTGTTGCAGTAAATAATAAACCTCCTTATAAGAAAGTTTTAACTCATGGTTTTGCACTTGATGAAAACGGAAGAAAAATGAGTAAATCTTTAGGAAATGTTGTTGACCCAAATATAATTATTAATGGAGGTAATAATAAAAAAACTGACCCTGCTTATGGTGCTGATGTTTTAAGGCTATGGGTAAGCTCTGTAGATTATTCAGTTGATGTTCCAATTGGTTCAAATATACTCAAGCAACTTTCAGACGTTTACAGAAAAGTTCGTAATACTGCAAGATATCTTCTAGGTAATATTCATGATTATGATCCTAAAATTGATAGTTTTGAAATAGATCAATTACCTCTCTTAGATCATTGGATGTTAGGCAGATTAGTTGAGGTTACAGAGCAAATATCAAATGCTTATGAAAATTATGAATTTTCAAAATTTTTCCAAATTTTGCAAAGTTTTTGCGTTGTAGATCTATCAAATTTTTATCTGGATATTGCGAAGGATAGGTTATATGTAAGTTCAAAATCACAATTTAGGAGAAGATCTTGTCAGTTCGTTATGTCAAAAGTTGTAGAAAATTTAGCCGTACTTATTTCTCCAGTGCTTTGTCATATGGCTGAAGATATTTGGCAAAATATTCCATATTCAACTGAAGAAAAATCAGTTTTTCAAAGAGGATGGCCAACATTTTCGCAGTCATGGAGAAACCAAATAGTTAATGAGCACATTGCAAATTTAAGAAATTTGAGAGTTGAAATTAACAAGGCTATAGAAGGATGTAGGAATAAACAAATAATTGGCGCAGCTTTGGAAACTGAAGTTAATTATTTACCTGAAGATCAATCTTTAAAAGATTCACTTACATGGCTAAAAGAATTTGGCAATCAAGATGTAGATTTATTTAGAGATTGGCTTATAGTATCAAACTTCCAAGTGGTGTCGGATTTGGTGGAGAATTCTCTGATTATTGATAACAATGCACTTGGTAAAATTCAAATAAATAAAGCTCAAGGTCAAAAATGTGATAGATGTTGGCATTATCAAAAAGAAACTTTTAATGGAATCCAAAATACAAAATTATGCAAAAGATGTTCAAATATTATTAATTCTGAACTTATTTAAATCCAGTTTTTTTGATTCAAAAAGAAAACTGATTTTTGATTTTCTCTTATAAAATTTTTTTCGGTTTCTGTAAACGGTGCTTTATAAAGTTTAAAGTTTGTAATTGTATAAGGAAGTGTTATTACTTTTTTTTCTGAATCTATTTCAATTGGATGAGTTGTTGAGCTACTGTAACCTCTGAAAATAAGTATTTCTAATTGTTCTTTTTGTTTTTCTTTTAGAATGAATCCCTCTAGTTTAAGTACCCTATCAGGCATCTCGGAACTTATTTTTTCAAGACTATTTATTAAATCAATTATTGCCATTTTCTGAGAAGCAGGAGTTTCTTCCATTTTTAGGTAATTTGATTATTAACCATTGAATAAGGCCTAAAATATAGATTAATAATGCAAATAATCCTAAGAATTTTGATATCGGTTGGGTAAAGTTAGCTCCAAAGAAAAAATTAAATAAATTTTTTATAGTAATATATAAACCTGAAGAAGGCTGAAGCCATATTGCACACGCATCCGAATTAATAAAAGAAAAGCAGTTGAAGTTTTGTAAACTCTGAATAAAGAAATTGAGAGATATAAAAGTTATCGTCCATCTCCATATTTTTATCATTGTGGTAAGGGAGTAAGAAAAATCATATTCTCTTAATTCATCATTAATATCGTTCCAAAACCAAACTGAAACTGTCATTAATAATGTTGAAATATTTGTTATGACAAGAGCATAATTATACTTTCCTATTAACAGTAGAAGGCTTATAAAAAATAAAAGAGATACTTTCCAATAAATTGATAGAAGTTTAATAACTGCTTTATTTCTTTTTTTAATTGACCACAAGGATAGAGTAACAGGCATACCAATAAGGAAAATTATTGAAAGTTGAAAGGATAGCCAAATAGAAAGTTGATTAAAAACGTTCAAAACTTTTTCTTTTTAAACACATAATAATTAAACATCAATCTGTTACTTTTGAACTTACTATTGTCATAGTTATGAATATTATGCATTCTTATATTATTGCCTAGGAATATATTGATAATTGTATGAGACAGCATGTTAATCCCCTTAGTAGTAATTTCAATCAAATTGAGAGAATACCTTCTTTGAACGAAATGTTTGATGATTCTAAATCGAATCTTCATTTAGATATAGGTTGTGCTGCTGGGGAGTTTCTATTTGATTTAGCTTTAGTTAATAATAGTTGGAATTATTTAGGAATTGAAATCCGTGAGAAATTAGTCAAAAATGCTAAATTAAAAGTTATTGAACGAGAAATTAAGAATCTTCATTTTATATTTGGTAATGCTAATAATATTTTAAATGATGTCCAAAACAAATTTATTATCAAAAACATAAAAAGTATTTCTTTTAATTTCCCTGATCCTTGGTTTAAAAAGCGGCATTATAAAAGGCGTGTAATTCAGCCAGGATTTATTAATATGCTCTCAAATTCATTGCAAAAAGGAACCCTAATTTTTATAAAAACAGATGTAAAAGATTTATTCGATTATATGGATTGCACTATATCAAGTAATTTTCATTTTAAAACAATAAATAAAAAAGATTTTAATTGTTCTGAAAGTTTTAATCCCATTAAAGTTAAAACTAATAGGGAAAAGTATGTGATTGTTAACCAACTTGATATTTATGAAAAAATTTATATAAAAATTTAATTTATAGTTGATTTGTTATTTTATCAATTTCTAAAAAGAGTTTGTTTGTTATTTCGCTTGATAAAGAATGAACTTCCTTATGATTTTTGGCCTCAACTAGAACTCTGATTACAGGTTCTGTGCCGCTTGGCCTTATATAAACTCTACAATTATCAGAATATATTGCCTGAAAATTTTTTATAGATTCATCAATTAAGATTTTGTTTTTTTGATTTAATTTATTAATATTAAAATCTAATTTAATATTAGTTAGTTTTTGAGGAAAAGGTTCGAAACTACTTTTAAGCCAATCATTTAAATTAATATTTTTCTTTTTACAATATTTAGAAATTTGAAGTGCAGTCAATATCCCATCACCAGAAAAGTTATTAATTTTTGAAAGTATATGACCTGACTGCTCACCTCCTAAAACAGCTCTTTTTTTCTTAATTGCGTCATGAACATATTTATCTCCTACATCAGTTCTATGGAAAATTCCTCCAATTTTCTTCCATGACTTTTCAAAAGCTAAGTTTGCCATTTGCGTTGATACAAGTAAATTATTGGTGAGAATTTTTTGTTCCATGAGTTCTCTACCCCAGAGAAAAAGAATATGATCTCCATCTAGCACATTGCCTTCTGAATCGATTCCAATTACTCTATCGGCATCTCCATCGAAACTGAATCCCATATCTGCAGGACTCTCTTTTAATGCTTTTTTTAATGGTTCGAGGTTAGTAGAACCGCAATTCAAATTAATTTTCAAACCATTTTTAGAGTTATTGATAACTTTTACATCAGCACCAAGAGACTGAAAAATTTTTTTTGCGCAAGTTGTCGCTGATCCATAGCATGTGTCTAATATTATTCTCAACCCGCTTAAACTTTCTCCACCCATTGTTTGGATTAGGCTTTTAATATAACTATCCATAAGATCTTTACTTGTTTTTAGGGAAACTACTTTTGTGGGGATTGATATATTTTGTTTTGACTCTTCAATTATTTTTTGAATTTTACTCTCAAAACTTTCAGTGATTTTTTGACCATTATAATCAAAAATTTTAATCCCATTATATTCTGGCGGATTATGACTTGCAGATATCATGACACCACTGCCAAAGTTCTCTTGTTTGATTAAAAAAGGTATAGCTGGAGTTGGGCAGATTCCAAGATTTATAAATTTTTTGCCACTTTCATTTATACCTTGTGTTAGGGCCTGAAGCAGAATATCTCCACTAATTCTTGTATCTCTTCCAATTAATATTGGATTTTTCTTGTCCAAAGTAGAACCGAGAGCATAACCTACTTTGTAGGCTAGAGAATAAGTTATCTCTTCATTAAATCTTCCTCTTATCCCATCAGTTCCAAAGATTGATTGCATAATTAGATTTCGGGAATCAGAGAAATTTTTGATAACTATTCATTGCTTATTTTATCATTTGATTAAAACCTTATAATTTTTAATTCTCTTTATTTGTTTAACTTATTTAAGATACATTTAGTTAGTAATACCTTAATAGTGCAATCTGAAAGTCGAGAGCCAATTTTAAAGACAAATTTAAAAATAATGCTTGTTTTGATCATATCTATTGTTATTTTTTCAATGCTTTTTTTTAAAAATCTATTTTTTAAATCAACTTATCTTCTAAAAAGTTTTGGAGAATTATCTGTTGACCCTGAAATAGCTTTTACAAATAATAAGCCTACATTTTTGGAATTTTATGCTGAGTGGTGTGAAGTCTGCAAAGAAATGGCTCCTCAAGTTTCTGCTTTTAAAGATGAATATGAAAAAGATATTAATTTTGTTTTTTTAAATGTTGATAATCAAAAATGGGCAAATTACATCCAAAAGTTTGCTGTCAACGGGATTCCTCAAGTTAATCTTTTTGATAAAAAGGGTAATCTAATATCTACTTTTATTGGTAAACAGGATGAAATGAAAATAAGAAAATCTATTAATAATTTAGAGAAAGATGAGAAACCTTATGAGGAAATAGTTAATGCTGAATTTTCAAAAATTCAAGAAAATAAAAATAATGTGGTTAATCCTCGTAGTCATGGATAATTTTTACCACTCTAAAGATTTTGATACGATAGGAAAACTTTTTTTAAAAATAGACTTGCAATTTTCGGCTATAGACTTGTGCTCTTTTTGGGTGCCGTGAGCTGATCTTAAATGAATGTAATGGATCCAGGACCTGCATGATCCAGACATATAGATTCTTGTTGGAGTCGCTAATGGTAAAACAAATCTCGCACATTCTTTGGCTACACCTTCAGCAAGTAAATCTTCATATAATTTTGAAGCAGCCTGAAAATGTAAACCAATTTTTTCATTAAATCTTTTTTTTAACTCATCAGGCAGATCATGAATTGAATTTTGCCTGTTTTTAAAATCTTGACGCCTTAACTCTGGTAAGGGGATATTACCCAATTGAGAACTATCTGCATATCTCTGTGAAAATTCCTGAAAAGTAAATGATCTATGTCTTAAAATTTGAGCAGCGATTCCTCTGTTAGTTTCTATTTGCAAGGTCATAAATGACTGTTCAAAAACACTCCAATGTTCATTTTTAATGCAATAACTCAATAATTTCGAATAGTCTTCATTTTCCTGATTTTTTGGATTACTAACTCTTGCAATGTAAGCCATTGTTTTTTCTGCGTCAGGAGTTAGCGAAATTAGTTCAACTTTACTCATTTTAGATCTTTGCAAGAGTTACTTTTTCTGGTTGGTTTTGATATTTACCTCTTCTATCTTCATAGGTTGTAGAGCATGGATCACCTTCAAAAAAGAGTAGTTGGCAAATACCCTCTTCAGCATATATTCTGCAATCTGCACCCGAACTATTACTAAACTCTAAAGTTAGATGCCCTTCCCACCCTGCCTCTGCAGGCGTTGTGTTAACAATAATTCCAAGTCGAGCGTAAGTACTTTTCCCTATACAGATTACAGTTATATTTTCAGGCACTTTCATCTTTTCTAAAGCAACTCCCAAACCATAGGAGTGGGCAGGAAGAATAAAAAAGTCTCCATCATTATCATGGTGAAGAACAGTTTTTTCTAAATTATTAGGATTAAACTTTTTGGGGTTCATCACAGTCCCAGGGATATGTCTAAAAATTAGGAATTCTTTTGATGAAAGTCTTAAATCATAGCCATAAGATGAACATCCGTAACTCAAAACTGGCTTTTGTTTATTATCAGGCTCAAGATGCCTCACCAAATTTGATTGAAAGGGTTTTATCATACCTTCCGAAGCTTTTTGATTTATCCAGAGATCATTTTTTAGCATTTTTTTATGAGCGAAGTTCAGTAATTTGGTTAGCCATTAATAATAAATCTTTAGGTATATCTGTACCAGTAAGGATTACATCTCCTGATATAAATCGGTTTTCAAGTGTTGAAATCAAATCATCTTTATTGATAATTTTCATGTCAATAGCTAAAAAAATTTCATCAAGTATGATTTGGTCATTCTCTCCAGACTGTAATTCTCTTTTACAAAAGTTCCATAATTCAATAGTAGATTCATGAATAGATTTTTTTAAATTTTTATTATTTTCAATTGCTTCAGAATTATATTGATCGAAGGAATGTGATGATCTTACCCAGGTTAGATTACCGCACAGCTTTACTGCATGATCAACTCCCTGCATGACCCCTCCTTTCATAAATTGTATTAATAGCACTTTCCTGCCAAGAGCAGCATTTCTTAAAGAGTCTCTAATGATAGATGTGTAGCTACCTCTATATGAAGATTGATAGATTTGAATTTGTCCGTTTTGTGAAAATTTTTTTACATTAATTTTTTTAGCAGTATTTGTTTTTACAACATCAAGATTACCTTTGGAATAAGTATTAGATGAACTAAGTACCATTATTTGGATTCTTTCTAAATGCAGTATAATTAGAATCTAATGACGCTGCATATAGTGTAATTTTACTTAAAAAAGGGTTAAACAATTTGAAACTGATTGAAAAAAGCTTGTTAAAACACTGATAAGAATTGAAAATTGTTACTGTTGATACAAGATATTTTAGGGTGTCTTCTTAAATTTTTTAATAGTCAAGATATTTATGATACCTGCTTCACGAGGATTCAACAGCTTTAGTTCGCAACATGCCGGACAAAGTAAAATCAACTCTGTTGGAGAACGTTTTCCAATCAACAGAACTTTAATGGAAGTTATTAAAGGTCTTGATGGTGCAAGTACAGAAATGGTTGAGAGGTCTAAAACAATATTCTTCCCTGGAGATCCTGCTGAAAGGGTTTATCTTATAAGGAGAGGAGCAGTAAGACTTTCAAGAGTTTATGAGTCAGGTGAAGAAATAACTGTTGCTCTTTTAAGAGAGAATAGTCTATTTGGTGTTTTATCTCTTCTAACAGGCCATAGATCAGATCGTTTTTACCATGCCATAGCATTCACAAGAGTTGAAATGATAACAGCACCAGCCAATTCTGTTTTAAGAGCCATAGAGGAAGATGCATCAGTGGGACTGTTACTTTTACAGGGGCTTTCAAGTAGGATCTTGCAAACTGAAACAATGATAGAAACTCTTACACATAGAGATATGTCTTCTCGTTTAGTAAGTTTTTTAATGGTCCTTTGTAGAGACTTTGGAGTTGCAGGGGAAAAAGGTATTACGATAGATTTAAGGCTGTCACATCAGGCAATTGCTGAAGCTATTGGTTCTACAAGAGTAACCATTACAAGATTATTGGGAGATTTAAAGGATTCAGGGCTTCTTAATATTGAAAGAAAAAAGATCACAGTGTTCGATCCAATTGCTCTTGCAAAAAGATTTAATTGATTCATCATAAATTATGATGTACTGAGTATATGCAAAAGTGTGGCTTGGATTTTAATTGTTTTTTTAATATTACTTGGGGGATTGATTGCACCATTTGGGGATATTCTTGGAACAAAGATTGGTAAAGCAAGATTTAGTATCTTAAAATTAAGACCGAAAAGAACAGCAACTATAATCACCATCATTACTGGTGGATTTATTAGTTCAATATCGATAGGTTTATTGATCTTAGTAAGTGAAGAATTCAGACAAAGGCTTTTTGTTGATATACCTTTTTTGCAAAAAACTTTAGATGAAAGTAAAAAGGCTTTAATCCCTTTACAGGAAGAACAAAAGGAACTTGAAGGAAAAATTATTCAAAAAGAAAAGGAGTTAAATCAATTAAAAAATAATATTAAAGAATTTAGGAGAGGAAATGTTGTTATTAAAAGAGGACAAACTTTATTTATAGCTGAAATCAAATCTAGCTCAAATGTAAAACTAGACCTTACAAATATATATAATGAAGCTGATAAATTTGTTAGGAAAATTGTTATTCCAATTAATAAAGAAGCAAAAAATATTCTTTTGTGGAGACCTAGTGATATTACAAAAATTCAGAATATAGCTGATGGCGGGGGTAACTGGATTTTACTAATCAAATCAGCAACAAATGTTTTAAAAGGTGATAATTATGTTTTTGTATCTCCTGATCTATTAGAGAATAAATCTATAGTAAAAAAAGGGGATGTTATTACAAGTTCAATTCTGGGGAAAAATGATTTAAATCTTAAATCAATAAATTTAAAAATTAAATCATTGCTTAGAGAAACAAGGGATATAATTAAATCAAAAGGTTCACAAGTTAGTGAAATTAAAACAAATGGAAATTTTGTAAAAAAAATTAGAGACTTTCTTCAAGAAAATCAAAATATCAATTTAAAGTTAGAAGTAGTATCTTTAAGAGATAGTAAAACTATAGAACCTATAGTCGTTGAAATAAATATTTTAAAGATTGCATCTTAAATGCCTAGAGTTATAACTATTGATCCCGGAAAAAGTAAATGCGGCTTAGTATTAGCTGAGGTAAGTGAAAAAAAAGTTTATAAAGCGATTATTCTTAAAAGTGAAAGACTTGAAAATTATGTAAGAAATTTAATTGCTGTAGAGGACATATCACAAATTATTATTGGCAATGGTACTACAAGTAGAGAAATTAGAGAAAAACTATATTTTTTTAAAAAAGAAATAATAACTTTTGAGGAAAAAAATACTACCTACAGAGCTAAAGCAAGATATTTCGAAATTTTCCCAATTAGTGGTCTGAAGTTTTTAATGCCGAGAGAGGTTTTTCTGCTTAATAAAAATCTTGACGCGATATCAGCGTTGATAATTTTAGAAGATTATTGCAAAACGAAGTTTACTTTGAATCAAAATATAGATTTTAAAACTTGGCTGAAATAGTGAACTTGTATTCGTTCCCTATTTCTAGTTCATAATCTTTTTTCAATAAGAATCTCAATAGGGCATCCTCAATTAATGCTCTTCCTAGAGGTGGATTTACCTTTAATAGACCTTTATTAAAGGACCATGTAAACGTCCATCTAAATTGACTAGCCTCCACAACCCCCTGAATTTGCTTTTTTGAGAAGCAATATTCCTTAACACTTACATTGGCAATCGTTTCAGGTTTTGAACGCATTTCTTAAGGCTGGTCTTTGTCAAAAGAATTTAATTCATTAATTATAAATTCTTCTTTTTTAGTATTTATTTGTTCGAGTGATTCTATTACTCTCTTATACACTTTATCCAATATTGATTTTTCTTCTAGAGAAATATTTCCTAATACATGTGAAATAGTATTGAAATTATTTTTTCCTTTTATAAGAGGAGGTGACCCAATACCAATTCTTATTCTCTTAAAGTTTTGTGTCTGTAATTGTTCAATGATGCTTTTTAGCCCGTTATGTCCACCTGAGCTTCCCTTTCTTCTAAATCTTATTTTTCCAAGGGGAAGATCTTTATCATCGACTATTATGAAAATCTGATCTAAATTTATTTTGTACCAATCAACTATTGCTCGGACAGCATCTCCACTGTTGTTCATAAACGTATTTGGTAAAAATAACCTGAAATTAGAATCATTGATTTGAAATTCTGAGCAGGAACTTTTAAGCTTATCTTTTAAAAAAAAATTTGAATTATATTTTTTCGAAAAATTTTCAAGCAGTAAGAAACCAATATTATGTCGATTGTTTAGGTATTTTTTGCCGGGGTTCCCTAGACCAATTAAAAATATTTCTTTCATGGTTTATTTCAAAATCTCATTTTTATTGAGAATAATGAATATATATAAATTATATCTAATTAAGAAAAAAACAAATTTTAAAAAAAATTATTTAGCAATTTACAAATAAACCAAATAACTTTTTGAGAAAATTTCTGAAATTTAGTTTCCGTTCCAATCTACTGAAAAACCCTGCAGTAGTAAGGATTGATTATAAATTTGTAGAAGAATAACTAAAAAAACGAGTAGTAGAAGGCCTATGATAGTCATCACAGGAACTGCCCCCCAACCAGGTACAACTTTACCTTGACCTGAATTGCCAATTGCTTTTAGAAGACTGCCTAAGGCTGTTTTTTGACCCATTTGAATTCACAAAATCGAATATTATTTCGCTATTGTATAAGAACTTATACATAAATTGTTTACAAACTTAGCAAAATTGATGCAAACTTTATCATCTGCCCCAGATCCTGCAGTTTCTATAGCAGTAACAATTCTGGCATTACTTCTAGCATTAACCGGTTTTGGTCTTTGGACTGCATTTGGACCTAAAGCCGCTAAGCTTACTGATCCTTGGGATGACCATGACGATTAATATCCTTTAAAGTATTTCAAAATTTTCCAAAAATACAAAAAGTAAACAATTAACCATACTTTAATTATAAATTTAATAAGATATAAATCTGTCAGCACTAGTAATTCCATGCTCGCCTTAAAAATTTCTGTTTACACTATTGTCTTTTTCTTCGTTGGAATATTTCTTTTTGGATTTTTAGCAAGTGACCCAACAAGGACACCAAACAGAAAAGACCTAGAAAGTCCCCAAGATTAATCTCTTAATTAAACTTTAAGATTGTTTTCTGGAATTTCTAAAAAATTTATATTTTCTCTATTCATTTCATTAATTTCCTTTAACCATCAAAATCAGCCTCATAATTAAGTAGGAGGTATTTATTAGTATATAAATTTTAATAGCTATGAAAAATTAGTATTAAATTTTATATAGGGTAATTGTTTAAATTTATTTTCTATTAAACTTTTATTATCAAGTAGTGTTGAAGTGGCATCCCATTCTCCTGATAAAAACATTTTTCTGGAGCTTTCCTTAATTTCAAGATTGAAATTTAAATCTTTTGATTTTGCTGAGGAGTTTTTCAGATCAATCTCTAAAGATAAAAATTTATTATCGCAATAGTTTTGTATTTCTTCAATGCATTTTTTAGGTAGCGTAAAACATGGAATTCCTATCGCAATACAGTTACTATAAAAAATGTCGGCGAAACTCTCTCCTATGATTGCGTTTATGCCCCATCTCATAAGCGCTTGGGGGGCATGTTCTCTGCTGGAACCACATCCAAAATTGCTATTAACAATTAGTATTGAGGCATTTTTGTTTTCCTCTAGATCAAAAGGATGCTTTCCTTTTAAAGTTTTTCTATCGTCCTCAAAAACAGATTCACGCAACGAATCAAAATTAACACACTTCAAAAAACGCGCTGGAATTATCCGATCTGTATCAATGTCGTTACCAACCAAAGAGATACATTGCCCATTAATATTTGAAATTTTTCCAATTGGTGGGGTAAACTCTGGTTTCATCAGTTGATAAATTCTCTAACGTCACTGACTTTCCCATTAATTGCAGCAGCAGCTACCATTGCTGGACTCATGAGCAGCGTTCTTCCACTGGGAGATCCTTGCCTACCCTTGAAATTTCTATTACTAGAACTAGCACTAACTTGATTACCTATTAGCTTATCTGAATTCATTGCTAAACACATTGAGCAGCCAGGCTCTCTCCATTGAAATCCAGAATCCTTAAAAATCTGATCAATACCTTCTTGTTTTGCTTCAGTTGCCACTTTTTCTGAACCTGGAACGGCAAATGCTTTGACATTCTTGGACACTTTTTTGCCTTTTAATACTTTGGCTGCAACTCTTAAGTCACTGATTCTTCCATTTGTGCAACTACCTATGAAACAAACGTCTACTGGAGTATCTTTTATTAATTGTCCTGGCTTGAAACTCATATATTCATAAGCCTCTTTAGCAACTAATTTATCATTTGGAGATAAGTCATCTAAAAGAGGGATTTGTTGATTAATGCTTATACTTTGGCCGGGAGTAATCCCCCAGGTTACGGTTGGTTCTACTTTATAAGCATCTAATTTTATTACATCATCATAAATTGAATTTTCATCGCTTTTTAACGATTTCCACCATCTGAGCGCTTTATCCCAATACTCACTTTTTGGAGCACATAATTTATTTTTAATGTAACTAAAGGTCTTTTCATCAGGGTTAATGTAGCCGCATCTTGCTCCTCCTTCAATAGACATATTGCATATCGTCATCCTTTCTTCCATTGATAATTCATCTATAGCAGGCCCTGCGAATTCATATGCGAAACCTACTCCTGCCTTTACACCAAGTTTATTAATGATATGAAGGACTAAATCCTTAGCATAAACACCCTTAGATAATTTATTGTCACACCAAATCTGCCTTACTTTCAATTTGTTCATAGCTAAGGTTTGAGTAGCAAGAACATCTCTTACTTGACTTGTACCTATCCCAAAAGCAATTGATCCAAAAGCTCCATGAGTTGAAGTATGAGAATCTCCGCAAGCGATTGTCATTCCTGGCTGAGTAAGGCCTAATTCCGGTGCTACTACATGAACTATTCCTTGATTACCACTACCAATATTAAAAAATCTTATTTTATGTTCTAAGCAATTCTTCTCAAGTGTTTCAATCATCTGTTCAGCGAGATTATCTTTGAAAGGCCTGCTCTGATTATCTGTTGGCACAATATGATCAACAGTAGCGACAGTTCTATCAGGGAATTTTACTTTTAATTTTTTGTCCTTTAAAGCACCAAATGCTTGAGGACTCGTCACTTCATGGATAAGATGAAGACCAATAAATATTTGATCAGAGCCTCCAGGAAGACTTGAAACTTTATGTAAATCCCAAACTTTATCAAATAGGGTATCTTGACTCAATTTGTAAAAATAGTTACTTACTATTCGATAATAGGATTAATCGGAGGCTGTTTAAACACACATTTACACTTAGTCTTTGAATTTCTATTCGATTTTGTGTTGAGTTAAATAGTTTTTTTATATTAGTTATATGATTATTCGGTCCTGAAATTGAGATATAGACAAGTCCAACCGGTTTATCTTGACTACCTCCGTTAGGACCAGCTATTCCACTAATTGCTATTGCCCAATCTGCTCCCAATATATCTTTTACATTAATTGCCATAGCCTCACAAACTTCTTCAGAAACAGCTCCATGTTTTAGAAGCTTTTCTTCTGAAATATGTAGTAATGAATTTTTTAGCTCATTACTATAGGAAACAATACTACCTTGAAAAACTTGAGATGAGCCTGATATTGAGGTTAGTGATGAAGATAGAAGGCCTCCGGTGCAGGATTCGGCAAAAACAATAGTTTGTTTCCTTTTGGTTAATTCTTTTATTAAAACGCTAGGAAGAGTATCGTTATCCTCTCCAAAAATAAATTTCGAAAACTCTTTTCTTACTTTTTCTTTGACAGGCTTAATTATATTTTTTGCTTCTAGGTCGTTCTTTGCTCGCGCGGTGATTCTGAGTTTAACCTCACCTAAGTTTGCATATGGAGCAACGGTCGGGTTTTTAAGATTCAATAGATCATTAATTTTTTCAGCAACGCTGGATTCTCCAATGCCCGCAAATTTAAGAGTATTGGAAAAAAAGGAATAATTATCTGAAAATTTGGTTTTAATGAAATCATACGCCGTCTCTTCCCACATAGTTTTCATTTCACTGGGTACTCCTGGGAAAGTAAGGATAGTAAACCCTTTTACTGGTTCCCAAATCATTCCAGGGGCAGTGCCCCTAGGGTTATTAATAATTTGAGCATTTTCTGGGAAGAAACATTGTTTCCTTAAGCTAGAGGAATCGTCCTGGAGTTTTGAGTTTGAAAGTTTTCGTTTAATTTCATCCCATAAGAGCGCTCTTTCAAAAAGAGATACATTAAAGGATTTGGCTATTGCTTCAGTAGTTAAGTCATCTGGGGTGGGTCCCAAGCCACCAGTTGTAATTAGAAGATTACTTCTTTTCGATATTTCTTGAATTACTTTTACTATTCGATCACAATTATCACCGACAGTTGATTGCCTAAAGTGATTTAAGCCTAATTGAGATAACTGTTCAGAAATCCATTGAGCATTTGTATTGAGAATATTTCCTAAGAGTAGCTCTGTTCCTATAGAAAGAATTTCAACTCCCTTGGAGTTAGGACTCATTTAATTGATGCTTCAAGTTTGCCTTCATAAAGAGGAAATCGATTACATAAGGCTAATACTCTTTCTTTACATTGACTTTCAATCAGTGAATCGTCTGGGTTAAGTAATCTATCAGCAATAATTTCGCCAACTTCAGCAAAAGCATTCTCATTAAAGCCTCTGGTAGTTAAAGCAGCAGTTCCTAACCTTAGTCCGCTGGTTACAAAAGGTGATTCAGGGTCAAATGGAACAGTATTTTTATTTGCAGTGATATTAACTTCACTTACAAGCAAGTCAGCAATCTTACCAGTCATATTGATACTTCTTAAATCGAGTAAAACAATATGGTTATCAGTGCCTCCACTCACGATATTGATACCTCTATTTATTAAAGTTGAAGCTAGAACTTTTGCATTTTTTATTACTTGTTGGGAATAATTAACGAAATCTGACTGCAAGGCTTCTCCAAATGCAACTGCTTTGGCAGCAATTATATGTTCGAGGGGCCCACCTTGAGTTCCAGGGAAAACAGATTTATCAAATTTCTTCCCAAATTCTGCATCTTTACACAAGATAAGTCCTCCTCTAGGCCCTCTTAATGTTTTATGAGTAGTTGTAGTTACTACATCACAATAAGGTATTGGATTTGGGTGAAGTTTACTTGCTACAAGACCGGCGATGTGTGCAATATCAGCCATTAAGAATGCACCAACTTCATCTGCAATATTTCTAAATGACTCAAAATTGATTGTTCTTGGATAAGCAGAATATCCACATATGATTAATTTTGGTTTTGTTTCAAGTGCTATCTCTCTTATTTCATCAAAATTTAATTCACTAGTTTCTTTATTTACACCATAATGAACTGCATTGAACCATTTACCACTCATGTTTACTGGAGACCCATGAGTTAGGTGTCCACCATGAGATAAATCCATCCCCATGATTGTGTCGCCAGGTTTAAGTAGACTTAGGAAAACAGCAGCATTTGCTTGTGCTCCACTATGGGGTTGAACATTAGCCCAATTTGCATTAAATAATTTTTTCGCTCTCTGAATAGCTAATTCTTCGATTTCATCAACAAATTCACATCCCCCGTAATATCTTTTTTGAGGTAATCCCTCTGCGTATTTATTTGTAAGGACGGAACCTTGAGCCTGCATAACGGCAATTGATGCGAAATTTTCGCTTGCGATTAACTCAAGATGAGTTTCCTGCCTGTTTTTTTCAGAGTTAATAAAATTTGATATTACTGGATCACTTTCTTTAAGATTTTGAAGGATATTCATTTAATTTGAAAAGTAATACTCATAATATAGACGATATTTTTTAGAAAAATATAAAAAGAATATTTCAGAATTTTAAACGCGCCTGGAGAGATTCGAACTCCCGACACCCTGATCCGTAGTCAGGTGCTCTAATCCACTGAGCTACAGGCGCATAATTATGTAATATCTCTGTTTCAGGGTCTCTTAGTCAACTAGATTTCGGGTAAAATATCTATTATTAACAATCTTATTATTAATATGCCTATAAAGTGGTACGGAAATGGTGATTTAGAAGATCCTATCTATAAACATTTTTCTCGAATAGTAAATTTTGTTATTCACTGCATGATATTTACTGCGATTGTAAGTGGCACGTGGCTTTTAAAAGAGATTAAATATGAAATCGGTTATTTTAATAATTTTGCAATTGTCTGGTCAGTTCTTTTGGCCTCCCATTTACTTTTCGTAATTATAAAAAAACCTAAAGATACTTCAAAACAATCAAATTAAATTAATTTATATTTATGGATTCTCAGATACGTATAAGTGATCTAGAAAATATTATTTCCGAAAAGGTTTTTATAAAAATAGAAAAGTGGAATTTGTATCTTGGAGACGCTGGACTAGCTAGGCACCTTGCTATTGAATGTATCAGCAATAAAGATCAAGGTCCATTGGAGGCTGCAAAATTAAGTTTGAAAGCAATAACTGTAAAAGTAGGGGATGGTGTTAGTAGTATTCCACTGATTAATTTAATCACGAACTCACAAATTCTAGAATTAGAGGAGATTTTGGAAAGTTTTTTTAAAAACTAAATCTCTTTTTTTGAAACTTTAAATTTATTTACTTTCAAGCATTTTGTAAGTAAAAAATAAATTACAAAAAAAGTTAGAGTTCCAAATATTAATAATAAAAATTCCGCGAGGTTTGAATTGAAGTTATTCGTAGTTTGGAGAATAGTAAAACAAAGTTTGCTGTCTATAAATGCTGCTAATGACATGAGGCTAATTTTCCTCAATAATTCCAAGTTAGGCAAATAGATCCCTTCATTTGGCAGATTGGAAGAAAGCAACATACAAACTATAAAGTTGACTATTACTGAAGATAAAATTATTCCCACAACTCCAAAATTATAAGGAGAAAGATTCCCAAAATTCTTAATTGGGGCACCAATTAAAAACCAATCAAAAAAAATATTAAATACTATCCCTGCAAATGAAGACCTAAAAGGGAAGTTTGTTTTTTCTATTGAATAGTAAGTTCTTATTAATAAATCTCTATAAAGATAAAATGGTATTCCAACTGCATAAGCAATTAATATATTCTTTACTTTTAAAGTTGCTGAATAATCAAAAGATCCTCTTTGAAAAACTAATTGTACGATTTGATTATTGAATGTTATGAAAAATCCGGTTAAAAAAATAGCTGTCAAGAAACAGTACTCTACCCCGGATATCAATTTTTTTTGGAATCCTCTTTCGTCTTTTTCACTTCTTAATTTAGAGAATTTTGGAAGTAATGGCAGAATCAAGGAGTTAGATAATATGCCTAAGGGGGCTTGTATAAGAAAGTTTCCGTATGCTAGTCCAGATGCTGCGCCTTGAAAACTTGAAGCGAAAAACATATCAATAAAAACATTAATTTGACTTAAACCTGATGAGATAGATGCTGGGATAATTAGCTTGAAAATCCTCCTCTCTTCATCTGTAAATAAATTGAAGGTTGACTCTAATCTCAAGAGCCCAATTTTATTTATTTCCCAAATTTGAACAACAAACTGAATTAAAGTTCCTGTCAAAGTTGCAAATGCCAGTAATCCCGTGTAAGTAAAGAAATTGGAAGATGTATTTTCTTGGTTGAAAATCCAACTTAATAAAATAAAAAAAATAATAGTCAAGCTTGTTATCGCTGGACTTATACTGGATAAAAAGAATTTTCTTTGGGAATTTAAGGCGCCAAAGCTTAAACCTATGAAGCCGGATAAAGGGATGCAAGGTGTAAGTATTTGTAATTGATAAGTGGCAATAGATTTTGCTTCGTAACTTAAATTCGGGGCTAATAAATTAATTAATAAACTGGAATTCGAGTAAATCAATATGGCTAAAATTAATAATAATATTGAAATTTTTATGCTTACTTGAGTTAAAACAATACCTCCATTTTTTTTGTTAAGCGGAGTTAAAACTGCAACGACTGCGTTATGCAATGGACCATTAATACCCCCAATGATTATTATCAAAAAACCAGGAATTATATATGCATAGTTAAATGCGTCGTAGGTTACACCGACCCCAAATGCAGCAGCTATAAATATTTGTCTTATACATCCAGCTAATTTACTTAGACTAGTACCAAAAGAAATTGAAAAAACATTATTTTTTAAAGATGAATGCATGTGGATTCGTCTAAATTTTTCAATAAGTTTAAGTTTCAATTATATTTGATTTCTAACTAACGACATATTTATGAATGATCGGATAATTGATTTTGATCCATTAATTGAAGGGGTTTTAATTAAAAGGTATAAAAGGTTTCTTGCAGATATCGAATTAGAGAGTGGAGAGGTAGTAACTGCTCATTGTGCTAACACTGGCCCAATGAGGGGACTTTTGAGTGAGGGAGCAAAAGTAAGAATAAGTGTTTCCCCTTCTCCAAAAAGAAAATTACCTTTTACTTGGGAACAGATATGTGTTTTTGATGGAAAAAATGAGGAGGTTTGGGTGGGTATAAATACTCTATTTGCAAACAAGTTAATCAAAAAGGTTATTGAGAAAAATTTGCTAACAGAAATAATAGGTGAAATAGAGACAATTAAATCTGAAGTTCCTTATGGAAAAGATAAAAAAAGCAGAATTGACTTCTTTTTAATCCCAAAATCTTCAAATCCTGATAAACGTAACATTTACATAGAGGTTAAAAATACGACTTGGATGAAAGAAAATGTAGCTCTATTCCCAGATACAGTCACGAAAAGAGGCCAAAAACATCTCATGGAATTAAAGAAATTAATTCCTGAAAGTAAAAGTGTTTTATTACTTTGTATAACGAGAAAAGACGCTTGTTTCTTTGCTCCTGGAGATGAAGCAGATCCCTTATATGGCAGTCTTTTTAGAGAATCTCAAAGTGCAGGAATGATAACTATCCCATGTTCCTTTGAATTTCATAAAGACCACGTATCATGGAAAGGAATTAAACCTTTGAAATAAATAAAATCTTGATGGTTTGAAATTCTTTAAAAAAAAATTTTTAAATTTAACAGATATAGTTTTAAGGCGCAACTATAAAATTGGTAACAACGACTACTAGACACTAATAAGTTTTTTGAGCAAAATTGAATATGAAAGGAAACAGCACAAACTGTTTTTTTGCAGATCTAATTTTTTTTTATGACCACTGCTTTGCAAACGCCTCAAAGGCGCTCTAGGTCCAGATTACAAGATGCAAGTCTTGTCAATGGACCTATGCTCCTTTTGAGGAGTATTCGAGGATTTAGTTCAAACCGCTCAATGTTGTGGCTTGCGACTGTTCCTTTAGCTTTGTTTGGTTTAGGTATTTTTAATCTTTCAGCTCACGCAGCTGATTTACCTGAGTTGAATGCAGCTTTTCTTGCTAACAATTTATGGCTTTTGATCGCTACTATTTTAGTGATCTTTATGAACGCTGGTTTCGCTATGGTTGAGGCAGGTATGTGTCGTTCTAAGAACGCAGTAAACATACTTGCTAAAAACCTATTCGTATTTGCTCTAGCTGTAACCTCTTATTGGTTTATCGGCTATTCATTAATGTACGGAGGTAGTGTTGCTGACGGATGGCTTTATTTTGGAGGCTTATTTTTTGATCCAACAGTTACTGCAGATATGGTAACTGATGCTGGATTAGTCCCAACAGTTGATTTCTTGTTCCAGTCTGCATTTGCAGGAACTGCGGCAACTATCGTATCCGGTCTTGTTGCTGAAAGAGTTAAATTTGGAGAATTTGTTGTTTTTGCTGTCGTATTAACTGCATTTATATATCCAATTGCTGGTAGCTGGAAATGGAATGGTGGTTGGCTTGATTCTTTAGGTTTTGTAGACTTTGCTGGTTCTTCAATTGTTCACTCAGTTGGAGCATGGGCGGGTCTTGTAGGAGCTATGCTTCTTGGACCAAGAATTGGCAAATACTCTGATGGGAAACCACAGGCTATGCCAGGACATAATATGGCTATAGCTACTCTAGGTGCATTAGTTCTATGGATAGGTTGGTATGGATTCAACCCCGGTTCTCAACTTGCTATGGATCAATGGGTTCCATATGTTGCTGTAACAACTACTTTGGCAGCAGCAGCTGGTGCTATTGGTGCAACTATTGTTTCAACATTAACTTCTGGTAAGCCTGATCTTACAATGATAATTAACGGAATCCTTGCTGGTTTAGTTAGTATCACTGCTGGTTGTGGTGATATGACTCTTGCTGGAGCCTGGTTCGCAGGACTAGTGGGCGGAATAATCGTTGTATTTTCAGTTGCAGCACTTGATGCCGCTGAGATCGATGATCCTGTAGGCGCATTCTCCGTTCACGGAGTTTGTGGTGTATGGGGTACTATTGTTATCGGTCTTTGGGGTACAGCTGTACAAGGTGATGGAGCAGGTATGGGATTGTTCAATGGCGGAGGTATTACCCTTCTTCTAGTTCAAGCTCTTGGTGCCGCAGCATATGCTATTTGGACACTAGTTACTTGCTGGATTGCTTGGTCTGTAATTGGAGGATTATTCGGTGGAATCCGAGTATCTGAAGAGGAAGAGACTCAAGGCTTAGATATAGGAGAGCATGGAATGGAAGCATATCCAGACTTTGCATCTGCTAAATAATCTAACTAAAAATTAATTTAAGAAACCTGACTTATGTCAGGTTTCTTTTTTTTGCGAAAAATTATTTAAAACGTTGTAATATGGGTAAATGGATACTCAAGCTTTTAGACGATCCCTTCATCATTCTGATAGATACAACAGAAGGGGTTTCGATTCTCCAACAAAAAGAGCTCAAGCTTTAGAAGAAGCTTACCAAAGTGACTTGATAAGTTCTATTAGAGATAATAATTTTACATACACTAAAGGCAGACTAAATATAAAGTTGGCCCAAGCATTCGGTTTCTGTTGGGGAGTTGAGCGAGCTGTTGCAATGGCTTATGAAACTAGAAGACATTACCCAAATGAGAATATTTGGATAACAAACGAAATAATTCATAATCCCTCGGTTAATGATCATTTAAGAAAAATGAATGTAAAATTCATTTCATCTAAAAATGGAATTAAAGATTTTTCTTTAGTTTCTAATGGGGATGTCGTTATACTCCCTGCTTTCGGAGCCACTGTTCAAGAAATGAAACTCTTGCATGAGAAAGGTTGTCATATCATTGACACAACTTGTCCATGGGTATCTAAGGTTTGGCATACAGTTGAAAAACATAAAAAACATGTTTTCACATCTATTATTCACGGAAAATTTAAACATGAAGAGACTCTCGCTACAAGTTCATTCGCTGGTAAATATTTAGTTGTACTTGATCTAGAAGAAGCGAACTATGTTTCTGAATATATTCTGGGGAAAGGTAATAGAAATGAGTTTATGAACAAATTTTCTAAAGCTTGTTCTAATGGATTTGATCCTGATAAAGATTTAGATAGAGTGGGAGTTGCTAATCAGACAACTATGCTTAAGAGCGAGACTGAGGAAATTGGAAAGGTTTTTGAAAGGACGATGTTAAAGAAATTTGGACCAGAAAACTTAAATAGTCACTTTTTAGCTTTTAATACTATTTGTGATGCAACAGAAGAAAGGCAAGATGCAATGTTTTCTTTGGTTGATGAAGACCTTGATATTTTAGTAGTTATTGGAGGCTTCAATTCTTCTAACACTACTCACCTACAAGAAATAGCAATTAATAAAAATATTTCATCTTTTCATATTGATACGCCAGAGAGGATATCAGTTAAAGAAAACTCAATATTTCATAAACCATTAGGATCAGAATTAGAACTTAAAAATAATTTTCTACCTAATGGAAAAATTAATGTTGGAATCACCTCAGGCGCATCCACTCCTGATAAGGTTGTTGCAGATGTTATTGAAAAGTTAATTGATATTGCTTCCTGAATTTGTTATACATTTATAAATTTGCTTAGTTTTTTTAATTTATTAGTCAGATAATTCCAAAAAATCTACTTTATTAACTAGAATAATAAAAAAAAGATGTTGTATGGAAGACAAAGCACAAACTAATCAGGTTCAAACTGCAAGTATGAATAGAACTAAAGCGCCCCAAAAAGTTGAAGTTGTAGTTGCCAATTCATCGTCAGGAACAGAAGTAAATATCCTTGGAGAACTATCTATTTTTGTATTAAGAATAGGTTTTTGTGCTTTGATGATTCATCATGGCCTAGAAAAACTTCAGGATCCGCAGGGTTTTGCCGAGTTTGTAGTTGGTAAGTATTTCTCTTTTTTGCCAGGTGATCCTGTTATTTGGACTTTTGGAGCAGCAATTACTCAATTGGTATGCCCAGTTGGATTGGCGTTAGGGATTTTTGCGAGGCTTTCTTCTCTTGGTCTTTTCTCAACCATGGCTTTCGCAGTTTATTTTCATCTCCTCGATACTGGACTGGAAGGTTTTCCTCTGGCAGTGGTTGAAGGTCATAATTATGCTTTCGAATTGTCTTTCATATATGGGGCTATTTCTCTCTACTTTCTTTGTGCAGGTCCAGGCAGGCTATCTTTATTTAGAAAAACTAATAAAATTACATATTATCCAAAATCAACATAATTTAATGTAAAAAGTGCCTTTTTTGTGTAAAAACCATTGAGATTCCTTTTATATTACACATCTCAATACTTTCTTGGTCTCTTAAACTTCCTCCAGGTTGAATAATAGCTTTTATTCCATACTCATTTGCTAATTCTACAGTATCTGCAAATGGGAAAAACCCATCGCTAGCCAAGACAGCATCAGAACATAACTTGCCTGCTGCTTTTAATGCAATTTTTGCTGCTCCAACTCTATTCATTTGTCCAGCTCCAATACCAATAGTTTTTTGGTCTTTTGCAATAACAATGGCATTAGATTTCACGTGTTTACAAATTTTCCATGCAAAATTTAGATCTAAGTTAATTTGATTACTAGGCTTTTTATTAGTTACTGAAATCCAATTTTCAGTTTTTTCTTCACTATCGTCAGTATCT
This sequence comes from uncultured Prochlorococcus sp., assembly GCA_902571145.1. Taxonomy (GTDB): domain Bacteria; phylum Cyanobacteriota; class Cyanobacteriia; order PCC-6307; family Cyanobiaceae; genus Prochlorococcus_A. Next base: position 60,371 of record CACGAP010000001.1, read on the forward strand.
TGAACTAGTAATCCTCCCATTATTGTTTTAGTAGAATTTTGATTCTTTTTTGGAAGTTGATCTTTTGAAAACTTTAAAATTCTTAAATTCTTTTTAACTTTTAATATTTCTAAAGCTTCCTCATCAAAAGATGGAGCGACTACACACTCCAAGAAAATATCTTTGAGATGAATTGCGGTCTCACTATCAACATTTGAATTAAAAGCAACTATTCCTCCAAAGGCACTAACAGAGTCGCATTCCAAAGCATTCAAAAATGCTTTAGAAGCTGAATTACTTATTGAAGCACCACAAGGATTATTGTGTTTTAAAATAACAGAGGCAAACATTTCTGTTGCAAGTTCATCTTTTTCTGTGTAGCCAAATTCTAAAACTGTTGAAAGTGCCGACTCTAGATCTAGTAGATTGTTATAACTTAATTCTTTTCCTTGTAATTGTTCTGCTGAGTTCCATCCAATATTACTTAAACCATACCAAAAAGCTTTTTGATGTGGATTCTCCCCATATCTTAAGGTTTTGATTAGTGGATAAGATTCAATATATTTTGAAGATTGTAAATCTCTTTCTTTTCTTATCCAATTAGATATTGCAGTGTCATAGTCTGCTGTATGTTGAAAAGCTTCAAGGGCTAATTTCGCTTTATATGAGTCTTTCAATTCACCTTTTTTACTTTCTTCAAGAAAATTTTGATACTGACTAGGATCTACTAAAATGGAAACATCTTTATGATTTTTAGCTGCAGAACGAATCATAGATGGCCCTCCGATATCGATATTTTCAATAGCATCTTCCCATTTAGCTCCATGCTCTACAGTTTTTTTAAAAGGATATAAATTTACAACTACTAAGTCAATTAACTCAAGATTGTAAGCATCTATATCTTTTTTATGTCTCTCATCATTTCTTTTAGCTAGTATCCCCCCGTGTATTTTTGGATGTAAAGTCTTAACTCTTCCTCCAAGAATTTCTGGAGAATTAGTAAAATCAGCAACTTTAATAACTGGAATTTTAGCCTCTATAAGATGTTTAGCAGTTCCTCCACTTGATAGAATTTTATAATTAAATTGCTCTACCAATTCCTTACAAAATGGGATTATATTTTTTTTATCAGAGACACTTACTAAAGCTAATGGAGACATTATGGGAAAGATTACTTACTTAAGAATATAAACATGAAATATGCTATCAATCATGAATTTGTCTCGATTAGCTCTCAAACTGCAACTCATAGAATTATTTTGATGCATGGTTGGGGAGCTGATTCAGATGACCTTTTAACATTTGGAGAGGAGATGACTGAAAAAATAAATCTTGATTTTGAGGTAATTTCTTTGAGGGCTCCTGGATTGCACCCAAGCGGTCAGGGAAGACAGTGGTATGGATTATACCCACATGATTGGAATGGAGCTGAGGTTGAAGTAAATAAACTTTTAATTACATTAAAAAAATTTGATACTGATCAGATTCCACTAAGAAAAACAATTTTGTTGGGGTTCTCTCAGGGGGCGGCAATGGCAATTGATGCGGGATTTAAGTTAAATTTTGGATTAATTGTTGCTTGTAGTGGTTATCCTCACCCCAACTGGACCCCGGGGAGTAAATTCTCGCCATTGATTATTAGTCATGGTTTATTTGATGACGTTGTGCCTATAGATGCTTCTAGGACTATTTATGAAAAGGTAAAGAGTAAGTCCTCTAAATTTTGTGAATTATTAGAATTCGATGGATTTCATCAAATTGATTCAAATTTAATTAATTTTATAAGTTCAAATATAAGTAATATTTTTTAAACAAAAGCATATTCATATTCTTCAATCTCTTCCCAATCATCTGCAGTAAGTTCTAGACCCTCAAATATTTTTTCTTCACCAATTCCTTCAACTACAACTTTTAGTGATGGAAATAGAAAATGATTTTCTTCAGCATATTGGGCGCTAAATAACCCTTTTTCACCCCAAAAAAATCTATCCGTGGTGTGCTCATTTCTTCTGACATTGAAAACTGAAGGCGCAGAGAGACCATTTTCAGCTATGAATCTTCTTGCTGCTGTAACTGGTTTATGTTTGCCAGTTTCGATATGATAAATAGGTACATGTGCCATTACTCTTTGGCCAGCCAATCTTCTTCTGCTGATTCTTTTTCTTTTTTTTGACATTGATTGGTACTCCTGAAATTATTAATGAGATTAGTCTTTATTTTTTTTTACTAATCTTATATATGTGATTTAAATTCACTTCAATTTACATAGAGGACCCATCAACCCCTGATGTAGCATAAAATATGATTAAATATTCATATTTAAGGCTGTCTAAAGTCAGACCTCTTTATATATCTTAATACTTTTTTCATATTTTACAAGCCCTTTTCAAGTTTTTTTTTAAAAAAATTTCTCTAAATTTCATTAATTATGAATCTTTCAAAAAAATTTGAAGAGTTAATTATAAAACAGCTAGAGAGTTTTGGCTGTTCAATGGGCGTGACTAATTTAGTTATGTATCTTGCTTCAGCTAAGCAAGGAACTAAAGCATCTTTTGAAATAATTGGTCAATGGCCACAAATTGATAGGCTACTTACATCAATAGAAGATGATCCTTCACTAAAAGTTTCATCGCCTAATAGAAGATGGTACCCGCTTCAAGAAAACGATATCCTACTTGGTGTCCTTAGGGTAGAAACTGATTTGAAAGGGGGGAATTGGCCAGTATCTCTTGATTCTAGATTAAAAGCACTTTCAATATCTTTAGCTAAATGCGTCTCTATCGAATTAGAACGTCAAAATAAAAATGAAGAAATCAATCATTTAAAAAATCAGGTCAATGTCATATTCCATCAATTAAGGAATCCATTAGCCGCTATTAGGACATATGCAAAATTACTAATAAAAAGACTAGGTTCAGATGATGATGCTATTGAAATAGTCGAACGGATGATAATAGAGCAAAAACAAATTAATCAATATATGGATTCTTTTGCGCAATTAAATTCGCCTATTCAACTTCCTCTGGAAATTGGAGAGGAAAGATTATTATTACCACCAAATTTAGATAATAAAAAGGTAATAACTGTTCAGAGTTTATTGAGGCCAATATTAGAAAGGGGTAAAGCTAATGCGGACTTAGAGAATAGAGATTGGACTGAACCTTCCCTTTGGCCAGATTGGACTATTTCGCCATTAAAAGCAAAATATGCTGTAATCGCTGAAATTGTGGCCAATTTATTAGAAAATGCGTTTAAATATGCCCAAAAAGATGCTGAAATTGGACTCGCTATCATGAGTAATGGACTTTGTATATTTGATGATGGTAAAAAAATAACCAAAAATGAAAACGAGAAAATTTTTGAAAAAGGATTTAGAGGATCTGCCGCTAAAAAGAAGGACGGTACTGGTGTGGGACTTTTTTTGGCGAGGAAATTAGCAAAACAAATTGGAGGAGATTTGAGATTGCTGAAAAATAACTCGATTGATAATATAGCGAAATCAAACAATCTCAAGAAGAAAAATATTTTCTATTTAGAACTACCTATAAAAGAATTGCATGCATAAACAACATTGCAGTTTCAACTAGTACAACACTTGCACCGCAGGCATCTCCGTTGAAGCCTCCAATTTTATTACCCAGCATGTTTGGGATAGAGTAGCTTATAAAAATACCAATCAAAATAAGAATTAAGAATTTAATTAATATTGCTTGGGATGTAACTGAAACAAATTGGTATGCAACGAAAATCAAAAGAAAAATAATGGAGATCAAAGATTCTTTTTTGAATCCATTCCAAAACTTTTTGTGACTTATAGATTTCTTCCTATAACTCATATACTTAAACTTTTCTATAAAAAATAAATTTGAAAATCTTCCCCAAAATAAGCATATGGGTAAAACTAAAATTATTAGGTTTTGAATTTTCAGTATGCAAGCAATTTGCATTAAAGTTATAAAAACTAAAGCTTGAACGCCAAAGGACCCAACTTTACTGTCTTTCATGGCTTTTAAACGTTTCTTTTTACCCGCAAAAATACCATCGAAAGTATCCATTAAACCATCAACGTGCAGACCACCAGTAATTAAATATCCCGAAGCTAAACAAATTAATGTAGATGCATAAATTGACCAAGAGTTTGTTCTAAAAAAAAGAAAGATATAACTCTGTATTGTTCCAATCAAAAATCCTAGAGGCGGGGCAAATTGTGCAATATTTTTAAATTCGGGATTAATTAAAGGTATCTTTGGAAATGTCGTATAGAAAATCCAAGATCCTGCCAAATTTTTTATTAAATATTTTTTGATGAGATAAAAATAGATTCAATATTAAATAATAGGGTAGATTAATGAAAAAGGATCAAAAAATTTTATAAATTATCGTGTTTGAATTTGAAATTACATCGAATTGCAGTAATACAGCAGCAAGAACTGGTATATTTCATACACCAAATGGTCAGGTAAACACTCCAAAATTTATGCCTGTGGGTACTTTGGCAACGGTTAAGGGAATTTCATCTAAGCAGTTAACCTCTACAGGATCAGAAATGATTCTTTCAAATACCTTTCATCTTCATTTACAACCTGGAGAAAAACTAGTTAAAGAATCTGGCGGAATACATAAGTTTATGAATTGGCCTAATCCTATTCTTACTGATTCAGGCGGATATCAAGTTTTTAGTTTGGCCAAATTAAATAATATTTCAGATAAGGGTGTGGAATTTAAAAATCCAAGAGATGGTAGTCATGTTTTTTTATCGCCTGAAAAAGTAATACAGATTCAAATGGATCTTGGATCAGATGTTGCGATGGCTTTTGATCATTGTCCTCCGCATACAGCTAACGAAAATGATATTGAGGACTCTTTACAAAGAACTCATTTATGGTTGCAAAGATGTGTCGAGACTCATCAGAAATCCAATCAAGCATTATTCGGTATAGTTCAAGGTGGAAAGTATCCAAGATTGAGAGAATATAGCGCAAAATATACAAGTTCTTTTGATCTGCCTGGAATAGCAGTGGGAGGTGTAAGTGTTGGCGAGGCAGTCGAAGAAATACATAATGTAATTAATTACGTCCCGAAATTCTTACCAATAAATAAACCAAGATATTTGATGGGAATTGGCTCTTTGAAAGAAATTTCTCTAGCTGTTGCTAATGGATTCGATATATTTGACTGTGTTTTGCCTACAAGACTAGGAAGACATGGGACTGCATTTTTTAATGATGAAAGATTGAATTTGCGAAATGCTCGTTTTAAAAATGACTTTTCTCCGATTGACAAAACTTGTAAATGTGAAACTTGTAAATCCTATTCTCGAGCATATTTGCATCATCTAATTAGAAATGACGAAATATTAGGCCTAACTCTCATAAGTTTGCATAATATTGCTCACTTAATAAGATTTACTAATGCAATTTCTACTGCAATTAGAGATAATTGTTTTACAAATGATTTCGCTCCTTGGAAAACATCCTCTATTGCTCACCATACGTGGTAACGTCTTATCATAATTAATTAAATTATCAAAAAGGTGCTCATTCTATTTAATACATTCGCTGAATTGCCAGAGGCTTATAAGGCCTTTGCCCCAACTGTTGATGTTCTTCCACTGATTCCTTTATTTTTCTTTTTATTAGTATTTGTTTGGCAAGCTGCAGTTGGATTTAAATAAAATTCTTTTAGTTTAAGTTTTTACTGTTAGACGGGATTTTCAAGTAAAATTGCATCTCCAGAATTTTCTACGGCACTCTCTATAAAATCAGCAATTTTTAATGCTCTTGAGGCTTGCTCACCATCTACCTCAGGCATCTCTTTACCCTGAACGCATTTAAGAAAATGCTCCAGTTCTGCATAAAGAGGTTCAATAGAGGTTGTGCTAACTTCTTCGACATAACCATCATTTCTATAAACTAATTCTCCATGCTCTGCTGTGTATGATTCATGAGACTTTCGATGGATTTGTAAAGAGTGATTTAAGAAATCAGTTTCTACTAGGCCATTTTGGCAGTGAGCACTTAAACTTCTAATTTTTTTGTGACTCATTTTGCTTGCGGTTAGGCTTGCAATAACATTATTTTTAAAAACTAAAGTAGCATTAACATAATCAATTAATCCTTCGCCATTTCTTCCTCCAACTGCTGCTAATTTTTGTATTTTTGAGTTTACAAGCTCCAAAATAAGATCAATGTCATGAATCATTAAATCCATTACTACAGATACATCATTTGCTCTGTCTGCATGAGGACTGTGCCTCCTTGCTTCTAAAACAACAATTTCTTCATTATTTACTATTTTATTTAATTCTCTAAAAGCAGGATTAAATCTTTCAATATGCCCTACTTGTAATAGACAATTACTTGCATTAGCAGCCTCTATTAAAGATTTTGCTTCCAACTCGTTAGCTGCAATTGGTTTTTCAATGAGAACATTAGCACCTTCCTTGAGACAATCTAGTCCTACTTTTTGATGAAGTAGTGTAGGGACAGCGATACAGATAGCATCAACTTTTGGAATTAGTTCCTTATAATCCTTGAACCATTCACATTGAAATTGCTCAATAGCTAATTTGCCTCTCTCCTCATTTGGATCTGCGACTCCAATGAGATTTGCATCTTTAAGTAAACTAAGTACTCGAGCATGATGCCAGCCCATATTTCCTATACCTATCACTCCAACCTTTACTGGTGATGAGGTTGGTTGCATAATTTCAAATCCATATATTAATTATCATTATCCTCTATTAGGAGTCACATTTAGCTTTTGGGAAGAATTATTTTAACACGATCAATTTTTGGACCTGACATTGAAATAACTTCAAATTTAATGTTATTAAAATCTAAAACGTCGCCAATTTTTGGAACCATTTGAAATTTTTCTAACATAAATCCAGCAAGAGTATGATAATCAGGACCTTCTGGAATAGAACATCCTATCTTTTTATTGATTTCAACAATTTCTGTTTTGCCTGCTATTGACCATTTTTTAGAGAAATTATCTAACATTCTCATATCTGAATAAATTCTATTATTGAGCATTTCCTCTCCAACTATTTCGCCATTTAGATCAGCTGCAGTTATAAGTCCTTCTGTCCCACCGTGTTCATCAACTACTAGTAAGAAAGGATTGTAGTCTCTTACTATTGGAAATATTTCTGCTAGTGAACATGTTTCTATTATTTTTGTTACTGGTAAAAGGAATGGCTCTAATAATGTATCGGCTTCCATTTCACCTTTTGATATTGGCTTAGCTAAATATCGTAAATCTAATACACCTAATACATCATCTAAAGACTCACCAATCACAAAGAAGCGAGCATGTCGCGTTTTATCTACTTGTTTCATTAGCTTGGAAAAGGTTATATTTTTTGGCAAAGTTACCATTTCAGATCTTGGAATCATTACTTCTTTAACCTGTGTATCTTTTAAAGCAAAAACTCCTTCAAGAATATTCTTCTCATCTGGTTTTAAACCTGTTACGTTATCTGTTTCTATAAGAGTTTCTAATTCTCCAGCAGATAAACCCGAGTTTAAAGAATCCCATTTGTTATTTAAATTGAACAAGCCTAAACAAGCGCTAGCAAAGAATTCTATTGTTTTCACTATAGGATTCATAGCTTTTCTCACTGCATCGAATACCGTGGTTAACCTTAATGCAGCAGATTCTGGATTGTTAATTACTAACGCTTTTGGAATTAGTCCAGAAACAAGAGTAACAATTAAAACTACAAATAAAAATAATAGAAGATCATAAAATCTATTTGATAAAATATTGCTTTTCCAATAATCATTAGCAAGGTTATTGCTGAGCCATCCAATTGCAATTAATGAAATTGTTACTCCAAATTGAGAAGCAATTAGTGAAGATCTAAAGCGTTTTTGAATTTTTAAAATTGAAAATGCGCCTTTCTTTTTTTCTTCTATTAATCTTAAAACTTTACTTGGCCGTATTAATAAAAAAGAGAGTTCACTCGCCGCGAAAAAAGCTGGTAGAAATAAAAGAGATAAAAGTAGAGTTATTTTCATTCAATGACAAATGAATAATGGGGGTGGCGAGGATCGAACTCGCCTTAGCCAAATTATGAGTTTGGTGCATTCACCAGATTGCTACACCCCCAAGGGAATTTATGTAATTTTAATTACATTAAATTTCAATATACAATATAAAAAATAATATTTCAAAAAACACCTTATTAGGAAGTTTTTGTGAGATTTCTTTTTTTTCTTCTAATCTTTAAATATAAATTAAACTTTTACTAATGGGCAAATTTTCGGATAAATATGATTTAAATAAAGCAAAATTGTTAAAACAGTTAATTGAAAAATCTTATAAGAAAGGAAACTTCACTTTATCTTCAGGAAAAAAAAGCAGTCATTACTTGAACTGTAAACCAGTGTCATTAAATGGCGAAGGCTTAAATTTAATAAGTGAATTATTTTTAGATTTAAAGGACTCAAGGTCAAAAGCTGTAGCAGGATTGACATTAGGTGCAGACCCTATTGTAAGTGGATTAATTGTTAAAGCCGCTTTGAATGGACTAGACCTTGATGGTTTAATAATTAGGAAAGAAATCAAAAAATACGGAACCAAAGCTGGAATAGAGGGCCCTATATTAGAAGAAGGAACTTTGGTAACTGTCTTAGAGGATGTGGTTACAACTGCTGGTTCAGTAATAAAAGCTATAAAAAAATTACGAGAAAATAATTATGTTGTTGAGGAAGTTTTGTCTATAGTTGATAGGCAAGAAGGGGGATTAGAAGCACTTGAAGATGAAAATGTTAAATTAAAGAGTCTTTTTACAATAAAAGATTTTTTATGATTATTTCAAAATGCAAGATATAAAAAAAAAGTTTTGGCTTGAAAAATTTGATTGTTTTTCAATTACTGGAAAAGATGCCAGAAAATTTTTGAATGGAATAACAACTGGAAATATTCTTAATTCAGAAAATAAAGTTATCAAAACTTGTTGGTTAACTCCAAATGGAGTTCTAAGGTCATTAATTGAAATTATTTTTTTAGAAAGAAGCTTAGAAGTAATTATCTTGGCGGGTAAAACAAATGAAATAATTGATTACTTTAATCAAATTATTTTTCCAGCGGACGATGTACTTCTGAGTGAACCTTGCTTGATAAATAGAATTCAGGAAATTGATGAATTTAGTTCATGGAGAACTTACCAGCCTATTTTCTTCAAAACAGAAGATAAAGAATTTGAAATATATAAAAATAAACTAAATTTACTAAATCCCAATGATTTAAAACTTTGGAAGATTAATCAGGCAATACCCTCATTAGAAATGGAAATAAATGGAAAAAATAATCCTCTTGAGCTTGGATTGCAAGATCTCATAGATTTTAATAAAGGTTGTTATTTAGGACAAGAAACAATGTCAAAAATAAAAAATGTTTCTTCTTTAAAACAGGAAATAAGAATTTGGAAATCAATTGAATCAAATTACAATTTAGACTTAAAGGATAAAAACTTATATACAAATTCTGCTAAAGATATTTCTGTAGGCAAAATCACTAGTTTTTTTAAATCAGATTGTCAAATAAAAGGTTTAGCTATGATAAAAAGAAAATATTTAGAGGAAGAAAGTTGTTTTTTTTCAGAAATTTTTGGAAAAATTATTATACAAAAATCTGTAGGATCAATTTTTCTTTAATCGATTTTTGATTAAATATTCTGCAATTTGTAGAGTAGCAAAACAATCATCTTTGTTATATTGGATAACTTTCTCTAAAAATATTTGGTTTTCTGTAATTTGATATTGAATCCACCAATAAAGTGCTTTCGAGCCACTTACATTTTTCTGCACCCATTCAAATCCAAGCCAATTTGAAACAGTTTTTAAGCCATAGTTTTTTAGTGGTAATATCCAAGACTTTCTTATTAAGGTATGTAAGTCAATAAATCTGGAGGAAAGTGAATCAATTTCTTCAAAACTAAAATTTAGTTCTTTAGCAATATTAATTATTGATATTTTTTCAGTTTCTCCGTAATGCAAAACTGGCCATTCCTTGTGTGAAAAAAGTATTTCAATAATTTGCCTGTAAGATTCTCCTTTATTGTTTTTAAGATTTAAGATTGGTTCATAAATAAGATCTTCTTTTTTCATAGACAAATTATTTACTTTTAAAAATCCATATAAAAAATCATGCTTTTCATCTGGATTTGACTCGATATCAAATATATAAAATCCCGAACATATTTTTTCTAATAGATCTTCCGAATTATTTTTATTAGAAATGAAATATGGTTCTCCAGAGATATATGCTTGTGCTTGCTTTACAAATATGGATGCTTTTTCATACTTCTGATCTTTGAATTGAGATAATTTCTCTCCAAGTTTTTTTTCGTCGTACGAAGCTAATGTTTGGGTATTAGTTATTCCATTTGCTTTGAGTAACGAGGCCGTTTTGGACCCTATTCCATCTATATCTGTTAGATATCCATTTTCTTTTGCTTCTTTGTCACAAAATTTTTGCCAGGAACAAATAGTACATTTTTTTCTATCTTGAGTTATTTCTGGTATAGATCCCTCCAAGCATTCATTCAAATTTAATAAAACATTTAAAACTTTTTTTCTTAATTTTTTGTTTAAATAAATTTCTTCAACTTTAATTTTTTTATAAAAAGTTGAAATTACTAATCCTTTTTCAATTTTAGATTCTTGAAAAGATTCCAAAAGCATACAACAAAAAGCCAAGTCGAATAAATGTTCTTTAGTTGTTTTGTGACCTAACTTATAAACAGCAGGTAAATATTTATATTTTCCCCATTTACTTTTACCTTTAGTTTTTAAAAGTAATTGTGGAAGTATCTCTGCGTTTAAATTTTGGAAAAGATTTCCTTTGATTTTCAATCCAATTACCCCTTGATAACCATTTTTACAGGCTTTTAATCCTGTATATATTTCACCATTACAGAATTCAGAGAAAATTTGAAACTGATTAATTTTATATATAGCTTTATGGGGAGACCAAACTTCATAAGATTTTTTACCCTTAAAATCGAGCCATGCTTTTCTTTTGCATCTTGTATAACTTTTTAAATGAAGAGAATTCAAATTATTTTTTAAGGGCGGTTTTAAAATTTACTCATATAAATTAGTATAGATAATTAAAAGAAATCAAGGAAATTTGAAATTTGACAGCTGATAAATTAGATAAGATAAAATTTGGAACTGATGGTTGGAGAGGAATTATTGGTTTTGACTTTAACCTGTCCAATCTTTCAAGAGTTGTTGTCGCTGCATGTCAGGAGTTGCATTATCAATACCATAAAGAAGTTAATTCAAAGAAAATTATTATCGGATATGATCGTAGATTTATGGCTTGTGAATTCGCCAAGCAAATAGTGCCTTTTGTAAGAGGATGTGGTTTCGAACCTATCTTATCTGATAGCTTTGTTACAACACCCTCTTGTAGTTTCTATGCCAAAGAAGTCGGTTGTCTTGGAGCGTTAGTAATCACAGCAAGTCATAATCCATATAATTGGCTAGGTCTGAAAATAAAGAGCTTTAATGGATGTTCTGTTGACGAATCTTTTACAAGTGAAGTTGAAAAAAGATTAATGCTTGGAAATTCAATTGAAAAAATAGATGGTATTAATCAATTGGTAGATATTAAGAAATTTCATTTAAATAGAATTAAATCCCTTTTTGATATTGACCATATTTCCGAGAGATTAAAAAAAATGAAATTGAGAATTTTTGTAGATTCTATGCATGGTTCAGCTGCAAATTGTATGGCTGAGATTTTTGCTTCTAATGATTTAGAAGTGATTTCAGAAATCAGGAAAGATGCTGATCCTTTTTTTGGAGGAAAACCTCCTGAACCTCTTTTAAATTATGCAGATGATCTAAAACAAACACTAATGAAAAATTCAACAAATGAAGTGAAAACTTTAGGAATTATATTTGATGGTGATGGTGATAGAATTGCGGCAATTGATGAAAAAGGAAGATACTCTAGTACTCAAGATTTACTCCCATACTTTATTAGCTATTTGGGCGAAATTAAAAATAATTCTTATCCAGTTTTAAAGACTGTTAGTGGTTCAGATATTATTAAAAATATATCAGAGAGTCAAAATAGAGATGTTTTTGAACTCCCAGTTGGCTTTAAATATATTGCTGAAAAAATGATTAAAGAAAAAATATTTATTGGAGGAGAGGAATCTGGGGGAGTTGGTTTTGGTGACTTTATGCCTGAAAGAGATGCTCTATATGCAGCGATGGTTTTATTAAATGGAATTGCTGAAAAATCTCAATATTTATATGAAACCTTAGATGAAATTCAAGAAGATTTTGGGCCAAGTTTTTATAAAAGAATTGATATTAAATTTCCAAATCAGTCAGAAAAAAATAACGTAAAAGAATTTATCATAGATAACATTCCTGAGTATATTAATAATCACAAGTTAAAAAGTATCTCAAAGATCGATGGAATAAAGTTGAGAATCGATAAAAATTTTTGGCTTCTTTTTAGGTTTTCAGGAACGGAACCTCTTTTAAGGTTATATTGTGAAGCTCCAAAAGAACCTTATCTAATTGAGGTATTAGAGTGGGGTCAAGAATTTATAAATTTGGCAGGAAAATAAGGATGAAAAATTTATTTTTAGCGAGTAAGAATAAAGGTAAAATTGAAGAATATAAGAAATTGCTTGCTGGAGTTAATTGTAAATTGTTACTCCAGCCAGAATCATTAGAAGTTGAAGAGGATGGACTGACATTTAGAGATAATGCAATTAAAAAAGCGAGTGAAGTTTCGAGAAAAACGAATAATTTTTCAATAGCAGATGATTCAGGAATTTGTATTGAAGCACTAGGTGGTAAGCCTGGCATTTACTCATCTAGATATGCAGAAAATGATCAGAAGAGAATTGAACGAGTTTTAAGAGAACTTGATGGAGTTCAAAATAGAAGTGCTTTCTTTATTGCTAATATTTGTGTTTGTTCCCCAAATGGTGAAGTGATTATTGAATCTGAGGCCAAATGTCATGGCAATATTATTTTAAAACCAAGAGGAAAAAGTGGTTTTGGGTATGACCCAATTTTTGAGGAGAGTTCTACCAGATTAACTTTCGCAGAAATGGATAATGATATTAAAGATTCTTGTAGTCATAGAGGTATAGCATTAAAAAAAATTATTCCAGATTTAATTGAAATTTTTTCTTAAATTTCAATTAACCCAAGATCCATGAAGGCCATGAGGAATTGAAATGGGTAATTCATAAACAGCTAATTCTTTTAAGTCTTTTGCGTCTAATATCACTAAATCGCTTCCTCTTCTTACTCCGTTCCATAGAAGTATAAATAAAATTCCCTCATCTTCTTTTGAAGAGTTTCCTGATGGAACCATAATTGGTTCACTAACAAATCCACTTGGACCTGCTGACCAAAAAATCTCTTCCTTAGAAGTTAAATTTATTTTTTTTATTGCTTGAAGTGGAGCGTTCCCTAGCTTTTGAGATGTGCATGACATCCAACTATAAGTTGCTTTTAATCCTAAGTTTTTAGGATTAACAACAGCAAATTCACAACATTGTTCACTGAAAGTTTCAAGTTCACAAGTTTTTGTCTTTAGATCGATAATTGATCTTTTCAATTTTCCTTCTGGATATTTATCAAAGTCAATATCCCTAAAATTCTCGTCTGGACCAACTGATGGGAAATCATCATAAAAAATACTATCTAATATGATTTTGGAATCTTTTTCAAATGCGTTTAAATGATGAAAAACGAATCCTTCTGGAGCATCTATTGTTAAAGGAGGCTGTCCTCTAAACAATCCACTTTCTCTGGGGATAATAAAAAACTTTGCCTTTTTATTTGGGTTTGACTTTAGACATTGTGCTGCTCCTCTTTGACCCATTACAAATGGAAGAGGGTTGAAATCAATAGCATTCTGTAAAAATATTGCCCAATTAGTTGTAATTGCGAAATCATGAAGGAATGCAAAGCCATTAAAGGTATCTTTTCTGTCAAAAATGAGCTCTCCAGAATTTTTACCAGCATTATCAAATTCCATTAATCTAATGGTACTTTTTGGCCCGGTTTGTACTCCAAAAGTTACTAAAAGTTCTGAAGATGCATTTGAGTTTAGGTCTGTTTTGGGATGAGCACTGAATGCCTCGTTAGGCTTGAGTACTCCTTTTAATGTTGTTAAACCAATAGTTTCAAGACTATCAGGATCCATTGCATGTGGACCTGCTGCTTCCCATAATGCGAGAATTTCATCTCCTAATTTAATGACATGTGTATTAGCGATATTCTTGAATTTTAGATCTAATGCATTATTTAAAATTCCTCCATTTTTTTGTGTTCCAAAAACACCTCTATAAATGAATTGATCTATTTTTTCTTCTTCCAAATAGCCTTTAGTTTTTACAAATCTATTTGTTAAGAATGGCTGACCATTTTCGAATTTTATGGATGTTATCATCCCATCACCATCAAATGGATGATGAACCCATTGTCCACCTCTCTCTAATATTCCTGGTCCATTTCTTAATAGTGTTCCATTTAAATTTTTAATATTATTACCTTTACTAACTTTTAGAGGCTCTTTAGTTAGCTCCTTTTCTACATTTTGATAAGCACTTGACCAATCTTCTTTTTTAAACTTATTAAATTTATCAATTTTTTTATCTTGTAAATTAGTCACAACAAAATAGATACTGTATCTATCTTCGCCAAAAATCAACAGAATTGTGGCTGATTCGAAAAAATTCCTATTTTATTGTTTTTCTAACATTCCTTTACTGCTTGGAATTGAATCAGATCTTCTTTGATCTATCTCGGTAGCCATTCTCATTGCTCTTGAAAAAGCTTTAAAGCACGCCTCAACTATGTGATGTGAATTACTTCCTCGTATTTGGTTAATATGCAGAGTAATACCGCTGTTATTTACAAAGGCAATAAAAAACTCTCTTACTAGTTCAGTATCATAATTTCCTATTCTAGGGGCTTTCAATTGAAGATCATAAGATAGATGCGGTCTGCCTGAGCAGTCTAAAGTTACTTGAACTAATGCTTCATCTAATGGGGCAAAGAAATGTCCAAATCTGCTTATTCCTTTTCTTTCTCCCAAGGCTTTTGAAAATGCTTTGCCTAATGCAATTCCTACATCTTCATTTGTATGATGATCATCAATATGGGTATCTCCAATTGCTTTTATTTTTAAATCGAACAAACCATGACTGGATATTTGATGAAGCATATGGTCTAAGAATGGTATCCCAGTATCAATCTCAGAAATTCCATTTCCATCTAAGTTTATAGATACAGAAATATCTGTTTCATTCGTTTTTCTTTTTATTTCAGATTGCCTTAGAGATGACATTTTTATGCAAAAAACTTAGTTTACATTCCATTAATGCAGTAACCCGCATCAACATAAATTGTTTGGCCTGAAATACCGCTAGAGAGATCACTTAATAAAAAAGCAGCTGTATTACCTACTTCTGTTTGAGTGACTGTTCTGCGTAAAGGAGCCTTTTCTTCAACATTGTGAATCATATCTAAAATGCCACCTATAGCAGAACTAGCAAGTGTTCTTATAGGCCCAGCACTTATTGCGTTAACTCTGACTTGTTTTTCGGGACCAAGTTCTGCAGAAAGATATCTTACTGAAGCTTCTAAAGCTGCTTTTGCAACTCCCATCACGTTATAGTTAGGAATCGCCCTTTCTGAACCTAAATAAGTTAATGAGACAACTCCAGCACCATCACTAAAAAGTGGTTTTGCTGCTTTACATAAAGGTGCTAACGAATACGCACTTATATTAAGAGCCCTATCAAAACCCTCTGAAGTGGTAGCACTATAATCTCCAATCAATTCATCGCGTCCTGCAAATGCGAGGCAGTGAACTAATCCGTCAATTTGCCCCCAATTGTCTTTTATATTTTTAAAGATTTCTTCAATTTGAGCTGGATTTTGAACATCAAGAGGCAAAAATAACGATGGGTTTAAAGGTTCAGTTAGTTCTCTAACTTTAGACTCAAATCTTCCCTTATCATCAGGCAAATATGTAATTCCAAGTTCTGCGCCAGCTTTTGAAAGTTGTTGAGCGATACCCCATGCTATTGAACGATTGTTGGCAATTCCCGTAACAAGAATTTTTTTACCAGTTAGATTTAGAAGCATTTTATTTATTATTTCTATTATTCTCCTATATAAAAGTACCTATCTTTACGGAATACTGCAAAATATACAATAATTTTCAAATATCTAAGAATTTTTAACTTGAACATGGTAAGAACAAATTCTATGGTTTTGGAATTAGGTTTTCAATTACCGAATTTCGAAATGTTAAATGCTAATTCTCCAAATCATCAATATTTTAATTTTCATAATCTAGATAATCGGCATTTACTTTTAATGTTTATTTGTGCCCATTGTCCATTTGTTAAATATATTGAGAATCAAATTTACAACTTAAGTAAAGAAATTAAAAATACTGTTCAAACAGTTGCAATTTCTAGTAATGATATTGTCACTCATCCTTCAGATTCTCCTAAAAATTTGAGATTACAAGCACAAACACAGGGATGGAGTTTTCCTTACCTATATGATGAAAATCAAAATTTTGCTAAGAAATTAAAAGCGGCTTGCACCCCAGATTTTTATCTTTTTTCAAATGAAGGAGATGGTAATTTTTTATTGTATTATCATGGCCAATTAGACGATAGTAAACCAGGTAATAATATCCCTCTATCTGGAAAAGATTTGCGCTCTGCGGTAAAAGATTTGAATCAAGATAATTATTATCCTTCAAATCAGATGCCTTCTTTAGGTTGCAATATAAAATGGACTCCTGGTAAAGAACCAAGTTGGTTTAAATGAATTAAAAATTTTTTTTACCCATAGAAATATGGTTTAGGGTTAATATATTTACTATGCAGATACCTCCATTTACTTTAGATAGGCAGTTCCAAGAAATTGGCTCTGAAATTGAGAGTGAGGTTTCTAAAGTTTTAAAAGGGGGCCAGTATATTGGAGGACAAGAAATTGCCAAATTTGAGGAGACTTTTTCAAATCTGATTGGTGTTGAAAATACTATTGGATGTAATAGTGGAACTGATGCTTTAGTATTAGCTTTGCGCGCATTAGATATTGGTGTGGGTGATGAAGTTATTACCTCATCTTTTAGCTTTTTTGCAACTGCAGAGGCTATTAGTGCAGTTGGTGCTAATCCTGTTTTGGTAGATATAGATCCAGAAACTTATCTCATTAATACTGAACTAATAGAACAAGAAATAAATTCTAATACCAAGGCAATTATGCCAGTTCATCTATTTGGTAATGCAGTGAATATGACCTTAATAAAATCTTTGGCCAATAAATATGACTTAAAAGTAATCGAAGATTGTGCTCAGGCAACATGCACAATGTGGGAAACTTCCAAAGTTGGTAGTATCGGTGATATAGGCTGTTTTAGCTTTTTCCCTACTAAAAATTTAGGAGCTGCTGGAGATGGTGGAGCAGTAACAACTTCAGATCAGAAGATTGCCAAAAAAATCAGAGAACTGGCTGTTCATGGCAGCCCAATAAGATATCATCATACTCAAATTGGATATAACAGCAGACTTGATACTATTCAAGCGGCTATATTAAACATTAAAGTCAAATATATTTCTAAGTGGATTAATAATCGCCAAAAAATTGCTAATAATTACCTTGATTTATTAGAAAAAAATCCATTTATTAGTTTTCCTAAAATTAGCTCTGATTCAATTTCCCATTCTTGGAATCAATTTGTAATCAAATTAAGAAACGATAAATATTTTTTAAATGAAGATTTTTCAAATTTATTTGATACTGATTGCAAAAAATACTATTCCTTAAGGAATTTGGTAAAACAACAACTTTTTGAACAAGGTATTAATTCAATTATTTATTATCCAATTCCAATACACGCACAAATAGCTTACAAAAATAAAAATTTTTCTAGAACAAAACTCATTAATACAGAGAGAATTTGTACAGAAGTTCTTAGTCTTCCAATGTTTCCTGAAATTACTTATGAAGAGCAAGTTTATGTAGCAGAAAATTTAAATAAAGTTTTAAAGAATTGTATAGAAGAAATTCAAATTTCAGCATAAAGTGATCTAAATAATCTTTGTTGCATGTTGTGATTGACAATAGGGCTTGAATAATTATTTTTTTCTAAATTAGATATCTCCCCATTTAATAATTCTGAATTTGACACTTTAGATAATTCAGGAATCCAATATTTTATATATTCGCAAATAGGATCAAATTTTTTTGCTTGGGTATATGGATTAAAAATTCTAAGTGGTTTTGGATCCATGCCGCTACTGGCGCTCCACTGCCATCCCCCATTATTTGCAGCTAAATCTCCATCAACCAAAGTCTCCATAAATTTTTTCTCGCCCATTTGCCAATTGCATATAAGATCTTTTACCAGAAATGAAGCAACTATCATCCTACATCTGTTATGCATCCAGCCAGTACTATTTAGTTGACGCATTGCAGCATCAACTATAGGTACTCCGGTCTCTCCGTTGCTCCAATGCTGAAACCATTCATTATTATTTTGCCATGGAAAGTGATCCCATTTTTTTCTATATGGACCTTTTTCTAGCTCAGGGAAATGAAATAAGCAATGTTGATAAAATTCACGCCAAACAAGTTCTTTTTGCCAAGTTTCAATCGATAGATAATTTCCTTGATTTGCAAAATCTGAATTTAAATTTAATGTGGCGTTCCAAATTTTTCTAATGCTAATGGTGCCGAATCTGAGAGATGCACTTAGAAAAGATGTCCCATTATGAGAAGGAAAATCTCGTGCAGAATTATAAGAATATATTTTTTTCTCGTTAATGAAGTTTTCTAATAATGTTTCTGCAGCATTCTCTCCAGGTTTACATGGACAAATATTCGAACCAGGAAATTTGATATTTATGATAAATTTCTCTAGAACCGAATCAGATGAATTTATTGTCTTATTTTCTTTGAGTTTATTATCTATATCTTTAAACTCGAAAACAACTTTATCTTGGTCATATGGACCTAATAAATTCATTTTTGATTTAAGGTTTTTATAAAAAGGGCCATAAACTGAATAAGGTTTATTATTTCCGGAAAATATTTTTAAAGGTTCTACTAATAAGTGATCCCAAGTTTCAATAACTTGAATATTTTGTTCTCCTAAATTTTTTTTTATTTTTAAATCGCGATTAATCTCATAAGGTTCAATTGATCTATTCCAAAAAACAAATTTAGCATCTATTTTCTTTGCTAATTGAGGAATTATTAATACCGGATCTCCTTCTTCCATGATTAATCTACTACCCATTTTTTTCCAATTATTCCCTAATTCTTGAAGCGAATTTCCTAGAAACCAAGCTCTTGAACTTGCATTGAAATCGTGTGGGTAATTTTTATCAAATATGTAAGTTGAAGTAATAGCATTTGATAATGAAAATGCTTTGATTAAAGCTTGATTGTCAAATATTCGTAAATCCTTTCTATGCCAAAAAAGTATTCTAGGTTTATTCATAATTTATCTAAAAATTGTTTAGTTCTATACCAAGCTGTCACAGTTTTTGCGTCAAGAATCTCATCCCCACTAGAAATAAGATTATCTAGTTCGTTCGGATCTAAAATTAATACTTCTATATCTTCATCTAAATCTCCTTTAACCTCGGAATTTAGTTTGCCCAAATCACGGGCTAAAAATAAATAAATTTCCTCATCTGCATAACCAGGAGCAGGGACAAGAGTTCCTAGTTCATCCCATTTGTTTGCACTAAATCCAGTTTCTTCTTGTATTTCTCTTTTAATTGTATTAAGAGGTGTTTCACCCATTTCTAAGGTGCCTGCTGGAAATTCTAATAAATACCTTGAAACAGCAAATCTATATTGCCGAAGAATGATAACTTTATTGTCTTTTGTAATAGGTACGGCTAATGCTGCCCCAGGATGCTTAATGTATCCATATTCACCTTCGTGTCCATTTGGAAGCTCAATTTTATTTATTTCGAAACTAAATTTTTTTGACTTTAACTCAGATATTTTTTCTTTAAAAATGGATTTTTTTATAAGGTTTTTGTCGCCCATAATCTTTAAATAAAGATAGCCTAACAGTTATTTTTTGGTTTTGTAAATCAATTAATAGACCATTTTGGGTCGTCAAACTTTGTGATTTTTTGGCTTCTACTTAAGATTTCAGATAGTGGTGTAATAACGAAATTCCGATTCATGAATCTAGGGTGAGGTAATGTTAATTCCTTGTCAAACGTATGAAAATCTTCCCACCAAAGAATATCTAAATCGAGACATCTTGATAGCCATTTCTTACCCTTTGGCGTCTCTTCTCGTCCGAAGAATCTCTCTAACTTTTTTAGCTCTTTTAAAAGTAATTTCGCGTTTTTATTTGATGGTTTTGGGAAAGAATTACTTTTTATAAGTAACAGAGTATTTAAATAATTTGGCTGCTCATTTTCAACACCATGAGGTAATGTTTCATAAATTGAAGACCAAAAAAAGTTTGCATGAAATTTTTTCTTCTCTTCTTTTTTTTCGATGGAACTATCTCCCCACTCATTTATTATTTCCTCTATTTTTGGTTTGCAAATTAATAGTGACTCAAGAGGGCTTCCAAATTTACTATCAATATTTGCTCCAAGGGATATACATAGTCCATTTTTGATATTAAGATTTGATAATTCCACTACAAAAAACAAAGTTATTGGATAAATTCTATACCAGGCATTTTTAAAGTGATTTTGAACCCCGAGTTAAAAGAAAAAGGAGAAATAGAAGATTTAATGAAGTCAAAGGATTCTTTTAGAGCTTTCCCTTTGGCCGCAATTACAGGTCATAGCTTATTGAAATTATCTTTACTTTTGGCAGCAGTTGATCCCAGTTTAGGGGGAGTGATTATTGCTGGCGGAAGAGGCACTGGTAAGTCTGTATTAGCAAGGGGTTTACATACTTTACTTCCTCCTATTGAGGTATTAGATAATGAATTAATAGTAGAAAAGCTAACTGAGAAAAATAGTGGAACTTCATTAAGACCTATTGGTAGGAACCTAGATCCAGAAAAGCCAGAGGAATGGGATATTAGTACTAATAAATTGTTGGAGGAGGTAATTGGAAGTGATTATTTTAATCAAATTGAAGAAATTCCGAAAAAGGTAAGAGAGGCTCCATTTATTCAAGTTCCCATTGGCATAACTGAAGATAGGCTTGTTGGATCAATTGACGTCTCTGCATCATTAAGTACGGGGGAACAAGTTTTTCAACCTGGAATTTTAGCAGAGGCTCATAGAGGTGTTCTTTATGTAGACGATATAAATTTACTGGATGATGGCATTGTAAATTTAATTCTTGAAGCCACAGGAAGAGAGAAAAATAATATTGAAAGAGATGGTTTAAGCCTTTCTCATCCTTGTAAGTCACTTTTAATAGCAACTTATAATCCCGAAGAAGGTGCTCTAAGAGATCATGTGTTAGATCGTTTTGCCATCGTGCTTTCCGCAGATCAATCTATTGATAATGCTCAAAGAGTTGAGATTACAAAATCTGTTTTATCGCATGCAGAAAATAATATTAAATTTTCAGAAAAATGGTCTGAAGAATCTGATAATTTATCCACTCAATTAATTTTGGCAAGGCAATGGTTAAAGGATGTCAAGATAACAAAAGAACAAATAACCTATTTAGTTAATGAAGCTCTTAGAGGAGGAGTAGAAGGTCATAGGTCAGAATTATTTGCAGTAAAAGTAGCCAAGGCTAATGCAGCTCTCCGAGGCGATGAGAATGTAAATTCTGAAGACCTAAAAGTTGCAGTTAGGTTAGTTATTCTCCCACGAGCAATGCAAATTCCTCCAGAAGATGATGATATTCAACCCCCTCCTCCAGAGGATCAGAGTCCCCCACCTCCACCTCAATCAAACAATGAAGAGTCTGAACCTGAGGCTAATGAAAATGATAATGAGCAAGGCCAAGAGCAAGAAGAAGATAATTCTGATGGAGAAGAAGAATCTACTCCCGAAATACCTGAAGAATTCATTTTAGATCCTGAGGCATGTATGGTTGATCCTGATTTGTTACTTTTTTCATCAGCCAAAGCAAAAGCAGGAAATAGTGGAAGTAGATCAGTAATATTCAGTGATAGTAGAGGAAGGTATGTGAAACCTATAATTCCAAGAGGTAAAGTAAAAAGAATTGCGGTAGATGCGACTTTGCGAGCTGCAGCTCCTTATCAAAAATCACGAAGATTAAGGAATCCTAATAAATCAATAGTTATTGAAGAGAATGATTTTAGGGCAAAGCTTCTCCAAAAAAAGGCGGGTGCTTTAGTCATTTTTCTTGTTGATGCTAGTGGTTCTATGGCTCTTAATAGAATGCAAAGTGCTAAAGGTGCAGTTATCAGACTTTTGACCGAGGCATATGAGAATAGAGATGAAGTTGCTCTAATTCCCTTTAGAGGCAATCAGGCAGAAGTTCTTTTGCCTCCAACAAGATCAATAACTGCAGCAAAAAGAAGGCTAGAAACAATGCCTTGTGGAGGTGGATCGCCTTTAGCTCATGGACTAACGCAATCAGCAAAAGTAGCAAAAAATGCTCTTTCTACTGGAGATATAGGTCAAGTTATTGTTGTTGGAATTACCGATGGAAGAGGAAATGTTCCATTAGGATTATCTTTAGGACAAAATGAGGTTGAGGGAAAAGATAATGAAAACCTCAATTTAAAACAGGAGGTTTTAGATATCGCCGCAAAATATCCCATGCTCGGGATAAAACTTTTAGTAATTGATACAGAGAGAAAATTTATAGCAAGTGGATTTGGTAAAGAGTTAGCAGAGGCTGCTCAAGGGAAATACGTCCAATTGCCAAAAGCTACAGATAAAGCAATCGCAGCTATGGCTTTAAATGCTATCAATGAATTCTAAATATTTCTTATGGATAAATTTCGTTAAGGAATTTTGAAAGTCCAATCGTTAAATCTCTTATAGATTTAGTTAATTCTTTATCTTGTGTTAATTTTTCAAAATCATCGCTCATATCATCTATTTTGGTTGAAATAGACCTAGCAGCATTAATTGTCAACTTAATGTCATTAAGGGTTTCTTTGTCATCAATAGTAGATAATATGTTATTTAAATGATTAGCAGCAATTGTAATTTCTTTTATTAAAGGTTCAACTCTTTGTAGTTCTTGTTTCGATAAATAAATTAATTCATCAAGATTTTCTTGTGTTCTGTCAAATTGGTCAATTGAGTTAACGATGTTTTCAATTAAGTTTTCTTGATTTGTGTCTTTTAAAAGTTGACTTATTCTATTAGTTATATTTGAGAGACTTGATAATTGTTTACCTGTGATAGTGTCTCCCTGACAAATAATTAATTTTGTATCGCATTTTTCGGATATAGGTTGTGCAATGTTTTTAGGAATTGTCTTGTCACTAGTTTCTAAAGCAACTTGTACATCTCCCCCAAGGAAAGAATTTGTTACTACCCTTGCAAATGCTGGCCTTGGAAGAATAATTTCAGGATTATTTAAAACTATTTTTGCTTTAATTGATTCATTAGTGAACAAGATATCTTCTATTGATCCAACTAAAATTCCTCTGTAAGTAACTGGAGATTTTTTTGATAGACCACTTGCGTTATTGAATTCAGCGAAGAGGTGCCAATTTTTTGAAGATAATCTCACTCCTCTAAGCCAAAAAGAAAAAAATGTGAATATTAAAATTCCTCCTAATAAGGAAAAACCAACTATTGAGTCTCGTAAGCTTCTACGCATAATTTCTAAATGTCTTTGGGTTGCATGGGACCATCAAGTTTTCCATTCCTAAATTGAAATACATAGGGATCTTTACTCTTTTTGAATTCATCAATCGAGCCTGCCCATCTGAATTTGCCGCCATAAAGCATTAAAACTTTATCCGAAGTCCTTTCTATAGTACTAAGAACATGGCTAACCACAATAGATGATCCGCTAGCTTTATCATTTGTTTTATTAATTAAATCTTCAATTCTTGATGAGGCAATTGGATCGAGGCCAGCAGTTGGTTCATCAAAAAGTAATAAAGGTTTAGACTTTGAATTAAGAGTTTGATCAGTGATTAATGCTCTAGCAAAACTTACTCTTTTTTGCATGCCTCCGCTTAATTCATTTGGAAGTTTATTCTCAACATTAAATAATCCTACCTCAGCTAAGCATTCACGTACTATTTCATGAATTAACTTTTTAGATAGGTTTTTATTTCTCTTAAGGAGAAAACCTACATTTTCTTCAATAGTTAGAGATCCTAATAAAGCCGGGTTCTGAAAAACTAGTCTTACATCAGGAGGATTATTTTGATCTAATCTCAAATATGTTTGCTTCTCTCCACATATTCTTAATTCTCCTTTGGTAGGTAAAATTAGTCCTGCTAATATTTTTAATATGGTTGATTTACCAGAACCTGAGGGGCCAACAATAGCTAATTTCTCTCCATGATTAAGTTCAAAATTTATTTGATTAAGCACATTAACTTCGCCCCAGCCTATTGAGAGGTTTTTTGTTTCAACTGCATGTTTTGAGTTTTTCAAAACTTATAAAAAGAGCATCTATATATTTCATTTTGCCTATTTTTATAAATAAAAAAAGGATGTATGAATTTGATTTATAATGATTCTATATGGTTTTTAAATTTGAGAAAAATAATTTAAGAGGTTTTTTAATGAATAAGCGTAAAAAAAGGGTAAGAAGGTACTATAAAAATTTTAAAAAGTCTAATTTTGAATTATTGAAGAAAATCTTAAGGATTTTGAGTTGGCTTTTGCCAGGATTGGTAATAAAAAGATGGATGTTTACATCTGCGATAGGTTTTTTGACTACATTATTAGGCGTGGTAATTTGGACAAATTTAAGACCGCTCTATTGGCTTATTGAAATATTTTTTTCGGTAATTACAGGTTTAACAAGTATTTTGCCTGTTTCATTGATGGGACCATTGATTTTTGTTATTGGAATTTTATTAATAGGGATTGGACAAAATAGAAGTATTAATTCTATTCAAAAAGCACTTGTTCCAGAAAAAGATACATTTTTAGTTGATGCATTGAGAGTAAAAAGTAAATTAAACAGAGGCCCAAATATTGTTGCTATTGGCGGCGGTACAGGCTTATCTACTTTACTGAAAGGCTTAAAGAATTATAGTAGTAACATTACAGCAATTGTAAATGTATCCGATGATGGTGGAAGTAGTGGAATTCTCAGAAAACAATTAGGTGTGCAACCTCCAGGAGATATTAGAAATTGTTTGGCAGCCTTATCAAACGAAGAACCTACTTTAACTAGATTATTTCAGTATAGATTTTCAGGGGGAAGTGGTCTGGAAGGTCATAGTTTTGGAAATCTATTCTTGTCAGCTTTAACAACAATTACAGGCAGTTTAGAAAAAGCAGTTCAAGCCTCTAGTAAGGTTTTGGCGGTACAAGGTCAAGTTTTACCAGCAACAAATATTGATGTTATGTTATGGGCCGAATTGGAAGATGGTGAAAAAATTTATGGTGAAAGTGAGATTAGTAAATCAAAAAAATTAATTTCGAGGATTGGTTACTTACCAGAAAATCCCTCAGCTCTACCAAGTGCTCTTGAATCTATAAAAGAAGCTGATTTGATTGTTCTTGGCCCAGGTAGTCTTTATACTTCTTTATTGCCTAATCTGTTAGTACCAGAGATAGTGGATGCCTTATTGCAAAGCAATGCTCCAAAAATTTATATAAGTAATTTGATGACTCAGCCTGGAGAAACAGATGGACTTGATGTCTATCAACACATTAAAGCAATAGAAAAACAATTATCAAATTTTGGAGTTAATACTCGAATTTTTAACTCAATATTATCTCAGATTCAATTTGAAAAGTCTCCATTAGTAGACTATTACGAAAGTAGAGGGGCAGAGCCTGTCCAATGCAATAAAGAAAAATTATTATCTGAGGGTTATTATATTTTGCAAGCACCATTATATTCAAAAAGAATAACTCCAACTCTTAGACATGATCCAAGGAGATTAGCGAGAGCAGTTATGTTTATTTATCGCAAATTAAAAAAATTAAATTAATAAGCATCTTGCAATTCATAGAAATCTGGCTGAATATAATCCTTTCGTAATGGCCAGCCTCTCCAGTCTTCAGGCATTAATAGTCTTTTGGGATTGGGATGATCAATAAAATTTATTCCATACATATCAAAAGTTTCTCTTTCTTGCCAATCACTTCCTTTAAATATTTTATACAAACTAGGGATTGATAAATCAGAATCTCTTTTTAAGAAAACTTTTAATCTTACTTCCTTAATTTTTTCGATTTTTTGTAAATCATCTACAGTTATAAAATGGTAGAAACTAACAAGATTTTTGCCTGGTCCCTCATCATATCCTCCTTGACATTGGAGATAGTTGAAACCGTAATTTTTCAAGGCAGATACTGCTTCATATAATTTGCTAGGTTCCACAGAAATGTTTTCAATCCCTATGTGATCATCAGATAAAGATTGATTTGGAATTCCATCTTTAGACAAAGATTGGCTTATAAACCCTCCTTTTTCTATTGAAGTATCTGATGATGTGGTTGTACCGTCTTTTTCCATTAATCTTCAACAGAATTAATAATTTCAGTTTTTTCGGAATTTTCAGGTAATTCGGTTATTTTTTCTTTTTTGGAGGGGGGTATTACGGTAGCTGACGTTTTGTTTAGGTATTCACCTGTATTTTCTGAGAAAACGAGATTCATTTCGTGATCAGATGTTATGTATCTGTGAGTTTGTTCTGTTTTTGTTCGCTCTAAAATTGATTCGTTACCAACTTTTTTTCTTAACTTAATTACAGCATCAAAAATTGCTTCTGGTCTTGGTGGGCATCCAGGGAGGTATAAATCAACTGGTATCAATTTATCAACGCCTCTTACAGCAGTTGTAGAATCTGCACTAAACATTCCACCTGTAATTGTGCAAGCACCCATAGCGATAACGTACTTTGGTTCAGGCATCTGCTCATAAAGTCTTACAAGCGCGGGTGCCATTTTCATTGTTACTGTCCCTGCAACTATCAGTAAATCTGCCTGCCGTGGTGAGCTTCTAGGTACAAGACCAAATCTATCAAAATCAAATCTTGATCCAATTAAGGCAGCAAATTCGATAAAACAACAAGCTGTTCCATACAGGAGTGGCCATAGACTGCTTAACCTAGCCCAATTATGAAGATCGTCTAAACTTGTCAATATAATATTTTCGCTCAAATCTGTAGTAACTTGGGGTGCACCAAGAGGATTGCAAGTTCCTTCTCGAATTTCTCTTATTGCTTTTGGGGATAATTGTGGATTCAATTTTTTTAACTCCATTCTAAAGCACCTTTTCTCCATGCGTATGCCAAGGCAATAACAAGTATTGCAATGAAGATTAAAGCCTCAATAAAAGCTAATAAGCCTAGTCTATTGAAGGCAACAGCCCAAGGATAAAGGAATACTGTCTCAACATCAAATATAACGAAAACCAAGGCAAACATGTAATAACGAATATTAAATTGAATCCATGCTCCTCCTATAGGCTCCATTCCAGATTCATATGTAAGTTTTCTTTCCCCTGTTCTGCCTTTTGGGGCAACGATGAGATTAGTAACTAGAGCTAATACTGGAACAGCTGCGGCAATTAGAAGGAAACCTAAAAAGTATTCATAGCCAGTTAGTAAAAACATCTTAAAAAATTAATTTTGAATAAAAGTCGCTTAATTAAGCAAAATCTTTTAAAGTTCTTAAAGAACAATAATAAACCGTGAGTGAAAACATTCAACCAGCCTCTGAGGAAAACAAAATAGTTGAAGACTCTGAGAAAGAAAAACTTTCTGAAAATTCCTTAGGTTTAAATGTTGAACAACCTACCCTTAATCTAGAACAAAATAGATTCGAATGTAGAAGTTGTGGATATATTTATGATCCGTCTGAAGGAAATAAAAAATTAAATATACCTAAAAATACTCCTTTTTCAGAGTTGGATGGGAATATCTTCGCTTGCCCTGTTTGTCGAGCGGGTAAAAATTTTTATAAGGACATAGGTCCTAAGTCTAAACCTAGTGGTTTTGAAGAAAATTTAGTTTATGGGTTTGGTTTTAATAGTTTACCTCCTGGACAAAAAAATATATTGATTTTTGGAGGTCTGGCGTTTGCTGCTGCTATGTTCCTTTCTTTGTACTCTTTGCATTAATATATATAAATGAAAAAAATTATTACTAGTATTCCCAATCTTCTTTTATCAGTTGTTCTTTGTTTTGTTTTGAGCAGTTGTTCATCTACAGGAGTAAAGATGAGTGATAGCAGCCCTTGGAAAACAATTCAGTTTGAGGACCAGGCTAATGCTTTAGATGTTGATTTTATAGATGATAAAAATGGATTTTTAGTAGGTTCTAATAGACTCATTATGGAATCTAATGATGGAGGAGAAACCTGGGAAAAAAGAAATTTAGATTTACCAAGTGAGGAGAACTTTCGTCTCCTAGATATTGATTTTAAAGGCGAAGAGGGATGGTTAATAGGTCAGCCTTCATTAGTGATGCATACACTTGATTCAGGAAAAAATTGGACACGTTTATCTTTAGGTAACAAATTACCAGGCCAACCATTTCTAATAACAACTGTCAGTGCTGGTGTTGCAGAATTGGCTACCACTGCAGGTGCTATTTATGAAACATCAGATAGTGGCGAATCATGGAATGCAAAAGTTGTTGATGCATCTGGTTCTGGAGGTGTAAGAGACTTAAGAAGAACTAATAAAGGAGATTATGTAAGTGTAAGTAGTTTAGGTAATTTCTTTTCTACTTTTGATAAAGATAGTAATGCATGGATAGCTCATCAAAGAGCCAGTAGCAAAAGAGTTCAAAGCATTGGCTTTAATCCAGAAGGAAGTTTATGGATGCTTTCCAGAGGAGCAGAAATTAGATTTAATGAAGATACTGATGACCTAGAAAATTGGTCAAAGCCTATTATCCCAATTCTTAATGGATACAATTATCTAGATATGGGATGGGACCCAAATGGTGATATATGGGCTGGGGGTGGTAATGGCACTTTAATAGTAAGTAAAGATCAAGGCAAAACTTGGAATAAAGATCCTATAGCCTCTGAATTACCAACAAATTATATTAAGATAGTTTTTCTTGATAAGCAGGCTTTAGACAAACAAAAAGGATTTGTACTTGGAGAGCGTGGTTATATCCTTAAATGGAATAGCTAACTTTGAATAACTTGAGTTAATAGTAAAAAAAAAATTAATTTTTGAAAGATTTAGCAACTGTCTGTAACCAACCTGTTAATTTCTTCGCGAACTTATGATTTTACCCTGTAAGATCATAGGGTAAACATTTGTGATTATGGCCGCAGGTTCAACGGGTGAACGCCCATTCTTTGAAATAATCACCAGTATTAGATACTGGATTATTCATGCAGTAACATTACCAGCTATCTTTATAGCAGGCTTCTTATTTGTATATACAGGCTTAGCCTACGATGCTTTTGGGACTCCACGTCCTGATAGTTATTTCCAATCATCAGAATCTAAAGCGCCTGTCGTAACACAAAGATATGAAGCCAAATCTCAACTAGATTTAAGAACAAAATAACTATGACTAATTCTCAAGCTCCAATGCAGGCTGCAGAAGTCCGCGTTTATCCTATATTTACTGTCCGTTGGCTAGCAGTTCACGCTTTAGCTATCCCATCAGTATTCTTTTTAGGCTCTATCGCGGCTATGCAATTTGTAGCCAGATAAATTTAACAATCATGCAAGTAAACGAAAATCCTAACAAAGTTCCAGTTGAACTTAATCGTACAAGCCTTTATTTAGGCTTATTATCAGTCTTTGTATTGGGAATTTTATTTTCCAGTTACTTTTTCAACTAAATTAAAATTATGAGTAAATTAAAAGGACCTGATGGAAGAATTCCAGATAGACTCCCCGACGGTAGACCAGCAGTAGCATGGGAAAGACGTTGGACAGAAGGGACTCTTCCTTTATGGCTTGTCGCTACAGCAGGAGGAATTGCAGTTATCTTCGTCCTAGGTATATTCTTCTATGGCTCATACCAAGGTGTGGGGGCTGGAGGATAATAAAATCCTTAGCTTGACCTGATAATCACTTATATCAAATAAGCCTAATAAGAATCAGTAAATATCCTTAGCTTCTCTTTTGTGGAGCTCGGGATATTTTTTATTTGGGTTATCAATCCATCCCTTAATGAAAAATGAGACTTACTTTTTGGTCTTTCTTTTTCAAGTAATTTAGCTGCTTCAAATATTATTTTATTAGCCACTTCAGTATTTGATCTAAGATTATCCAAAACCATCTCTACAGAAACTTCTTGATGAGTTTGATGCCAGCAATCATAATCAGTAACCATAGATAAGGAGGAGTAAGCTATTTCAGCTTCTTTAGCTAATCTTGCTTCTGTGTGGTTCGTCATTCCAATTATTGAACATCCCCAACTCCTATATAAATTAGATTCTGCTCTAGTTGAGAAGGCGGGACCTTCCATTGCTAGATAGGTACCCCCTCTATGTAATTGTCTACCGCCAGGAATATTTTTTTCTCCGATTTCACTTAATATACGTGATAAATTTGTGCAGAAGGGATCTCCCATAGTTACGTGAGCAACTGCTCCCTCGTTAAAGAAAGTTGCAGGTCTATTTTTTGTCCGGTCTATAAATTGATCTGGAACCACAATATCAAGTGGCCTTATCTGTTCTTGTAATGAACCAACTGCTGATGGAGCAATAATCCATCTTACTCCTATTGATCTTAGAGCCCAAATGTTAGCTTTGTAAGGAATTTCAGATGGATTTAAACTATGTGTTCTGCCATGTCTAGGAATAAATGCTATCTCTAGGTTTCCAAGATTATATACTTTTATTGAATCAGAAGGTTTACCATAGGGAGTATTGATTTCTAGTTCTCTTAAGTACTCTATTTGATCCATTGAATAAAATCCACTTCCACCAATCACGCCTAATCTTGATTTTTCAATTGGTAATAAATGTTCCTTATTCATAGTGATGTAAATGACTTTTAATCATCTGGTACTAATTGGAGGAGGACACTCAAATGTTTCTTTATTAAAGAAATGGTTAATGTTTCCGAAATTAATGCCAGAAATTCCTGTTTCAATTATATCCCGAGATTCTCATTTGGTTTATTCGGCTATGTTCCCATCGGTGATTTCAAAATCAATCACTTTAGAAGAGAGTTTAATTGATATAAAATCTTTAGCAAAAAATGCAAAAGTATCTTTTATAGAAGAAGAAGTAAAGGATATTGATTTCAATTTAAAGAAAATTGTTTTAAGTAATAGACCTTCAGTTAATTATTCGAAGTTAGTGCTTAATTATGGAAGTCAAACAATAATTCCAAAAGAATTTGAATCACAAGTTAAAAATCGAAATGCTTTTTCAATTAAACCTTTTTTAAGGGCTTATGACTCAATACTAAAAGAGGACATTTTTGATTCAGTTAATGAACTTCCATTTGTAATTGTTGGGAGTGGCCTTGCTGCAATTGAAGTGTCATATGCTTTGAGAAAAAGATGGGGAGATAGACCTTTAAAACTATTATGTGATTCAAAAAAAATTAATAATACAATTTTAAAAAGTTTACGGAATTCCAATATTGATTTAATTGAAAAACTTAATTTTGATTATGGCAAGATTCTTTTATGTACTGGAAATTCATCTCCGTTATGGACACAAAAAAATTTATTAGATTCGGATTCTTATGGCAGAATAATTACAAATCAAAATTTGCAGATAAAAAGTTTCTCTGGAATCTTTGCTGTTGGTGATTGCGCAGTAGTAGGTTCAGCAAAAAGACCAGCATCGGGAGTTTTTGCCGTAAAAGTTGTAAATACATTAGTACAAAATCTAAAAAAAGATATAGAAGG
Source organism: uncultured Prochlorococcus sp. (assembly GCA_902571145.1). Classification (GTDB taxonomy): domain Bacteria; phylum Cyanobacteriota; class Cyanobacteriia; order PCC-6307; family Cyanobiaceae; genus Prochlorococcus_A. The sequence goes on from CACGAP010000001.1 coordinate 92,297, forward strand.
GAAATCATTAAAAAAGTGGTTTCCTCAAAAGATCGGATTGCAAATAGTAAATATATTTCCAAGCCATCATCCAAAGGCTTTCGCTATTTATCGCAATTTTGTTTTCGGCCCTTCTTTTATTTTTTGGATTTTAAAGCAAAAAATTGATCTCAACTTTATTAAAAAGTTCAGATCAAAAAGGCTAATTATGAAAGGTAGTGAAAAAAATATTTCATTGAATGATTGCAGAGGATGTGCAGCTAAAATTCCTCAGTTTGTTTTGAATAAATCATTAATAAATTCAAATTTAAATTCTTTTGCCTCATCACCTGAAGATTCAGTTGAGATATATCAAAATGGTCAAGATATTATCTTGCAAAGTGTAGATGGATTTCCTGCTTTGGTAAGTGATCCTTGGCTTAATGCAAAAATTACTACTTTGCATGCTTGCTCAGATTTATGGGCATGCGGAGCAAAACTTTCATCCGCGCAGGCTTCAATTTCATTACCAAAAGTTGAAAGGGAATTTCAGAGTTACCTCTTTTCTCAATCACTTCAAGGTATTAAATCAACAGTTGAGGATGATGGAGGTGAATTACTTGGAGGCCATACTTTCGAGGCAAGAAGTTTAGTAAATAAACCCTATTCATTAGGAATCGATATTTCTTTAACAGTTCAAGGTATTTTAAAAAATGGAGCAAAACCATGGCTTAAATCTGGAATGAATATTGGAGATATTCTTATGATGTCTAGACCTCTGGGCGTGGGGATTTACTTTGCCGGTCAAATGCAAAATATTAATATGCTAGGTAGTTCTTCTGAAGTAATTAGTAATTTAGTAAAGAGTCAGCAATATTTGATTGATGAAATTTATTTTTTTCAAAATCAATTTAAAGAGTCATTAGTGAATGCTGCGACTGACATTACTGGATATGGATTTATTGGACATCTTAAAGAAATGGTTGAATCGTCTAATTTATATAGGAAAAGCAATAATCTTGAGCCACTAAAAGTTTTATTAGATTTATTTGCATTTAAAGCTTATCGTGGAGTATTTGATTTAATAAGAAGAGATGTTAAAAGTACTTTCTTTGAATCTAATAAAGAAATTTTTGACAAAATTTATAAATTAAATAAGCGAAAAAGAATAATTAATTTTTTGAACGAAAATTCATTAGATCAAGAGACTTTTAAAGAGAGAATATCATTACTATTAGATCCTCAAACATGCGGACCCTTGTTGATTAGTTGCAATCGTAAATATGAAAATGTTCTGAAGGATAAATGGTACAAGGTTGGAGAAGTTGTAAAAATGTAATTAATTTCTATTTAATTTGTCAATTTCCAAATATCTTAATCTTTTGATTTCCTTTCCCATCTCCTTACCTGGATCCCATCCTTCTTTTTTTAATGTTTCTCCATCTTTTTTTGATTTTATGAATTTGTAAATAAATAACCACTTAAACAATTTACGCCAGTGTGGTCCTCCATCACAAATTAATAATTTGACTGTTTCATCCTTAAGGTTTCTGTCCTCAATAAATTCTGTCCAACTTGATGGAGAAAAATGATTGAAATTTTTTTGGTTTGTATTTAATATCTTTTTGATATTTAAATAATCTTCTAATATTTTTATCTCACTATTATTTACTAAAAATCTTTGACATGCTTTTTCTAAATCTTCTGAATCTTTTAATAAGTAAAGCATATGATTTCCCTTTAACTTCTTAATCCAATTTAGTCCTCTTAAAAACCTTTTATCGACTTTAATATTTTCATTTAAGATTGAGATAATTTTCCATTTATTAATTATCGAAATTACATTAGTCAAATTATCGTGTTTGCAAATTTCAGCTAGTTCCATCCTTATTCGTATGCCTATTGCAGGAGGGTAAATTATTCTCTGATTAGTTTCTGAACTTTTCCATGGCCATTGTCTAACTGTTTCTTGAGATTGTTTGAGGGAATTATTTGAAATATTGAAATCTAACCTTGAAGCATATTTTGCACATCTAATTAATCTACTTGGATCATCTGAAATACTATTACTGTGAAGTAAGTTCAATCTTTTACTTTTTATATCAGAAATTCCTCCATAAAGATCATAGATTTTCCTTGTAGAGACCTCGAAGGCTATTGAATTTATACTGAAATCTCTCCTCTTAAGATCCTCCTCAATTGTACTTTTATTTACTTTGGGATTTAAGCCTGGAGCATAATAAATTTCTTTTCTTGCAGAAGCAATATCAATCTTATAGTCATTAATATTTATTTCTACTGTGTTGTATAAATTAAATTCCTTGATTAAACATAAATCTACATTTACAATGTGTTTTTTTATAAATTTTGCAAGAGAAATAGAGGATCCTTCAATAACAAGATCAATATCTAAAGGTTTAGAAAACGATTTTTTGTGGAATTTACTAATTAATAAATCTCTTAAATAACCGCCAACAAAAGCTACTTTAGTATTGTTATTAGATTCTATGTATTTAGCAATTAGGTTATATAGATTAAATGGAGTTTTGATTAATTCCCCTTGGATGTAATCAGAAATATCGTTCATGAGTTTTAACTTACATAACGAATTGGAGCTAATCTGGGATCTAGAATTTTACTTCCTTTATCACCAAATTTTACTGCTAACGATATTTTTTCCCCACTCCCAAAAATATGTATGATTTCACCTTTCCCAAACTTTGAGTGAATTAGCTTATCTCCAACTATCCAGCTTTTCCCTTTACTGGGACCCGAATATAGTTTTCTAACTGCATTTATTGGTTTGTTAACAAATTCATTTGGATTGTTTCGATCAACTCTTGTTAAACGATCAAGATGCCAATCTCTTCTAATTGAAGCACCACCAGTTTGTGGTAATTCGCCATCCATTAAATCTTCAGGTATTTCTGAAAGAAATATTGAAGGAATTGTTGCTTCACGCATTCCACCCCATAATCTTCTTTCTCTGGCATGACTTAAGAAAACTCTTTCTTTAGCTCTAGTAATACCTACATAGCATAATCTTCTTTCCTCTTCAAGAAGTGAGGGAGTATCTATTGATCTATGGCTAGGGAAGAGACCTTGTTCTAGCCCAGTGATAAAAACATTTTGAAATTCTAAACCTTTACTATTATGTAGAGTCATGAGAGTTACAGAGTTGGGATTATTTTTCTTCGTATCATTATCAGTTGTTAAGGCTGCTGTAGAAAGAAATCCCTCTACATCTCCAGTTTCTGTTTCTTCTTCATATTGAGTAGCTGCATTAATTAGTTCTTGTAAGTTATTTCTTCTATCTTCAGATTCTTCAGTCCCACTAGAGAGCAAGTCACTTAAATAACCACTTTTTTCTAAGATTAGTTGTAATAGTTGAGCGGGCCCTGAATTTTCAAGATAACAGAGTAGATCATTCATAACTTCAGTAAATTTATTAATTCCTTTTGATGATCGGCCTATTGTTTCTTCAAGACTTTGCTTATCATTAAGAACCTCCCATAATGGGATATTTAACTTATTAGATAGTTCATTAAGTTTTTGAATAGTAGTCTTACCAATCCCTCTTCTAGGAACATTTATGATTCGTAAAAGACTAACGTTATCTGAAGAATTGACCAGAACTTTCAAATATGCTATTGCATCTTTAATTTCTCTTCTATCATAAAAACGCAATCCTCCAAAAATTGTATAAGGAATGCGCCACCTTACAAGAGACTCTTCTAATACTCTTGACTGAGCTCTAGTTCGATATAAAATTGCAAAATTTTTCCAAATTGGGTTTTGATTATGGTTATTTAGTGATTTTATTTTATTGGTAATTGCTTCTGCCTCGGAAATTTCATCATCACAGCTGAGTAACGTTAAAAGTTCCCCTTTTTCTTTTGTGGCCTTTAAAACTTTCTCAATTCTTTCAGAGTTGTTTTCAATTAGTGAGTTTGCGGCATCAAGGATATTAGAAGATGACCTATAATTTTCTTCTAATTTAATTAAAGATGATTTTGTATCGTCGTTGATTGAAGTTTTAAAATCTTCTTGAAAACCAATTAAAATTCTGAAGTCAGCTGCTCTGAAACTATAAATACTTTGATCAGCATCCCCAACTACAAAAATTGACCGATCCTCCCAATTGAAGAATTTTTTTGGTTCAGTATTTCCAGCCGTAATTAATTTTATAAGTTCATATTGTGTTCTATTTGTATCTTGATATTCGTCAACTAAAATATGTTTAAATCTTCTGTGCCAGTAATCTCTGATTATATCATTTTGCCTCAATAAGAAAACGGGCAAAAGTAGAAGATCATCAAAGTCTAAAGAATTATTTTTTGAGAGCGAAATTCTATATCTCTTGTAGGCTTCTGCAACTGTTTTATCAAAATTATTATCTGCTTTTTCTAAAAGATCATTAGAAGTTAAGCATTGATTTTTAGCATTACTTATTAATCTTTTAATCTTCTTGGGATCATATCTTTTCGGGTCAAGATTCATATCTTGACTGATAATTTCTTTTACTAATGTTTGAGAATCTGTTTCATCGTAAATTGAAAATTGCCTTGTCCATTTTAGGCCTTCTGGATCAGTATATTTTTCAATATCGTATCTCAGTAGTCTTGAAAATAAAGAATGGAAAGTACCGATCCAAAGGTTTTGAAGCCTCTCTTGGTGAATGTTTGCTCTTAATTGATTTTGATCAATTTCTTTAAGAGTTGTCCAAGGCTGCCCAAATTGATTAAAAGCTAATTCTTGGGCTAGAAGAACCTCTAATCTTGCTTTCATTTCTTTAGCAGCTTTGTTAGTGAAAGTGACTGCGAGAATGTTATAGGGATCTATAGAATTACCCTCAATAAGGTTTGCAATTCTGTGAGTAAGAGCCTTAGTTTTTCCGCTGCCTGCACCTGCTACAACTAATAGTGGTCCATAAACATGTTTTACTGCTTGAAGTTGTTGATTGTTTAGGGAATTAAAAAGGAAATTGTTGGTTTCAGACACTTTTGGAAGGGTTTTTCAAAAATCAGACTTTACTATGAGATTCAGATTCCGTTTCAAGGTCTTCTAACGCTTTTTTTAAATTTATAAGTTCATTATTGTTATTAATTATTTCTTCAAATTTATTTTTTGGCATCTTTAATTTCATACTTCTATCTAGAATTTCTTTTTCCAATCTCTTCTTATATGAGGAAATAAGTTTCTTTGATAATTTTAAATCTTGTTGATCCAAAACTTTATTAAAAATATAAATTCATATTAGCGGAAAAAAATTTTTTATTTGAATTATTTCTACTATCACTTTGGAATGAAGTTATTAATTAAGAAGCGTTGCGTTAAGTTTGAAATTGTATTATTTCTACTAGCTTTGTATTAGTCTTAAGATTATCTTTAAATTTTTAATTCAGGAATGTCAGTTTCAAAGGAAAATCAACCATTGTCCGCTGATAAGAAATTAAATGATTTAAGCAATATAAAAGAATTTATTAATAGTGCAAATTCAAGATTAGATGCAATAAATTCTATAACAAGTAATTCACATGCAATTGCAGCAGACGCTGTAACAGCAATGATTTGTGAAAATCAAGATTCAGTTAATTCAAAAATATCTTTAAATACAACTAACAAGATGTCCGTTTGTTTAAGAGATGGAGAAATAATCCTAAGGATTGTTGCTTATCTTTTAATTTCTAATGACGAATCAGTTTTAGAAAAAAGTTGTTTGAGGGATCTTAAAAATACTTATCTTGCTCTTGGGGTACCTTTAAGAAATGCAAGAAGGGTTTTTGAATTAATGCGAGATGCAACTATCTCTGATTTGAATTCAACAGTTAATAATATGCGCGGAAACAAAGGCTTTCTTCCAAAATTAATATCTGAAACAGTGTTTCAATTTGAAAGGATAATTAATCTTTTAAACTAGCTAAATTTCTAATTTCAGAAGTATGGGAAGTCTGTATTACTGAGTTATTTTCAAGATTTCTGATAGTAGAAAATCTGGATCTTATGTGAGTGGATAAAAAGCAAATTCTTTCTTCAGAAACCGTTGATTTGTAAAAAGTTTTAATGTTTAAATTATTTTGCTCATCAAAGAAATAATTTGATGATGAAATAAAAGATTCCGTATAACCTTTATTTCGTAAAACAATTCCTGAATCTTCATCCTTGGGTAAAAATATCAAAATTGTTTCATCTCCCTCACTAACATCATCATCATCCCAATCACTAATAGCTTGCCATTTTATAGCAATAGCTATGATCTCTAGAGTTAAACTTAGTTTGTAATTTTTAAAAATTTCAATAACTTTTTTATTTTTCGGGTTGATATGCCTTATGTATATTTTACTAGTTGAGTTTTCAAATTCCTGAAAAGCTAGAGTATGAGTGCTTCTTATCGATTTCCACTCTCCTATGCTTTTATCGATAAATTGATTAATTATTGTTAGATTCTTCGTCAAGTTGATCTTCTACGGAATGATTTTCTGCTTTTTGTATCATTCTTACCATTGAATCCACCATTAATCTCTTTGCAGAAGTTACTTTTATTCCAGAAGGAGTAGTTGATATTTGTTCTCCAGGGCGATCATATGAAGTTGGTCTAAATGGAGTCATCTAATAACTTTAAAAATTAATCGATTCCTATTCTGGCATGAATCATTATTCATATAGTTATTGTTTGCGAAAATGTCATATCTTTATTCTTTTATTACAGAATAATAAACTGTTTTGTTATTTAGGCATTTTATTTTTTGCCAATCCTGAAATAGTCGCTAAAGCAAACATTCCTAGTAGAGCAATTCCTAAAAATAATCCTGCTCCCTGACTAACTCCAGCTCCCACTGCTACAAGAATAGAGTCACTGATTAGAAGACTTATTAATAATGCTGGAGTAAATATTCTCCAGCGAGTACCTCCAATACCAATTGCGTAGCTTAGAAAATCAAAAAGGCCAGTCATTAATAAACCAGTCATAAGAAAGAAATTTTCTTCTAGTTGGTTCTGATTAAAACTTTCAATCTTTTTCATTGCTTTCTGGCCCACTAAATTACGTACAGGAACGCGACCATAATTTCTTGCAATAAAGAAAGCAGCTTGGCAAAAAACAATATCAGAAAAGATTATTGTCATGTAACCTTTTTGAAATCCTAGTAATGAACCAGCTAGCAGAGAATAAGCTGAACTTGGAAGGGCAGGTAAAATAATACTTACTCCTCTAAGTATGAATATTCCAAAAGGGGCCCAAATTCCCATACTTTCTATTTTGTTCCTTAGAGGTTCAATTCCATAATTTTGGATTAAATAAATCAATATAACAAATATTGCTATAAAAAAAACTACTGAGAGAAATTTCTGTATTTTATTCATTATTTTTATAATAAATTTATTCTAAGTAAATTTTTAATTTTAAAATTTGATTCTATCTATAATAGAAATACTAATCAATAAAAATTTTTACGAATTTTTTAATCTTATATTTCCTACTAATAAAATTTTTTTGTATTCAATAAGTAGTCATGATTGATTCTAAGAATAAAATAAATTCAATGTTTTTTAGAAATATTACGTATTTAGTCCTTTCGATTATCCTCTTCTTTTGTATTTCAATAAAAAAATCAGATGCTTTGCCTCATGAATGGGTTGGAGTCCCCAAAAGTGAATATGGAGAGCAATTATGGGATAGGCAAAGTATAAAAAGGAATAAGGATGGTTCTGTGAGAGTATTGAGTAAATTTATTCCCAAAACAAAAAGTGAAATTACAAAGGATATCCTCTATACAATGGATATAAATTGTTTTGAAAAATCATTTAGAGATGTTGATGTCTCAATAGATGAAGCAAATAGTAATTTCAATGATTTAGCTGATTGGCAAGATCCAAATGGAGATAAACTGATTTTGGGTGTTATTGGTCAAGTCTGCAGAGTCGAAAACTAAAAATTTTAATTTATAAAAAAATACGAAAAAATCACGATTTCTCAATGCCTTTAAAGTATAAAACCCTGTCTTGGACAGGGTTTTAAAGGTGCCAGGACCCAGATTTGAACTGGGGACACGGCGATTTTCAGTCGCCTGCTCTACCAACTGAGCTATCCCGGCTCTAACCTATATACTCTAAATTACGATGTGTAGTTTGTGAAACCCTTTTCATTAAAAATTTTATATCTTCATCAAATATCCCCAAAAACTATTATTTTGCATTAAACGCTAATATGGCAGTGCCAAATGAAGAAGTTTTTTTACATGAAACTATTGGTATGTTGATAATTTTTTCTCTTATTTTCCTCCATTGTGGGTTGTTTGAACCTCCACCAATAGTGATAATTTTTTTTGGAAGCGAACCAGTTAGTTCTCCTAGCTTTTCCCATCCTTTCAATTCGATCTTGGCTAGCCCCTCGAATAATGCATGTAAATAAAGTGCATCGCTTACTGGCCTTGGATCAAGTATCGGCTCTAAATTAGCATTATTAACAGGAAATCTCTCTCCTTTACTATTAAGAGGTAAAAGATTTAAAGAAGTTTTTTTCGATGGATTAATTTGTCGACTGAGCTCCTTTATTTCTAAATCAGAAAAAAACTTAGACAAGATGCCGCATCCTGAATTTGATGCTCCTCCACATATCCAATCGTCGTTTATTCTATGGATTGTAATGCCTCGTTTTTTTATAGGTTTATCAATAATTTTTTTAACAACAATTGTTGTTCCTAAAACTGTGAGACCATCTTTTTTAGATAAACCTGTCGCTATCAAACCTGCATTAGAGTCAGTGGTGCCTGAGGTTAAAATTAGTTTCTTATTTAAGTTAAATCTCTCTGCTAAACCAGAATTTACTTGTCCAAGAACTTTACCACTTTTTACTATATGAGGTAGGCATTTTAGCCATGCAGTATTGAGATAGCTTTTTGGCCACGATTCTTTTTTTAGATCCCAACCAAGTTTTAGATTATTACCTTCTTCTCCATGTGTCCAATCTTTTAAAAACCAACCAGTGATCCAATCAGATTGATGTCGTAAAAGTATATTTGTCCCATATTTATCTATCAGTTTTAATGCTTTAGCAAGACTACTGTATGGAGTTCGCAGATGATCTTCTCCAGAAGTTAAGGATTCAAGAAGGATATTATTTTCGCTACATGCTTTGTCATAAGGTATTGCCTCTCCTAGCGGCTCTCCTTGCAAATTTAATGCTATTAAAGTTCCTGAGGTGCCGGAGATAGCCAATTTATTAAGGTTAATTTTCACTTCAATAGGTAAACTAGCCAAGAGATTTTCACAAGAATTGATCCAAGAATTTGGATTTTTAAAGCTGTATGAATAAGGTACAGAATTTGAATATATTAATTTCTTATGAAAATTAATTATTGATATTCTTGCACCGCTGGTTCCAAAATCTAACCCTCCATAAAAATTTTCAGGCATAGAAAAAATTTTTATTAAAAGATCTTGGAAGCCTTTGCTAATTGGGCTGCTTTTTCTTCTACATTTTCCCATGGGAGCTCGAGATCTCTTCTGCCAAAATGTCCATAGGATGCAGTTTTTCTGAAAAACTTGCCTCCCATTTTCTTGGGTAGATTTCTTAAGTTAAATTCTTTTATTATTGCTGCGGGTCTTAAATCAAAGTGTTCTTTAATTAGCTCATTCAAATTAGCTTCTGAAATAACACCTGTATCAAAAGTTTCCACGAGAATGGAAATTGGTTTCGCTACTCCAATTGCATAACTTAATTGTACTTCTGCTTTTTTTGCCAATTTTGCCTTAACTATGCTTTTAGCTACATATCGTGCTGCATAAGCGGCTGATCTATCTACTTTTGTGGGGTCTTTACCAGAAAATGCCCCTCCTCCATGTCTTGCATATCCACCATAAGTATCTACAATGATTTTTCTGCCAGTAAGCCCCGAGTCTCCTTGAGGCCCTCCTACGACAAATTTTCCCGTGGGGTTTACTAAAAATCTTGTCTTGCTGATGCTTGGTTTGATTTCTAAATCTTCAGTAGCAGGAATTACGACATGCTTCCATAAATCTTCTTTTATTCTTTGACGAATTTCCTCTTCATTTGTTACCCCATCAATCTCAGGATTATGTTGAGTTGAAATTAAAATTGTATTAATAGAAACCGGCACTCCTTTTACGTAATCAATGCTTACTTGAGTTTTACCATCAGGAAGTAGATAATTAAGGACTTCTTCATGCCTTACTTTGGCAAGTTGAATAGCTAATCTATGTGCCAAGCTAATCGGTAAGGGCATTAATTCTGGAGTCTCATCGCATGCATAGCCGAACATTATGCCTTGGTCACCAGCTCCGGTATTATCCTCTAAATCATCGTTAACATCATCTGCGTTGTTTACCCCTTGTGAAATATCTGGTGATTGCTCGTCAAGTGCTACTAAAACAGCACAACTATTTGCGTCAAAACCACCTGCTTTGGAGCCTTCATATCCAATTTCTTTAATTACATTTCTAACAAGTTTTATGTAATCGACTTTTGCTGTTGAAGTTATTTCTCCAGTAAGTAAACAAAGACCAGTATTAACAACAGTTTCGCATGCGACTCTGCTTTCAGGATCTTCTGCCAGTAAAGCATCTAAAACAGCGTCACTAATTTGATCACATATTTTGTCAGGATGACCTTCAGTTACCGATTCAGAAGTGAAAATGAAATCACTCATTTATAAATAATTTTGATATTAGACTTTATCCTAAATTAGATTATCGTTACAAAGCAATGATTGTAAATTAAAGATGACTAGTACAAGAATAAAGAGACTGAAGTTCCAATATTTGTGCACAAAATAAATAAGTTAATTTATACTGCTTCAGCTGACGTTGTGGGAATCTCTTCGCTATCGTCAGTTTGTTCAAATAACATTTGTTTGTATTTTGCAGCCATCTCTTCAGCTTTACTAAAAACTTTTTGAGGGTCAGTTAGCATATCTCCTGGTTCAGGTTCAAGTGCCTTAGTAGATAATGAAATTCGTCCTCTTTCTGAATCGAGGTCAATTATCATGACTTTCATTTGGTCATTCACATTCAAAACATTATGAGGAGTCTCAATATGTTCATGACTTATCTCAGAAATGTGCAATAGACCACTAACTCCACCAATATCAATAAAGGCTCCATAAGGTTTAATACCTTTTACGTTACCAACAACAACTTCCCCTACCTCAAGACGATTCATTTTTTTCTCAACTAAAGCTCTTCTATGACTTAGTACTAATCTATTTCTCTCTTCATCAACTTCAAGAAATTTTAAAGGCAAATATTCACCTTCTAAGTCATCTTTAATTTTTCGAGCACTTATATGAGAGCCTGGAATAAAACCTCTCAAGCCTTCTACCCTAACAAGAGCTCCGCCTCTGTTTGTTGCGAAAACTTCAGAATATATAGTTGCATCTTCTTTTTGGAGCTGTCTAACCCTTTCCCATGCTCTTTGATATTCAATTCTTCTAATGGAGAGGGCTAATTGGCCATCTTCATTTTCTTCGCTCATTATAAAAAATTCTCTACTTTCTGAAGGTTGTAAAACATCATTAAGTCCTTCAACTCTATTTATTGAAACTTCCTGAACAGGCATAAAAGCAGCTGTTTTTGCCCCTATATCTATCATGGCCCCTTTGGGCTCTAAAGCAAAAACGGTACCTTTAACTAGATCGCCAGGCTTGAAGTTATAGTCATACTTACCCAAAAGTGATGCAAATTCTTCTTGTGTGAATCCTGCGTTGTCAAAATCCGTATTTTTTCTGCTAGAGGAAGAATCTGCTGAAGGTATATCGCTCTTCTCAAATGATAAATCTTCCTCATTTTGAGATGCTGAATCGTTATCTAACTCAGACGAATTTTTAATTTCTTGATCCTCAGAAAGTTCTTTTATTGTTTGGGAAGAATTTTCGTTCATTTGTTGTATCGCAGACTACCTAAGGTAGTTAGAAAGGGATGCTACTAGCCTGCAAACCAATAGCAAAAAACATTTGTGATATTTATTCTACACTTTAAGATGCTGAATTTTATGAAATTGAAGCTAATTGGTTTTTTGAACTTCCCTTTAGAGATTCAAGAGTTGAAATAAAATCTTTTACCCCATTAAATTTTCTGTAAACTGAGGCGTATCTTATATAGGCTACTTCGTTTTCTTTCCTCAGATTTTTAAGTATTAATTCTCCGATTTGTGAAGATTTAATATCTTTATTAGAATCTTGAACAATTTGAGATTCAATTCCATCTACAAAATTAATAATTGCTTCACTACTGAAGTTAGTCTTTTCGCATGCTCTTGATATACCAGTAAATAATTTTTGTTTATCAAATAATTCTCTTCCACCGTCTTTCTTTATAACTGAAACTGGCATTGTTTCCACTCTTTCATAAGTTGTAAATCTAAAGCTGCAATTTAAGCACTCTCTTCTTCTTCGAACACTTTTACCACTATCAGCAGATCTAGATTCCAAAACTCTGCTATCTGTGTTTTGACAGGTTGGACACTGCATGTGGTGAAATAAGTTGCACTTTAACTCTAATAGTAGAGTAATATTCTAATAATGAAAAGTAAAAAAAAACCTCTTGTTAAAGAGGTTTTTTTTCTGAGTTCATTTTCTGTCGAATTTAGGTGGGTCTCTAAAGGCGACAGCAAAAAATAAAGTAACAACTGCGAGAGTTAGAATAAGAACGTAAGCAAAAGCTTCCATAAGATTAAGTAAATAAGTTTAGTTTAAACCCTGCCAGGGATTCTTCTTGTGGTTTCGTCACCAAGTTTCTTGAATAAACCAAATTCAACTTGGTCTCCAATCTCAGCATCAATACCAGCAAAGGAATTTCTGTAAAGAGTTCTTGAAGCATGCCACCAGTGGCCAAACAAGAATAGCAATCCAAAACATAAATGTGCATATGTAAACCATGCTCTCGGGGAGCTTCGGAATACACCGTCAGATTTATACGTCTCTCTGTCAAACTTGAATGCTTCTCCTAGTTGAGCCTTTCTAGCTAATCTTTTCACTACTGCAGGATCTGTAAATGTTTGTCCATCTAGGTCCCCTCCATAGATAGTTGCAGTAATGCCAGTTTGTTCAAACGAGTACTTTGCTTCAGCTCTTCTAAATGGAATATCTGCCCTTACATTGCCTTCTTTGTCTTCAAGAATGACAGGGAAGTTTTCAAAGAAATTAGGAATTCTTCTAACTTCTAATTCGTTTCCTTCCTTATCTTGGAAAGCAATGTGACCTTGCCAACCAGTTGGTAAACCATCACCATTTACAAGAGCTCCAACTCTAAATAGTCCCCCTTTGGCTGGACTATTACCTACATAATCATAGAAGGCTAATTTCTCTGGAATAGAAGCATATGCCTCTGATTTAGTGGCACCGTCGTCAATAGCAGCTTGTACTCTTCTGTTAATTTCAGTTTTGAAATAGCCTGAATCCCATTGATACCTGGTAGGACCAAAAAGCTCTATTGGGGTAGTTGCTGAACCGTACCACATTGTTCCTGAAACAACGAAAGAAACAAATAGTACAGCAGCTAAAGCACTAGCTAGAACACCTTCAAGACTTCCAAGTTTCAATGCTCTGTAAAGTCTTTCCCCAGGCCTATTGGTGATGTGAAAAATACCTCCAATAATACCCATGAGTCCAGCTGCAATATGATTAGCTACAATTCCCCCTGGATTGAAAGGATTAAATCCTTCTACTCCCCAGGAAGGAGCTACAGGCTCTACATGACCACTTAAACCATAGGGATCAGAAACCCAAATCCCAACGTTTGCGCAATGAAAAGCTCCAAAACCAAAACATGTAAGTCCTGCTAAAAGAAGGTGGATTCCAAAAATTCTTGGTAAATCAAGAGCAGGTTCACCAGTTCTTGAATCTTCCCATAAATCTAGGTCCCAGTATGTCCAGTGCCATATAGATGCCAACATCAATAGACCACTAAATACTATGTGTGCTGCCGCAACCCCTTCGAAACTCCAGAATCCAGGATCCACTCCAGTAGCACCGGTAATATCCCATCCATTCCAACTACTTGTGATACCTAGTCTTGCCATGAAAGGCATAACGTACATCCCCTGTCTCCACATTGGATTTAGAACAGCATCAGAAGGATCAAAAATGGCTAATTCATAAAGAGCCATTGAACCGGCCCAGCCGGCTAATAATGCAGTATGCATAAGATGCACAGCAAGTAGTCGACCTGGGTCATTAATAACTACTGTGTGAACTCGATACCAAGGCAATCCCATCGGTTAATTTCTAGTAACTATGCTGCATAAACAGCTAAACATCACGATAGTAAGGGTTTTTTAGTCTTTGAGGGATTTTTGTAAATAAATTTATTTTCTTGCAAAAATTGGGCAAATCCATTGGCAGAAGTTAGTTTACAAGAAATTTTTAGCTAAAAACTGTTAATATTTTGGTCACAATTCTCAAAGTAAAACGCCAAAATAAGAAAAATAACTAAAAAAATGGCAACTATCAGATTTATCCGTGAGGATTTAGAAGTCCAATGTAATCCTGGTGAAAATTTAAGGGAATTGGTAATGAAAGAAAACTTACAACTTTACGGATTGAAAGGTATTTTAGGAAATTGTGGAGGTGCGGGACAATGCAGTACTTGTTTTATTTCAGTTGAGGGTGGAAACAAAAATTCTTTAAGTCCTCTCACATCTGTTGAGGAGGAAAAACTCAAAAATAGACCAGAAAATTGGCGACTTGCATGCCAAACATTGATAAAGTCATCTGCAGTAATTTTAACGAAACCACAATCACCCCCCTCAAATTTGGAAGAACTAAAAAAAATTAGTGAAAATAAAAAATTACCTCGTTAAATTGTTTAAGACTGTTAATCAGTTTATAAAATTTGTTTATTTTTCCACTTTATTCCAAGATATGTGTCTATAGTCTAAATACTTAAAACAGATCTACTAATTAAATGGAAACAACTAACTTTGGATTCGTAGCTAGTCTTTTATTTGTAGGGGTGCCAACAATATTCCTCATAGGTTTATTTATTTCTACTCAAGATGGAGAAAAATCAAGTTTTTATTCTGATTCTAGTAAAGGAAGGCTTGGGCCAAAACGCTAATGCTTTAATAAATGCGTAGCATTTCTGTAGATGAATTTTTATGTTGGAAAAAAAAGCAACTTTCTAAAGGAGGAGATCAACAATCTTTTGCTGTTTTACTTGATTGTATAGGCGGTATTACGACTAGTGATCTGAAATTGATAAGCATAAATCCTGAGGGAATTTTACATTTACAGAGAGACTTAGAATTTTTAGAATCTCTTTGGGAAGATCATTTATTTAAATCCTGCCCTATTCAATATCTTTGTGGAATAACTTTTTGGAGAGACTTAAAATTAAAAGTCACAAACAAAGTACTTATACCCAGGCCAGAGACTGAGCTAATAGTTGATATCGTCTTTAATATATTTCGAAAGAAGTCAGAAAAATTATTTTTTGCTGAATTAGGAACTGGATCAGGCGCTATTAGTATCGCTTTGGCATTAGCTTATCCATTGAGCGAAGGAGTAGCAACTGATATAGATCAAGATGCATTGGAAATAGCAACTAAAAATTATATAAATTCTTCTGAACAATCTAATTTAAAATTTTATTGTGGAAATTGGTGGTCACCTCTCGAAAGTTTTAAAGGAAAATTAGACCTCGCCATCTCAAACCCGCCGTATATTCCAAGAGATACTTATGAAAAATTACCCAAAGAAGTTAAAAATTTTGAACCTAAAGTTGCTTTATTAGGAGGCGAGGATGGGTTAAAACATATTAAGGAAATCATACAAAAAGCACCAATATTTTTAAAAAAAAGAGGCTGGTTAATTTTGGAGAATCATTTTGATCAAAGTGAAAAAGTAAAACAACTACTTCTTAAAAATAAATTCACATCAATAGAAATTGTGAAAGATCTTTCAGGTATTGGTAGGTTTACCATTGGAAGATATAAATAAAATACTACAGGTTGATAATCTAAATGAATTTAATAGACTACAAAACTGCCTTGAAGACTCTCAAAAGTGGTTTACCTGTAATTTTTCCAACGGATACCTTACCTGCAATTGGATGCTTACCAAAATTTTCAAATATTATTTATGAGTTTAAAAAAAGAGATAAAAACAAACCCTTAATTCTAATGGGATCAGAACATAAACACTTAGTTGATTATGTTCACGAATCAGCAAAAGAAGATTACGAAAATTTAGCCTCAAAATATTGGCCTGGAGCTCTGACAATTGTTATTCCTGCTTCAGCAAAGCAGACTGCACACCTTACCAGTAATGATCAGACTATTGGTTTGAGAATTCCAAATTCAAATATCGCACAATCTCTTTTGAGAGAAACAGGCCCATTGTTAACTTCAAGTGCAAATATTTCAGGTTTTAAAGGATCAATTACAGCTGAAGGTATTGCTCTAGACTTCCCTTCTATAAAAATTTTGGGTCCCACCCCCTGGGGGAAAAGTAGTGGAAAAGCTAGTACTATTATATTTTGGAAGAACAGTGGAAATTGGAAACTGATTAGAGAAGGAGAAGTAATAATTAGGGAATTGTATTAATGTTTTTATTATTATTTTTTGTTTTATTAATTCAATTTTTTACTAATTGGATATTTGAACCCCTTGCATCTTTTTTAGAGTATGTTCTGGAAATAAGATTTTTTCCTATTGTTGCTCTGATAGGTTTAGTCTTACTATTTTCAGCAAAGAATATTGAACAGAATTAAATAAATCAAAATGCCGGCTAACAGATTTGAACTGATGACCTTCGCTTTACAAAAGCGCTGCTCTACCGCTGAGCTAAGCCGGCAATCTCTCCATCTTACAATTAGGGAGGGTCAATTATCAGTATTTTTTTAGCTTTTTTTAAATTTATTACTTTTTGATATCTTTGTTAGTTTTATCAGTTTTATCAGTTTTTTTGAATTTTATTTCTCCTGAAATAGTTCTTTTGATTGGCAAATTAGCAACTAGTGCAGTCATTCTATCCTCAGTCTCCAAACTTACTGCCACCTCCTCGAAATCAATTTCAACATATTTAGCAACAACATCAAGGATCTCTTTCCTCATTTTATCTAAAAGATCAGTTGTTAAGGAACTCATATCAACTCTGTCATGAGCAAGTACAAGTTGTAATCTTTCTCTAGCTGTATTTGCACTAGACGTTTCTCTGCCTAGTAATTTATTTATAAGATCTCTGAGAGTCATCATTTTAAAAAACCTTTGTTTGCATTAATCTCATGAATTTATCTTTAAGACTTTTGCCTTCTTTTTTAAGATCGATAATTGGTACATCTTTATTTGTAAGTCTTTGAGAAACATTCAAATAACATTTTTTTGCAGGAGATCTACCATCTGAAAGTGTAAGTGGCTCGCCTCTATTTGTACTTATTATTACCTGTTCATCTTCTAAAACAATCCCTAATAAAGGCAAAGAAAGGATCCCTTGAACATCTTCGATTGATAACATTTCTTGACTAGCCATCATGTTGGGGCGAACTCTGTTTATCACAAGTTGAATAGGCTCAATATCTGAAGTATTAAGAATCCCTATTACTCTATCCGCATCCCGCACTGCAGACAATTCCGGGTTGGTTACAACAATAGCTTCTTTACAGGCTGCAAGAGCATTTTTAAAGCCATCTTCTACACCAGCAGGACAATCTACTAGGACAAAATCAAATTTCTCACTAAGTAGCTCACTAATTTTTTTCATATCTTCGGGTTTCATCCAATCCAACATCCTTGGATCTCCAGCAGGTAGAAGAGCAAGATTAGGTTCCTTTTTATGTCTAACCAATGCCTGGTCAAGACGACAATTTTTGTCTAGAACATCTTGAGCCGTATAAATGATGCGATTTTCTAATCCTAGAAGAAGATCTAAATTTCTTAAGCCAAAATCAGCATCTAATACAGCAGTTGTTGCTCCACTATTAGCAAGTGCTATTCCCAGGTTTGCAGTTAAAGTTGTTTTGCCAACTCCTCCTTTACCTGAACAAATTAATATGGTGCGAGTATTCTTCCCCACGATTTTTAAGATTTTACAAATGATAAAGCCACTTGCAGAAAGTTAAATATTTTAAAGATTAAGTAATTCTTAAATTTATCTATTTTGAATTAATTTATTGCAAATTATTGATTAATTTTTATTTTCGATTATCTGTGGTTTGATAATTATCGTTTGTTTATCTATTATCGCAATTTCTGGATAATAATTTTTGGGTTTATCCTTCGGTCCTATAGCTATCACATCTGCAATTCTCAACTGTAAAGGGTTTAGATAAAGTGATGCAATAGATGAATTTTTGTTTCCACTTTTACCTGCGAATGCGATCCCTAGTAACTTGCCCCAAACATAAATATTTTTCTTGGCGGAAACTATTGCTCCTGGATTAACGTCTCCAATAATGCATAGGTTTCCATTTGAAGATATTCTTTCACCGGATCGTACTGTTCCTGTGTGAAGAATATCGTCTTTCTTTTTTGAATTTAACGATAGTAACTTATTTTTAATCTCTTGCTCTTTTATAAAAACTGAATCAATTTTTAAAGACTTCCCACTTAATACTGTATTTCTATTATTTGAGTAAATGCGCAAAGAACTAACATTAATTTTGTTAAGGTGGGTTTTTAATTTTGCTAATTGATGAGAACTTATTGACTCGCTGACGGTAAAAATTTTTGCTTCTAAAGGTTCCTTGATGGAAGAAAACCTTTTGAAAGTTTCGTGGATATTATCTAAATCTAATAAAGAAAAAATCTCTAAATATTCACTTTTAGTATTTTTTAAAACGATTTCCATTGAATTAAATCTAGGAATTGTTTTTTATTGTTGAAATTTCATTTTTAATTTCATTTTTGATCATATCTGGATAAATAATAAAGGAGCTTTCCTCAGATCTCATTAAAGTTTTTATTAATGCAGAACTATTTTCTAATGCGCTTTGATGAGTGCCGTCCCATATTTTTAGCGCATTATTAGATTCAAAACCTTTAAAAGATTTTTCTTTAATCCCACAAAATATTTCTGAATCATAACCATTCTTTTCACATAATTTTGTGGCAAATGCAAGGATTTTTAATCTATTCATCTTACTTAAAAAACTTATGTCTGATGCCTTTAATAAATCTCTGTCAATAAACATTTTGCATAGTGTAGAAAGTGGCTCAAAAGATTCATCTTTCCATCTAATCAAATGATAATAAAAAGTTATATCATCATTTCCTATGAAATCATCAAAATCAACCTTTGAAGGTGAAAAAATCCATTTATATAGAGAATTATCTAACCAAATATTCTTTTCATGATTATTTTTTATTGTGTGTAATATTTTTTCTAGAATCCATGTTGATATTTCATTTATCTTGTGATTGTAAATAGTTCTATACATCAAGTTTCTAAGAACAAGGAAATGCTCAATAGCGATCAATCCTTTTGGTTTGATTCCAATATTCCCATCAGGTGAAAAGGTAAGAGCTGAAATTATTCTCTCTAAATCAACTAAACCGTAATTAGTACCTGTGTTGTAACTATCGCGTAAAAGATAATCGAGACGATCGCAATCAATCTCACTACTTATCAATGTTTTTAAAGGTTTTGAAAATAGTTGTTTTGATTGAAATAATTCACTAATTTTTCTGGGTAAATCCTTGTCATACTTTTCGAGGATTGAATTTATTGGATAATAATTTTTAACTAAGTTTTCAGACCATTGTTCGTGATCATGCTCGAATATTGTTTCGCTGGTATGGCTTAAAGGTCCATGACCTAAATCATGTAGTAGAGCTGCTCCATAAAGAACAAATTTATTTTCATAAAATGAAGATTTACTTTCAATTAATCTCTCAAAAATTTTTCTAGCTATACAAAAAACACCAATTGAGTGAGTAAATCTACTTGATTCTGCACCATGAAAAAGTAATGATGCCGCTCCAAGTTGCTTTATTCTTCTTAGTCTTTGAAAAGCGACTGTATCAATTAATTCCATAATCATTAATTCTTCTGGCTTACCTGCATCAAATACTATTTCTTTATGAATTGGGTCATGAAAAATTCTTTTAATACTCATATTTTTAAGATTTTTTATTTTCAATCTTTAGCCATTTAAAGATTTAATTTCTTCATTGTTTAATTCAATTGTTTGAACTGGAAATTCTTCTTTTTCTAAAAGCGACCCTAAAAATAATTCCGCATTCCTCACCCATTTATCGTCAGTACTTCCATAATCACTTGCATCGGGTAGATCAAGTAATTTGTCAGGTGCTATACCTTGGCCTTGAATATTATTACCATCTGGTGTTAAGTAACTAGCCACTGTTATAGCAATACCACTATCTTCTCCCAAACTTTTAAGGGATTGAATTAAACCTTTACCATAAGTTTGTTCTCCCATAAGAATTGACCTCTCATTATCTTGTAAAGAACCAGCAAGTATTTCACTGGCACTTGCAGTGCCTTTATTTACTAAAGTCACCATTGGTCCATCAAAAGATGTCTCTTTTTGAGAAATAATTGCATCTTTGATTCCATTTCTATCTTTTGTCTCGACTACGGGTTTCTCACTCAATAATGAGTCTGCAACTGCAATACCTGAGCTTACTAGTCCCCCTGAATTATTTCTAAGATCCAAGATTAAGGCCTCAACCTCTTTCTCTTTTAACTCTTGAAGAGCCTCTTCAACTTTTTTGGGTACGCTTTCGCTAAATTGAGTTATCCTTAAATACCCTATTGTGTGAGAATCGTCTCTTAATCTTTTTGTTCTAACTGGTCTGAGATCTACTGATCTCCTCTCTAAATCGACTTCCCTAATTTCTCCTGATTCCGAAGATAATTCAACTAAAACTTTTGTCCCTGATTCACCTCTTAACTTAGAGGCGGTACTTGCAAGCCCTAATTTTTCTGATGAGATTCCATCCACTGTCTCGATAATGTCCCCGCTTACTATTCCAGCTTCTTCAGCTGGCGACCCCCCAAGAGTAGAAATAACTTTAACTTTATTGTTATCATCTTCACCTAATTGAAGCCCAACACCATTAATTTCACTCCCAAAATTACTTGTTTTTATTAGCTCATAATCTTTGGGGCGTAAAACTCTTGTGTAGGGATCGTCTAGAGGTCTTAACATGTCTTCAATTGCGGAATAAGCCTCTTCACTTGTTTCAATTTGTTTCTGTAACGTTTTTTGTCTAATTCTTTTCCATTGGATTTCATCAAACTTTTCTGGATCATAAAAACCTTCGTTTACCAAGGTCCAAGCGTCAAGTACTAATTGCCTGCTATCACTGAGAGCATCCACTCTTTCAATCAACAAAAGATTGATAGAAAAAACGATGATCATTGAGGCAGTGATCACAGTTTTGAATGTTAAAAGTTTGTTAAAAGATGAATTCATTGGGTTAAGTGTTAACACCAAGTATAAGAATTTTAAGTAAGCTCTTTATATCAAAGCTAATTTTTTTTTGGATGGCGAATTCTTCATCTGTTTATGACTGGTTTCAAGAAAGGCTTGAAATCCAAGACATAACTGACGACGTAACTTCCAAGTACGTACCCCCTCACGTAAATATTTTTTATTGTTTAGGAGGCATAACTTTAGTATGCTTCCTAATTCAATTTGCAACAGGTTTTGCAATGACTTTTTACTATAAGCCTACTGTTACACAAGCTTATAGTTCAGTCAGTTACTTAATGACCGATGTAAGTTTTGGATGGTTAATAAGATCTGTGCATAGATGGAGTGCATCAATGATGGTTTTGATGTTAATCCTTCATGTCTTTAGGGTTTATCTTACCGGAGGATTTAAAAGACCAAGAGAATTAACTTGGGTAACAGGTGTTGTAATGGCAGTCATAACTGTCGCTTTTGGAGTGACAGGGTACTCCCTTCCTTGGGATCAAGTAGGTTATTGGGCAGTTAAGATTGTTTCAGGTGTTCCCGCTGCAATCCCAGTAATTGGCGACTTTATGGTTGAACTTCTAAGAGGTGGAGAAAGTGTTGGGCAATCCACTTTAACCAGATTTTATAGTCTTCATACTTTTGTATTGCCATGGTCATTGGCAGTTTTCATGTTGATGCACTTTTTAATGATTCGTAAACAGGGTATTTCAGGTCCTTTATAAACTCTTATACTTAAACCATTATTAGTTCTCCATATGTCTACATTAAAAAAACCAGATCTGTCTGATCCAAAATTGAGAGCAAAGTTAGCTAAAGGTATGGGCCATAACTATTATGGTGAACCAGCTTGGCCAAATGATTTACTATATATCTTCCCGGTAGTTATCTTAGGAACTATTGCCTGCGTAGTCGGACTGGCAGTTCTTGACCCTGCAATGTTGGGAGACAAAGCTAATCCCTTCGCAACACCACTGGAAATACTTCCTGAATGGTACCTATATCCAGTTTTTCAAATACTTAGGGTAGTTCCTAATAAACTTTTGGGTATCGCACTTCAAACATTAATTCCACTCGGATTAATGATTTTACCCTTTATTGAAAACGTTAATAAATTCTCTAACCCATTTAGAAGACCAATAGCAATGTCTGTTTTCTTGTTCGGAACATTTCTAACCATATACCTCGGAATAGGAGCATGTTTGCCAATTGATAAATCACTTACTTTGGGATTATTTTAAACTTAAATTTTAAACATATCTAAATCGTTATCTTCATCCCTTAGGAAATGATTCATCAGTAAAAATCCAACAATTGTCCAAGTTTGATACGTCCTTGATTGTTGTCCAACCCAAGTACCTGTAGGACCATCAAAATATTCTGCCCATTCTTGCTTAGGTAATTGATTAAGTTGGCACCAATATGACTCCTCTATTAAAGATTTCATTTCTTCCATAAGAATCACATCATCAGAACCATAATGTTTTTGATGTAATAGGACAGCCGTACCAAAAAACCAAAGTAAACTTGGCCAATGGCCACCGTTATGGTAACTCCAAGGCCAATTCTTTGGATCTGATCCAGTTTTATTTTGCCATTCCTCGACATCCATATGAGGATGACAAATTCTCATAGGCATTTGAGCCATCAAATGTTGTCTGTTATGTAAAACTAATCTAAATAAAGCTCTTTGTTCTTCCGGAGGCAGTACTCCGAACATACATGCTAAAGAATTACCTAAACTGTAAAATCGAAAGTCAGGCCTTCCTGTCCTAATATTTCCTATTAAGTAACCACCTCTATTCTCTAACCAATCCTGTAGCCATGAGGGAACCACTTGAGGTTGAACGTTAAATTCATTGAAGTGTTGATCATCACCATACTGCTCAGTTGGCCTTCTTCTTAAAATTTGCATTGTTTGACTGGTAACCCAATAATGCTTTAAAAGAAAACTTCCTAAATCCTTAACCCATTGATTTGTAAGAATAAGTCTTTGGTCTAAAAGTCTACTAACATGGTCTGCTCTACTTAATTCCATTAAGTTAATACAACTTTTTAAACATCCATGAAGTAAAACTTCAACTTCAAGTGGTGCGCCCCATACATCCATGGGTCTATCAATCATAAATGCGCAATCTGGAACGAAAAGTACTGGAGTCCCCTCAAATGTTGGATGTAGAACTAGATCTAGTAGAAGTTGAATACCTCTTTGAACGCTTTGACTTTTTCCAAACGCATAATCACCGCTTTTATTGACATAATACCAACATAGAATGGGCCACCATAAACTTGCATCAGCTGAAGTAATCCTCCCTATTGACCTCTGACCATAGTCTCCAATGAGCTGTCCATTTTCTTCTACGAAACTAGTAGGAAATACACCACGCGTTTGGTAATTAGAGCTTTGTAACTCAAGGCATACACTTAGGAACTTTTTGACAATTTCGTAACGTTTTTGGGTAATGAGGTAAATCATTACAGGAACATTGTCTCTTAAAAATATTTCTCCATAATTTAATTTTTTATTTTTTGTTGGGTGTTCTAGCGCAGCAACGCTTCCCACTAACTCGCCTGATATTTCAACCAAAGTCTTCTCGAAGTGTTTTTTTGCATTTGTTACAATTTTTTCTTCATCAGAACTTGGCCTTACTCTTAAATTTTTTTGACTAAATCTTTCTGCCATTTCATTTATATCCCTTTATTTAAGCCTAGTTGTTTAATGAGACTTTGATCAAATAAAAAATTAATAAAAAATTTTTGTATAAAAGGTTGCACAATTACATCCGGATGGTTTAGTATTTCCTTCTGGGCAGAAATATTCTTTTTGCATTATTCAAGCAGTTACTTTAAATCTAATTTTTGGTAAATGAATGAATTCTTTGAAGATTTGATTTCGATCATTATTTTCAGCCAGAAGAAGGGTTTACCCTTTTTAAATGAGTTATACACTTGTTGTTTAACTCTGCACCTAGAAAATTTAAAAACTTAGGAACTGATGCTTTTATTGCGTCAAGAATAACGAAATTTTTTTTTGTTATTTCAAGATGTATATGCAATAAAGGTGTGAGGTCCCGTCAAGAATATATAAAAATGTCATCAATTGCTAACTTTTAGCTTTGATGCAAACGGATCTGAGATCTTGGAAAGTCACTTTAGAAATATTTTTAATGTGCACTCAATGTAATCCTTAAAATTTAAGGAGGCTGAAACTAAATTCAAAAACTCAAGTTTTTATTTGGATAAAGCAATTCAATTTGAGTAGATTTATCTACAAAAGGATTTGAACACAACGGAGAGTTTGATCCTGGCTCAGGATGAACGCTGGCGGCGTGCTTAACACATGCAAGTCGAACGAACCTTCGGGTTAGTGGCGGACGGGTGAGTAACGCGTGAGAATCTGCCCTCAGGAGGGGGATAACGGTTGGAAACGACCGCTAATACCCCATATGCCTACTGGTGAAATGAATTTCGCCTGAGGATGAGCTCGCGTCTGATTAGCTAGTTGGTGAGGTAATAGCTCACCAAGGCTTCGATCAGTAGCTGGTCTGAGAGGATGATCAGCCACACTGGGACTGAGACACGGCCCAGACTCCTACGGGAGGCAGCAGTGGGGAATTTTCCGCAATGGGCGAAAGCCTGACGGAGCAACGCCGCGTGAGGGACGAAGGCCTCTGGGCTGTAAACCTCTTTTCTCAAGGAAGAAGATATGACGGTACTTGAGGAATAAGCCACGGCTAATTCCGTGCCAGCAGCCGCGGTAATACGGGAGTGGCAAGCGTTATCCGGAATTATTGGGCGTAAAGCGTCCGCAGGCGGCTTTTCAAGTCTGCTGTTAAAGCGTGGAGCTTAACTCCATCATGGCAGTGGAAACTGAAAGGCTTGAGTATGGTAGGGGCAGAGGGAATTCCCGGTGTAGCGGTGAAATGCGTAGATATCGGGAAGAACACCAGTGGCGAAGGCGCTCTGCTGGGCCATTACTGACGCTCATGGACGAAAGCCAGGGGAGCGAAAGGGATTAGATACCCCTGTAGTCCTGGCCGTAAACGATGAACACTAGGTGTCGGGGGAATCGACCCCTTCGGTGTCGTAGCTAACGCGTTAAGTGTTCCGCCTGGGGAGTACGCACGCAAGTGTGAAACTCAAAGGAATTGACGGGGGCCCGCACAAGCGGTGGAGTATGTGGTTTAATTCGATGCAACGCGAAGAACCTTACCAGGGTTTGACATCCTGCGAACCTCTTAGAAATTTGAGGGTGCCTTCGGGAATGCAGTGACAGGTGGTGCATGGCTGTCGTCAGCTCGTGTCGTGAGATGTTGGGTTAAGTCCCGCAACGAGCGCAACCCACGTTTTTAGTTGCCAGCATTTAGTTGGGCACTCTAGAAAGACCGCCGGTGATAAACCGGAGGAAGGTGTGGATGACGTCAAGTCATCATGCCCCTTACACCCTGGGCTACACACGTACTACAATGCTACGGACAAAGGGCAGCAAACTCGCGAGAGCTAGCAAATCCCATAAACCGTGGCTCAGTTCAGATCGTAGGCTGCAACTCGCCTACGTGAAGTAGGAATCGCTAGTAATCGCAGGTCAGCATACTGCGGTGAATACGTTCCCGGGCCTTGTACACACCGCCCGTCACACCATGGAAGTTGGCCATGCCCGAAGTCGTTACTCCAACCCTTGTGGAGGAGGACGCCGAAGGTGGGGCTAATGACTGGGGTGAAGTCGTAACAAGGTAGCCGTACCGGAAGGTGCGGCTGGATCACCTCCTAACAGGGAGACAACAAAATGTTTAATATTATTATTTTGTCACCTTAGGTCGATCGGTATCTCACGTTTTTAATTTATTAAGAATTTCATTTCCTAAGTTTTTCTAGGTCACACCCATTATTTTTCCTGGGCCATTAGCTCAGGTGGTTAGAGCGCACCCCTGATAAGGGTGAGGTCCCTGGTTCAAGTCCAGGATGGCCCATATCTCTATGTTGGGGGTATAGCTCAGTTGGTAGAGCGCCTGCTTTGCAAGCAGGATGTCAGCGGTTCGAGTCCGCTTACCTCCACTGATTACCACCTCTTCCATAACCGGTAGAAAGGAAATGTTTTGAGTTGTGATCAAATTCTGAAAGAATCTAGCTTCCTAATGAATTCATTAAGATGCTGGACTCATTGAATTAATTTCATTGTTTTCAGAGAACCTTGACAACTGCATAGATTATTTTTAAAGACAATAAGCATCTTTAATGATGCAGATTTATTATTTGTGCGAATGCATTAATAACAATTCTATTAAGCTGATGCTTCAATTTTTGAAGTTATTGGTCAAGCTACAAAGGGCTCACGGAGGATACCTAGGCACACAGAGGCGATGAAGGACGTGGTTACCTGCGATAAGTCTCGGGGAGTTGGAAGCACACTTTGATCCGGGAATTTCCGAATGGGGCAACCCCATGTACGGCCAACTGAATATATAGGTTGGTGCGAGCTAACCCAGCGAACTGAAACATCTTAGTAGCTGGAGGAAGAGAAAGTAAATAACGACTCCCTCAGTAGCGGCGAGCGAACGGGGAACAGCCCAAACCGATAGTCTTGACTATCGGGGTTGTGGGACAGCAATATGGATCAACAAATCTAGAAGAAACGTTTGAATGGCGTGCCACAGAGGGTGAAAGCCCCGTAATCGAAAGATAAGTTGACCTAGCTGTATCCCGAGTAGCACGGAGCACGTGGAATTCCGTGTGAATCTGCGAGGACCACCTCGTAAGGCTAAGTACTACTGTGTGACCGATAGTGAAACAGTACCGCGAGGGAAAGGTGAAAAGAACCCCGGGAGGGGAGTGAAATAGAACATGAAACCGTGAGCTTACAAGCAATGGGAGC
Organism: uncultured Prochlorococcus sp.; assembly: GCA_902571145.1. Lineage (GTDB taxonomy): Bacteria > Cyanobacteriota > Cyanobacteriia > PCC-6307 > Cyanobiaceae > Prochlorococcus_A. Next base: position 119,520 of record CACGAP010000001.1, read on the forward strand.
CCGACTAATCGGGTGACCGTGTGCCTGTTGAAGAATGAGCCGGCGACTTATAGGCACTGGCGGGTTAAACCGGAAATGGTGGAGCCACAGCGAAAGCGAGTCTTAATAGGGCGTTTGTCAGTGTTTATAGACCCGAACCCTGGTGATCTAACCATGGCCAGGATGAAGCTTGGGTGATACCAAGTGGAGGTCCGAACCGACTGAAGTTGAAAATTCAGCGGATGAGCTGTGGTTAGGGGTGAAATGCCAATCGAACCAGGAGCTAGCTGGTTCTCCCCGAAATACGTTGAGGCGTAGCGTCTAGTGCTCCAGCAGGGGGGTAAAGCAACCATTTCGGTGCGGGCTGCGAAAGCGGTACCAAATCGATATGAACTCTGAATACCCTGTGTGTAACTAGGCAGTCAGACTGTGGGGGATAAGCTCCATAGTCAAGAGGGAAACAGCCCAGACCGCCAGCTAAGGTCCCAAAATTAACGCTAAGTGATAAAGGAGGTGGGATTGCCCAGACAACCAGGAGGTTTGCCTAGAAGCAGCCATCCTCAAAGGAGTGCGTAATAGCTCACTGGTCGAGCGATCCTGCGCCGAAAATGAACGGGGCTAAGCGTTATACCGAAGCTGCGGATAAATTTATTTATGGTAGGGGAGCGTTCTATGTAGGGTGAAGCGTTAGCGAAAGCGGACGTGGACAGCATAGAAGTGAGAATGTCGGCTTGAGTAGCGAAAACATGGGTGAGAATCCCATGCCCCGAAACCCTAAGGGTTCCTCCGGCAGGCTCGTCCGCGGAGGGTTAGTCTGGACCTAAGGCGAGGCCGAAAGGCGTAGTCGATGGATAACAGGTCAATATTCCTGTACCAGATGTGTTTTGAGAAGGGGGACGGAGAAGGCTAACCAGGCCAGATGTTGGTTACTGGTTCAAGCGTTCGAGGCTTTGAGAGATGGAGAAAACATCTTGAGCTAAGGCGTGAGTACGAGCTGCTACGGCAGCGAAGTTGGTGATGTCATGCTTCCAAGAAAAGCCCTATACTCGTTAAGACACAAATGCCAGTACCCGAAACCGACACAGGTGGGGTGGTAGAGAATACCGAGGGGCGCGAGATAACTCTCTCTAAGGAACTCGGCAAAATGGCCCCGTAACTTCGGGAGAAGGGGTGCCAGCGAGAGCTGGTCGCAGTGAAGAGGCGCAAGCGACTGTTTACCAAAAACACAGGTCTCCGCTAAGTCGCAAGACGATGTATGGGGGCTGACACCTGCCCAGTGCCGGAAGGTTAAGGAAGCTGGTTAGCTTTTTGTGAAGCTGGCGACTGAAGCCCCGGTGAACGGCGGCCGTAACTATAACGGTCCTAAGGTAGCGAAATTCCTTGTCGGGTAAGTTCCGACCCGCACGAAAGGTGTAACGATTTGCGCGCTGTCTCGGAGAGAGGCTCGGCGAAATAGAATTGTCTGTGAAGATGCGGACTACATACACCCGGACAGAAAGACCCTATGAAGCTTTACTGTAGTTTGATATTGTGCTCGGGCTCTGAATGCGCAGAATAGGTGGGAGACGTTGAAATAGTGCTTGTGGGTACTATTGAGTCATCGGTGAGATACCACTCTTTTAGAGCTAGGGTTCTAACGCTTACCCGTTATCCGGGAAGCGGACAGTATCTGATGGGCAGTTTGACTGGGGCGGTCGCCTCCTAAAAGGTAACGGAGGCGCACAAAGGTTCCCTCAGGCTGGTTGGAAATCAGTCGTTGAGTGCAAAAGCAGAAGGGAGCTTGACTGTGAGACCTACAAGTCGAACAGGGACGAAAGTCGGTTTTAGTGATCCGACGGTTCTGCGTGGAAGGGCCGTCGCTCAACGGATAAAAGTTACTCTAGGGATAACAGGCTGATCTCCCCCAAGAGTTCACATCGACGGGGAGGTTTGGCACCTCGATGTCGGCTCATCGCAACCTGGGGCTGAAGTCGGTCCCAAGGGTTGGGCTGTTCGCCCATTAAAGCGGTACGCGAGCTGGGTTCAGAACGTCGTGAGACAGTTCGGTCCATATCCGGTGTATGCGCAGGAATATTGAGAGGATTTCTCCCTAGTACGAGAGGACCGGGAGGAACGCACCTCTGGTGTGCCAGTTATCGTGCCAACGGTAAACGCTGGGTAGCCATGTGCGGAGTGGATAACCGCTGAAAGCATCTAAGTGGGAAGCCCACCTCAAGATGAGTATTGCCATGGCTTAAGCCAGTAAGGTCACGGGAAGAACACCCGTTGATAGGCTCTACGTGGAAGCTTGGTAACAAGTGCAGCGGAGGAGTACTAATAGACCGAGGGCTTGACCAAATAAACTTAATTTATTGTTTTAATTTATATAATTTTCTATGCAGTTCTCAAGGTTCATCCTATCCTGGTGTTCATGGCGATGTGGAACCACTCCGATCCATCTCGAACTCGGTTGTGAAACGCATCAGCGGCGAAAATATTTAGGGGGTAGCCCCTTGAGAAAATAGCTCAATGCCAGGTAAAATATTTAAAAGGGTTTACTCTTCTTAGAGTAAGCCCTTTTTTATTTTTGGCATTTCGGACACCAATGGGTACTTCTTCCAGTAATTTTTTGTCTTTCAATTAAATTTCCACATTTACGACATTTTTTTCCAGTTCTCCTATAGACATTCGTCTGCAAACCAAAATTCCCATTCTCTCCTTCCAAGTCCCTAAAATCGCTAAATGTCGTCCCCCCAGAACCTATACTTTTTTTTAATACAGTTACAATTGATTCTCTAAGCTTGATTAACTCATTCTTCTTTATCGTTCGAGCTTCCCTAAATGGTGAGATGCCAGCAGAGTATAAACTTTCATCAGCATAAATATTCCCTATACCTGCCACTATTTTTTGATCTAATAAAATTGCTTTTATAGATTTTGTTCTTTTTGAAATAACTTTCTTAAGGTAATTTGCATCAAAGTCTTTAGAAAATGGTTCTGGTCCTAATGAACCTAATCCTTTGATTATTTTATTGGGCGACAACTCTTGCTTAATCCACCACATTTGGCCAAAACTTCTTACGTCAATGTACCTAAGCTCATTATTATTTTTATCGAAAAATCTTATTCTTGTATGTTTACAAGGATGACTTGAGTTTTCAATAAATTTAAAATATCCAGTCATTCTTAGATGAACTACAAGAAATCCGTTATTTTTTGAATTATCTACAAGAAATTGGGCATTGTCATTTTGAACTTCTTTTAATTGAGCTATTAAATATTTTCCTCTTCTATCCCATTTATAAATAAGTGAGTTCAGAAGTCCTTTAATGAATTCTTCTTTCTTGATTGGGAATGCAACAGTTGAATCCCTACAAACTTCTACTTTTTTAATAATAAATTTATTAAGTTTTTGCTCTAAACCTCTGCGAACTGTCTCTACTTCTGGTAACTCAGGCAATTATTTAAGCTTTCTCTAATTCACTTTCAGCGAAATTATTTGTATTTGCTCCACCATCAGTTCCGCTTATACCAGCGTAATTTACTTTATCGAATCTGACTACACAGTTATATTTAATGCCTGAGGTATCAACTGAAGCAACTTTACCAATTTCATTATACCAATATGATTCTGGTCTTTTTACTCTTACGAGATCTCCTCTTGAAATAGCCATTACTATTAATTTAACTTTTTGTAGAATAACTCATCATTAATATTCTTAGACAAATTATTCACACATATTAATTAAAGTTTTAACAAAAATCATTTATTAAATTATTTTCGAATTCTTCTTTAGCAGGCTTGCTTCCCTTCCATTTCCTGCCAGGTATTCTTACATCTAATTCATTTTTATCACAATTGATTGAAATAATCAGTTTTTTATTTTCTTGATTTAGAACGTTTAAAACTTTTCTACCTTTAATATCTTTATGTGTTTTGCTTTGGATAATTATAGGACCATAAATTTTTTTATCTAACTCAATTAAATCATTATTTTTTTTATTTTCAGTTGTTTCATATTTTTCTGAATTAATTGTGTTCTTTTTTCTTATTGTGAGCTTTTGACCAATTTTTATTGAATCAGCATTATTGATATTATTAATCTCTATCAGTTCTTTTACTTTTAAATTATATTTGCTCGATATGTCAGTAAGATTTTCACCAGTTTGAACAATATGATAATTTTTAATTAAATCTGATTGTTTTGTAAGATCTTCAGAAGATTCGGAGATAATAAGATTTTGGCCAACAAAGATATAATTTTCATCTTTTAAGTTATTCAATTTAATAATTAAATCTTTATTAATTGAATAGAATTTTGAAATACTTGATATTGTATCTCCACTTTTTACAATATGAATTTTCTTTATTTCAGTGTTTTCTTCAGTAACTGATTCTTTTCTAGCAATATTCGCAATTGTGTTTTTTGATGAAAATATTTTTTCTTCTGATTTTATCAATGATTGATTAAAAAAATTAATAAATATGGCAATTACTAAAAATGCAAATTTCATAAAACTCACTATTTATTTAAAGATAATCTTTAAATTTAAAATCGCTAGGTTTTTGAAAACAATTTAAGTAATTTAAACCTGAAAAATAAACTTTAAAAATTTCTTTACTCTTTCATAGGGAGGATACCGCAGATTTGAATCAAATAAAAAACCTTTAAAAGTAATAGATTTTTGATTTGAAAAATTTCGAAAACCTTCTTCTCCATGAAATTTGCCAATACCACTTTGCCCAACGCCTCCAAAGGGTAAATTTGGAATAAGGACTGGCAACATCACATCATTTATAGAAATTGTTCCAGAGCTGGTTACTCTTGAAATATGATTATGGATTTTTTTATTGCCTCCAAATAAGTAGATTGCTAAGGGTTTTGATGTTTGACTAATCTGTTTTAAAGCTGATTCTTTATCATTAATTCCAACTACAGGAAGTAGTGAACTGAATAATTCTTTCTGCAAAATATCTGTTTCATTTAATTTGGTTCTCAAAATTGTAGGAGATATTTTCAACTTTTTTTTACTAAAAGTCCCCCCAAATAAAATTCTTTTTTCTTTTTCATATTGTTTGAGAATTTCTACAGTTGATTTAAATTGTTTTTTCTCCAATTTTGATAGGTTTTCGGAAATAATTGGATTATCTCCGTAAAAACTTACTATGTATTTTTTTAATTTTTCTATAAAAATATTTTCAATTTCTTTATCTACAAAGATATGATTCGGAGCCATGCAGGATTGACCAGAATTAAAAAATTTACCCCAAACAATTCTTTTTGCAGCCACTTCTAAATTTGCATTCTTGAAAATAATTACAGGATTTGTTCCGCTTAACTCAAGAGTTAATGGAGTTAAGTTTTTTGAAGCTAATTTCATTATAGATTTTCCAGTTTCAGTACTTCCTGTAAAAAAAATGTGGTCAAAATTTTGTTCAATTAATTTTATGGATTGTTTGTTATCACCCTCTACTGTCATTAGGACATCTTTACGGAAATATTTGGAAGTAAGCTTTTTAATAAGTTTTGAGGTCGCAGGACATTTCTCTGATGGTTTTATAACTGCAGTATTTCCTGCTGAGAAAATATTTACCAATGGCTTTAAAATATAAAGTAATGGATAATTATAAGGACCAAGAATTAAGACACACCCAAGAGGTTCATAAATAACTTTGGAGGATGATGGAAAAAGATAAAAAGGTGTATCAATCTTTTTTGGTCGCATCCAAGAATTGAGTTTCTTTTTTATAAGTGAAATTTCTTCTTTCACTAAAAGTATTTCTGAAAGCCCTTCAATTTCAGATTTGCCGAGATCAACAAAAAGTGATTTGATAATCTCTTTTTTATTTTCATCCAAAAGTTTAGAAACTATATTGATATGATGGATCCGCCATTTTATATCTTCAGTTTTACCAGTGAGAACTGTATTTTTTAATTTATAGATGTCTTCTAAATGAAATTTATCAGAAATTTTCATTTTTTACCTTTGAATAGTATTAAATATATCAGAGGATAAATTGTAAATAACTAAGGTTTTTAGGCAGTTCAATCAAAGCGAATGATTTATGAGAAATAATCAAATTTATTAATATTGCTATTAAAAATTCAAATTTTTCTTGGTTAGTATATTTCTATGAGGGAAAATTTTTCAATTAGATTGATATCTATAAATGAAATACCGGAAGTCACAAACTGGGCAAGGTTAGAAGGATTTTCTCCTGGTATGGATGATTTATCAATTTATAGAAATACAGATAAACAAGGGGTATGGGTAGCTTGTCTAGACAATAATCCTATAGGCTCTATTGCGTGTATAAAATATAATTCCTCTTATAGTTTTATAGGTTTATTTATCGTTAAAAAAGAATTCCGGAATAATGGATATGGAGTGAGATTATGGAAACATGCCCTCGAATATTTGAAAAATGTTGATTGTATTGGTCTTGAGGCTGCCCCAGATAGATTAAATGATTACGCAAAGTGGGGGTTTAGAAAATCTTCCATTACAAATCGATGGAAATTAAATGGTTCTCAAGATTTGCCATTGAGAAATTTCTATAAAGATCAATTTCATTCTTTTAAAGTTGTCCCGGGTAATAAAATTTCTTCTGAAGCAGTCTTAATTTATGATGATCAAAGAGAACCTAGTCCCAGACCACATTTTCTAAATGACTGGTTGAAAAATTCTCATGGTAATGTAAGTGCAATTGTCGATAATAATGGGATGTGCCATGGATTTGGCAGGATAAGACCTTGTGTATTGGAGGATAATGAGCAAGGCTGGAGAATTGGCCCACTTTTAGCGGATACTCCACCACTTGCTGAATTATTAATAAGGGAGTTAATTGGTGATTTAGATGCTCAAATCTTATTGGATTGCTCTAATCTGAACCCTTATGCAAATTATCTTTTATCAAGTTTGGGATTTGAGGAAATATCAAAAACTTACAGAATGTATAAAGGCATTCAACCTCCCTGCCCTATGAATCAAGTATATGGACTTGCCTGCTTGGAACTGGGATGATTTCCTTTAAAACGTTCATTTCCCCTTTTGTTTCTGTAATACTGAATGATGTTTGTTTGATTAAGATTAACTTCCAGAAGGTTTCAAAATTTTTTCTACAATATCGGCGTTGATTATAGTGATCTCTCCATTGTCAATATTGGCAACTTGAAACAAGGTCCATGAATTAGGATTTCTAGCTCCTCCAATACAGTCGATAACTTGACCGACCCAATAATTTTCATTCTTTTCCTTAGTATCTTCGCAATTTTCTTTTTTAATTGCGACATAATCACCGGGCCTAACGAAAAGAAACTCAGGAGTTGCTGAGCTCACAATAAATAACTAATAGTATATACGTACTATAGTAAGTTATTAGTTTTGTTGCTGAACTTTGAATTATTTAGCAAACTAGGGGTAATTCAAAAATAAAATGGAATCAACTGAAATTGCTATATTTTCAACATTATTGGGGTTAATTTTAGCTTTAACTGACGCTTATATAGAACGAAATATTCCTGGATAATAAATACTTCTAATTCATTTCTTAAATTAAATAAGATTTAAGCTGGTCTAATATGTCGGCACGGTTGGAAACTAGTTTTGTAAAAACTAAATATATCAACCCTCCCATTGCGAGCCTTCCGTTAATTTTCTCTAACTGCTTAAGTTTTCTCAACTAATTCGTCTTGTGGTTAAACAAAATTTAAAGGTTATAGAAAATAAAAAAGTATTGATTACTTCAAAATTAAAAAAAATTTTATAGAAATATTATTTCAAACACGAATTAAAATTAAAGCCAAGCTTCTTTCATCTCAAGATAAAGTCTCTCACTCTCAGCAGAGTTAATTTTGCTGTCTGAATAGGATTGCTGCTGCTGCTGCTGCTGCTGCTGAGTTGAGTTAGTATTAGGATTTTGGACTTCGCTCATTAGAAGGACTAAATATTTGTGTTTATTCTCTCATATTTAGAGCTTTTTTTGTCAACTTAAATTCTTAAATTTTATTTAAATTTTCTACGCTTTTAATTTTCCTGTTTTGAGTGAATTTATTTCGCTACAGTAGTTTTGGTATATAGGAATTTGACTTCCCAATATACAATTCCTAGGAAGATAGCACTTGCAATAATAATTTCAGAAATGGTTAACATTTTATTTTTCAATACTAATTTAATTTTGGTATCAATTTACACAGAATGCAATAGGTACTAATTACATTTTAGATTTTAAAAAATCTTATTTAATAAAATAACGCGTCGAAATAATATAAAATTTTAAATTAGATACATATTTTTTCCGTGGGAAATTTCATAAATTCAACAACTCTTATACCTTTAATACCTTTAGTAACATCTTTTTTTATTCTTATTTTATTGGC
>CACGAP010000002.1:0-98475 GCA_902571145.1 uncultured Prochlorococcus sp.
TCAAATCTTTTATAGATTTTTTTTCAAGATTATCAATTTCAGCAATATTTATCTCAGCAATACCAGGCAAAATAAATGATTTTGAAAAAACAGTTGAATATATTTCTTCCAAAGGTATTCCTGAACCAATTTCATCTATCCTTCTGGTGGGAGCAATCATATGTCTTATCTTGGGTTCTGGATTTTTTATATTTGGAGAAAATCAAAAAATCGGTTCAGTATTTTTATTACTATTTCTTATTCCAACAACAATGATTTTTCATATATTCCCTTTCCATCAAAGAGCAGTATTTATGAATCTCGGATTAATAGGTGGATTAATAATTGCTGCAATAAGGGAACCAAAATAATTAACTTAATTAAAGAAACCTAAATATTTTTTTTATTTATCCTTTCTTAATTCTGGGAAGCAATTCGCAATATGAATTAATTCATAAACCTCTTTGCTATCGTATTTTTTATTAGGAATGCCACTACCTGGCTTTATACCTCTCTCTTTCATCTTCTTTAATATCAATTCTTGTCTTTGCATACTTGTCATAGACTTAAATCTTTTAATTCGTTCTTCTTTATTCACTAGATCTTAGTTTATTAAAAATTTATTTTTAAGGTTTTATAAATTAGCGATTCATTAAATAAGTAAGAAAGCCAGTAAATGTGAGTAATTTAAATCCAATAAAGAAAGGTAAAAATTTTTTGACCTTTTTACCAACGGGCAATAATTTCTCCAATGAATTAATCATGATTTACATTAAAATTTAATTTTTTCAGATATCCTAACGAATTTTTTTTAAAATTATCCCATTCCGATATGTACATTTAAAATAGTATGTCTAAGATTGAAGTATTAATCCCCTCTTTTTTTATGAATGATAAAGAAACAGTAATTTCATTATTAGATGACTTTGCTAATCCCAAAAAAATGGCTTCATTTTTTGTTGACAATGCGACTCCAAATTTTTTATTCATAAGACCGAGCGGTAATCCTATAGATGCAAAAGGATTCGAACAAATGATTACTGGTGATATAGTTCAAGAGGAGGCAGAAATAACCAAAATTCACCGATTCGAATTTTTAAGCGAAAATATAATAATGTGCATTTTTACACTAGGTTCAAAATTTACTTATAAAGGAACACCTAATGATGACTTACCAACAGTTACGTCAATTTTTAAAAAAGTAAATAATGTTTGGAAAATTCACTGGATGCAAAGATCTACAGGAAATTCGGATTTATCTTTATGGGATTAGCAAAGTTAATAGCTCTTGTAATGGTGCTACTACTTGTAGGCAGTTCTTTTATTGGTTTGATTTTGTATTTTATAAAATAAATAAATCAAATAAAGAATACCCAGTAACTATTTCTTTTTTAGAAAACAATGACTTCTTTTATGCAAAGTAAATTGATTTTCAGGTAAAAATAAAAACTTTAGACAGACTAACGCCTATATCTAAAGCCAATAAAGCAATTAGTAACTTACTCATTTTTTAGAACTCTCAACTATTTTTTTGTAAAGTTCCTCAGAAATAGGCTGCATAACCTTTTAAAAATCTAATTACAAATTAATTATTTTAAAATTAATTTCTCGTTACTAAATATACGAATATATAAATTTTTAAATAGGCAAAAAATATATTCACTATAAGTTCTTCTTATAAAGTATTAATAAATACTTAATCCAAAAACGTCAATAAATGTCCAAACTTTTTTAAAAAAGAAATTAGAAATCTTATTTCAAGTAAATAGATCCTCTATAAATAAGCTTTATAGTCTTATCTTCTTGTTTTCTACAATATACGAATGACTTTCCATTGAAATACATGTTTACCATGATGCAGCTCCTGAATTTGCTCAAGTCCCCGTCCTATGGCTTGAGTCGTACTGCGGTCTATCAGATGGTAGATCGGACGATTTTGTAGTATTCACTACAATCTATTTATAAAGTATTTATACTTAGATGTCAACAATTAATAGAAACTAAACTTCAATTTAAAAGTAGATTCGGCTCTAATAAACTCCCGAACAAGAATATAGAACATATAACTACGAGTAATTCCCATAAAAACTGAAACAAATGCTAGAACTACACAAATAGGGCAATGTGGGAATCCCATTATTTATTTTCCAATATAAATTTCAATTCAGCCTCAGCATTAAGAATATCGATTCTTTTCTTGAGAAGTTTAAAAAATTTAATTATTTTTTTCAAAATTAAATCCTCTTTGGGCATCAATAATAATATTATTTAAGAATGAATATATCAATGAGCAAAAATACTGAAGCCATTGATATAACAAAAGTTTCGTAGTAATTTTATACAATAAACAAAACCAACATATCCTCAGATACTCTTGCTAAATTATGTTATTCAGAGTCAAATATAAAAATTGGTGATCTAGTTACCTTGCAGCGCTATTTTTCTTTTACTAAAAAAAATAGAGCGGGCTAAAGTCCAATACTCCACGAGGATTTAGTCCGCTGCCTAAAGACTGATAGTGCAAATTTTTCTTAATTAATATGCAACTATGCTTTATAAGGTAAATATCTTGATTGCGTAATAAATTTATTTTTGTATATTACTATTACAAAAATGATGAGTTTATTTAAATTAGTTACTAAATCCTCGTGGAGAAAGTTTTAGTAAATTTATTTTACTGGTTACTGATAAGATCAGCCGAATCTCATTATGGAGAATCATTTGTATCTGTAGAAGTTCCATCTAATTCAATCAAAATTTTTTCTTGATTTTAGAAAGTTTTTAATAGTTTAATTCATAGCTTTTTGAAAATTGAATAACTAATTTGAGTTAAGTTGGTTAATTATCTCTATTGCAAATAAAGATAAGGCTGTTAATCTTGCACTTAAAGAAAAAATTAATTTCTTAAACTCATGAAATTTGATCATTTAAATTTCAATGAAGATGATGGCCTAATGTCCATAGAAGATTTAAGGGCTTTACGTCTTCGAAAAAAGAAAATTGAAAGTGATAAGAAAGCTAGAAAGTATATCCTGGATATAAATCAAAGATATAGAAAAATGAGTACTCGCAAAAGTAATAACTTTTTAAGGAATATGAACCCTTTTAAAAAAGCCGCATAAATTGTTAATCTTGATTTTGTTAATTTGTTTAACTGGGCAACTTTCAGAGTAAGATTTTAATGGTGTTTCTTTGGAAGAGTTTCACCAAGAGAGGTCAATTTTTGGCCCCTTCTTTGCGAAGATATTTTTTAATTGAAACTCGTTCTAAAATAAAAGTAATACTTTTCTAGAAGACGAAGGTGATGTAAATCTCTTGTTTATAGTTTTTATTACCACTTAATGAAAACTCTATTTCTTCAACTAAATCCTCTTATTAAAAAAAACTAAAGTTTTAGCTTATGGACCATTTCCCATAATTTATTGAATTTTTTCATTTGCGATTTTTAATGGCTTCACCTACAAGTTGGGAATTCTATAAAGAATTTGAAACTAAAACTCTATGGGTCAATATTTGTTCCCAAAATTTAGAAGGAGTAGCTATTTCGATCAATAAATGGTGGAAGACAAGATATCCAGAATACAAAATCAGAATAGTTTCTAAAAAAGAATTTGAGATAATAAAAATGGAAGATAAGAAAAAGGAGCAATAAAATTATTCTTTGGTAAATATTGATGCTGAATATTCAATTTTTGCAGCTATTATAAAATCAATAAATTAAGGAACAAATGAACTCTGCATTTGCAAAAATCTCAAATTTGAAAGTTAACAGGGCTTCTAAAATATCTATTACTCTCGCATCATCAACTTTCTTTTTATATGCCTTGGGTCAAGCACCAATTTTTAAAAATATTATTGCAGGTGCCTTCTCTTGTTCTGGCTAAATAAAATACTGTTTTTTAGAGAAGCTAAAAAGCTAAAATAGACAGTGATTGACAGTCGATCTAAACTTAGAGGAATAAACCCCTCTTTTTTAATGATTAATATATTTATTTATGAAAAGATAATTACTCTTCTTATTTCTCTTTTCAGCTGATGAATATTTCCCCGCACCTATTAATTGATGCTGTGATATTAAGCGCTGCCCTTACGATAACTTTGGTAATAAGAGCAAAAGGTAATGCTGCCAGAAAAGAAAAAGAAAATAGATGATTACTAAAGAAGAAGAAAAAGAATTTAAAAAACCTAAATTATATAGATTTTGGAACTTTCTTATTTATGGAAGTTCAATAGCTATTGGAGTTTTCTTAGTTTATTTATATTCTGCTTATGTTTTTATAAATAAATGACTTACATGTATGGCATAGCGATTACTTATGGGGTTGTGAGTCTTTTATTGCTTGGTGGGTTTGCATACTTTACTTTTAAAATGAAACGCTAATTTTTATGTCATCTTCAATGAAAGATTTCTTAGATAAATTTTTTGATTTATGTAGAGAATATCAACAAGAAATTCCACCTCAAAAGATGGCTGAGATTTTAAGAGAATATGCAGATAGATTAGATGAATGATAGATACTAGCAGACCTAGGAAGGTATTAAGAGAATAAAATTTCTAGCAAAATTTATACAAATTTTTTTAAAGTTGGAATAAATTTTTTGAAGATATTTTCCTTGCAATTATTCATAATTTGAGATTTTTTTTTGATGCTTAATCCGTACAATTTTGTTCCTCTAACCGCACACATAAAACTTGAAATTTACTATTCAAATTAATTAGAACATAGTTGTAGTAAAGGGGTAAGTCTTATGGCACTAAATGACACATTTACTATCCAAGAAATTAATTTGGATAAAAAAGACCTTTCATTTGATAATAAGCTCAAAAAGATTGAAGCTTATTGGAATAATGAATGTACAGAACATCCGAGTAACAACCATTGTAAGATTTTTTGTGATTAAAAACTTTAACTTTTAGGTATTCTTACGCTTGATTTTTACATAATACCCGTACTAAAGAATAATCAGATAGAAAGGAGGCCAAGCAAATGACTAATTTAGGTATAGAAATTTTATTTTGGACAATTTTAATTTCTTATCTGGGATTAAGGTTTTCTCAAACTTGGAATGGATTCAAAAAACAGTATTAATTAGGAGAATAGAAAATGAAACTACAAACTCAGTTCACGGTTCCAAACAAAAAATTAAAAGATCTTGATTATGTTAAAAAAGTAGATTTTTTAGAAGAAATTTTAAATAAAGAATGTATAGATTATCCAAATCAAGAAGATTGCCTGGTTTGTTGCAATTAAAAATCAAGAAATAGCTGTTTTTTAAAAGTAAATAAATTTTTATTAGTATTTATAAATTTTCTAAAAGGGAGTTAGCACTATGGAATTAAGATTCTTCCCAATAAATATTTTTAGAGAGACTCCAAAAGTCACATTCTTCGATGCAGGCATAGATAGTTCTAATGGTTCTGATGTTGTGATCCATTCTGGAGAAGCTATATCTCCTCCAGATGATTTAAAAGATGAGCAATATTACGTTCACAATCATCAAATTGACCACAATTTAGTTATCACTGGAGAAAGGACATTTGTTTTAATAAATCCTTCCTGGGATGAACCTCATCATGTGATTTATTTAAATAGATCTATGGGGGCATTAGAAATTCCTGTAGGAACTTATCACAGATCTATCTCAGGGAAAGAAGGTAGTATTGTTTTAAACCAACCCAAAAGAGATAAATTTTTTGATCCTTCTAAAGAATTTACCCCTCAAAAGTTAGACAAAATTAATTTAATTAAGGCAAGAAAAAGTCCGCCTGTTTATTGGATTTACGAAAATAACAAAATCAAAAGAGTCTATCTTAATCCTCTAGAAAGAAAAGTTAAAACTCTTGCTTGAAATGAAAAAACATATATCCCCTAGTAATAATTTAAAAAACCTGAATTTAATTATTAATTCTGATACTTATAAATTGGCTCACGAAGATATTGGTTTACTTAGCCGAAATGAAATGCGTGGAGTCAGAATGCTCCTTGAAATTACTAAACCAGATTTAATCCTTGAAGAAAATAAAATTCTTTCAACAATAATTATTTTTGGAGGCGCAAGCATTACAGAAGAATCAAATATAAAAAAGAGACTTGAAAATATAGAAGAGTTAATAAAAAAAAATCCTAAATCGATACTTTTAAAACGAAATTTAAATAGATTAAAAAATTTGCTTCTTATGAGTAATTACTATCAATCCGCAAGGGAGTTTTCTAAACTTGCTTCAATTAGTAATCAAAATAAAAACTGTAATTCTCATGTGATTGTGACAGGTGGGGGGCCAGGAATTATGGAAGCTGCTAATAGAGGTGCATTTGAAGCAAATTGTAAATCTATAGGGTTAAATATCAGTCTGCCTAATGAACAAATCCCAAATGCTTTTATAACTCCTGGTCTTTGTTTTAAGTTTAATTATTTTGCATTAAGAAAGATCCATTTTGTCATGCGATCAGTAGCTGCTGTATTTTTCCCTGGAGGTTTTGGCACACTAGATGAATTATTTGAACTATTGACACTTTGTCAAACAGGAATGAAAACTAAAATCCCAATCATACTTTTTGGTAGAGATTATTGGAATAAGATAATTAACTTCGAATATCTAGCTGATCTTGGATTGATTGAAGATAAACATTTAAATCTTTTCCAATATGCAGACACCGCACCAGAAGCATGGGAAATTATCAAATCATCAAAAATCTCAGCTTAAAGGTAAGCTAATTATTTTTAAAAAACTTTTAATTACTTAATTTATAATTTGTTTTAACAGTTTTTATTATTGAATTTTGTGGTTCTTCACTTGGGAAACAATTAATAATCCTATATTTACCTCCTTTTTTATCAGTCTCAACAACTGTAAATTCAACGTATTTACCAATTCCATCTCTTAAATCCTTGACTTCAATATTAATTATCTCTTCAGTTAAGTATTTTCTACGATGTTTTTATTTTAAATTCTGATTTGAATAAGGAAAGAGTATAGATATTCCTATGGAAAAATCATTTCTAAATTTCATTTATTGGATCTTGGTAAAGTCAGCTGAAAGTTACTACGGAGATTCATTAAAAACAGAAGTACCATATACCCCTTATTTTTAGTTTTGGCGGACTTTAACTTTTAATATTAGATCTCTAGTTTGAGATCTATTAGTTTGGAATTAATTTATCAAAAAACACAATATGGGTTACTTATAGATTCTATACAAAATATTCTCTTAAGTTGAATTTCTTTTAGTGATTGTGAATAAATTTTAGCGGTAAGGATCGCTCCAAAATTAACTAAAATTATAATTATAAGAAGTAGCTCAATTGCGAGGTTGGTCATAAGATTACCCTCCTTAAATCTATATATAAACTCTATAAGGTCAAAATAGTTATTGAATAGAGTTTAAATTCCTATTTTTAGACATCGAGATTCTCTGGTAATAATCTAGGTTCACAATTTTCGACGCATTCTTCTAGAGACTTTTCAGTATTACTCATAATTTCGCAACTACGAAGACAATCATAAAAGGCATACTTTGGATCTAATTCATTTTTGAATTGTTTATTTCTAAATGTATTCATGATCAAACTCCCTTTGATTTTTTTTCAAGTTGATTAATTAATTTATCCAACCAAAGAGTGTTGTTGATCTTTTTTGTATCTTTAAAGTATTTCGTTTTGTAAGTACTCATGAAGTGAAACCTCCAATCTGTGGATCTAATTTAAAGGTGATGATTCAAATTTCCTAGAGCAAAAATACTGATTGTGAATATAGTGAAATATTTAAAACTGATTAATTTATAGTTTATATTTTAGGTATTACAACTCTTGATTCCTGTGTATAACTCATACTAAATAATTTCTAAAAAGAAGGTTAATTATGACTTACGGAAAACTAATTAAAAATAAAATTCAACATGTATTTGGTAGTTTGTTTGATTCGTTATCAATTGAGAGAAAACTAACTGATGCTCGAATGGAATGTATGCAATTCGGAATTTGTGATTATGCTCCAAGACAAGTTGAGGAAGTTCCCTTTTTTCATTATTAATTTGAATTTATTTTAAACGAAGTTCGATTAGCTCCTTCTCACCCAATCAGGAGATCCACTAAACCAATCAGCAAGATCATCATTTTTGGGATCAAAATGATTTTCAGTTTCTAAGCCATCAAAGCCAAGATTCTGGATGAGTCCATTTATTCCATCTGATTTTTGCTCGCCATATCTCCTCAAGCTATTAGCTTTCTTAAGCCATGTCCATATAGTTGAATTATGTTTTGCAAGCTTTTCTACATAAATTCTTTCTTCCAATGCTACAGGTTCATCTAATGAAATCCTCTTTACAAAATCCTTAATTTTTAATCGAGTCTTGTTGGTTAGAAACATATTCATAAATGAAGTTAATGATTTATAAAAGTTTTTTTTATGAATGTCTTGTCAATCTTTATTTCAAGAAAAAGTATTTTTTAGGAGCTTTTCAAGGACAAATATATTTATTTAACAACAGGTGTATTCAATTGGTAAAAAAGACTACTTAATTTGATTTATATAACTTATACATAAACAACTCCTATATAAGTTTCTCTACTTAATTTAAGATTTAATTTATAAAATTGAATATGGAAACTTTACAATTACTATCGATCTAAACTAAGAGAAAAAATAACTCTTTTTTTTGACAAAAACTTTTTATGTAATCACAAATGAAAGGTCAATGGACAAACGTTTATAGTGATGATTTACCTCTTAGATCTTGGTGGGTAGATTCAGATAGTGAGTGTGAATATATATCTATAGTTTTACCAGAGGTGTTTGGGATAAATCACTGGATAAGGAGTTTTTCTGAAAAATTAGCCAAACAAAATGTACCTGTATTAGCATTACCTCTTTATGGAAGAACAGCTCCAAAATTAGATTTATCATATAGAGAAGAAGATTTGAAATTAGGAAGGCATCATAAAAATTTAACCACTTCAAAAAATATTATTAAAGATATTTCTGCAGCTCTAAATTGGGTTAAAGAAAAATATCCAAAAAAGAAAATTTCAATTGTTGGATTTTGTTTTGGGGGTCATGCAGCAGTCATAGCCTCTTCCTTAAAAGGAATAGATATTACATTTTGTTTTTATGGGGCAGGTGTAACTGCGCCAAGAAAGGATACTAATTTTGCACCTATAGATTTACTGGAAAAAGTTTCCGGCAAATTAAACTTCATATGCGGGTCTTCAGATGATTTAATTCCCTTACAAGATAGATTAGAAATAAAAAAAAGATTTAAAAAACTAGATCCGTTAGAAGAGAGATTTATTTATGTCGAAGTTAAAGGAGCTGATCATGGTTTTATGTGCGAGGAAAGAGAATCCTTCCATAAGGATGCATCATTAATAGGTTGGAATTTATTGATGAAAGAATTAAATTAATAAAATCCAAGAGAATGATTTTGATCAGTGTCTGCACTAATAATTTATAAAGATTAAATAACTTGAAAAGTCAAATCAAGTACTGACAAAAAAGAAAAAAATAAATACTATAAGTCTAAATAATTTTCTAGAAATTCAAATTGATGATGAAAAATTTATTCATAGCATTTGTTTTTGCATTAATGCTTATCAACCCTAGTATTTCAATAGCTGCAGAATCTCCCGTTGATGTACAAGAAGTATTTGTAGGTTCTGAGACTATGGATGGAGATGCTCTTAAATACCCAAAAGGAAAAGCAGAAATAAGATTACAAAGAGTCGAGTTGTCTGAAGGAGGGATAGTTCCGCTCCACTCTCATCCAATTCCATTATTAGGCAATGTTGAACAAGGTACGATAGTTGTCAAAAGACAAGGGATGGAAGATCTTATCTATACAGCAGGTGATACTTTTATAGTTGGTCCAAAGACACCAAAACATACAATGGGTAATGCAAAAGCTGATAATGCAATAGTTTGGTTTGCAGCAATAGGAGCAAAAGATGTTCCAATTTTAATTCCCGCTGAGGGATAAATTTGAACCTTGAATCAATTTTTTTTGATTTTCAGTCAAACTACAATAATGAGCAATTAGCTCCTTTTTAATAACAAAGTACGCTATCCGCTTTAATTGATTCTTCAACTAGAACATCTGGCATAACAAACTCTGCAGTATATCCATCTAGAAGATTCTCATCGTAACCCCTAGATTTAGCAGACATTCCTGATACAAAAATGGTAATTTTTGAATTCTTTAAATTTTGAAGATGTTCGTATAAATCTCCAGTACCTTGACCAACTATTTCACCAGCTTTTTTGCAATTTAATATTTGTACTCCGTCTCCTGCTAGAAACTGCTTTTTTGTGAGCATTATTCAGAATAAGAGTCCGACTATTTTTTTATGCAAAAAAATTTAGATGAAAATTCTTATGAAAAAAGAATTGAAAATATAGAAAAAGGAAAATCTTATTTAAAAAGTAATGGATTTTTTAAATCAAAATCTAATCTATTCGAAGACATACAAAGATTTATCTATAAAAGGTAATTTAAAAAATATTTTTTACTTTTGATTAATTAAATCTCTCCATAAGCAAGCCATCACATAAAAGAAAGAAAGACTTGAAAAGGTAAAGAGAAAAAAAGAATGGGTCAATTTTCTATAACTAAATTAGACCAAATAATCCTGCAGTAAAACCAACAGCCGAAAAGAATGTGAACTCAATCAAATCTCTTGGGGCAGAGTTCATAAATAAACCGATTTGAGTCATGATTTTATGACTTGAGAGAATCTTTTAAATCAAACTTTTCAGCTTTTTCAATTTGACACTCAGTATCATCTTCAGCACATTTGATTTCAGCTTTTTTGTTCATATGGCTACTACAACCGCCTGCTATAACTGGTAAACCGGTCGTAGCCGTAAAACCAGTTAAACATACAAAAGCTATATAAGGAAAAAGTCTTTTCATTTAATTGTTACTTTATGTAAACTTATTATGTTACATAAAAAGCTCAAGTGTGAGTAGCTGACAACTCGCGTGCACCCTATACCAATCATCTAAAGTGATTTAGCAAGCCTATGAGTTTTATATTTATCTGAGTATTTTTACTTATATGTTGAGTTGAAGACTTTAAATAATTAATGTTTGTTTTGGGTTTATATATAAGTCATGGATAAAGAACATTTAATTGATTTAATATCTAATAGCATTATTTCTGAGATTAAAGATCTCGAAATTAATGAGGAAAAATTGATTGCAAATAATTATTTAAATAATCTGAATTTAAATCAGCTTAGAATAATTTCTAAAGAATTTATTTTGTAATTTTTATTGAATATTTATTTAAATAAATGAGATTTTCTTTACTATCATTTGAATTTTAATAAGTTAATACCTTTTAATATGAATGATTCAGAAGAATTTAAACCTAGCCTTAAACAAATAAATGAGGATATCAGACCTACATGGGAAGATATCAAAAAACAATCAGAAGTTTTAGTTAACAAACTTGGTTGCCCTAGATCATTTGTAGGAGGAATGCTTCATGCAATAGCAAGCGACTTCTCTGATATGAAAACTTGGGAATAAATGAAAAACTTATTACTTACACCACTTTTCAAACTATTCAAAAAAAGCACTTTCCTCTTATCACTAAATCAAAACTCGTGCCCTGTTTTAGATGCTGAAGACATAAAAAAGCTATTGAAAGGTTGTACCCGTAAACTTTTAACAGAAATGTATCAGATCATATATACGATGCAGCACGGTCCTATGCACCCCCATGCCACCCATTACTTTCCTAAATTGTGACTTTGATGGATAATAAACATATAAAAAAATCTGATTCTAGCAAAATTCTAGCAGATAAATTCCTTCAATTCCCGTGATATGACTGAAGAAAATTTTTGGCTAATGAACCATGTGCCAGTAGTCATAGCAATAGATATCAAAAATCAGACAAATTCCGTCCACACCTCGTCCACACTTTTAGCGATTGACAGTCGATCTAACATAGAGGGATAAAACCCTTTTTTTTTATGACTGCTCAAAATTTTATGAATGTTGTTCGATTTAAATTAAAATCTGATTGTGTAGATAAGTATTTCGAAGTAATAGATAAAACAAGTTTTGAGGGAATGACTCAAAGATATATCGCTAAAACTGGGGATTATGATTACTGTTTTGTTGGGATCTGGAAAAGTGCAGAAGCTATTGCAGCTCAAAGACCAGCCATGATTGCTCACCTTGATGAGGTTAGAGGATTTATGGAAGAGTTGTCTCCTGAACTTGGAGTTACTGATCCTGTTTCAGGAAATATTGTTTCTAAAGTTGGTTATCATGATTAATAGTCGATTTTAAAAGTTCCATAGTCCAAGTATTCAATTCAAGATCCTTAACTCAATTTTAAATAATATATCCTAGAAATAATTTTAGATTTATTAATTAAATGAATACTTATTTTGTAACTGCAACTTTTAAAAATGTTGCTCTTATGGGTGCAGCTTACGATCTTTTTTTAAAGGTTGTTGAAGATGGAACTTTGAATGATGAGTTTGAAGGATTTAAAGTTTTGGGGAGGTATCATGCCTCTTACTCAAATAATGTTTATATTATTGTCCAGGCTTCAGCAGGTATAAAAATGACAGAACACTTCGCTCCTTGGAAAGTTAAGTTTGATATAGATTTTGATATCAAGCCAGTTATGACTGACGATGAAAAAGTTGCTGAGCATAAGCTTGTTGGTTCATTAATGGCAGCAGAACAGAAAATGGGATTCTCAGGGTAATTATTTTTTAGAGATTTAGATTATGAATATATAATCCTATCTTGAAAGAGACTTGGGAAATAGCATGCACAAAAGAATGAAACTCTTACTACTTCCACTACTAGCTGCTCTCGCTATAAATTCTCAACCTGTTCTTACGAATGAAGATAGAGCGAACTTTTCAGAGGCTGAAATAATTAAAGTAAATAATAAAAATATAGAAGTAATTAAATTTAAAGTACCTGATAAGAAGTTTCCAGATAGAAATGATGTTTTAGCTCAAATTCATTTTCCAAAATATTACAAGAATAAAAAATTACCCCTAATTATTCACCAACATGGAAGTAATAGAGATGGTTTAAGGTTCGAGAAATGGGGAGGTAGAACAGACGAATGGGGGAGAAGGTTAGTAGAAAAAGCTTTAGAAAGAGGTTATGCGATAGCTTTGCTTGATTCTTTTTATAAAAGAAAGTTAAAACCTTCAGATAAAGGAAAGTTTCCAAACGGTATTTTGATTAGTGAAAAACTTAACTCGATACTATCTAAGGATGAAAGATTTGATAAATCAAAAATTTTTTACTCTGGTTTTAGTTATGGTGCAAGTCAAGTATTGAAGCTTCAAGACAAAAGGGCAAACAGCGATTTATTTAAAGCAGCAGTGGCTGCAGAACCTGGATGTAACAAAGTTTCTTTTCCATTCAAATCTAATATAAAAACTTTAATAATTAAAGGTGAGGACAGCCATTATAACCCCATCGCATGCGAATATTATTATAATCTTGTTAAAGAAACAGGAAATCAAATTGAATATGTATCTATACCGAAAGTAAATCATTTCTTCAGCTTAAACGGATCAATTGGAAAAGGAATAGCAGTTAATGGATGCTCAGAAAATATAGTAATACAGTATCCAGATCGAACATTCAAACTTGCAGATGGAACATCAATCAATAAAAAAGAAGCTCAAAGAAGGTGTTTAACAAATGAGTCGGGTGAAGGTACGACAAGAGAGAAATTGGATGAAGCAATAAATATATCGCTTAATTATTTTGATAAGTACAAATAAAAATTGCGACTTTATAAGACCTATAAACTCATTAATTTAGTGAGTTTATAGGTTTTTTATATTTCAAACCTAAGTTTTTATATCTTTGCAATCTCATAAATGGTTAATAAGCTGTTCGTATAGAGGATATGATTATTAGAGAAATAATCCAAGTAACAGTCGATTTACTGTAATGGATAATTTAAATAAGCATATTTGTACATTTTCCTATAATCATCATGCAATCTTTCAGTTGCTAACTTTCTATTTTCCATTCCATCTCTAATCAAATCCATTTCATGGAAGTTTTGATTTAGGATTGTGAAAGGAGTAATGAGTTTCATAAAACCTCCTGTATCTACACCTTTATTGTCCTCCTATTGTTATTAAATTAATAGAGCGGTTTGAGGAACAATTAGGTACGGGAAGAGGACTAAATTTTCGACTAGATTGTTAAATTGATTGGAGTAGTTTCTGACGCTTCTACTGCTTTCTTTCATTTGGCTATTTTTCTCTATTGCCATGTTCCTTAATGTTGTTAGTTTGGGACATGAAGAATCCTTTTAAATCACTTTCCAATCTTTTCAGTTCCAATGAAAAGAAAAAACCTCTGACAATTGTGGAGCTTAGAGATCTAAAGATTCGGACAGAAAAAATTGAAAAGGCAATAAAATCTAGAGCTCACATATCAGAAATAAATCAAAGGTATAACAAGATGAAGGATCGTAACAGAAAGAACTTTTTAAAAAAAGCTTCATAATATTTGTTAGTTATTCAATTAATTTGCATTATTGATGTAATTGCATTTGATAGAAAATGACAATTCCTCCATGTTTTGTAGTGTGTTAAATAGAAGGGTTGGTAGCCTAATGTTGAAACACTTGATAAACATTCTGACTTTCTTATATGTGTCAGCACTTACTTCACCTTTGAAAGCAGACACAACATGGCAAGAACTGATAGCAGGCACAGGTTCAGGCAACAGCAAGATCATCGCTTTGCCTGACACAGTTCTCGAAGGTAAGAATATGCGGATGAATCACTGGGACTCTTGTTGGAGAAAAGGTGATGGGCCGGATCACTGTTTGATGCTAACTGATGAAGTAGCTAGACTGGACGGAACTTCTATTAAATTTGAATCGCATCCTGGAGACTGCGGACTTTACAAGAGATCATTCTCAAGCAAGAACGATTGGAATAATTGTTATGAAGGTGCTCGTAGGGTGTTCATAGGAACAAGGTATAGAGATTGGGGTAGCACATGGCATACGTTCTCTGTATATATTCCTCAAGACTATGTGCATTCATACACGCCACTGATATTCAATCAGGTACATTCCAAAGGCAACGGCGCACACTACAGAATGGGAATCAATGCAGACGGCGATGTTAATGTGCAACTGAGATCATTTGGACACGACAAGAGATGTGTTTTGATCAGCAAGAAGAAATTAGGCAAGAACATCTGTGAGCTTCTAAACGAAGACAAAGGTTATTGGGATCCACCCACAATCAAGTTGGGCAATTATGCAGACTTCAAAGGTAAATGGATTGATGTGATTGTTAATGTGCCCAATCGCAAGAGTTTGAACATCTGGGCAAATGGTGTACAGATTGTGAACATGGAAAACACAATGCCATCTTCAAGTCTGGCTTCTACTAACTTTGGAATATATGAGCCACAGATAAACACAGGACACAAACAGAACATGGAATGGAGTTATGATGAAGCAGATTCTGTACAGGTTCTCTACATAGACGAGATAAGATTTACCAAGAAATGCGAACAGCTAAAACTGGCAGATCTAGGCTACTCATGTAGCCAGCTTGCTATGCAAGGCATAGCAAATAATCAATAAATAATGGCAAAGAGACAACATATTGCTCCCAAAGCAAGAGTTAGGATATATTATTTAAAATTGAGTTAAAGATCTTGAATTGAATACTTGTACTATGGAACTTTTAAATCCGAAAGTCTATGGCATTGCTTTTATAATGAGCCTATTGCATTGCCATATGTAATCTTCAGTACCCATTCTTTTCTGCAACTGTTTTTTTGTTAAGTCTCTTCCTTCTAAACAAGTTAATTTTTTGTAATCAAGTTTTGCTGAAGTCTTTAAACTACCTGCAATAGAGAGCAAATTAAGAGCAATAATCGCTAATAAGATGCTCATTGGATACTTTTTCAGGA
Source organism: uncultured Prochlorococcus sp. (assembly GCA_902571145.1). GTDB lineage: Bacteria > Cyanobacteriota > Cyanobacteriia > PCC-6307 > Cyanobiaceae > Prochlorococcus_A. Next base: position 15,921 of record CACGAP010000002.1, read on the forward strand.
AATCAAGCATAATTCGTCAACCCCTATTTAATAGTTATTTAGGATAATAAAAAGTATAAATAAGCTATGTTAAGACCTATTTAAAAGCTAATAGAACCTAAATAGCGAAACATAGAACCATATAAGAAAAAGCAAGAAAAACACCGTTAAGCAGAATTTGAGTCTATAGCTTATTCCCTCGACCCTATGCTTTTATTGATTGACAGTCGATCTAACATGGAGGGATAAAACACTCTTTTTTTATGAAAAAAGGAGCTAATTGCCCCTTATTGTAGATCGACTGTCAATAATCAAGAAAAAACTGGTGGATAAGGTGTTTGACCATTCATTAATGATGTGTCAATTGGTTTACAGATATTCATCAGAGCATCTTGTCCAAAACCTGGACCAGAGGGACCGTCTATAAACTCCTGAAAATCTTCAGCAGAAATACCCTCTTTTACTTCCCAAAAACAATATACAGGACCAGTTTTAGTTACGGCATTTGCAGAATGGTTAAAAAATCCTTTTTCTTTATTAGCTGCAACCGCATCATCCCATCCACCACCTGGTGACATTGCCGCATAAGCTGTTTCCCACCATTTGTCAGCTTTTCCTGCCTTAAATTCATGATGAACAATATAAAAAGTTGATGCCATAAAAATAATATTTGTATTGATAATGAAGCTACTTGATATAAGTAAAGGGAAGATTAATTTATTTTGAATTCCTAAATAAAAAAGGGGGCTAAAAGCCCCTAGCGATCGACTGTCAATCGAATTACTTTGTTTTAAGTTCAGGTTCGTACACAGCACCATTGCAAACTGCTACTGCAATACTTTCTTTTGATGCTTTATCCCAATTTTTAAGTTCCATCTCGTATTTATCAATCCATTTAAAAGTTTTTTTAAAGCATTGATTCCAATAAAATGCCTTTTTTGAAATAGGTATTAAAGAGATAAAAATGAGAACTATCGCAGTTGTAGATGTAATTACACAGTATTTGATGACTTTTGAGCCTTTGTTAGGTGACATAAAAAAAGGGTTTTATCCCTTTATTTTAGATCGATTGTCAATCGTATTTAATTTAGCTGCAAGTAGTAAGCGTTTCGTTTAAAACAAAGTTCTAGTTTTTTTCGTTTTTTTTTCATTAACCTTCCACATTTTCTTGAACATATAATTTTTATGTTCATTGCAATACATTTAGCAGAAGTAATAATGCGTAAGTGTATATTAACTATACAGAATCCGTTCCAAAATTCTGTAGGTTTAAGGTCTTCCCTATCTTTCAACTCCTCTTAATAGTTGAAAATAAAAACCTATTTACCACCACATACCGAGATTCAATTTTTTTGCATCTCTATTACATGCAAGCTCACACTCGTTTAACTCTTTGACTGAGAGAGCCTCAAGTATTCTTGCCATATCAATAGAAGATAGTTCTCCATTAACGTTCCACTTAAGTGTAGTTTTACGTTGAGGTGTGTTTTTTGTTTTTTTCATCATGACTTTTTAAGGTCGGGATAATTAAATAGCATGATTATTTAAAATTCTCAAATATTTATTGAGTAAAAGAGTATAAATTACCAAAAAAATGTGAAGTTTTTATAAGTTAACGAATTAAATTTATTTATCAAGAATCTAGAAATTCAATTAGCCGTGCAAGTAGTAAGCGTTTCATTTGTGGGGTATTTCCCTTGCTATTTATTTACCTAAATAATCTAGTTTTTCATAATCAATCATTTCAACAAATTTGTTTATCGATTTCATAACATCAGGATTATTATTAAAACCTTGTGCAGCTACTTGACCTAAAATTTGAAAAGCATTGAACATGACATTGTCACCTTCATAATCTAAAGCCTTTTTAGTTTCATCAATACAATCTTCAGACAATAATCGAGTAAATATATTGGCAACATCTTTATCAATAACTTTTTTTCTCTATCTGATAAATCAATCATATAACTAACTTCTGGATGATCTCCATAAACTCTAAAAATCCATTTTATTAATTTAGTTCTATCTCTTTTGTTAGTTGATGTTACTAAGCATTTAGCCATCTCATCTCCAAATGGACCTGCAAAAACAGGTTTATTTGGTATGTTTGATAAAAAAGTTAAGACGGTAAATATATAAAGAATTTTTTTTCTCATAATAAAGGGACCAATTTCCTATTATTTTAGATCAACTGTCAATTATTCAATAAATAACGACCACCAGCTATTAGGTGGAAAGAATCGAGTGCATCCTATTAGGGGAACACAACAAATCTTATTTAACACAACAAGCTTAGCTGGATATCCCTTAGAGATATCACTTCTAAGTACTACCACTAACTCTTTAACTAGACTTAAAAAGTATCACTATCACTAGGTTTAGAACGATGGCACCCTATTAGGGGGAAGGAGAATGGAGTCTCCCTTTAAAGTACTGTTAGCTGGATATCACTTTTTGATATCACTTCTAACTACTACCACTAACTACTTTAACTATATATAAGTGATATACATATTATTAGTAGTAGGTAGGAGGAAGTAGAGAAGTAGTGATAGTAGTAACTCTAAGAAGATATTTAGCTTATTTGTTTTATTGACAATTAATCTAAAATTAAGATCAATAGTTACCTAGTTTATGAGCGAGAAATCCGAAGCAATTCGACATATCATAGCCACCATCTTCTCCGCTCAGAATGCATTAAGATCTCTTGCACCAGAATTTAAATGGACGGGTTTAGGAAATTTATTAGGAGATTTTGGTGAATGTGTTGCTATCGAACACTATGGATTAAAAAAAGCTGGCTCAGGTGCAAGTGGATATGACGCTATAGATCAAGATGGCAAGACAGTTCAAATAAAAGCTAATTATGCTTCTAAAACTATTGGTATTAGGGGAGAAGCTGATCTTTTATTAGTAATCAAGGTAAAAGTTGATGGAACCTGGGAGGAACTCTATTTTGATGATTTTGAAAAAGCGCTCTCCATTGCAAATTTCAGTAAGAGGGATAATAAACACTCGATATCTATTACAGCTTTAAAAAAAATAAAATAAATCTCTCTTGAGGTTTACATATACACGCGGCAAGGAGATACCCCCCATGCCACCCTACGAAAACAACTCATAGATAACTAACAATCAAAACTCAAAACAAATGGACAGAATACAACAAATAAAAGAAGCACACCCTTGGCTTGACTATGAAGATTTAGTAAAGGTTCTTATCTACCATCACCAAGGTTCCTCATGGATCCATAATCTACAAAGAGACAAGCTACAGCAGTCTATGGATGACTTCAGCAAGCTTGTTATATCAAAGAGCAGGAAAGCCCTTGAACCCTTTGTAGAGTACGTTTTAGAGGTGTACTACAACGGTGTAGATGAGTATGGCAATCAGATAGAAGAATCGAGTAGAAAAGAGTCTTTCGAGCGTAGATGGAATAGAGCAAGAGCTATCCTTTTGAAGGGCAAATAAAACTGTTGACTCTTACTCTTTTTAGGTGCTATAAATATTAGTACACTTGTACTATAAAGTTATGGAGGACTGGCAGGAATGGGGTTATCTAGAGGACGAAATATTAGCAAGAAAACGACGGAAGATTTGTATTACTTGCAATCACTTCAGGTACAGCACGACAAGTTCTTGTGTCACCATCCTTACTTGTCCCTTTCATCAAAAGCTTATTCCTCAAGGAGATCATCTTATTAAGGGATGTAGATACTGGAGAGAGAACAGCAGAATATTTGCACCAGAAGCAGCTTGAGCATCGGGTGCGTTGTTCTATAGAGAGAGAACAAAACCTAGTAATAGCTTTAATTTATAACCCCTATGTGAACAGATAATCAATTCTGTGTGAACAGTAAGGTTAAGAATCAAGCTATAACTAGGATTTTATTTGGCTCCAATAAATAGAGAAAAAAGATCTGTAACCAGCGATCTGTTTCTATATTTTTTAATTTATTTTTATACGGTAAATTAGATTAAATAAATCGATGATTTGAACGCTTACAGAGAAGACTCAATACTCACTCTGTTCACACACCGTTCACACATTGTAACTTTCTCATAATTGACTGATATGACTGAACCTAATTACTGGCTAATGAAAAGTGAGCCTGATGCTTATAGCATAGATACTTTAAAAAATGACGTTGTAACTTTATGGGATGGAATAAGAAATTATCAGGCTCGAAATTTTATGAGAAAAATGAATAAAGGAGATAAAGTTTTTTTCTATCATTCGAATTGTAAACCCCCAGGTATTGTCGGACTTATGGAGGTAATAGATCTAAATATTGTTGATCCTACTCAATTTGATCAAGATTCAAAATATTTTGATCCAAAATCAAAAACTGATAATCCTAGATGGGATTGTGTAAAAGTGAAATACATTTCTAAATCAAATAAGATTTTAAGTTTACCTGAATTAAAGATTTTATTTAATGAGGATGATTTATTAGTCGTAAAAAAAGGAAACAGGTTATCTATATTACCTGTCAGAAATGACATTGCAAAAATACTACTAGAAAAAATATAAGAATTTTTAATCCTCAAAATTCATTGAAAACATATTGCCAATATAGAGTCTCGTTAAATACCTATTTTGAAATCCTTTTTGCATCAAAAATCCTGCAATAGCGGCTTGTAGTATCCTGTATTGATCCCAGTTAGGATGCTCCTCAACGAATTCTTTCATAGCTTTTTGAAGATTTTCTTGAAGTTCACATTTGAAACTTATTACTTCATCTTTATCATTTGATACTTTTGAATTTTCGTCGTAATTGAACTCTTGCATATTGAGAAAGCTTTTTGGAATTTAATTCTACAAGGTGTAGTTTTCTCCAAAATTACTAAATAGTCAACAAGTATTATTAAGGGACAGTCTCAGGTTATAGAATAATGAGAATTGAGTCATAAAGAGGGTAGTCATGGAAATTAATTTTGTAAAATTAAATCTTACTTGAATATAAAGATTTATATAAAATCATAAGTTTTCCACATGCTCTAGATCATCAAATAATTTTAAAAAAAATACTGTGGAAAAGTTGTGAAAAATTTTTTTTGGGAGGGGGAAATATTTTCTAAAATTTCCAATTTTATTTATCTTTTAATCCATTGATTCCCACATGTTTTTTATTTCATAAAATAAATTTTGTGCTATTGGTATCGGCCAATACATTTCGAAAGATCTAGTTCGGTCCTGGCTTTCAAAAACAAACCTTAAACTCCATTCATTCTTTTTCCCCTCTAGCTCAATATACCAAGGAAGTTTTTCTAATTCTAAAGTAATAGATTCTTCATCCATTAATTGATCCTTGATAACTAATAATTGTTCATTAATTCTTAAGAGTAGAAGATAAAGCGAATAGAATTCACTTTTTTGTAACTCGATTGACCAATTATCAACACCAATCAAAAAGCAAAATTTGCCCTTCTTTAAATTTCTAAGTAATCTCCATCTTTTTTGGTCTTTTACCAAAATTAGCCTGGAAGTAAATCTGGTTGATCTTGTTCATCACTTAGTTCAATAATTGACCTTTGAACGGGTTTAATAGTTGACTCCTCTAATAAACCATCAAAATCATCAAAACGTCTTTGTTTAGCTCGGAAAGCAATTTTCACTGTAGTTAAATATCTATTAGTTGATTTTCTTATCAAACTCTCACCTCTCTTTGCAAGATCATTAGAATCGATTCCTGCATTATTAGATATGTTCATTAAAAAAAGTTTTTTACTATAAAATGTATTTTACAGTTTATTGGACCGTTTCAAAACATAAATCACAAAAAGAAATTAATTAATCTAAATAATTTTATATGGAAGAGAGTTTATCTGGAACACTTGCTATTGATTTAGGGAACACTAATACTGTTGTAGCTTTTCAAGATGAAAAAGATATAAATTCTGTTTTAGTTGAAATACCGAATATTACATCCTCTCCAGGAGTTATTCCTTCAGTAGTTTGGTTCGAGGAACCTTCAAAGATTCCTAAAATTGGTGTAAGTGCTCTAAAGATGAGGGATAACTCAAATTCTGATTTATTTTTTCATTCGAACTTTAAAAGATTAATTGGAAATTCTATTGAAAAAATTAATCAAAACAACATTTTAAACGCAAATGAATGTGGCGAAAAATTTTTTCAAATTTTATGGGCACACATTCCGCACAAGTATGCTATCAAGAGACTTGTTTTAACTGCGCCAATAGATACATATAAAGGGTATAGAGAATGGTTAGTTAACCTTTGCAAGGAAATATCTGTAGATGAAATCGCCCTCGTTGATGAGCCTACTGCGGCAAGTTTAGGAATAAATGTACCATTCGGCTCAAAAATTATGACATTAGATATTGGAGGAAGTACAGTCGATATGAATATAGTCAAAATAGAAGGAGGAGAAGGAAAATCTGGTCCAATAGCTGAACTATTAAAATTTAAAGGTAGTGATGTAAGCTCAATTTCAAAACAAAAAATAAGGTGTGCTGAAATAATTGGAAAAACAGGCTCAAAAATTGGTGGGAAAGATATTGATAAATGGATAGTTGATTATTTAATTCCTGGTAATAATTACATTAAAAATCTTTCAAGGGCAGAAAAAATAAAATGTAAACTCAGCTCATCTTTAATCAAATATGAAAATAAATATCCAATAAAATTATTTACTGAACAAAATGAAGAAAGAGAATATTACTTAAGTAAAGAAACTTTTGAGAAAATACTCATTGAAAATAATCTTCTTAATCACCTTAACTCCTTACTCAAAGATTTATTAAATCAAGCAAGAGGGAAATTTTGCACAGTTGACGATTTAAATGCAGTTGTTTTGGTTGGTGGAGGCACTCAAATACCATTGATTAAAGAATGGATAACAAAAAAAATTCCAAAAATTCAAATAAAGTCGCCACCCCCTATTGAATCAATAGCTTTGGGAGCTTTAGCAATGACCCCGGGAGTAAAAATTAAAGACATTTTAAACAAAGGATTATCTATAAGATTATTTAATAAAAGAGAGCAAAAGCACTTTTGGCATCCTATTTTTTGCAAAGGTCAAACATGGCCAACAGAAGCACCCTTTAAACTGATCCTTCAAGCCAGCAAAAATAATCAAAAAATATTCGAAATAATTATTGGAGAGACACAAAAAGAAAGATCATATGATGTTATTTTCGAAAATGGATTACCAAAGTTATCAGAGATTCAAAATGAAGAAGAAATTTTAAAATGGAAAAAAAAACCACTTAAAATAGTATTAAAAAATAAATCTAATCTTGGAGAAGACACATTAAAACTTTTTTTTGAAATTACGAAAAATGCTGATTTATTAGTTAAGTGTTTTGATATTAAAGATGAATTTTTTGGAGAATATAATTTAGGAAATATCTTCTGAATGATAGCTATTCAAGAAAAACTCCTTCTTCATTATCAAAATTATTTAAACGTAAACTAATACTGTCAATTTTACTAGTTGGCACTTTTTTACCACAAAAATCTGGTTGAATAGGTAATTCTCTATGACCTCTATCTACCATTACTAATAACATCACTCTTTGAGGTCTGCCCCATGAATATAATGCATCCATTGCAGCTCTAATTGTTCTACCTGTGTAAATCACATCATCTATTAAAAGAATTTCTTTTTTCTCAATAGGAGTTGGAATATCTGCAGCTTGTATTAGGCGAGTTCCAACTCTATTTTGGTCATCTCTATAAAAAGTTGGATCAATTGTTCCTTTTCTAACTCTTAAACCTGTTCTAGAGAATAATTCTTTTTCTAGAACTTCGGTCAGCGCAATTCCTCTAGTCGGGATACCAACCAATACAAGGTTATCCAGTTTTTTTACTTTTTCGATAATTTCGCAAGTTAAACGCGAAATAGTTTTTCTAAGCTCAAATTCAGAGAGTATTACGATCTTTTTTGTCTTCTTGGACATAATTTATCAAGAAATAAAATTCATCTAATATTTTCATAAATTAGCAAAAGCTAACGATGTTAAATATAAATTGTTAAAGGGCAAGGTTTGCAGCTAAATTTAAGGTTGGATCAGTTAACAACGAATTTGATCTAAATATGTCAAAGATTAGCAGCAAAAATATAAAAAGATTAAGTGTTCCTCAGAGCCCTGTAGTTCTTGCGATATTAGATGGATGGGGATATCGAAAAGAAAAATCAGATAATGCTATAAAAAGTGCCAGTACACCAATCATGGACTCATTGTGGCATGCTTACCCACACACGTTAATAAGTGCTAGTGGATCTGATGTAGGACTACCAGATGGTCAAATGGGTAATTCAGAGGTGGGGCACCTTACTATTGGTTCGGGAAGAATAATACAACAAGAACTTGTAAGGATTTCAAATATTGTAAAAAATAATCAATTAGGCTTGGTAAACGAGTTACAAGAGATGGCTGCTTCATTAAAGAAAAATAATTCTACTTTGCATATCACAGGATTATGTTCCGATGGAGGAGTTCATAGTCATATCGATCATTTATTAGGATTAATAAAATGGGCATCTGATAATAAACTTAAAAAAGTCGCAATCCATATCATTACTGATGGAAGAGACACTCCTGCAAAAAGTGCCTCGAAATATCTAAATCAAATAGAATCATGTATGAAAAAATTTAACGTAGGCGAAATAGCTTCAATATGCGGAAGATACTGGATAATGGATAGAAATCTTTTATGGGATAGAACAGAAAAAGCATATTCTAATTTGACTGATCCAGATATTCAAATAACAAATATCTCTCCTAAGGATTACATTGAAAAAAGTTATGCCAAAAACATAACCGATGAATTTATAGAGCCCATAAGAATGTCTGAAAACTATCTTAAAGATGGGGATAGTTTAATTTGCTTTAACTTTCGTCCAGACAGAGCAAGACAAATAGTCAAATCTCTATCGATGAAGGAATTCTCAGACTTTGAAAGAAAAAATTATCTAAATTTAGATTTTGTTACTTTTACTCAATATGATTCAAACTTTCCCGTTAAAGTTGCATTTCCTCCTGAATCACTCAATAATTTTATAGGCCAAATAGTTTCAGAAAACGGACTTAAACAATACAGAACAGCGGAAACTGAAAAATATCCTCATGTAACATACTTTTTCAATGGAGGAGTTGAAATCCCTTTACCTGGAGAAGAGAGACATTTGATTCCCTCTCCAAGAGTCGCAACTTATGATATGGAACCCGAGATGTCTGCGGAGGAATTAACTCTTAGTTGCTCTAAAGCAATTAAAAGCGGCAATTATGCGTTTGTTGTAATCAATTTTGCCAATCCTGATATGGTTGGTCACACAGGCAACATGGATGCAACAATTAAAGCTATAGAAAAAGTAGATAAATGTGTAGGTCAAATAGTTAATGCTACTGGAGAAATGGGCGGAAGTATCGTTATTACTGCCGATCATGGTAACGCAGAGGTAATGAAAGGATATGAAGGAGAACCATGGACAGCACACACAACCAATAAAGTTCCATTAATTTTGATTGAAGGTGAAAAAAGAAAAATACCAAATATGGGAAATGAAATTAATTTAAGAGAAAACGCGGGCTTAGCGGATATTGCTCCCACTTTATTGCAATTATTAAATCTACCAATACCAAGAGAAATGACAGGCAAATCACTTATTCAAGAAATTGAATTAAAGGGTTATAATAAGGTCGTTCAACACGTTTAAAGTTAATAAAAGTTTTTTAAGCAATGATTCAAATTATTAGTTGGATTTGGGTATTTTCTGGAGTTCTTCTCATTCTCTTAGTTTTACTTCACAGTCCCAAAGGAGATGGAATGGGAGGAATAGCCGCCAGTGGAAGCTCTATGTTCAACAGCGCAAGTAGTGCAGAAGCATCTCTAAACAAAGTAACTTGGACTTTTTTAGTGATATTTTTGTCTCTCGCAATAATCCTTAGCGCTGGTTGGATTTCATAAAAGCTGAATAAAAAAAGGGACCATTTTGAATGATCCCTATTAAAAGATTTTTATTACTAACTATTATCTTAGTTAGTAATCGAAGTCACCACCCATTCCTGGGGCGCCTGCTGGAGCGGCAGAATCTTTTTTCTCAGGTAAATCTGCAACTATGCATTCGGTAGTTAGAACCATTCCTGCTATCGAAGCTGCATTTTGTAATCCTGAACGTGTAACTTTTGCAGGATCAACTATTCCAGCAGAGGACATATCTACATATTCTCCAGTAGCAGCATTGAATCCATCATTAAATGGTTTAGTTTTTACATTTTCAGCAATCACAGCTCCATTAGAACCCGCATTCTCAGCAATTCTCATGAGAGGAGCAGTAAGTGAAGCTTCAACAATGTTAGCTCCAATTAATTCCTCTCCCTCTAAATTTTTATCAGCCCATTCTTTTAGAATAGGAGAAAGATGAGCGAGAGTTGTTCCTCCTCCAGGTACAATACCTTCTTCAACAGCTGCTTTTGTTGCGTTTATAGCATCCTCAAGACGAAGCTTTTTATCCTTCATCTCAGTTTCAGTAGCAGCCCCAACTTTAATAACTGCTACACCTCCAGCTAATTTAGCTAGACGCTCTTGAAGCTTTTCTTTATCATAAGAAGAATCTGTTTCATCCATTTGCTTCTTAATTTGATCACATCTAGCTTTAACTGCTTGCTCATTACCTTCAGCTACAATAGTTGTGGTCTCTTTATTGATAGTTATTCTTCTACCAGTTCCAAGCATATCTAAGGTAGAATTTTCTAATTTCAAGCCCGCATCTTCTGTAATAAGTTGTCCATTAGTTAAAACAGCCATATCTTCAAGCATGGCTTTTCTTCTATCACCAAATCCAGGAGCTTTTACAGCAGCAACATTTAACACACCTCTTAATCTATTAACAACAAGAGTTGCTAAAGCCTCTTTTTCAATATCTTCTGCAATAATGACTAGTGGTTTACCAGTTTTAGCTATTTGTTCTAAAACGGGAACTAAATCCTGCACTAAAGCAATTTTTTTATCAGTCAGAAGGATATATGGTTCATCTAAAACAGCCTCCATTCTCTCTGTATCAGTAGCGAAGTAAGGTGAGATATAGCCTTTATCAAAACGCATCCCCTCAGTAACTTCTAATTCAGTAGTCATTGATTTTCCTTCTTCTAGGGAGATAACACCTTCTTTGCCAACTTTATCCATAGCATTGGCAATCATTTGACCAACTTCTTCGTCGTTGCCAGCAGCAATAGTTCCACATTGAGCTATGGCATTGCTATCGCTAATAGGTTTGGAATTCTCTTGAATTTTACCAACTAGAAATTCAGTCGCTTTATCAATTCCTTTTTTCAAGGTGATTGCATTAGCTCCTGCAGCAACGTTTCTCAACCCTGCTTTAACCATTGCATGAGCTAAAACAGTGGCTGTTGTGGTACCATCTCCAGCTGCATCATTAGTTTTTGAAGCAGCTTGTCTGATTAAAGCAACCCCTGTGTTTTCAATGTGATCCTCAAGTTCGATCTCTTTAGCGATTGTGACACCATCATTGATAATTTGTGGAGCACCAAATTTTTTTTCTAGTACAACATTTCTTCCTTTTGGTCCAAGCGTTACAGCCACAGACTCAGCAAGGATATCAATTCCTCTCTCGAGCGCTCTACGAGCTTGCTCATTGTAAATAATTCTTTTAGCCATGTTTAGGCAGTGATTTAGTAATAAGTTTTAATAATTTTTGAAACAAATATTTTAGCTTACTACAGCTAAAATATCCTTTTCTGAGAGCAAGACATATTCATCTCCTCCCAATTTAATGTCTGTGCCAGCATATTTGCTGTACAAAACTTTATCGCCAATACTCACTTCTGGAGTTTGTCGAGAACCATCGTCATTAAGTTTGCCAGGACCTACCTGAGCAACTTCTCCAACCTGTGGTTTTTCTTTAGCTGAATCAGGCAAAAGAATGCCCCCAGCAGTTTTTTCCTCAGATGCGGAAACTTTAATAAATATTCTATCTCCCAGTGGTTTTACTGTAGAGACTGTAAGTGAAACAGCTGCCATAGATTAATGGAGGATCATGATTGAGACGCTTTACGTCATAAAAATGGAAAGAGAAGTTCTCCATCCATATCATCAACAACATAATCCGCAGAGCGGCAATTAAACCATACTTAAACTGTGCGGGTGGCCGAACCCATTTAACGAATCTACCCATGAGGTGGTAGTATTTTCGGATTATGAGCTGTTTAAATCAGCTATTCATCACCAATCAATAAAAAATGGTAGCAACTCCATCAACTTCTTCACAAACAAAAGGCGTAGTACGTCAGGTAATTGGTCCAGTTCTAGATGTAGAATTTCCAGCTGGGAAATTGCCCAAAATATTAAATGCTTTAAGAATTGAAGCTAAAAATCCAGCTGGACAAGACATAGCACTCACTGCAGAAGTTCAACAGCTACTAGGTGACCATAGAGTAAGAGCAGTGGCAATGAGTGGCACAGACGGCCTTGTAAGAGGCATGGAGGCAATCGACACAGGGGCGCCAATATCTGTACCTGTAGGAGAAGCAACTTTAGGAAGAATATTTAATGTTTTAGGAGAACCAGTAGATGAGCAAGGTCCTGTGAATACTAAAGATACTGCTCCAATTCATAGAGCGGCGCCAAAGTTAACTGACCTAGAAACTAAGCCAAAAGTTTTTGAAACTGGTATTAAAGTCATCGACCTTTTGGCTCCTTACAGACAAGGAGGAAAAGTTGGATTATTCGGAGGCGCTGGAGTTGGGAAAACAGTTCTTATACAAGAATTAATTAATAACATTGCAAAAGAGCACGGTGGAGTTTCTGTTTTTGGGGGTGTAGGGGAAAGAACTAGAGAAGGGAACGATTTGTATGAAGAATTTAAAGAATCGGGAGTTATAAATGCAGATGATTTAACTCAGTCAAAAGTTGCCTTATGTTTTGGACAGATGAATGAACCGCCTGGCGCAAGAATGAGAGTTGGCTTATCAGCACTTACAATGGCCGAACATTTTAGAGATGTGAATAAACAAGACGTCCTACTTTTTGTTGATAACATTTTTAGATTCGTTCAAGCTGGTTCTGAAGTATCTGCATTACTTGGAAGAATGCCTTCAGCTGTTGGATACCAACCTACTCTGGGAACTGATGTTGGTGAATTGCAAGAAAGAATTACATCCACATTAGAAGGGTCAATTACATCTATTCAGGCTGTTTACGTACCTGCTGATGACCTAACAGACCCAGCTCCAGCTACAACCTTTGCCCATTTAGATGCTACTACCGTGCTTGCCAGGGCTCTTGCAGCTAAGGGAATTTATCCAGCAGTTGATCCATTAGACTCAACGAGCACAATGTTACAACCATCAGTTGTTGGCGATGAGCATTACAAAACAGCTAGAGCTGTCCAATCAACTTTACAAAGATACAAAGAGCTTCAAGATATTATCGCAATTCTTGGTTTAGATGAGCTTTCTGAAGAAGATAGATTAACAGTCGACAGAGCCAGAAAAATTGAAAAATTCCTCTCACAACCTTTCTTTGTAGCAGAAATATTTACAGGAATGTCTGGTAAATATGTAAAATTAGAAGATACCATTGCTGGTTTCAACATGATTTTATCAGGTGAATTGGATGATTTACCAGAGCAAGCATTTTACTTAGTTGGCAATATTGATGAGGTTAAAGCAAAGGCTGAAAAAATAAAATCAGAAAAATAAATATTTAAACATATATTTAACCTTCAATAATTTTAAATTAATGGCAATTTCTCTAAAAGTTTTAGCTCCTAATAAAAATGTTTATCAAGGCGAAGCTGAAGAAGTAATCCTTCCTAGTACTACTGGTCAGCTTGGTATACTGCCAGGACACATCTCTTTAGTTACTGCAATAGATATTGGCGTTTTAAGGCTAAGAATGAATTCCCAGTGGAAATCAATAGCTCTTATGGGAGGCTTCGCTGAAATTGAATCAGATGAAGTTATAGTTTTGGTAAATAATGCTGAAATTGGTTCTGAAATTAATGTTCAAAACGCTGAACAAGATCTTAAAGAAGCAAAATTAACAATTAGTAAATTTTCTGAAAATGAAAAAAATCCAGAGAAAATTAAAGCCTTGAAAGAGGTTTCAAAAGCAGAGGCTAGGATTCAAGCTGCAAAGAACTAATTTTTAAGCTGTTCCACAAAAAGTTACTTCGGGAAACTTTAATTTGGCTTCTTCTAATTTTTTTGTCTTACCTTCTTCTTGCCAATAATTTATCACTTCAGTAGCTTTATTCAATATTTCTACCCTTTCATTATCTGTAATCCAACCTTTATTCTCAAGTTCACTTTTTAATTTTTCCCAAGCATCATCTCTTGGCCAAAAATAATAGGCAGTAAGAGGGCTTGGACCACCACCTACTATTTGATCCACTGCTAAAGCTACATTATCAGGTAACCACAACACTTTAATTATGAACCTTCCTTCATCAGGTTTAGGGGTATAACCAGTAGGTACCCCATCTTCATCAATTGTGGCAGCTGCCAATACAGCTGTGGCACCCATCATTCCTGAATTAGGAGAAGAATTCTTAGAGTTTGGTGCATCACTGTTTTTTCCCTTTTTTTCTGTTGAATTTTGATTTAACTTATCTGATGAGGTCATTCCCTTATTAATGTTTAATAAATAATTTATCAGTTTATGGTCACATTTTGATTGATTTATTCAAAATTTCTTGATTTTAGTAATTGATAACTTCTAAACAGGATTTTTATCTATCATGCGATACTTCATAAAAATCATAAATAGTGGCTTCCAATGAATCCCAAAGATCTTTGGGAATATCGTTTTCTTCTGCGAACATGCCAAGCTGACTAGCTAAGCCTCTTGCCTGAGAGAGTTTCGAATCATATGAATCGTACTTATTCATTTTTGAGATTTAAACTTAATAAAAAATAAATGTATTAACTTGATAAGTCAAATTTAAAATTCTAAATCAGAAATTTCTTTTAGTGCAGCAATACTTAAAACTTCTGGGTTTGTATCTGTTACAAGGACATCGTCTTCTATTCTTATCCCTATGCCTTTCCATTTCTCATCTATAGGGGGTTGTCCCTCAGGTACTGGTATCCTATCACTTATGTAGATCCCAGGTTCTACAGTAAGAATCATTCCACTCTGTAATGGCACTTCATAGTCCCCCATTCTGTATGCTCCAACATCATGAACATCTAAGCCTAGCCAATGTCCTGTTCTATGCATGTAAAGATGTTTATAAGATTGATTCTCAATTATCTCCTCAGTACTGCCTGACAATAAACCAATTTCTTTTAATCCTTCTATAAGAATTGTTAAAGCAACATTATGAACATGACTAGAATTCGATCCCTTTAAAGCACTTTTAATTGCATTTTTCTGCGCACTCAATACGATTTCATAGATAACTTTTTGCTCATTAGAAAATTTACCACCAATTGGGATAGTTCTTGTTATGTCTCCATTGTAATAATCAATTAGTGAGCACCCAGCATCCACTAACAATAAATCTTCCTTCTTCAAGGGTGAATTATTTGAAGTGTAATGCAAAATACAGGCGTTATCTCCTGAAGCAACAATTGAGTTATAAGCTGGTCCTCTCGCCCCTTTTTCCAGAAAAAATCCCTCTAGAAGACCCTGAATTTGTCTTTCATTTTTCTTTGATGAGACTGATTCTCTAACTAATTCATGAGCTTCTGCTGAGATTTGAATAGCCTCTCTCATTCTCTTAATTTCAAATTCACTTTTAATTAATCTCATCTCATTTAAATAAATTTCTGGAGATTTTATAGAATTTCCACCAATACCTAATCTTGAGCGATTTTCAAGTTGTTGTGAAAAAATTTCCAGTATTATTTTCTCAACTGATGGATGCTTACCAATTGAAAAAACAAGTTCGTCAGAACCACTTATATAGGCTGGGAGTAAATCTTTTAATTCGTTTATTGAGTGAGCCTTATCAGCATTAAACTCTTTTTCAGCGCCTTCTGAACCCCATCTAAAGCCATGCCAGACTTCGCTTACAATATCTTTAGGAGCAACAAACATAATAAATCTCTCTCCCTTTGGCTTATGCGATAAGAAAAGAGCGATTGCATCTGGCTCATCGAAACCGGTTAAATACCAAAAATTACTATCTTGTCTAAAAGGATATTCACAATCAGCATGATGCTTTACGAGACTAGCACCAGGAATAATAGCAGCTTTTCCATTTAATTTATTGAGGAAGATTTCTCTTCTTTCTTCAAAAACTTTATTTTCAGGTCTAAACATAGATTGTGTATTGGCGTGTTTTAAAAAAAAATGGAAGAATGAATTAATACAGATTTAGTAACTAATCTATTTTAATGGAACCAAGTGTTTACGGTTTAGTTGTTCTTATAATAATTATCTTAATTGGGTCAGCGTGTTGTTCGGGAGTAGAAGCTGCTTTTTTAGCTGTAAATTCGATTCGAATTCTAGAGATAGCCTCTAAACAAAAACCAAAGAGTTCTGCAAATCAACTCCTTAAACTTAGAAAACATCTTGGAAGGACATTAACTGTAATTACTATTACTAATAATGGATTTAACATAATTGGAAGTCTTATTTTAGGTGTATATGGAGCATTGGTTATTAATAGTAGTTATGGCCTAACCCTGTTTTCAATTTCTTTTTACATACTAGTTGTACTAGTAGGAGAAGTACTACCTAAGGCTCTTGGTACAAGATTCTCAGTTCAAATAGCATTATTATCTGTTCCTATCTTGAGAATATTACATACTTTAATGAGGCCATTTTTAGTATTAATAGAACAAATATTTCCAGTTATTACCGCAGAAAATGAAATTTCAACAGATGAAGAAGAAATTAGACAAATGGCAAAAATTGGGAGCCAAAAAGGTTTGATAGAAGCTGATGAAGCAGCAATGATATTTAAGGTTTTTCAATTAAATGATTTAAAAGCCAAAGATTTAATGATCCCTAGAGTTTCAGCACCTTGTCTTGATGGGTCTTCGAATCTTGAAGAAATTTCAAAACTCATAATGGGTGATAACTCTCAATGGTGGGTTATTTTGGGAGATAAAGTTGACAAAATACTGGGGGTAGTTCCACGTGAGAAAATGCTAGCAGAATTAATTGATGGAGAAAATAAAAAATTATTGTCAGAAATTTGCGAACCTGTGGACTACATTCCAGAAATGATTAAGGCAGATCAATTATTAACAAGATTTGACAAGAATCATAAAGGAGTGAAAGTAGTAGTAGATGAATTTGGAGGATTCGTGGGCATTATAAGTGCAGAAGCTGTGTTATCTGTTTTAGCTGGCTGGTGGAAAAAATAAATCATGAAACAATTTAAAATTAACAAAAATTATTTACTTTTAAAAAATTGGTGGGAGGCTATTGATCTTACCAACTATGAAAAAAGTTATTTTAATAGAGACATAATTTCTTTTAATCAAAAACTTTTTAGGCTCAAAGAAAAAAAAATAAGAATTGGCGTATATGGTAAATCAGGCGTAGGGAAATCTTCTGTTTTAAATTCTTTATTAGAAAAAGATATATTTAAAACAGATATTATCAATGGGACCACAAGAGAAATTCAGGCTGAAGAATGGAAATTTAAAGATCAATCACTCAATAGTATAGAGTTACTAGATTGTCCAGGATTTGATTTCTGCGATATTAAATTCCCAGATAAAGTTTACTCCTCTATATATCACTCAGATCTTATTTTATTTATAATTTCAGGAGATTTAAATAGAAATGAGTTAAACGAAATCAGCTCTTTTATAAAAGATGGTAAAAAAATTATTTTAATTTTAAACAAAATCGATCTATTCAATAAAAATGAATTAAAAGAAATAATTGAAAATATAAATCTTAAGCTTCCAAAAGAATTAAATATTCCAATAATCATTAATAATGAATCCAATCTTAAAAATTACATAGCAAAATTAATCAATCAATATGGTGAGATACTATTAACACTAAATTCTATTCAATTAGCTGACAAAATATTTGTGAAAATAAAAGAGCAAAGATTGAAAAGAAGGCAGAAATTAGCTCAATCAACTATTGGTAAATTTTCGACTATAAAGGCATCCGCAGTAGCTCTTAATCCTTTTATTTTATTTGATGTTGCTGGTAGTTTTGCACTAGATACTGCATTGATTAACGAATTAAGTAAAATTTACGGCTTAAAATTGAAAGGTGAATCTACCAAAAAAATATTTAAAAATATATCCATTAATAATTTGTGTTTGGGAATTACTCAAATCGGCGTTAATACCTCTTTCAACCTTATTAAGAAATTAATTATTTTAACAGCACCTTTTACAAACGGGCTTTCATTATTACCCTATGGACCCATAGCAATTATTCAAGCTGCAATCGCAGTCTATTCTACAAAAATTCTAGGGAAATTAGCAGCAAAAGAGATATTTGTAAGAAGCAAATCTTCTTTTATAGAACCTGCTATTTTGATCCAAAATATGAATTTTAATGACCCAGAGATTTTTAACTATATAAATATTTATTTTTCAAGTAAAAATTTAAATAATAATTTTGTTAGTTTTCTACCTTAAAACTTAAAATGGAAAAAAGCATTGCTTTATTTGGTACGAGTGCTGATCCACCTACGATTGGACACAAAAAGATTCTTGAAGAATTATCCAAAATTTATGCATTTACCATTAGCTATGTGAGCAACAACCCCCAAAAAAAGCACATAGAGGATATCTCAATTCGTAGCCATTTATTAAAAACTCTTATTGATGATTTAGATAATCCGAAAATTTTATTTAATCAAAAAATAAGTAGCCAATGGGCAGTAGAGTCAATCAAAAAATGTAAAGAAATTTATAAATTTAATAATTTAGATTTTGTAATTGGGAGTGATTTAATTAAAGATATTTTCTACTGGAAAAATTTCGACAAAATTATTTTGGAGGTAAGTTTTTTTATAATTTTAAGAGAGGGATATCCTGTTGAATCAAATACTCTTAAAATGTTAGAAAATTATAGAGTGAAATTTAAAATTTCAACCATCAAAACTCCAAACATTTCTAGTTCTAAGTTTAGATTAAATTTCAATTGTTCCAATTTACCGTCGTCGTTAATAGATATAGTTAAGAAGAATAATTTATATGAATCCATCAAATTAGTTGAATGAAATTTTTACTTGCCCAAATAAATCCAGTTGTTGGAGATTTAGAGGGCAATGCAAAAAAAATACTTACTATTGCTTCAAAAGCTAGCTCAATTTCTGCTGATTTTGTTCTTACGCCAGAATTATCATTATGGGGATATCCTGCAAATGACTTACTTTTTAAAAAAAATTTAATCAAAAATCAATACCAAATTCTTGATCAATTAGCTTTAGATATTAATAAAAAATATGGAAACTTAAGCATCTCAATCGGAATAGCTGAGAAGGTAAATGATTCTTTTTTTCCTAATCTTTATAATTCTATTGCGTTGGTTGAGGGCGGTGAATGGAAAATAATTGCTCGGAAAATTATTCTTCCCACTTATGAAGTATTTGATGAGAAAAGATACTTTAGATCAGAAGAAAAAGTTTCTGTATTGATTAAACAAATTAAAAATAAAACTTGGCGACTTGGCTTTACTATCTGTGAGGATTTATGGGTCAACAAAGATATAGAAGGTAGAGGAATCCATAGAAAAAATCCCATTATTGATTTAAAGAAAAAAAAAGTTGATATTTTAGTAAATTTATCAGCCTCCCCATATACTCTGAAAAAGTTAGAGCTAAGATCCAAGATTTCCAGTTTTGCTGCACAATATCTTCAAGTACCGCTGATTTATGTCAACCAGATTGGAGCAAATGATAATTTAATTTTTGATGGAAATAGTTTTATTCTTGATAAGAACGGATCTAAAATTAAGCAATTAAAATCTTTTACAGAAGATCTCTCCAGCTGGGAAATTGAGCAAACAAAACCTGAAAAAAATGAATTTAAAAACTCAGAAATGTCATCAATTTTTGATGCGTTAGTCCTTGGTGTCAAAGATTATGCAAAAAAATGTGGATTTAAAACAGCTTTAGTTGGATTAAGTGGTGGTATTGATTCAGCACTTGTCTCAGCAATTGCTACAGCGGCTCTAGGAAGTAATAATGTTTATTGCGTTTCAATGCCCTCTAAGTGGAGCTCATCTCATTCAAAGAGTGATGCAAAAGATTTAGCAAGAAGATTAAAGATAAGTTTCAAGAGCATTCCAATTGAAAACTTGATGACCTCTTTTGAAGAATCATTTATAAAAACCATATCTTTCGAGATGGCTGAAATAACAAATCAAAATATTCAGTCAAGGATAAGAGGTACACTTCTTATGGCTTTAGCAAATCAAGAAAAGCATTTGTTACTCTCAACAGGTAATAAATCAGAACTAGCCGTAGGATATTGCACACTTTATGGTGATATGAATGGGGGATTATCTGTAATTGGGGATTTATATAAAACTAATGTTTTTAAATTATGCAACTGGCTTGATAGTGAAGATTCAATTAATCGTAGAAAATTATATATGTTAGATACAAGTGTAGAAATAATTGGAGAAAATATACGTACGAAAGCTCCAAGTGCCGAATTAGGTCCTGATCAATTAGATACTGATTCTCTCCCTCCTTATTCTATTTTAGATAAAATTCTTAAAGGAATTATTGAAGAGAAAAAAGATTTACAACAACTAGAAGAAGATGGTTATAAAAAAGATTTAATTTTAAAAATTATCTCACTCATAAAAAAAGCGGAATTTAAAAGAAAGCAGGCCCCTCCAATCCTAAAACTAAGCAGTCAATCATTAGGAAGTGACTGGAGAGTTCCTATAGCAATATCTTATTAATCAATATAAGAAAATTGTTGGATTTTTTTTAAAGGCCGTTTAACTGAATCAATGTTGATACCTTTTTTGATAGCAAGAATTATGCCTGCAGCTTCTAAGTAATTATCAACTTCAAAAAGATTGGGATAATTATAAAACTCATTTGTCACTTTTAATGTATTTTGATTTTTTACAGAGATAATATTTAAACCTTTTTCAATACCTGCTAATACTGCTTCTCCTCCTAATGCACCATTAGGAACAACAATCGATTCAATCTGATCAGGGTGTAGTGAGATTGATTCATTTTTAGCGGGCAATTCAACAATATCAGGTGCATTGCTTAAACCAATCAGTACAGATGGTAAAAAAGTGTACCCTATTTCTTCTGCAGCTGCACGAGGATCTAAATTTTCATTTAATTCAATTGGATTTAAAGCAGGTGCGTGAGCACAGGGAACTTTTAAAAATTTGCTTATTAAATGACTTATAACTGCTTCGACTCCAGCAATAGGATCAACCCCCTTTCCCTCTCGATAGATATTTGTTTCTAAAGAATCCGGATCATCTGGAAATTTTGCCACTATTGCTATTGCCGTAACTCCTTTTTCTATTAAACATTTTCCAGCATCAATTAGAGTATCAGGATTTTCAATTGTTCCACCACTGATTTTTGAAGAATCAGAATCAATAACTATCTTTAATGGCTTTTTTGTAATCACATAAGAATGAACATTAATCCCTAAAGTTGAAACACATGCATCAGCAACTTGTAAATGTCTTACTAATATTTCTTTTTCAATGGCTGAATCAAAAATTATCCCAATTTTCTGTTGCTTTACCCTCTTTAAAGCGATTTCTCCTTTAGCAAGTCGGTCTAAACTGTAACCCTCAACATAAAAAATATTTTTATCTTTTTCAGAAAGAGTACCGCCATTCATAACATTTGGATGAGTAATTAAACATCCACTTGCGGATGCTAATAATTTTGCGGTAGGAAGTGCATCCCCAGCAAAACCTCCTACTTCACAACCAATACCAGTTGGAACAATGAATATTGTTGGTGAATTTTCCATAATTAAAAATATTTCAATTTATATTTTTTAATTAGTTATGACAGCCTTAATTTTAAGTTTTTTTGTTCCAAAAGAGTCAATAGAATTTTGAATATCAACAATTGACCATCGAATTAAATCTCCTTTCTTTTCTAAATTTGTAATGATGAATTCCCTTAAATTTTTTAATTTTATTGAAACTGGCCAATTTAAATAATAATCAACTGAACTTAATTTCATTTTTGATATTTACCAAATTGATCATTATACAAATCATCTTCGACTTCTTTACCAATAACAATATTCAAATCTGACTTGGGGTATGCTACACACAAAAGTGCAAAGCCCTTTTCCCGTAAATCATCATTTAATCCCATAGCATCTTCCTGATCTACGGATCCTTCCAATATCATGGATGCACAATCTGTACAAACTCCTGAACAACAACTACTCGGTAAATCTATTCCATTCATTTTTGCCGCTGAAATAATATCTTGATCCTCAGAACATAAAAAACTAAAAGTATTTTGCTCAAATTGAACTTTGATATTGTATTCAGGCATATCCTAAATCTTATTGCTAAACTGCTGAACCTCCTACCACTTCTAATATTTCTTGTGTAATAGCTGCCTGTCTGGCTTTGTTATAGGTTAGATTCAAAGTACTTGCTAATTCTTTAGCATTATCACTTGCATTATTCATAGCAGTCATCCTGCAAGCTAGTTCAGAAGCTGCGGACTCTTGAAGAGCTCTTAGTACCTGATTCTGTAAATATAAAGGTAATAAGGAATCTAATAGTTGATCAGGACTTTGTTCAAAAACAATATCTGATGGCAACTTCTCTGAATCACTTTTTTCAATATTTGATTTTTCAACAAGTAACTTACTATCTTTTGTAGTCAACCTAAAAATTTCATCGTTTTCCTCAGCGATTCCTTGAGGGTCAAGGGGCAATAGTGTTTGAACGACAGGGGCACAGCTAACTAAAGTGATGAATTTCGTGTAAATAATTTCCACCCTATCAGAATTTTCTGAAAGAAATTCGGCTAAAATCTCATTTGTAACCCCTTCAGAATCCTTGACTGTGGGTACCTGTTCTAGTTCTTTGAAAGTACTTTTAATTACATATCTATCCTTTCTATTTTGAAAATATCCAATAGCTTTCTTCCCTACCAAAATTAAATTTGGCTGATAACCTTGTTTGACTAATTCTGCGTATCTTATTTCTACCTTTTTTATGATATTAGTATTGTAACCACCGCATAAACCTCTATCCGCAGTTATACAAACTAGGGAGATACTCTTTACTTCTCTCTTGGATAATAGAGGAGAGTCGACAGCCTCAAATTGTACTCTAGATTGAATATTTTCTAAGACTCGTGCAAGTTTATCTGCAAAAGGTCTACTCTTAAGAACTTGATCTTGAGCTCTCCTAACTTTTGCAGCTGCAACAAGTCTCATGGCTTCCGTTATTTTTCTTGTATTTTTAACGGAAACGATTCGATCTCTAATCTCTTTAAGATTTGCCATGGTATCTCCTAAATAAATTTAAACTGTGGCAAGCATTGATGATTTAACTTCATTTATCACCTCTTTTAGCGTCGCTTCTAATCCATCATTTAATTTCTTTTCTTTAAGAATCTCTTCTATAAATTCCGCTTTATTTAACTTTAGGTATTCCCTAAGTTCAGTAGCAAATTTAGTAACATCTTCAACAGGAACCTCATCAATAAGCCCTTTAACTCCTGCATAAACAACTGCAACTTGTTCTGCAAGGTTCAGCGGAGAGAATTGAGGTTGCTTTAATAACTCTCTTAGTCTTTTGCCTCGTTCAAGTTGTTGCTGAGTTGCTTCATCAAGATCAGATGCAAATTGAGAAAAAGCAGCTAGTTCATCAAACTGTGCTAGCTCTAATTTTAAAGTTCCTGCAATTTTTTTAATTGCTTTTGTCTGAGCGGCTCCTCCAACACGGCTAACAGAAATACCAACATTAATAGCTGGTCTTAATCCTGAGTTAAATAAATCTGCACTCAAGAATATTTGTCCATCTGTAATTGAAATAACATTAGTTGGGATGTAAGCAGAAACGTCCCCTGCCTGAGTTTCAATAATTGGAAGAGCTGTCATAGAGCCCCCTCCCATAGCATCAGAAAGCTTTGCTGCTCTTTCTAACAATCTACTGTGCAAGTAGAAAACATCTCCTGGATAAGCCTCTCTTCCTGGTGGTCTTTTTAAAAGAAGAGACATTTGTCTATAAGCCTGAGCTTGTTTCGTTAGATCATCATAAATAACAAGTGTTGCTTTACCCTGATACATAAAATGTTCAGCAATTGCAGCACCGGTATAAGGTGCTAAGTACTGCAAAGCAGCTGGTTCTGAAGCTCCTGCACTAACTACTACTGTATAATCTAGGGCTCCTCTCTCTCTTAATACCTCAACTATGTTTGCTACTGATGCTGACTTCTGACCAATCGCTACGTAAACACAAACTACGTCTTGACCTTTTTGGTTGATTATCGTGTCGATAGCAATTGCAGATTTTCCAGTTTGTCTATCACCAATAATTAATTCTCTTTGACCTCTTCCAACAGGAATCATTGCATCAATAGATGTTATACCTGTTTGCATTGGTTCATGTACTGATCTTCTTTTGATTATTCCAGGAGCCATTTCTTCAATCAATCTAGTATCACTTGTTGGAATTTCCCCTTTCCCATCTATTGGTTGTCCGAGAGGGTTAACAACTCTCCCCTGCATTGCTTCACCAACTGGAACAGATGCAATTTTTCCTGTGGACTTAACATTACTTCCTTCTTGGACACCAAGTGCCTCTCCCATTAAAACGGCCCCAACATTATCATCTTCAAGATTTAAAGCTATACCTTCTGTACCATCTTCAAATTCCAATAACTCACCTGCCATGACCTGATCTAAGCCATATATTCTTGCAATGCCATCACCGATTTGCAGAACAGTTCCTACATTGCTAACACTTACAGATTGGTCATAATCAGTTATTTGTTGTTTTAAGATTGAACTGATTTCATCAGGGCGTATAGATACCATGGATTTAAGAATTTAAGGTTGATTTAAAAGTTACTTGGAAAGGGATAAGCCAAGTTTTCTTATTTGTGAAGCAAGAGAAGCATCAATTACTTTTGATCCTACACTGGCGACGAAACCACCAATAAGAGATGGATCGATTTTAGTTACAAGTTCTAATTTTTCAGTTCCAGCAATATTGATGATCTTTTTGGTAATTAAACCTTTCTGTTCATCAGTAAGCTCGACTGCAGAAGTAACAGTTGCCAAAGCAATATTACTATTTTCTCGGTAAATCTCTAAAAACCTATCAAGAATTGAAGTAAGGATTCCAATTCTTTGCCTATCGGCCAATAATTTTAAGAAATTTAATAAAGAAGAATTAACCTTTTTTGAAAAAATTTCATTAATGATTTTCTTCTTAGCATCTGTCTCTAAAATGGGAGAGGATAGTGCCTTCTCCAGTTCAGGGGAATCATTTATTAATTCCAAGAGTTGTTTAACTTCAGAAACCATCTCTTCAGTTTGCAAATTTTCATTCACAACTTGAAGTAATGCCTCTGCGTATGGTGTAGTAACTGAATTTAAAAGTGGCATTAGTTCACCTCAATATTGTTAATTGATTGAGTTACCAAATTTTCTTGAGTTGTTTTATCAAGTCGATTTGGGAGAGAATCTAAAGCTTTCTTTATTGCCAGTTCTACAGCTTCTTTTCGAAGTTGAGAAATTGCTCTGGATGCTTCAGAGCTCTCATCTGAGATTGCACTTTGTTTAATTCGTGCCATCTCCTCTATCGCTTTTTTCTCACTTTCCATTCTGATTGATTCAGATCTTTTAAGGGAATCTGCTTTTATTTGAGAAGCTTTTTCTTCTGCTGAAGATAAATCTTTCTTAGCCTTTTCTAAAGCTTTACTTGCACTTAGTAGTCGATCTTCAGCGTCTTTTAATTCAAGAAGGATTCCTTCTCTCCTTTTTTGAAGCATTTTACCTAGGAAACCAGGCAAAAATTTATAAAGACCGAAAACTACTACAGCCCAATTAAGGATATTGGTTTCGAATAAATTGAAGTTCAATCCAAAACCTTCTGTAGCTAAAAGAGTTAAATTCATTTTTCTAGAATCAATCTATTAACAATAAGTTCGCTTAGATCATTAGCCTGTTTAGAAAGTTGATCACGAGCAGCAGACGTCTGACTTTCAATTTCTAGTCTTGCTTTTTCTTTTGAAGCATTTGCTTCATTGTTGGCAAGCTCTAGTGCTTCTTTATAAAGCTTGTCAGACTCATTCTCAGCTTCGCTCACAATTCGTTGGGCTTCTGTACGAGCACTTTGAAGCTGAGTTAATAAATCAGCTTCTAATTTTTTAACCTCAGAAAGTTTATTTTTGGCCTCAATAATATTATTACTTACAAACTTTTCTCTTTTTTCTACAACAATGCCAACAGGCTTAAAAAAGAGAGAATTTAATATGTAAGTAAGCGCAACTACTTGTATCGCCATAAGTGGCAAAGTGGCATTTATGTCAAATAATCCACCTTCTGTAGCACCAAAAAAATTAAAGGCCAACATATGATTCAGTTGAAGTTAAAAAATTAAATTTAAATATTGCTAATAAGGATTAGAAGCAATATTTACTTTTAGGAAAAAGGATTCGCAAAAAGTAGTACCAAAGCCACAACTAATCCGTAAATTGTTAATGACTCCATGAAAGCGAAGGATAAAAGAAGAGTTCCTCTGATTTTACCTTCGGCTTCTGGTTGACGGGCAATACCCTCAACAGCACCTTGAGCTGCGTTACCTTGTCCAAGACCTGGGCCAATAGCACCTAGACCAACTGCTAAACCAGCAGCTACAACTGATGCAGCGGAAGTAATCGAATCCATAATTTTGAAATAAAGAGCTTAATACTTGTGATAATCTTTGTTGTCATACACGCTTGGACATCCTTTCTTTTAAGAATGGGTCTGATATATTCAGACCTACGCGATTAGATATTTTGCCAGATTACAGACTCTTTGTAAAAGCGTCTGAATGTATTGGAAGACAGCTAATGATGTTCTTCAACAGCTTCTCCAATGTAATAGGCCGCCAAAGTTGCGAAAATCAATGCCTGAATTGCACTAGTAAACAATCCCAGGAACATAACAGGTATTGGGAGAATTAGCGGAACTAAAAAGACTAGAACACCAACAACAAGTTCATCAGCCAAAATATTTCCAAATAGCCTGAAAGAAAGTGATAAAGGTTTCGTAAAATCCTCTAAAATTTTGAAAGGAAGCATAATCGGAGTTGGGTGAACATAATATTCGAAGTATCTCCAACCCTTATTGCTTAAACCTGCATAGAAATAAGAAAGTGAAACCAACAAAGCCAAGGCTATAGTTGTATTGATATCAGCAGTAGGTGCTCCTAATTCTCCACTTGGTAACTTAATTAATCTCCAAGGTATTAAAGCTCCTCCCCAATTACTAACAAAGACGAATAAAAACAAAGTACCTATAAATGGCATCCAATCTCTATAAACTTTTTCACCTATTTGCGTCCTAGCAAGATCTCTTATGTAATCCCAGAGGAACTCAAGCAAGTTTTGAAGACCTTTAGGATCATTTTCCATCTTTTTAGTTCCTAAAGAAATAAAAATTAATAACGCTCCTAATAAAATCCAAGATGTTAAAAATACCTGCCCATGTAGTCTGATATTTCCAATTTGCCAATAAAGATGTTGACCAACTTCTAATGCTGCAAAATTTGTTAGCAAGGAATTAAAAAACATTTGTTTTGAATAAAAATTTACTTAAGAACGTGAAAAATAAAGAATGAGTGAAGGCTTATAAATGAAAAAACCTATCATTGCAGGAAAAATATCCAAAGATCCTAGCTTGCTCGCAAAAATAAAGAGGCAAACTGGAACTAATAGTTGCAATTTTGATACACCTGATGATTCTTTACCAAGTTTCCCTATACTTTTGGCAAGCAAACGTAGGTAAAAAATACCGGCTATTGCACCTATAAAAATACTAAAACCAAAAGTAAATCCAAGAAAAATTCCAGTTATTGACGCTAATAAAATAGAAACAATAAAAGTAATTCCAAAAATTGTTAATTGCAATTTTGTGTATTCATCATTTTGAGAAAGAAAATTATCTAATTGATTGGCAATGCCGGATTTACTTTCTTTGATGATCGAATTATTCAAGGATCGAAGAAATTGAACATTCTCATTAGAGGGATGCTCAAGTTTTTTTCTATTTGAGTCCACTGATGTGAACATAGTTTAGAACCCTCTCTGAATGGTTTGAAGTGAGTATATAAACTCACGGAATCTATCACGGAGAGGTACCTTTTAGCTAGTTTTTTTTTATAAAAAATTAATTCTTAAGATTTATGATGAATCTGAAGTCCTTTTTTTACTTTATTCTTCAATAAAAAATTTATGAAAAGTCATCTTTATTAATTGCTTTAACACCATAAAACGTTAATAAAAGACTTGGCAAAATCTCAATTAAACGTCTCAATAGTACATATACATCAAAAAAATTGGAGATAAGTCAAGAAAAAATAAAATACAAAGGAATTTCTAAAAGAAAAAAACCCTCTAGTTCTAATGACAAAAAAAATCTAAGCAATTTAACAGAGTTTATATTTCCCTTACCTTGGACTATATGGCCTTATGAGGCAAAAATCCTCGTTGTTCTCATTGGAATTTGGTCAATATTAGGAATATGCATTCTTGGATCATCAAGTTGGTGGGTGGCTAGTAGAGAAATGGGAAATTGGGCTTACTTCTTAAAAAAACAAATTATTTGGACAATTCCAGGAATTGGTTTTTTTTATTTTGTCCTGAATACAAACATTAGAAATCTTTTAAAGTTTTCAAGAATTATTTTTTTTATTTTATTTTTTCTAATATTACTGACCAATATTACTGGAATTACAGTTAACGGATCTTCAAGATGGCTGGTACTAGGAAATTTACGTCTACAACCATCTGAATTAATTAAGCCTTTTCTAATTCTAGAAGCTTCTAACCTTTTCGCTCATTGGCATTTGATTAAGAATGATAAAAAATTAATTTCAATATTCTCTTTTGGATTATTAATTTTATTAATACTAAAGCAGCCTAATTTAAGTACTGCATCATTAACTGGAATTCTTTTTTGGGTAATGGGTTTATGTGGAGGTGTAAAACTAAGATCTCTCTGCTCATTTGCCTCATTAGGATTTATTACTGGATGTATTAGTATCCTCAATAACGAATATCAAAAACTTAGAGTTACCTCATTTATTAATCCTTGGAAAGATCAACAGGAAAGTGGATTTCAATTGGTTCAAAGTTTATTAGCCATAGGTTCAGGTGGTATATTCGGTCAAGGTTTTGGCTTGTCTATACAAAAATTACAGTACCTACCTTTTATGTACACAGATTTTATTTTTGCCATTTTTGCTGAAGAATTTGGTTTGTTAGGGTGTACTTTATTCCTAGGTTTTCTAGCAGTTTTCTCTTATATAAATTTAAGAATTGCTCTAAAGTGCAGGAACAACTATACAAAATTAGTTTCTATTGGATGTGGTGTATTGTTGATAGGTCAATCAATAATGCATATTGCTGTAGCAACCGGCTCTATGCCTACTACTGGCTTACCACTACCTTTCATTAGTTATGGTGGGAATTCATTAATTGCATCATTTTTTATTGCAGGGATGTTACTGAGATGTTCATTAGAATCTACAGGCTTCATAGGTATGATTACTACACGAAAGACTCTTAATTAGTTAGAATTTATGAGATTTAAGTCAAACTATCGAATCATTTAATTTAGTTATTTCAGAATTATCTCAAAAGGGTAATCTGCTCATGCAGAATGGCCTTGATAACCCTGGACCATTTACTATATTTTTGGTTTTCAGCGCAGGACTTTTAACAAGTCTTGGACCATGCTCATTATCATTACTTCCAGTGACAATTGCATATATAGGGGGAACAGAGAAAAATAAATTTAAACTTATTAGTTTTTCAGGAGGAGTAGTTTTTTCGCTTATTGCACTGGGGGCTGCGAGTGGATTCTTAGGTAAAATATACGGGCAAATTCCAGCTTATTACACTACGATTGTTGCCTTGATAGCAATAATAATGGGTTTAAATTTACTAGGAATCTTAAAGTTTCAGTTCCCGAATGGACCTGATTTAAAAAAAATAGAGGACAAGATACCACCCCTCATAGCACCTTTTGCGATAGGAACTACTTTTGGACTAGCCTCTTCACCTTGCATTACTCCAGTTTTAGCAACTCTTCTAGCTTGGGTATCGCAAGCAAAAAATCCGATAATCTCAATTATTTTTTTATTTTTCTTTGGAATAGGCCAAGTCACTCCGCTAATTATTGCGGGAGCTACGGCAGAAAACTTAAAAAAATTTTTAGAGCTTAGAAAATTTAGTCAAATAATTCCTACCTTAAGCGGGATATTTTTAGTAGCACTAGGATTATTAAATTTATTTTCAAATTGGATTTAAATGATTATTTTTAAGAATCTAATTTTAAAAATATCAAGTTTAAGATTCGCAATATCACTGATAATCTTCATAGCTATTGCCAGTAGCATAGGTACTTTTATACCTCAAGATAATAATAATAAGTTTTATATTGATAATTTCGATAGAGCTCCCATTTTTGGATTTTTAGATGGAGAAAAAGTCTTAAAACTTCAATTGGATCACATATATACAAGCTTTTGGTTTTTATTTACATTAATTCTTCTTTGCATTTCTCTGGCAGCGTGTAGTTTCAGGAGGCAAATTCCTTCATTAAAAGCTTCATTAAAATGGATTGAATATAAGAGCGAAAAAAAATTTAGCAAACTGCAACTAACTACAAGTCATCCAATCAATGAAGTTGGAGAACAAATATCAAAAGTAGATTTATTACTCAAAAAAAAAGGATGGAAAACATACAAATTTAATAGTCATATTTCTGCAAGAAAGGGGTTAATTGGAAAAATTGGTCCTTTAATTGTACATATCGGATTAATAGTCTTACTTATAGGTTCAGCATATGGAAGTTTTACAAGTCAATCAAAAGAACAATATTTATTGCCTGGAGAAACTTTAGATCTTGTTAATGAGAGCACAAACTCAAATGCCAAAGTAAAATTAGTCGATTTTTCTATAGAACGAGAAAGTGATGGTGTGCCCAAACAGTTTATTTCAAAATTAAATTTTTCTTCTGAAGATCTAAATTTAAATGAAATAAAAACAACCAAAGTTAATCACCCAATCAGGTTTAAAGGATTAACTATTTATCAAGCAGATTGGGCAATATCAAATGTTGTTTTAGAAATAGATAATATCCTTTATCAATTACAATTAAAGGAGATTCCAGAAATCGGTAATCAAGTTTGGGGAGTTTTAGTTGAATTAGGATCGGAGACTAAAAAAAATTTCCTTTTAACAATAGATAATGAAAATGGTCCACTTAAAATTTCGAATATAGAAAATTTTTCCGGGAATAATCTCTTTATCAATGACGATCCTTTAGAAGTTAACTCTTCAAAAGTATCTCTGAAAAAAATAATCCCCAGCAGTGGATTAATAATTAAAAATGATCCGTCTATACCATTTATTTACTTTTCTTTTATTTTAATAATTTTTGGAACAATAATAAGTCTTATACCAACTAACCAATTATGGATTCTGGTAAATAAAGAATCACAAAAGTTATCTATTGGAGGCCTTAGTAATAAAAATCTAGTTGGTTTTAAAAAAGAATTTTTTAAATTATCAGACGAAATAAAAAATTTTTAATTTCTTTTCTGACCACTAAAAATATTTAACTGCATAGAAACATTTCCTCTAGGGTTAAATGCAGCATTTAAATGTATCCAGTGCGGTGAACCTTCATTAACTAAATCATCCATAATTTTATTCACAACTTCCTCATGTGATATTTTGATATCCCTAAAATTATTAATATAAAGCTTTAAAGACTTCAACTCATAGACTTTCAAATTAGGTTGATAAATAATATTTAGCTTTGCAAAATCTGGATAACCAGAAAAGGGGCACTTACATGTAAATTCAGGTAACTGAATAGAAATTTCATAAATTCTTTTCTTATTTGGATTATCGAAACAAATTATTTTTGATTCTTCAATAATTCTTTCACCATATAGCGGGCTTTGAGTCGAATCTTCTAATTTAGCTGTACTCATTTTTCCTAGAACTTTTTTACTAAACCTATATAAAAACTATATATAAAGATAAAGATTCGCAAAAGTATCAACAAAACTAAGTATTACAATTAACTAAGTCAAAAGATGTTAAATCTTATTTTTGTATCAATAGTAACAATCATAATGTCCGCCGAAAGGTTTATATGTGTTTAGTTCAATGAAAAATTAATGGACATTTGTTTGATAACTATCGATAATAACTTCAATAAATCCCTTGAACCAAAAACTGCAATTGGAATGTTATGGCTTCAAACACACTTTGAGAATGATCAGTGGGAAGCGTTGTCAAATAGTACAGTAATAATTTCTGAAGAAAATTCCCAACTATTAATTGAAGACGCCAAGAATGCAGGCCTTAATGTTGAATGTTTTTCTGATATTTCAATGTTGGATGTTTTCCCAAAAAACAATTAAAATAGGAATGTTCAATCTTTAATCATGAAGAAAATTGAAGCAATCATACGTCCATTTAAACTGGAGGATGTAAAAATTGCATTAGTAAATTCCGGTATTGTTGGGATGACAGTTAGTGAAGTTAGAGGTTTTGGAAGGCAAAAAGGACAAGTTGAAAGATATAGAGGTTCAGAGTTTACTGTTGAATTCCTTCAAAAACTTAAAGTAGAAGTTGTCGTAGAAGATGAAAAGGTTAATTCAGTCATAGATGCGATTGCTGAAGCAGCAAAAACTGGAGAGATAGGTGATGGAAAAATATTCATCACATCAATTGATTCAGTTGTAAGAATTAGAACTGGCGACAAAGACGAAGAAGCTCTTTAATTCAATTAATTCAAAGAGTTTCTTTTACTAAATTTTGTATATATTCACTATTAATACTTTTATTTGAATGACTTCCTAAGGTCATCCAAGCTAAATATTCATGATTCCCAGCAGGACCTACCAGAGGAGAAGCTATCAAATTCTTTATATTCCATTGGAAATTCTTAGCAGCATAGATAACGGACTCTATAGCCTCAGTATGGAATTTAGGATTGCGAACAACACCTCCTTTACTGACTTTATCTTTACCTACTTCAAATTGGGGTTTAATTAAAAATATTCCCTCAATACAATCACCTTCTAATAAATTTCCAATAGATTTAAAAACTAACTTTAATGAAATAAAAGACAAATCAGCAACAACAAAATTTGGTAATTCATTACTTCTAGATAAAAGATCATTAGGTTTTAAATTTCGAATATTAGTTCGTTCAAAAAGTATAACTTTTGGATTATTTCTAATCTTCCATGCAGTTTGTCCATAACCAACATCTATCCCATAAACTAACTTTGCGCCTTGTTGCAATAAGCAATCAGTAAATCCCCCAGTAGAGATTCCTGCGTCAATACATATTTTGTTTTTTACTTTAATTTCAAGTTTGTTAAATGCCTCCAATAATTTTTCGCCGCCCCTTGATACAAACATAGGCGAGGAATCAATAAAAAACTCAGATCCAATTAATACTTGTTGTCCAGGTTTATCCAATATTTTCCCATTTATATCTCTAACCTTGCCCGCAAGAATCAAACCTTGGGCTTTTTGACGAGTTTCACATAAACCTTTATTTAGAAGATAAAGATCTAATCTACTTTTTTTAATCATATTATTAATCAATAAAAAAAGACTGAATAATGAACTTCAATAAGATTAAGATCCAAATTCTTAAATACCTTTCAATTTTAAATAAGAACTAAAAAATTACCCACGATTAACGAAGGAATATATGCAAACAGTTTTATATTTAAGCTTTCTTTATTAGCCAGAAAAATGTTACATAGGAAAATAATAATCAGTCAAATATGTTCAATGGCAAGTACATCTTTAAAGGTATAGGGCAATAATTAGATTTTGTTATAAAGTTTAAATTGATAATAAATAAAAATTGTGATCGAGCGTTACACATTACCCGAAATGGGAAAAATCTGGACTGAAAGCGCAAAATTCCAGAGTTGGCTTAAGGTTGAAATAGCTGCATGTGAAGCAAATTTTTCCCTCGGAAAAATCCCTGAGAATGCCATGAAAAAGATACGTTCAAATGCAAAGTTTGATGAATCTAGAATTACAGAAATTGAAAAAGAAGTTAAACATGATGTTATAGCATTTCTTACAAGCGTTAATGAATTTGTAGGAGATTCAGGAAGATACATACATGTTGGTATGACCAGTAGTGATGTACTTGATACTGGCTTATCTCTTCAGTTAGTAGATTCTTGCGAATTATTATTAGTAGAAATTGAGAACCTTGAAAATGAGGTCAGATTATTAGCAAGGAAGCATAAAAATACTTTAATGATTGGCAGATCTCATGCAATTCATGGGGAGCCAATTTCCTTCGGTTTTAAACTTGCTGGATGGTTAGCAGAAATAATAAGGAACAAAAAAAGATTGTTAACTCTGAAAGATTCTGTAGCAATTGGACAAATAAGTGGTGCAATGGGAACTTACGCTAATACGAATCCTAAAGTAGAACAAATAACTTGTGATTTACTCGGCTTAAAACCTGATACAGCAAGTACGCAGGTTATATCGAGAGACAGACATGCAGAATATGTGCAAACTATTGCACTAGTTGGCGCTTCTTTAGATAGATTCGCAACTGAAATAAGAAATCTACAAAGAACTGATGTTTTAGAAGTTGAGGAGGGCTTTACAAAAGGGCAAAAAGGAAGTTCTGCCATGCCTCATAAAAGAAATCCTATTCGAAGTGAAAGAGTAAGTGGTTTAGCAAGAATTTTGAGGAGTTACGTCTTAACAGCACTTGAAAATGTTCCACTTTGGCACGAAAGAGATATAAGCCATAGTTCAAATGAACGTATCATGCTACCTGACGTATCAATCTGCTTGCATTTTATGCTAAGGGAAATGCAAGATATAGTACGCAATTTAGAAGTTTATCCAAAAAATATGCTCAAAAATTTAAATATATATGGTGGTGTAATCTTTAGTCAGAAAGTTTTACTTTTGCTTGTAGAGAAGGGCTTGTCTAGAGAAAAAGCTTATAGCTTAGTACAAAAAAATGCGCATCAGGCCTGGAATACTCAGAATGGGAATTTCAAACAAAATTTAGAGAGAGATAATGAAATTATGGATTTTATTGATCAAAGTGACTTAGAAGAATGTTTTAATCCTTCAATTCATCTTAAGAATTTAAGTGTAATATGGGAGAAGTTAGGTATCTAGGATTACTGAAAACCTTATCTAAGTTTAACCAGTGTTTTCAGAGGAATAATGACCAAAAACTTTAGGATTGAAAAAGATAGTATGGGAACAATAGAGGTTCCCATGGAAGCTTTGTGGGGTGCTCAAACACAAAGATCGATAATAAATTTTTCTATTGGAGAAGAATTAGTTCCAATTGAGTTAATTTATTCATTGACCCTCATAAAAAAAGCTGCTTCAATTGCGAATTTCAATTTAGGTTTAATAGATAAAAAGAAAAAAGATTTGATTGTAGAGGCATGTACGGAAATACTTGATGGGCTTCACGATTCACAGTTTCCGTTAAAGGTTTGGCAAACAGGTAGTGGCACGCAAACAAATATGAATGTTAATGAGGTAATTTCAAATATTGCAGCTTTAAAAACTAATTCAGAGCTTGGTAGTCATCAACCAATTCATCCGAATGATGATGTAAATAAATCTCAGTCAACTAATGATACTTTTCCTGCTGCTATTCAAATATCTGTTGTTAATGAAATAATCAAAAATTTAGTTCCAACTATCAAAGAACTCACTAAGGTCCTTGATAAAAAAAGTGAAGAATGGAAAGACCTTATAAAGATAGGAAGAACCCATTTTCAAGATGCAGTTCCCCTTACTTTTGGGCAAGAAATATCAGGATGGTCAGAGCAACTTAAAGATGCTGAGAATGCAATTATTATGAGTCTGAATGAATTGTATTTCTTACCTCTGGGAGGAACTGCGGTTGGTACAGGGATTAATTGTCCAAAAGGATTTTGTGAAGAGTCTATAAAATCAATTTCCGATGATACTAATCTAATGTTCTATAAATCAAAAAATAATTTTTCTATGATGGCCTCGCATGATCGTCTTGCTCAAGTAATGAGTCAGATAAAAATATTAGCAGGTGCATTATTTAAAATTTCAAATGATATAAAAATTCTATCTTCTGGTCCAAGATCAGGAATATATGAACTAATTATTCCTCAAAATGAACCTGGAAGTTCTATTATGCCGGGTAAAGTGAATCCAACTCAATGCGAAGCCTTATCAATGGTTTGTACTCAGATAATGGGTCTTGAATATGCAGTCTCAATGGCAAATTCTAGCGGCACTTTACAGATGAATGAATATAAGCCTCTTATTGGATTTAATATTCTCACAAGTTTAAAATTACTTAAAAATGTAATAGAAAACTTCAGAATAAAATTAGTTGATGGGATGGAACCTAATCAAAAGAGAATGAAGTTAAATTTAGAAAATTCACTAATGTTGGTTACAGCCATAGTGCCAAAAGTTGGTTATGAAAAAGCAGCTAAAATTGCAAACCTTGCCTTCAAAGAATCATTAAATTTAAAAGAGGCAACAATTAAATTAGGTTATTTAAACGAAGATGAATTTGATGAAACAATGAATATCAATTCAATGATTTGATTAAAAAATTTAAAAATTATTGTCAATTCTTTTTGTTGCAGGATTAATATCTTCAGAGACTTTTATAAGATCATTAGATTCAGAAACAGGAAAACGATTAATAGCTTTTAATGCTAGCTTAGCTTTGCTTTTTAATTTATTGCTAACACCAATACAGTATTGCACTTGAGAAAGGACATCAATTGATCTTCTAATAATCCTCACTACATCACCTTCGTCTAATGAAGTATTAAAAACTAAATCTTTCCATTTTTTTCCTCTTGCCCATTCAGAAATAATTCCAGTCAACTCTGTTTCTAAATAGATAGGAATTTCAATATGAAACTTATTTTGTTGAAAAGAGACTAATTTTCTTAAACCATCTAATTCATTAAAAACATCTATGACCTTTAAAGAAGGCTTGAAATTACACCAAAGATTAGGCCTCTTTACATCAACACATATAGCTTGAATAATTGCAGCTAGCTCAGGAGCATCTAAATCATCTAAATAACCACTAACTAAAACAAGACCAATCCATAATTCATTTTCACTTCTTATTGCACCAACTGTTTGTCCAACTTCTGTCAATTCCAAATCATTTAAACAACCAAAATGATTCAAAATTTTAATCAAATCAGTAAAAGTTCTCCAGTTATGATTTTCTTTATCCTCAAGAAGTTTTTTTCTAATATTTATTTCTTGTTCAACATCAATAATTCTTTTTCTATATTTTTTTAATTTCTTGGAGTCTCCAAATCTGTGTGCAGGATGATCAGTAACTGTTTCTTCTAAATTATTAATTTGTTGCTTTTGTGCCAAAACTTCCGTTGTCAAATCATATTGTGGAGTTTGTAAATCATTTTTTTTAGAAACTTCTAAAATTCGATCCGCATAACACTGCGACATATCATCTCCCCTAAATACCTCTCCAGAAAAATACATCTTTGGCACTTCAAGTGCTAAGACATCAATTGCATCCAAATCATTAAAAATACTTACTATGTATGAGGGTTTTATAAGAATAAATAAATTATCAATTGTCAAACACAATAAACTCTTAATTTTTTGGGATTCATATATTTTCTTGCAAATTAATCCTGGAACAATTTTTCTTTTAATTTGAGGAGCTTTGATTGAAATTAAGCTTCCATCTTTAATATAGGGGAGTGCATTAGTTATCTCTTCTGATAATTTTTCTGCTGATTGTTTTTCTAAAATTTTTAAAAGTCTTCTCTCTTCTTTTAAACGATTTTTTAATTTTTCGTATGCATCAAAATCTTTCCATGAAACGTTAGATGTAATTTTTTTTAATTCAATTAAATCCTTATCTAAATTTTCAATAATTATATTCTCTCCTGATGATTCACCTAAATATAAAAAACTACCAAAACTTCTTTTAATTAATTCTTTAGACTTTTCTAAAGTATAACTTTGTAAAAGATTAAGTACCATTCCATAGCTAGGAGTGAATTGACTTTCTAAAGCATTTGGTTTACTTATAGCCAGTGCACTTGCTTCTTTGGCACCTTCGAATCTTGTTTGTAATGTAACAACATATCCCTTGGTATCTTTTCCTCTTCTTCCGGCTCTGCCTGACATTTGCAAAAATTCACTGCTAAATAATAATCTATGCCCATCATCTGTCCTTTTTGATAAAGAAGAAATAACAGTTGTTCTTGCGGGCATATTTATTCCTGCAGCAAGAGTTTCAGTTGCAAAAACAACTTTTATTAAACCTTGCTGAAATAATTCCTCAACCAATTCTTTCCATGCAGGCAATAATCCAGCATGATGAGATGCAATACCGCGTTTTAATGCCTCGCATTGAGATTTATCTTTAATTGCCTCCTGATTATTTTTAAGATAAACATCTAATTTTTGGGATATCATACTTGCTTCTGAATAACTTACTAAAGTTAAATCTTTTATATTCTCAATAGCCTTGTCACATCCCCTTCTACTAAAAATAAAATAAATAACTGGCAACATATTCCGTTCAGCTAGTTTCGAGATCACAAAGCCAATTGAGGGAGACTTTGGTTGCATTATTCTGCCCACTTTTCCTCTTATTTTCTGCCCTTTAGGAGCTCTCCAAATCTTACAGTTTGGATGAATACCATTACCCTTACTATTTAAAAGTGGATGGAGGCCTTTAACACTACAAAAAATAAAATCAAGTGGGACTGGTCTCTTATCACTATTAATTAGTACTGTGGGCCCATGAACTTTTTCTATCCAATTTTGTAATTGATCTGCATTGGCTATTGTTGCTGATAAAGCTATTATTTGAGTTCTAGTAGGGCAATGGATTATAGTTTCTTCCCAAACTGTGCCTCTTTGGGGGTCATTCATATAATGACATTCATCAAGAATCACAGATTCTAAATTTTCTAAGGGATCATCAAATTCATCAAATTCGCCATAAAGCATGTTCCTAAAAATCTCAGTAGTCATGACTAAGATTGGTGCTTCTCTATTTATGCTTATATCTCCAGTTAAAAGACCAACTTTATTCTCACCATATTGATTAGAAAAATCTCTAAACTTTTGGTTTGACAAGGCTTTTAAAGGTGTTGTATAAAAAACTCTGCTGTCATGAGATAAGCCTCTATATATAGCAAATTCACCTATCAATGTTTTACCAGAACCTGTTGGTGCCGTTAAAACAACAGAATTTCCGCTATTAATAGCTCTTATTGCTTCTAATTGGAAATCATCTAGCGGAAATGGGAAATATTCCTCTAAATTAAGCAATGATTGTGATTGAAGAGAGGATGAGTTAACTTCTTAATATATGATCTATATAGATATTAATAAACAAAAAATACCTTGCAAACTTTAATAGTAAATCTAAATCTTTTTAATTAAATCCACTATATTTTATTTTGCCAAAATGAGAAAAGTTAAAATTTCAAAAAATAGAATCCGTAAATTAAAAACATTTTCTTTAGGTAAAAAATCATTCGAACTTCTAAGTTTCAATTCGCAAAATAAAAAACTTATAGACTTATGCAGTAATGATTATTTTGGATTAAGTAGGGACAAGGATTTAATAAAAGCTGCTTACAAAATAAGCTTGTTAGAAGGTATTGGTTCAGGAAGCTCTAGGTTTATTACAGGTTCAAGACCAATACATAAATTATTAGAAACAAAACTTGCAAAGTGGCTTGATCAAGAGAAAGTATTACTTTTCCCAAGCGGATTTCAAGCAAATATAGCCGCTATCCAAACCTTAGCGAACAGAAATAGTATCGTAATAGCAGATAAATTGATCCATAACTCTTTATTGGTTGGAGTCAAAGCTGCTCAAGCAAAACTAGTTCGATTTTCACACAATAATTTAAAAGACTTAGAAGATAAAATTATTAAATCTAACCCGACAAAAAATTCCATTTTAGTTGTTGTTGAATCTCTTTATAGCATGGAGGGATCAATTGCTCCGCTCAGAGAAATAACAGAAATTTGCAAAAAAAATAGTGTTCAATTATTAGTAGACGAAGCTCATGCAATTGGGATCTTGGGCCCTGAAGGCAGGGGGTTAAGTTTTAATTGTCGTTCAGATATAACTATGATTACTGGAACTTTTGGAAAAGCATTTGGAAGCGGTGGAGCTTTCATAGGTTCCAATTCAGAAATTGGAGAATATCTGATCCAAACAAGTGGTGCATTTAGGTATACGACCGCACTTGCGCCATCTTTAGCTGCTGGAGCACTAGAAGGTTTAAAAAAAATTTTAGAAAATAAAGAATGGGGTAAAGATTTGTTAACTTCTGCGAATGTATGGAAAGATGAAATTATTAAAAATTTTAGTTTTCCAGTTCAGGGAGATTCTCACATTTTATCAATTATTGTTGGCCAAGAAGAGAAGGCAATTTATCTACAAAAATATCTCGAAGAAAATGGGTTTTTAGCAATTGCAATAAGGCCTCCAACTGTTCCAGTGGGGCAATCAAGAATCAGAATAACAATACGAAGAAACTTAGATTTTAATCTGCTAAAGAATTTCATTGC
Organism: uncultured Prochlorococcus sp.; assembly: GCA_902571145.1. GTDB lineage: Bacteria > Cyanobacteriota > Cyanobacteriia > PCC-6307 > Cyanobiaceae > Prochlorococcus_A. Next base: position 56,643 of record CACGAP010000002.1, read on the forward strand.
AGTATTAAAAGAGTTTAAATGAAGCAAATTATTACTCAACATGGTTGGGGACTAAATAAATATTTTTGGGATGATTATAAAGTTGATTTTTTAAATAATAATTGGCATTGGCAAGATAATGAAAGGGGCTATTTTTCGACAAATAATTATCAAGCAAAATGGATTAAAAGCAAATCTAAAAAAGAAATCAGAATGACTTTATGCCATTCATTTGGTTTTCATTTAATGCAAAAAAAAATTTTAAAAGAAGCAACTCATATTGTTCTTATAAATTCTTTTAATAATTTTCTTCCTTTAAGTAATAAGAGAAACTTGATTTTGAGGTCTCTAAAAAGAATGGAAACAAAAATCATAAAAGATGAACCTAAGGATATGTTGAAGGAATTTATACATAGATCATTTATGCCAAATAATATGAATAATAGTTTTAAAAAGATCTTTTATAAAAGTCTAGAAAGTTTAAATAAAACTCTTCTTTTAAGTGATTTAAAACAACTTTACAGCAGTAGAGATTTTCCAGTATTTTTAAGAAAAGATTGTAAAATTATTTTTATAAAATCAGAAAATGATTTGATTCTTGACAACGAATCAAATAATAACTTTTTAGATTCCTTAAATAAAACACTTGATAGGAAGCCAATTTTAATTAAATTAGCTCAACAAGGTCATTGCTTGAATAATTTAAATTTATACGAGATCTTACTTAATAAACTTAATGATTGAAATGGATAGTAAAAAGTGGAATGAGAAAATAAAAAATAATTTCAATGATGCTGCATATCGGTATTTAGAACATTCAAATATTCAGAAATTTTTTGCAAAAAAGATTGTTCAATTTATCAAAGAATTAAATCCCCCAAAAAAAGGTGAATGGATAGATCTAGGATCAGGACCAGGACTATTAGCAGATGAAATAGAAAAAATAATTTCTTCCCAAAAAGTATCCAGAATTGATTTCAGCAAGAAAATGCTGCTTGAGAATAAATTATCTAGAAAAAAAATTTTATGGGATTTGAACAATGATTTACCTCCTGAAATAAATAACTGTTCTCTATTAACATCCAACTTTTGCATACATTGGTTAAACAACCCAGGAGAGATTATACAAAATTGGTTTAGCAAATTAAAACCTGGAGGTTTTTTAATCATTTCATATCCCACAAAAGATTGTTTTCCTGAATGGAAAGATACTTGTAAAAAAATTGATATTGAATATAGTGGTCTTAATTTCCTTTGCTCTAAAGAATTATTAAAAGATTTTAAATCAACTGAGATACATTATTCAGAACAGTTTAATTATCTTGAAAATTTTGAAGATGTATATAAGCTTTTTAGAAGTATTAAAAATGTAGGAGCACAATCAACAAATTGTAAACGCAAAACAGTGAAAGAGTTAAAGGAAATCCAAAAGTTTTGGCCAAAGAATTACAATAATACAGTGAACCTTTCATGGCAAATTGAGATTCAAATCATAAAGAAATGATGAGTAGTAACAATAATATTTTCAAATTTATAATTTGTGGAACAGATACTGATATTGGGAAAACTTTAATAAGCTCTTTTTTCGTTAAAGGATTAAATTCCTTTTATTGGAAGCCTATTCAAAGTGGTATTGAATCGCAAACTGATAGTCAAACTGTTGAAAAACTTGCTCAAGTAAGTAAAGAGCAAATAATCAAAGAAGCTTATGTCTTTACAAAACCTCTATCTCCTCATTGGGCTGCTGAAATAGATCAAAAAGCTATTAACTTTGACAAGTTGAGATTGCCAAAAGTGCAAGGCTCACTAATTGTAGAAACTGCAGGTGGATTAATGGTTCCAATAACACGCAATTTTTTGCAAATAGATCAAATAAAACAATGGAATCTTCCGGTAATACTTGTATGCAAGAGCTCACTTGGCACTCTTAACCATACCCTGCTTAGTATTGAGGCCTTAAAACGAAGAAATATTGAAATTTTAGGTTTAGTGGTTAATGGCGAAAAACACCTAGATAATCCAAAAACTCTAGTTGATTTTAGTGGGATTCCTTTAATTGCTGAATTTCCTTACATCAAAAAAATGGACTCGAATAATTTAGATATACTATGGAAAGAACTAGACATCAAGAATAAGTTGATCACATTATTAAACTCAAAAATAAGTTAAATGAAATCTTTGGATTCAAAAACTCCAAATCAAGATTGGCACCCAAATATTTGGCCACCTTTTACACAAATCAATAACAGCAAACCGCAAATAGAGGTAACTCATGGTAAAGATGCCCTCTTATTTACTAAAGATCCTAAAAAAGAGCTAATAGATGCAATTAGTAGTTGGTGGGTAACTCTTCATGGTCATAGTAACGAATATATTGCGGATGCCATTTTTGATCAATCAAAGAAACTTGAGCAAGTTATATTCGCTGATTTCTTACATCCACAGGCAAAAAAATTAGCTGAAAGACTTAGTGAATTAACAAAACTAGAAAGATTATTCTTTTCTGATAACGGTTCTACTGCAGTGGAAGTCGCTTTAAAAATTGCCTTCCAATCATGGCAAAATAGAGGAGAGACAAGAACTCAAATAGTAGCTTTTGATGGCGCCTATCATGGTGATACATTTGGAGCAATGGCTTTAGGTGAACGAAATATTTTTAATGAGAATTTCGATAATCTTATGTTCCCAGTTAGAAGAGTCCCATGGCCTTCAACTTGGATGAACGATGAAGAAGTAGAAAATAAAGAGAATGAGGCGATCCAAAAATTAGAAACTCTACTTAAAACTCCCACAGTTGCAGTAATCCTTGAGCCACTTGTTCAAGGAGCAGGAGGGATGAATATGGTTAGGCCTCAGTTTATAAAAAAAGTTTCAGAAATTATAAAAAATAATAATTCTTTGTTAATTGCCGATGAAGTATTGACTGGTTTTGGAAGATGTGGAAGCCTGTTTGCGTTTAAAAAGGCAAAAATCATTCCTGATTTAATAAGTATTTCAAAAGGTTTAACTGGTGGATTTTTACCGATGGGAATAACTTTATGTAAAGAAAAAATTTTTCAATCCTTTATTGATGATTCCCCAAGAAAAACTTTTTGGCATGGACATAGTTTTACTGCTAATCCTTTAGGTTGTGCTGCAGCAAACGCTAGTCTTGATTTATTAGAAAAAGAACCACAAAAATACCTTTCATTTGAAGAAAAACATTTATCTCACTTAATTAAATTTAAAAACTTACCTTATATAAAAAAAGTAAGGGTATCAGGCACAATTGCTGCCTTCGATTTAGATATTGGGAATAAAAAAGGTTATTTCAATAATATTGGGAAAGAAATAAAGAGTCTTGCATTGGAGCAAGGTTTATTCATCAGGCCCCTCGGAAATGTTATTTACCTCTTGCCGCCTCTCTGTATAACAGATGATCAATTAGAAAAAAGTTACTGGATAATAAGGCAAATCTTAGACAATCTTTAGTTAGAAATTCATGGTCCCTGCAGTATTGCATTTTCCACATCTTCTCTATTAATGCAGTAAGAAAATAGTCTTTTAGTTTCTTGTCCTTCACTTTCCCATATAACACTTAAATCTTCTTGCTCAAAAATAATAGTTGCATTCCAATTAGAAAGTAACAGGTACCATTTAGATGGATTATTAACATCCTTAACAGCGCCTAAATCAGTTAGCCACAATTCCAATGATTGCAGTGAATGTTGGTTAATGGGTTTTTTAGGGAGATTCACAAATTTTTTCAAAGAATCATTTTGCTAACCAGATAGGTATTGTTTCTAATTCTTTACCAGTAAAAGAGGCAATAAAAATTGAACAAATCAAACTAATAGAAATAATAATAAATAAAAGAAATAACGAAAACAATTCCCCATTTGAAAAAGGTCTTCTGTTACCTACTAAATTTTGATTATTTGAATCAATTATTAAATTATTTAAAACTTTAGTATTATTCTTACTTCTAGATTTTTCTTTTAGTTTGTTATCGTGAATTCTCCTCAAATTACTATTATTCAAATTTTCATAAGCTTCCAAAACTTCTTGAAATTTCCTTTTAGCATCGTCTATTTCTAAAGAAGTTGTATCGGGATGCAACTCAATGGATAGTTTGCAAAATGCCTTTCTTAATTCATGATTTGAGGCATTTTCATCTACACCTAAAATTTTGTAATAAGAAATTTCTCTTTTCAAAATAATCTTTTATTAGTATTGTAATTCTAATAAATTTTTAATAAATAGAATGTATTTTATAAATGGTAAAGATTTACATTTATAACGAAATGAAAAAACAAAACATTCCAGAAGAAATTTTTTCCTTAATAACTGAAGAAGAGATAATTATGTTTCAAGAATTACAAATTAAAATTAAAGAATTAAATAATAAAACAAACTTAACAAGATTAATTAATGGTGATGATTATTGGGTATCTCAAGTTTTTGACAGCATTTGGCCCTTTAAAACTTTCCCGAACATTAATTTTGATAATAAAAAATTTCTAGATATTGGATCCGGCTGTGGCTTCCCTGGTTTAGCTTATGCCATAACTCATCCTACTTCACAAATATACCTAGTTGATTCCTCAAAAAAGAAAACAGATGCTCTAAAAATCTTAATTACAGAAATCAATTTCAAAAACAATATTCATGTAATTAATGATCGTATTGAGAACTTAGCCCATCAATCGTCAATAAGAAATAGTTTCAATATAGCTACTACTAGAGCAGTGAGTAATCCATCAACAGTTTCAGAATATATACTTCCAATGCTTAAAAAAGAAGGGTTAGGAGTTTTATATTGTGGCAAATGGACTGATAAAGAAAGTAAAAATCTAGATAAAACTTTAGAAATATTAGAAGGAAAATTTAAAGAGAAAAAGAAGATATTATTACCAAGCAATAAAGGTACCCGAAATATTATTCTTATTCAACCAAAAAATATTTGCCCTAAAATCTACCCAAGAAAAGTTGGTAAACCTGAGAAAAATCCATTATGAAATTATTTTTTTGATAATCTTTTAGCAACCTTGCCCCCAAACTTTTCTTTTAAAGCTCTCAATTTTTTTATAACTTTTTTTGGATTTATATGACTTTCTAATACTTTTAATAATTGCACTTCAGAAACATCCTTATCTAACAAATTAGAGTTATTCCCTGGGAACCAGTGACTTCCATTACCAAGCAATTGGTATCTAGCTTTTGCAAACCCCTCCATATCCAACGATTCAATTAAATTTGAAAGCCAAAGCAGAACGGGAATATTAATATTTCCCGGCGTATATTCCCAACTCGGTAAATTTCTATTCCAATTTTGATGCCATTCTAAACCCAGAGAATTAATTGATTCCTGCCTTAATCTGTTTATTATCTTCGGAACATATTTCTCAGAATCGGATAACAAAGAGACAGCTTCTAAATGCAAATCAAAATCCGTCTCTTTTTCAATACCCACACTAAGAGTATGGACATTTTGATTTCTTAAGCAAAAAAGATCGTTAAAAACTATAGGATGAAGTGGCTTACAAAGTTCCAACATTTTGTCTGAGGGAGTATGAAGATGTCCCCCTTTATCAGTGGGACTTATTATAAAAACCCCAAGATCATACTTATTTGCCAAATTTATAACCTTTGTATTTTCTTGATTGATGAAATACCAGTGCAAATTTACATAATCAAAAAAGTTTGTTGATATAGCCTTCTCAATGAGTGAAGATCTTCCATGAGTTGAAAATCCAATGGAGCCAATTAAATTTTCTTTTTGCAACTTTCTTAAAATGTCAATACAACCTCCATCTTTAACAGCATGATGTAAATGTTCATCTGTATTAATGCCATGTATTGCTAACAAATCAATTCTTTTGACTTTTAATTTTTCAATACTTGTCATAACATCTCTCTTAAAAATTTCTGGATCACTATTTGGAGGAATCTTAGTTTGAATAATGTTTGGAATTTTTTCTATATTTTTAAAACCCATTCCTAATTGCACCTCAGAAGTCCCATAATACTTAGCAGTTTCAACATGACTTAAGCCATATTTATTTGCCAGATTTAAAATATTTTCTACTTTATTTTGTTCTTCATTTGAAATCTCAGAAAAATCTAATTGTTCCCAACTTTTTTGAAATCTCATACCACCTAGAGATAAAATAGGGATCTTCAGATTGGTTCTACCAAATCTCCGATATTGCATCTTTTAAATAATTAATGCTTATTCATTCTTGGTGGTTTTCCAAATGATTGAAACATGTCCCTATCAAGACTATTCTCTAAATCATTTAATTCTTCAAACTTGACCCAATGAATACAATCAACAGGGCAAGTATCTATTGCCTCTTGTATAACATCAACACTATCGCCATCTTGTCTGATTGCTCGGCTTCTACCATGAAATTCGTCAACTAAGAAGGTGTTTGAAGCAACGTGTACACAGTATTGACAACCAATACATTTAGCTTCATCAACCCAAACAGCTTTTTCGGCTAATTGACCACCTAAAACTGGCTCAAAGCCTGAAATTTCAATATTTTCTCCAAGATTATCTAATGGATCGGTTAAATCCATAATATGAGATTAGTTATCCCACTTGGTTAAAACCAATTCTATAGAACCGTCATTTTGGTTTTTTTGTTCTACGATTTGATAACCATCCTCTTTTGTTTTAGAAATAATTGTTTCGTAGGCATACATTTGAGTAACTTTAGAGATAAATCTTTCTACTGGTAGCTCAAATTTCCATAGATCTAGATCAGTAACTAACTCATATGAATTTGAAGTTTTGTCCCATTTAAATCCAACTTTAGTCTCTCCAGGAAGGCTCATACTTATATCGACAGCTGTAAATTTACCTCTATAGCCTTTAACAAATTTTTCTTCTTGGCTGATCATGTAACCAAGGTTATTTAAGGCTTTAATTAATGGCTCTGCATCTTTGAGCTGAGTTTTAATCGTACTAAAGTGTGACATTAGATTCCTGGTTGAATTGTTTTAATTTTTCATTTTGATTAGAGATGAAAGCATCAGAAGTTCTATTTTTTACTGTTACTTTACCAAGAGCGTCTTCAAGATTTCTTGTGGCATCATTGCATGAATTACCAGTAAAACCTTCTACTGTCTCTTCAACTCTTCCGTCTTGATGAATTTTGAATCTCAATGTTTTTTGAGGCATTAAATTCAAGTACTAAGTACTTTTACTTTATATAGAATAACGAAATTTTTTTGTTTCAGTTGGTACAAGTTAATTAATTTTAATTTTTATATTGAATATCTAATAAATAAACTTTTTCAGTAGTGTGTTATGAAAAAAAATTAAGAAATTTAGTTATAAAAACCTTGCATCCCCATTGAATCCAAGGCAGTTTTTGCTTCTTCCATAACAGAGGGTTCTTTATCGAAAAGAGCTATCTTGATACATTCATCAACGAAACTTTCTTGAAATGTATTATTTAATTTTTCGTACAATCTACATAATGACCAGATGCAATTACTTCTTACACCCGGTTCATTATCTATTTTTAAACTTATTAAAAGCTGTTCTGCTGCCAATTGAGCATTTTTAAAAGAAACATTTCCAATTTCAGCTAAAGAACTAGATGACCATAACCTTACTGCAGCAACATCGTTCTTCAAAGCTTTTATTAATGGCTCCAAAACAATTTGATTATCATAATTAGCTAAACTCCATGCTGTCGCTCTTCTTACATAAGCATTATCATCTGTCTCCAAAAGACTAACAAGTTTCTCGACTGCGCTAGGACATGGATTACGACCCAAAGCATACACAACACTCATTCTTTCAACAGGACAAGGTTGATCAAGTAATGGTAACAAAAGGGGGAAAGATCTTGAATCTCTATATTCACAAAATATTCTTAATCCCTGTATCCTTTCTTCTCTGTTCCCTTTTAGCATTTTTAATGCTTCATTGCACTCCTGAGTTATGTTTAAACCTTTTGAAAAAGAATCTTCATCAATTTGTTCTAAAGGATCTATTTCAATTTCTAAGGCCAATTCTCTCGCTAAAACATCTGGATCAACAGCGATATCAACTAAGCTTTTTTTATTAGGATCCTTATTTTTTGTCATTTTGCAAAGCTAAAAAATATTAATTTATAGGGGCAGGAGACATCATATCTCCTGGTAACCAAATTCTTGCACTAACCGCAATGAAGGCAATCCCAAAGAGTGAGACGATAGCGAAAGGTAGAATTTTTGTCTTAATAAAACCCAAAGATTTAAGATTAATTATCACAATAATAACCTGTTTAAGAGACTTTTAAAAAATTTTTATTAGATAATATTATTAACTTTTTGCATTTTGTCTTAGCTGACCACATGCAGCATTTTTGTCTAGACCTCTGCTTTTTCGCAAGCTAACAGCGATGCCATTGCTAACAAGTCGAGATTGAAATAATTGGAGATTTTTTAAAGAGGTTCGTTGAAATTGAACCTCGTCAATTTGGTTATATTGTATTAAATTGACGTGACATTGAAAACCTTTCAGCAAATTACTCAATTCATAAGCATGTTCTAATTTATCATTCACCCCACTTAGCATGAGATATTCAAAACTCACCCTCCGACCAGTTTCTCTTACGAATATCTTACAGTCTTCGATTATATTTTTGATTTCATAGTTTTTTGCACTAGGTATTATCGTTTCTCTTGTTTTTTGGTTTGAAGCATGAAGGCTAATTGCTAATGTAAATTGACAATTACCCAAAATTTGAAAAGACTTTCTTGATAATTTACTTATCATTTTTGGTACTGCCACTGTGCTTACGGTTATCTTTCTCTGACTGATCTGAAAATCATTATTTATAGATCTAATTGACAAAAGTAAGTCATCAATATTCAATAAAGGCTCGCCCATACCCATAAAAACGATATTAGTCACTTTTCTATTCATTTCATTTTCGATATATAAAATTTGATCTAAAATTTCACTTGCTTTTAAAGATCTCTTCAAACCTTCCTTGCCAGTTGCACAAAATTTGCAGTCCATTGGGCAACCCACTTGACTAGAGAGACAAGCAGTTAATCTTTTTTCAGTTGGTATACCAACGCACTCAATACTTTCATTATCGTCTGTAGAAAGTAATAACTTTAAAGTACCATCGTTAGCTAAGTTTCTTTCTTTAATAATCAGCTCACTTACTTTAAAACCATCATCCTTTAATTTCTTTCTAAAATTTAAAGGCAAAACTTCTATTTGATCAATATTTTTGTTCTTATTTCTATAGTTATAAATCCAATTATAAATTTGGCGACCCCTAAAAGCAGCCTGACCATAATCTAAAGCTACATTTTCTAAATCCTTAATACTACTTCCAAGAAGATTTTTCAAATTTAGTAGTCTTTATTTAAAAACTATTTTCACCATAACAGCAAACCATGTTTTAGAAAGAACTCTGTAAGAATTAGCGCAATAAAACCAATCATGGCCATTCTTCCATTAAGTCTTTCATTATAAAGATGGAATCCATAACGGGGTAATTTTCTTTTGGGTACAATCTCTGGCTTAATCATCAATTACAAATTTAAAAAATCATTCTAGTCACTAAAAATAATAATAGAAAATATTTATTCATCAGACAGAAGGCCCTCCTCTTGCAATCCCTCCAATGCGGCAGGGTCTGGTAATTGATCTTCAGAGAATTGATTTTCAGCATTAGGCCTTGCGAAGGCCGCAAAGTTACTCGAAGAAGAGTCAATTCCATGTCGATTTCTTGTTGTCTCCAAATCTTCATCACTTGGATCATCAAGTATTGCAGTAGAGCTTACGGCAGGTGATTGTGGCATATCAACTGTGTAATCAGGCCTTAATTTCTGTGCTCTTCTGTAGCCACCAGATTCTTCTGCAAGAATATCAGGATGAGGGCCAGCTTCTGAGGATAATTCCTCCACAAAACCGCTAAAACCTGTACCTGCAGGTATTAATCTACCTATAATAACATTTTCTTTTAAACCTCTTAACCAATCAGATTTACCTTCAATAGCAGCTTCTGTAAGAACCCTTGTTGTTTCTTGGAACGATGCCGCGGAAATAAAGCTATCTGTATTGAGAGAAGCTTTAGTAATACCCAACAAAACAGGAGTGAATTCTGCTGGAGCTCCACCTGTAATTGCCATTGCTTGGTTTGTATCTTCCACTTGCCTCAACTCTATAAGTTCACCAGGCAAAAGAGTTGTATCCCCAGCATCTTCTATACGGACTTTACTTGTCATCTGTCTAACAATAACTTCAATATGCTTATCATCGATTGCGACACCTTGCGACTTATAAACATTTTGCACCTCATTTACCATACTTCTTTGTAGTTTTGATATAGATTCTCGAGCTGCATCTATGAGAGGTTTTTGATCTTTTAAATCATTGAAATAGCAATCTAATAGTTCATGTGGATTAATTGGACCATCAGTTAAAGATTCTCCACCTTTAACTTGTTGTCCATCACTAACCATTATATTTTTTCCAATTAATAGTTGATATTCATTAACTAAATCATCTTTTTCGATAACTGATAAAGAAACTGATTCTTCATCATTACCTTTTTTAATCTGAACAATTCCAGATTTTTTACATAAAATTGCTGAATCTCTGGGTCTCCTAGCCTCTAATAACTCTTCAATACGGGGTAATCCTTGTACGATATCTCCAGTTTTCTGCCTTTCAAAAACAAGCAAAGCTAAACCGTCTCCCCTAAGAACCAAGTCTCCGTCTTTAACATGCAAAACTGAATCAGGAGAAACCATATAAGGCCTACCAAGTCTTAAGGTTACTGAACTATTAGAAATCTCTTCTATTTCTCCACAAGAGGTTGATTTTACAGAATCACTAATTAGATCACCATCAACTACACGATCGCCAACTTTAACTACTGCTTTACCACTAATATTAATCTCAATTTTATCTTGTTCTCTTTCAACAATTAACCTTCTTATTGGCTCATCATCAACAACATTTGGTAATTGAACCAATCCCTTTTCTTTACAAAGAATTTGAGTAGTAGCAATTACATCTCCTGCTTTTACTAGTTGGTTATTATTGACTTGCAATTCTGTATGAGTTGAGCCATGACTGGAGTCGGATAAAGTATCTCTCCTTACAAGAACAGACTCTAATATTACTAAATTTAATCTGTTGATTGATGGATCATTTTTATCTTCAATCGACTCGACATCAATAGTCATTTGAGGAGTAGCATTAAAGCTTTCAATACTTAAATGTGTTCTAAGTAGTTCAATACCTTCAACTGATTTTATCAATTCACCGTCTTTATAGTTAAGCCTTTGGATAGCTTTTAAGCCTAAATGTGGACCTTTTTCCTGCTTAATATGTGATAGTTGGGGTAATTGCGCCTGGTCAGGAATAGTGAATTCTTCAACAGTCCTTAATAACAAACCTCGACATTTAGGTGTTTCTAATTTTTGAACAAATAGAATTTCTTTATTATCAACACCATCTAAAATCTTTTCGCCTGGATTTACAAGATTTCCTTCTTCTGTAAATCTATTCAATACTTCTTCATCATCACACTCATGAAAAGTTCCATTTCTTACAGTTATTTCACGAAGGATATCATTTTTTTGCGTAACTGTAACAATGCCCGATGTTTGACTAAAAATATCTTTTACAACTTCTGTTCCTGCTTCGATCCATTTCATATCTTCAATCATAAGAAGAGATATATCCTTGTTGATTTCATGAGTCTCTTGCGGAATCCAGAGCAATGTCCCTCCCTGACTTACTTCAAAACCATTTTTAGATGATCTCGCTTTTTTGACACTTAATCCCGGTGCATATTTTACTAAACCCCCAGTTTTTGTACGGAACCTTTCATCAGTTAAATCAGCTATTACCTCACCATTACTGATTTTATTTCCTGGGGAAATATTTAAACGATAAGATGTACCATCACTAGATTCCAAATTATATATTTGACCTGCGTGAGTAGATTCTTCAATTAATTCAAAATTAGTTATGGACATTGAAGTAGTGACAATTTGAACTTCTCTTGAATCTCCTATTGATTCTCTTAATCGAACTTGTCCGCCAAACTCACTTGATTGACTTGCTTCTGCCAAAACTGTCCCTTCATCTACAGATTTCCCGGGTGATATAACCGGTCTTGCATTTGGTGGCAAGTTATAAACATCTCCAGCTAAAACCCACAATCTGCCTAATCTTTGAGCTTTTAAGGTGATATTACCCTGCCTATCTGTGACCTCCTTTGGTTGTATGACCTTGTCGTACCTAACCTGACCAGCCAAATCACAAATAACATCCTTTGTCGCTTTTTCAACACTCTTTTTCACAGCTCCAGCAGTAATCTGAGCAACAGTAATATCAGAACTAATTTCTTCACCGTCATCTACAAATAAAAGCGATCCACTAGAAACTTCAATTTTTTGAGCTTTGCCAGAGTTATTCCCTTGAGGAACTATCTTGAGTATGAAATCCACTTCTGCTTGTTTAGCTTCTACGCCATGTGGAGTTCTATAACCTCTAACTTTTGCTTTTGAACTAAATTCAACGTTACCAGAAATTTTTGATCTTACAACTCCACTTTCGGCAGTTGATACACCTCCAGTATGGAAAGTTCTCATTGTCAGTTGAGTTCCTGGCTCGCCAATCGATTGAGCAGCAATAATTCCTACTGCCTCGCCTAAATCAACCAAATGATTATGAGCCAACGCCCATCCGTAGCACCTCCTACAAACGGATCTGTTAGCTTCACATGTTAATGGGGATCTTATTTTTACTTCACTAATAGATGCTTTCTCAATTTCTCCTGACAATTCAGGATCTATTGCAGTATTTTGAGGAACAACAAGGTTTTCTTCAGCATCAAAAACATCTTCAGCAACAAGTCTCCCAAGAAGCCTTGCTCCAAATTTACCATCTTCAGCTTCAACAACTATTGATCGTTCTGTTCCACAATCTTCTTCTCTTACAATTACATCTTGAGCAACATCAACTAATCTTCGAGTCAAATAACCAGAATCCGCAGTTCTTAATGCAGTGTCAACCAAACCTTTTCTTGCACCATAAGAAGAAATTACATATTCAGTAACAGTTAGTCCTTCTCTAAAATTAGTTCTTATTGGCAGGTCAATGATTTCTCCTTGAGGATTAGCCATCAATCCCCTCATACCAACAAGTTGTCTTACCTGAGACATATTACCCCTTGCTCCTGAATTAGCCATCATCCAAACGGAATTTAGCGGATCGTTTTGATTAAAATTATTCTTTACTGCATCTACCAATCTTTCATTAGTCTCAGTCCAAGTATCTATAACTTTTGTGTGCCTTTCAACTTCGGTAATTTCACCAAGTCTATAGCATTCTTCAGTAGCAGATATTTGCTCTTCAGCTTGTCCTATTAAATCTTGCTTAGCTTCAGGAACTTTTAAGTCATCAACTGATATAGAGACCGCAGCTTGGGTAGCATATTTAAATCCTAAATCCTTTAGATTATCTGCCATGGCTGCAGTTATAGCTGTTCCATGAGTTTTATAAGCCCAAGAGACTAAATTTTTTAAAGCTTTCTTATCAACTACCTTATTTTTAAATGATGGGGGCGTTTTAGCGAGAGCAGGCATTGAAACTGGATTGTTCTTTTTTGAGTTTTTAGTAGCTTTACGTACTCTGGGTGTTTTTTTAGATTTAGATGAAGTCATGATTTTAAATAAATGAAAAATAGTTTTTAAAGATTACGTTTTAGATACAGAATCGATGATGGTATAGTTCATCACTACTCTCCCAACAGTTGTCAGCACATATCTACTTATTAAATTATTATTAGAGTCAAATCTGTCCCTTCTAAAATTCCAGATTTCTAATCTTGAGCCATCTTCTAGCTCTTGAGTTTTTTGTGGGCTAAGCATTTCATCTTCATCTTCAACTTCTCCATTAAATCTAACCCAAACCCATTCATGCAGGCTTAGTCTTTTATCTTCAAAGGCAAAAATGACATCTTCTAATGAAGCAAAAGTAGTCTTATTATCTCCAAATTGTGGTTGTTGATAATTCGGTTGCAAAGCCGTCAGATAATATGATCCTAAAACCATATCTTGTGATGGAGTCACAATTGGTTCCCCAGTAGCAGGAGAAAGAATATTATTACTGGCCAACATAAGCATGCGAGCTTCAGTTTGTGCCTCTAAAGCTAAAGGAACATGAACTGCCATTTGATCTCCATCAAAGTCAGCATTGAATGCAGGACAAACTAAAGGATGAAGTTGTATTGCTCTACCTCCAACTAATTTCGGTTCAAAAGCTTGAATTCCTAAACGATGGAGGGTAGGGGCTCTATTTAAAAGAATTGGATGGCCTTCAATAACTTCCTGAAGTACCTGCATAACTTCGTCATCAGCTTTTTGTATTAATTTTTTTGCAGCTTTAATATTATTCACAATATTTTGTCGTATCAATCTATGGATTACAAAAGGCTGAAAGAGCTCTATTGCCATTTCTTTTGGGAGACCACACTGATGCATTTTTAATTTAGGACCCACAACTATTACAGATCTTCCTGAATAGTCAACACGCTTTCCAAGAAGATTCTGTCTAAATCTTCCTTGTTTTCCTTCAATTATGTCACTTAGAGACTTAAGAGCTCTATTATTCGCTCCAACAACAGTCCTCCCTCTTCTTCCATTATCTATAAGAGCATCAACTGCCTCCTGAAGCATTCTTTTTTCATTTCTTACTATAATTTCAGGAGCTAAAATTTCTTGGAGCCTAGCCAGTCTATTATTTCTATTTATGACTCTTCTATATAAGTCATTTAAATCTGAAGTTGCAAATCTTCCTCCATCAAGCTGAACCATAGGTCTTAGATCTGGAGGTATAACTGGTATTGCATCTAAAACCATCCATTCTGGTTTTGCATTTGTTGCAATGAAATTATCAATAACTCTTATCCTCTTTATGAGCTTTGCTCTCTTTTGCCCTTTGCTATTAGTAATTTCTTCTCTCAGCTCCTCAGCAACCTGATTTAAATCAAGGTCCTCCAGTAATTGCTTCAGTGCCTCAGCACCAATTCCAACAAAAGGCTCATTTTCTATAGTTGAATCTTCAGCATAAATTTCATCTTCAATTTCCAGCCACTCATCCTCAGTGAGTAATTGCTTATATTTAAGTTCTTTATGATCCCCTGGATCTAAAACAACATAACAATTAAAATAAACTATTTGCTCTACATCCCTAAGCGGAATATCCAAAAGAATTGCAACATAACTAGGGATTCCTTTCAAATACCAAACATGGGATACTGGCGCAGCGAGTTTTATATAGCCCATCCTATGTCTTCTGACTCTACTTTCAGTTACTTCAACCCCACATCTCTCACAAACAATGCCGCGATGTCTTACCCTTTTGTACTTTCCACAATGACATTCCCAATCTTTAGATGGGCCAAAAATCTTTTCACAAAACAATCCATCCATTTCTGGTTTAAGTGTCCTGTAATTGATAGTTTCAGGTTTAGTAACTTCACCAACTACTTGTCCATTGGGCAATGTCCTCTGCCCCCAATCCATTATTCTTTGTGGAGAAGCTATTGAAATTTTGACGTAATCAAAGTGATTTTCAGTTCTTAAGTTGCTGTTTGTCATTTTTGGCGAATTTAAATTAAAAGGTTTTAATTGAGTATTTAATCTTCCTCATATTCAGAGGTTCCGAGTGATTCGTAAGTCGGCCTTGAAGGAGTATTTCTTCTAGGGTTGACATCTTGCATTAAATCAACCTCTTTTCCTTCGTCTGTATAAACCCCTATATCCAAGCCTAGAGATTGTAATTCCCTCATAAGAACTTTAAATGACTCGGGAGTACCAGGCCTTGGGATCGGTTTACCTTTTACGATTGCATTAAGCGCTTCATTTCTTCCTTGCATATCATCAGATTTAACTGTTAACAATTCCTGAAGAGTATAAGCGGCCCCATAAGCTTCAAGAGCCCATACTTCCATTTCTCCAAGCCTTTGTCCACCTTGCTGAGCTTTGCCGCCTAAAGGTTGCTGTGTAACCAAAGAGTAAGGACCTGTGGATCTTGCATGAATTTTATCATCCACCAAATGAACTAATTTGAGGAAGTGAGAGTATCCGACCGCAACTGGCTGATCGAAGGGTTCCCCTGTTCTACCATCTTTAAGTAATAACTTTCCAGGATCTTTAGGGTTGTAAACCCATGCTTTACCTGGCTGTTTTGAAGCTTCCTCTAAAAATGCTTGAACAGTGTGATGTGATTTTTCAGCTCCATACATTTCATCAAATGGGACAACTTTTACCCGGCAATTTAAGTTGGAGGCTGCCCAGCCCATCAATAATTCAAAAACTTGACCTACATTCATCCTACTTGGAACTCCTAAAGGATTAAGGACTATGTCCACAGGGGTTCCATCAGGTAAATAAGGCATATCTTCTCTTGGTAAAATTCTGCTAATAATTCCTTTATTTCCATGCCTCCCAGCCATTTTGTCACCCACTTGTATTTTCCTTCTCTGAGCCACATAAACTCTAACAACCATGTTGGCTCCTGGAGGTAATTCATCTCCTTGTTCTCGAGTATAAATGCGAACATCCAAAACCCTTCCCTTTTCAGTTTTAGGAACCCTGAGGGAATTATCTCTCACATCTCGAGCCTTCTCACCAAAAATGGCTCTTAACAGTTTTTCTTCAGGTGGTTGGTCTGATTCCCCTTTTGGAGTCACTTTTCCTACAAGAATATCTCCACTCTCGACAAAAGCACCAATCCTAATAATTCCCATCTCATCAAGATTATTCAAGCTTTCTTCAGAGATATTAGGAATCTCTCTTGTGATTTCTTCAGGTCCGAGCTTCGTTTGTCTTGCTTCAATTTCATATTTTTCAATATGTACTGAGGTATATAAATCATCAGTTACCATCCTCTCGCTCACAAGAATGGCATCTTCATAGTTGTATCCCTCCCATGGCATGTAAGCTATTAAAACGTTTTGGCCAAGGGCTATTTCGCCTCCCTCACATGCGGAGCCATCTGCTAAAACCTGTCCAGATATAACTTTATCTCCGATTTTCACTATAGGTCTTTGGTTGAGACAGGTATCTTGATTTGATCTTTGATATTTCTGAAGATAGTGAAAATGTTCATTACCATGCTCATCTTTAACGACAATCTCATTAGCGTCTACATAAGATACAGTTCCATTAACTTTTGTTATGGGAACCATTCCCGAGTCTCTAGCAACTTGAGATTCTAAACCTGTTCCAACTAAGGGACGTTCTGGCCTTAGCAATGGAACGGCTTGGCGTTGCATATTTGATCCCATGAGAGCTCTATTAGCATCATCATGTTCCAAGAAGGGAATAAGTGAAGTAGCGACTGAAATTACCTGAACCGGAGAAAGCTGAACGTAATCAACTTGATGAGGGGGGACTTTTTCAAAATCCTGTCTATATCTTACAGGTATTAGATTTGCAATTATATTGCCGTCCTTGTCAGTCGCGACGTCTCCTGGAGCCACTCTACACTCATCTTCTAAATCAGCAGAAAGATAAACCGGATTACCTTCCTTGTTAACTTTACCGTTATTAACTTCCCAAAAAGGTGTTTCAATAAAACCGTACTCATTAACTCTTGCGTGGGTAGCTAAAGAATTTATAAGTCCTGCATTAGGCCCCTCAGGAGTCTCGATAGGACATAATCTTCCATAATGTGAAGGGTGAATATCTCTTACTGCAAAGCCTGCTCTTTCTCGAGTTAACCCCCCTGGACCTAATGCTGAGATTCTTCTCTTGTGTGTCAATTCAGCCAGAGGATTAGTTTGATCCATGAACTGACTTAATTGACTGGAGCCAAAAAATTCCTTTATGGCAGCAACCAAAGGTTTGGGATTGACTAGTTGAGCAGGAGTTAAAGAATCTGTTTCTCCTACAGTCATTCTTTCTTTGATAATTCTCTCCAAACGATTAAGTCCAACCCGAACTTGATTTTGAAGAAGTTCTCCTACAGATCTAACCCTTCGATTACCAAGATGGTCAATATCATCCAAACTAGCGCCGCCAATATCCAATTCAAGATTAATTAAATAATCAATAGTAGAAAGTACATCTTCATGGGTAAGTGTTCTGACATCGTCTGGGACTGTAAGTCTCAATTTTTTATTTATTTTATATCTGCCAACTCGGCCTAAATCATATCTTTTGGGATCAAAGAATCTACTGTGTAATAGCTGTTGTCCGCCAGAAACTGAGGGTGGTTCACCGGGGCGTAGCTTCTTGTATAGTTCCAGTAATGCCTGATCTTCTGAATTAATACCCTCGTCATTAGCTGACTCAATTGAGCTTTGATAAAACTCGGGATGCCTAAGTTTATCGACCACATCATTATCTGAAAGACCCATAGCTCTCATAAGAACATGAGCGTTAATTTTTCTAGTTTTATCAACTCTCACATAGAGTAAATTATTTTTGTCAGTCTCGAATTTTAACCAAGCCCCTCTATTAGGGATAACGCTAGCGTTGTAAGTTCTTCGACCATTTTTATCCAGTTCATCTTTGAAATATACTCCAGGACTTCGAACAATTTGATTAACAATAACTCTTTCGGCACCATTGATAATGAAAGTTCCTCTTTCAGTCATCAATGGTAGTTCGCCAATAAATACTTCTTGTTCTTTAATTTCCCCTGTCTCTTTATTAATTAATCTGCAAATAACATACATCTGTGATGCAAATGTAGCATCTCTTCTTTTGGCTTCCTCAACATCATGTCTAGGTCTTTTTAACCTGTACTCTTCACCAATAAAGTGTAATTCTAATTTACCTGTGTAATCAGAAATGGGGGAAAAATTTTGTAATTCTTCTATTAAACCCTTTTCCAAAAACCATTTAAAGCTTGCTCTTTGTACTTCAACTAAATCTGGTAGATAAGTAGCTGTTTTTGCTACCTGTAAAGCGCTACTGCTCATCCAAGAAACCTGCGATTTTGTGAGATTTACTATTTACTTTTAATCTACTTAATAATTAGTTCTTTAACTTTTCACCTAATGAGATAAACATTTAAATCTCCACTTCAACAAAAACAATCTAATAAAGAAGAATTAAATGTTGTTTAATGCTGATAAACTATTAACTAGGTTTGTTAAAGTCAAAAAATTAAGAAAAATTTCCAGTAATTCCTAATATTAACAGCTGCTACGTCTACTTAACAAGTCAAATTTAAACAAATCTTCAGCATTCTTATATGACTCTCTAGCAATTGTTGTTAATTCAGTAGATCTTAAATCTGCCATAAAATTGGCAACATTTTCAACAAACGCAGGTTCGTTTCTTTTACCCCTATGAGGTACAGGAGCTAAAAATGGTGAGTCAGTTTCAATTAAGTATTTATCATTTGGGACTATTTTGGCACACTCATGAATTTCATGTGCTTTTGGGAAAGTAACTATGCCGCTAAAACTGATGTAAAATCCAAGATCTAAGAATTGCTTCATTTCTTTTGGTGTTCCTGTCCAACAATGAAGAACACCATCAGGACATTTTCCTTTTTTAGAGAGATCACTACATATCTCAATCATTTCATTTGCAGCTTCTCTGCAATGGATTATTACGGGCAATTGAAGTTCATAAGCTAACTCCATTTGCGGAATAAGTGCTTCAATCTGCTTAGTTTTATCTTCATTTTTAAAAAAATCCAAGCCTAATTCCCCAATAGCTACAACTCGTCTATCTTCCAGAGCTGATTTTCTTAGAAGAGATTTTGAATTGTGTTCCCATTTTTTTGCTTCTAGCGGATGCAAACCAACAGAATAGTAAATTTCATTAAATTCATGGGATATTTTTTTTAACTTTGGAATTTCTGTTAATTCACAACAAGCATGAACTAATTTTTTTACACCTCTTGAACGCAATCTTAAAACAACATCTTCAATATCTCTCTCAAAATTTTCAAAAATTAAATGACAGTGAGTGTCTATGAGTTCTATATCGCTCATAATTATGATCTGCCTTCTTAATTAGTAATAAGAGTAGTCTTTACAACATTATTGATTTTTGATTTTTTATTAGCACCGTTGTTTTTGTGAAGAACATTTTTTTTAACTGCTTTATCAATCAAACTAAAAGCTTTATTAAGACTTGTTTTCACTAAATTTTTATTATCCTCATTAGGATTTTTCTTATATTTTTCGCAGTTTTCTAAGGTTTTTTTGGTTAAAGTCCTAACAGTAGATTTATATGACTTATTTATTAAACGATTTCTTTCGGCAATTTGTATTCTTTTTTTTGCTGATTTGTTGTTGGCCACAGAGGGTGTATAAATAGAAGATCCTTATCATAACAAATAAATCGTCTAGTAATCAATCATATATAATTTAGAAAATATTAGATTGGGTTATCAGCCTTTACTATTTGAAAAAATTAAGCAAATGAAGATTATAAATAATAAAAAGGAAGCTGTTGAAGAACTAAAAAGGATTTCTACTCGAACTAATTCAGAAAACAATAACAATATAAATACAATTGTTGACGAAATTCTCCAAGAGGTAAAAATTTCTGGAGATATAGCTGTAAAAAAATATACAAAAAAATTTGATGGTTTTGACCCTGACCCTATGCAAGTTAGTGCGGATCAAATAAAAAATGCATGGGATGAAATTGATAACAATTTGAAGCACTCACTAGTACTAGCTCATAAAAGAATTCAAAAATTCCATGAAAAAGAAATTCCTCAATCTTTCACTATCAAAGGTGAACATGGTGATACCGTCCAAAGAAGATGGAGACCAGTTAAAAATGCAGGTATTTATATTCCTGGAGGTAGAGCTGCTTATCCAAGTACAGTATTAATGAATGCTATACCTGCAAAAGTAGCAGGAGTAGATGAAATTATAATGGTATCTCCTGGAAATAAAGAAGGGGAAATAAACAAAACTGTTTTAGCTGCAGCTCACCTATCAGGGATCAATAAAGTATTTAGAATTGGAGGAGCTCAAGCAATTGGTGCTTTAGCATTTGGCACAAATCAAATCAATAAAGTTGATGTTATTTCAGGTCCAGGGAATATATATGTTACAACTGCAAAAAAACTCATTTATGGCTCTACAGGGATTGATTCTTTAGCTGGTCCAAGTGAAATATTAATTATTGCAGATGAGACAGCTCAAAGCACTCATATAGCATCTGATCTACTAGCACAAGCAGAACATGATCCTTTAGCTTCATCAATACTTCTAACTACATCAAAGAATCAGGCAAAAGAAGTTTTAGAAAAACTTTACAAAAAAATAGATGATCATCCAAGAAAAGAAATTTGCTTGCAATCAATAAAAAATTGGGGATTAATTGTGATTTGCGAGAATTACGAATCATGTGTTGAACTAAGCAATAACTTTGCTCCTGAACACCTAGAAATCCTTACCTTAGATTCAAAGAAAATTCTTGCAAGTATAGAGAATGCAGGAGCGATATTTTTAGGGAAATGGACGCCAGAAGCTGTTGGAGATTATCTTGCGGGACCAAATCATACTTTACCCACTTCAGGAAATTCTAGATTTAGCGGTTCTCTAGGGGTTGAAACTTTTATGAAAAATACTTCAATTATTGAATTTAATGAAGAAAGTTTAAAAGTTCATAGCCTTGATATTATTAATCTTGCTAAAAGTGAAGGATTACATAGCCACGCTAACTCTGTAGAGATAAGATTTGAAGATTAGCTAGCTCTTGAGGGTGTGTAAACCACTGGATTGTCGTCTTCAATTTTACCAACTAATACTTTATCTGTAAGATCAACGAATAATCCATTTTCTAATACTCCTGGAATATTATTAATCTTCATTTCTATGTCTTTTGGATTCTTAATACCGTCTTTAAAAAATACATCTAGGATAAGGTTGCCTTGGTCAGTTACAACTGGGCCAGCTTTTTTAGTAGCCATTCTTAAAGAAGAACTGCCATTCATTTCTGAAATGACTTCCTGAACTTGCTTCCAAGCATTTGGAAGAACTTCTACAGGTAAAGGGAAAGATTGATTTAGATTTTGTACGAGTTTAGTTTCATCAACAACAATCAACAACTGATTGGCTTTAGATGCCACTAACTTTTCTCTAACATGGCATGCTCCTCCCCCTTTTATTAATTGAAATCCTGGATCAACTTCATCTGCTCCATCAATAGCTAGATCAATTTGAGATACAGAAGCTAGATCGATAAGTGGGATATCCAGTTCAAGCGCTAAAACTTCTGATTGAAAAGAAGTTGCAACACCTCTTATATTTTGGAGTTTCCCAGAACGCATTTCGTCCGCAAGGCTTTTTATCATTAACGCAGCTGTAGATCCAGAACCTAATCCAAGAATCATGTCACTCTTTACTTCCTTTATTGCTTCATCAGCAACTACTTGTTTCATTTGAGTTTGTGAATCCAAAATCTTTTTCTCTAATTGTTATAGATTATTAAATTTCAATGGGTGCTTTATGTCAAACCTGGCAGAGGTTCTGGTTTTATATTTATCTGTATCTCTTTATTATTTCTCAAAATGTTTAAAAGAAATTCTTTTCCTATCTGAGCTTTTTCTACTTCATCCAGTAAAGTTTTAGGCTCTTTTATAGAGATATTTTCGGCTTCTATTACTAAATCGCCTCTTCTTAAACCAGCCTTTTCAGCGGGGCTATTAGGTATTACTGATTGAATTAGAGCTCCATTTCTTTCAGGTAATTGAACTAACGAATTGGGATCTCTATTATGTTCTTTAGCAATTCTAGGATTTAAAGAAATTAATTGAACCCCTAAGTAGGGATGAATAACTTCCCCATTTTTAAGTAGCTGATCTGAAACACTTTTAGCTAGATTGATGGGAATCGCAAAACCTAAACCAGCTCCAGGGCCACTTCTTACTAATGTATTTATTCCAATTACCTCACCTTTAGAATTTATGAGTGGCCCCCCAGAATTGCCTGGATTTATTGCCGCATCAGTCTGAATAAGATCCAGCCTTTTATCTGAAAATCCCAAGCTATTAATATCTCTATGGAGGCTGCTTACAATCCCTAAGGTAACTGTTTTTTCAAGACCATAGGGAGTACCAAGAGCTATTGCCCAGTCTCCAACTTCAAGATCTTCAGAATTTCCAAGTGGAGCAAACCCAGAATAAGCATCTTCATCAATTTTTACTAAAGCAAGATCAGTTACTGTATCTGTGCCCAAAACTTCACCATCACAAATAGATCCATCTGCCAAAGTAACTGAAACATTATCGACTCTTTCTACGACATGAGCGTTTGTTAGAACCAAACCATTCTCATTAATGATAACCCCAGAGCCTTGCCCTCTCTCCCTTTCAGGAGAAATACCTTGTTCGCCAAGTAAATCCCTTAATAAAGGGTCAAGTAAAGTAGGATCAAATTGTTGCCTCTCTACCAAGCGCTCGGTGTCAATTTTTACAACTGCAGGGCCAATATCTTTAACCGCGGATGACACGAAATTATGACTTTCAAAAGAAGTTAAAGCTAAAACTTCAGCATCTTGAAAGAAATTGAGTATGCAAAAACAAATAATAATGAATATTTGGATTAAATTAATAAATTTAATCTTGAGATACTTCATTTAATTAATAGTTTTTGTGTTTATCAGATAAATCTAATTGAAGAAAGAGATTATTGTTGTTTTTTTGTTTACATCCATAAAATACAAATTTTTAAATTTTTCTATAGAAAAAACTTCTCGATGTGTGAAGATAAATTGTATATAAATTTAAAAATAAATTTGAATAAAGAAAACAAAAGTAAACTAGAAGCTTTATTAGAAAAGGTTGCTAATGAGCGGGATTTAGAAATCTGCGGTTTAAATATACAAACTAATCAAAATCCAATTGTTATTGAAATAACTATAAGAAAAACTGATGGGGATGACATTTCCTTAGATGATTGTGCGCTATTTAATACCCCAGCATCTGACGAAATAGAAAAATCAAATCTTTTAAATTGTTCATATGTCTTAGAAATTAGTAGTCAAGGGGTCAGTGATGAACTAACCTCAGAAAGAGACTTCAAAACTTTTAAAGGTTTTCCAGTTAATGTTGAGTTAAACCAAAAGAATTCAAAAATAAAATTTCTGAATGGTTTACTTTATGAAAAGTCTAAAGATTATTTAGCCATTAACATAAAAGGTAAGATTAAAAAAATCCCTTTTGATGAAGTACTAAAAATTAGTCTTTGTACATTAAAAGATTAATTATTTTCAACCATTATTCAAATCCCCATCATAGATGGCATTAGTTATTCTCCCAGGTTTAAACAATCTTATTGAAGATATTAGTGAGGAAAAAAAGTTACCTCTTAATATCGTAGAATTAGCCTTACGCGAAGCTTTATTAAAAGGATACGAAAAATATAGGAAAACTTTTTACATTGGAGTTAACCAAGATCCATTTGATGAAGAGTATTTCAGTAATTTTGATGTTGGACTAGATCTAGATGAAGAAGGTTATAGGATATTATCAAGTAAAATAATTGTTGAAGAAGTTGAGAGCGAAGATCATCAAATATCTCTTGAAGAAGTTAAACAAGTTGCTGATGATGCGCAAATAGGCGACACAGTTGTTTTAGACGTTACTCCAGAAAAAGAGGATTTTGGGCGAATGGCTGCTTCAACAACAAAGCAAGTTTTAGCCCAAAAATTAAGAGATCAACAACGAAAAATGATCCAAGAAGAATTCGCGGATTTGGAAGATCCTGTTTTAACTGCAAGAGTTATAAGATTTGAAAGACAAGCAGTAATAATGGGAGTTAGTTCGGGTATTGGTAGACCTGAAGTAGAGGCCGAACTTCCCAAGAGAGATCAATTACCAAATGATAACTATAGAGCAAATGCAACTTTCAAAGTATTTTTGAAAGAAGTTAGCGAAATTGCAAGAAAAGGGCCGCAACTTTTTGTAAGTAGAGCAAATGCTGGTTTAGTGGTTTATCTATTTGAAAATGAAGTCCCGGAAATTCAAGAAGGTACAGTGAAAATTGTTGCTGTTTCAAGAGAAGCCAACCCTCCTTCAAGAGCTGTTGGGCCAAGAACAAAAGTAGCTGTTGATAGTGTTGAAGAAGAAGTGGACCCTGTAGGTGCCTGTATTGGAGCTAGAGGAGCAAGAATTCAACAAGTAGTAAATGAATTAAGAGGAGAAAAAATTGATGTTATTAAATGGTCATCTAATCCAATACAGTATATTTTAAACTCTTTAAGTCCTGCGAAAGTCGATCAAGTAAGACTTGTAGACCCAGCAGGGCAACATGCGCACGTACTAGTTCCACCTGATCAATTAAGTCTCGCAATTGGTAGAGAAGGTCAAAATGTAAGACTTGCCGCAAAATTAACTGGTTGGAAGATTGACGTTAAAAACACACATGAATACGATCAGGAAGCAGAAGATGCTGCAGTCTCTGAATTAATCATTCAAAGGGAAGAAGAAGAGAATCTCCAGAGAGAAGCTGAAATAAGATTAGAAGCAGAACAAGCAGAGCGTGCGGCTGAAGATGCAAGATTAAGAGAACTTTATCCGCTTCCCGAAGATGAAGAAGAATATGGAGAGGAACAATACGAAGGAGAAGAATTCACAGATAATGATCCATTAGAGACTATTCAAGATACTGAGATATCTGCCAAAGAGGAGAAAAAACTGTGACTCAACAAATCCCTGTTTTGCGTGTATGCATTTCATGTAGAAAAACATATGACCGGAAAGATCTTTTAAAGATTACTAAAGATTATAAGCAAGGCATCATGCTTCAAAAGGGAATGGGGAGATCAGCTTACATTTGCAAGTCAAAAAAATGCTACTCAGATTCCAAGATCAAAAAAAAGCTTCAAAAAGCTTTAAAAACATTTTTAGAGCCTGAATTTGTTGAAATTTTTGAAAAAGAAATTACAAGCTACAATAACTATCCCCATTAAGGGAATATAATTAAATTAAATCCTCTTCAATTCCCAAAGAGTACAAATCAGATTAAATGACTATTAGCGATAAAATCAGAATTTATGAACTTTCCAGAGACTTAAATCTGGAAAATAAAGATATATTGGATGCCGCTCAAAAACTTTCAATTTCAGTAAAAAGCCACAGCAGTTCAATTAGTGCAGAGGAAGCAAAAAAAATAAAAAATCTTATTAATAAAAAAAATTCAGATAAAAAAATTCTTTCTGTTAATAAACCTTCGATTAAAAAAGAAAATTATAAACAAAACAAAGAAAATGAATCTTCAGTTATCTCTTCTATGAAAGGGAAACCTCTTGAAGACAATTCAAAAAAAAAGCCATTGTTGATTAAACCTCTTAATAAACCTGAGAGTCAAAAAATAATTTCAAATAAACCTACAATTCTCAATAAACCCACAAATACCAACAGTTCACAATCTCGAGCAAATCTTACAAATAAAAATATAAATAGTAAACCTTCACAGAAGGTAAACCAAGATAAAAAAACTTTTGCAAATAACACAACCCCACCTATCAAAAGTCCGGCAAAACCACCTATTCAATTAATTGCAAAGCCTAAAAATATAAATAATAATGTTAAATCCAATGAATCTTCCCAGAATATCTCAAGTTCAGGGGATAAAAGAATACTATCAAATAAACCTGATCAAAATACGAACAAACCTACAACAAAAATTTTTAATAATAGAATGAAAACCCCTGAGCTCGTAGGAGCTCCAATTAGAAGAGAAGATCCAAAAATAAATTCTAATAAGCAAAATAACAATAAGCAAAACATTGCTTATAAACAAAATGTCTCAAACAGACCTAGTTCTCCCAATAGACCTGGCATTCCCAATAGACCTGGCATGCCCAATAGGCCTGGTTTAAGAAACAACCCTTCAGATCAAGGCAGACCTGGCTCATTTAATAGGCAAGGCAATCCTAATAGAGCTGGTTCTCCCAATAGACCTGGCATTCCCAATAGGCCTGGTTCTAAATTCAATGGTCAAAAGACACCTGGAATTAGAAAGCCAGTATCCCCTAATGAACTATTACAACTTCAAAAAACTAACAAATCTGATATTGACAAAAAAGTTATAAAGAATAACGAAAAAAATATTGAAACAACGAAACAAAAGGCGAAAGCGCCTAATAGTCGTCCAAATGCTACTCCAAGTTCCAAAAAACCTCCTCATAGAGCATTTTCAAATAGTTCAAAGAAACCTGGAAAGACAGACTGGGATGATAGCGCAAAACTTGAAGCATTAAGAAGTAAAAATCCTCAAAAACAAAGGCAGAAAGTTCATATTATTGGTGAAAATGATGATTCATTAACATCCGAAACCAGTGGATATTCAGGCGAGAAAATTTCAATTTTATCAGCGAGTCTGGCGCGTCCTAAAAAAGAAAAGTCTGAAGAAACTAAATCTCAAAAATCTATCAAACAATTTAATAAGAAGAAAAAAGAGACCACAAGACAAAGGCAGAAAAGAAGAGCAATGGAATTAAAGGCTGCCAAAGAGGCCAAACAAGTAAGACCTGAAATGATAATAGTTCCCGAAGATAATTTAACTGTTCAAGAATTAGCAGATAAATTAAGCCTTGAAAGTTCTGAAATAATAAAATCTCTTTTCTTCAAAGGCATAACGGCAACCGTTACTCAATCACTTGACTTAGCAACTATCGAAACAGTAGCAGAAGAATTTGGGGTACCTGTTTTGCAAGATGATATCCAAGAAGCTGCTGAGAAAACAGTTGATATGATTGAATCTGATGATATTGATAATCTAATAAGAAGACCACCTGTTATTACAGTGATGGGTCATGTAGATCATGGCAAAACAAGTCTTTTAGATTCCATCAGAGAATCAAGAGTAGCTTCGGGGGAAGCAGGAGGCATCACTCAACACATCGGAGCTTATCAAGTTGAATTTGAACATGAATCTCAAAAGAAAAAATTAACTTTTCTTGATACCCCTGGTCATGAAGCCTTTACTGCAATGAGAGCAAGGGGTACAAAGGTTACAGATGTAGCTGTTCTTGTAGTTGCTGCAGATGATGGCTGCAGACCTCAAACACTTGAAGCCATCAGCCATGCAAGAGCTGCAAAAGTACCAATTGTCGTTGCAATAAATAAAATTGATAAAGAAGGGGCTTCTCCAGACAAAGTAAAGCAGGAACTATCAGAAAAAGATTTAATTGCTGAAGATTGGGGAGGCGATACAGTGATGGTTCCAGTAAGTGCTATCAAAAAACAAAACATTGATAAATTACTCGAAATGATCTTATTAGTTTCAGAAGTAGAAGATCTACAAGCTAACCCTGATAGATTTGCAAAAGGTACTGTTATTGAAGCCCACCTAGACAAAGCAAAAGGACCTGTGGCTACTTTGTTAGTACAAAATGGAACCTTGAAATCCGGGGACGTTTTAGCTGCAGGTTCAGTCCTTGGAAAAATTAGAGCAATGGTTGATGAACATGGTAATAGAATCAAAGAAGCAGGGCCATCATTCCCAGTTGAAGCGTTAGGATTCAGTGAAGTACCCACTGCAGGAGATGAATTTGAAGTCTACCCTGATGAGAAAACTGCTCGAGCCATTGTCGGAGAAAGGGCAACAGATGCTAGAGCAACAAAATTAGCTCAGCAAATGGCCTCTAGAAGAGTCAGCTTATCATCCTTATCAACTCAAGCAAATGATGGAGAACTTAAGGAGTTAAACTTAATTCTCAAAGCTGATGTTCAAGGTAGTGTTGAAGCGATATTGGGGTCATTAGAACAATTGCCAAAAAATGAAGTTCAAGTGAGAGTCCTACTCTCTGCCCCTGGAGAAATAACTGAGACAGATATAGATCTTGCTGCTGCCTCTGGCTCAGTAATCATTGGATTTAATACCTCGTTGGCTTCTGGTGCGAAGAGAGCAGCTGATGCTAATGATGTTGACATAAGAGAATATGAAGTAATCTATAAACTCTTAGAAGATATTCAGTTGGCTATGGAAGGGCTACTTGAGCCCGATCTTGTCGAAGAATCATTAGGGCAAGCTGAAGTTAGAGCAACTTTCGCAGTCGGTAAAGGAGCTATTGCGGGCTGTTATATACAAACTGGCAAATTACAAAGGAATTGCTCTCTGAGAGTTATTAGATCAGAGAAAGTAATATTTGAGGGTAATTTAGACTCTCTAAAAAGAGCTAAAGATGATGTAAAAGAAGTAAATACAGGATTTGAATGTGGAGTTGGCTGCGATAAATTCTCTTCATGGATAGAAGGAGATTTAATCGAAGCATTCAAATTTGTCACCAAAAAGAGGACCTTATCACAATAATTAAACATCTAGCTTATTAATCTTTATTTTTGTCAAAGATTAATAAAGTAGGAAATAATATACAAGCACCCAACTGTATGAGAAGGTTATTTTGCTGTAATTCAGTTCCGCTTGCAATTCTGGTAAGCATTATTAGAAGTCCCAAAAATGCAGAACCGCTAAAAGCTATCCACAATATTCTTCTCAATCCCTTGAAAGGAGCTTGGGATTCCTTTAATAATTTCTTTTTTAATTCAGGATCTATTTTTGACATAAATTTTTTCAATTATAGAATTAAGTCTATATAAAAAAATCAATATTTAATCTGGCCGGTATAGCTCAGGGGTAGAGCAACTGTCTCGTAAACAGTAGGTCATTGGTTCAATTCCAATTATCGGCACTTACAAAGCAAATTAAAATGGTTAATAAAATTTTAAAATTTAGATATCTTTTTAAATTATTTGTTTTTATTCCTCTTATTTTTTATTTTGGCAAAAGGAGTTATATTGCGTTTGATGAAGGTTTTTATGCACTACAAGCTAGATGGATATTAGAAAAAGGTAACTGGACAATTCCACTTTGGTGGGATAAATACGTTTTAGATAGGACAATAGGATTACAATTTTTAATAGCAAAGTCACAAGAATTATTTGGAAGGAATATTTTTGCTGCCTATATACCAACAACAGTCGCTTCAATATTAATGCTATTTACAACTTATAAATTACATGAAGAATTATTTAATAAAAAATATGCATTTATATCTCCACTAATCCTCGCTACTACATATCTATGGTTTGACTACTCACACTTAGCCACCCAAGATATTGTTTATTCATGTTTAGTAACTATTGGAGTATTAGCTTTAGTCAAAATAAAAAGTAAAAATAGCAAATTCTATATTCTGCTTTTTGGAATTTGGATTGGTTTAGCTTTTATGATGAAAACTTTTTTAGTTTTTGTACCGTTAGTTTCTCTCATACCATATATTGTTTTTAAAAAAAATTTTTTATTCATTAAATTCTTTTGGTTAGGACTAATAATTGGCTTTATTCCTTTTTTATTCTGGACATTTTCTATAAACCCATACCTAGACAAAAATATTATTTTTTACCTAGTTGATAAGGTTAACATCCTATCAAGTAAAAATACTTTTACAAATCCTTTCTATTATTATTTTTGGAATATACCAATAACATTTCTGCCATGGAGTGTTTTCGCAATTATTGGTACAACATACAATATTTCTCAAAATAAAGAGAATAAATATATACTTGCTTTCTTTCCCCTCATTTTAGTGGCAACTCTAAGCATTTTCTCTACAAAAACTCCCTACTATCCTCTACAAATCTCATCTATTTTTTCATTAAATACTTATGTAGGAATAAAATATTTATTCAATTCTTATAAATATAATCGCTTTTTCATATTTACTACTTCAAAAATAATTCCATTATTTATATTTGCTCTAACTTTCACATATTATTTTTTCTTTAAAGATTCAATTAACTTTAATACAAAGGAAAATACATTTTTAATTCTTGGATTATTATCTTTCGGCTTGTCTTGGTCATTAATAAAACATAAAAATTCTTTCAAAGAAATATTAATAACTCTCATAATTGGACCTTACTTATTCACTTCATTTATTTTGCAGTCAGGTTTATTCACTGATAGATCTAGAGAACTTAGAGAGAGAATGGAATATGTTTCATCTCTTGATATAGTAAAAAATCAAGCGATCATGGTTGTTAAAAAAGGAATCAACTCTCGATCGCAATCAAAAATCATAATGATTTCGTTATCAACTCCTAAATTAGGTGGAGGATTAGAAAGTATTAATCAGTTAAAAAAATCTGAACTAGCATGGACAACTGACCTTAAAACAATAAACAATAATGACCATTCTTATGAAGTGATATACGAAAATGATGTTCTAAATCCATGGAAATTAATATTAAAAAAATAAATAATCCATATATAATAAATTGTCGCTTTTAATCTTTAATAATGAGATCTGTTAATAGTTGGAATTTAACTAATAATAAACTTCATCAATTATTTAAAGACAATAACGAATTTATTTCTATTAAAGTCCGTGGCAATACTTGGGAGCCAATCACTAGATGGCTAAGATTAGATTCAAGAATTTTTAGAGATACTACTAGCAAAGCAAGAATAACTTTATGCGATATCGAATCTCTAGCAGAAATTTATAACTACAGATCAATTAGATGGAAAGCAAAAAAACTAACTCCTATTCCTACTCAGGTAATTCCAAAATCTATTAAAAATATTTTTCGGAAAGTACCAATCATAAAACAACTCGCCTATGAACTCGAAATAGTTTTTTATAAATATAGTGAAAATATTTCTAAACATTTAATATCAATAGTAATTCCTGCAAGAAATGAAGCTGGTAATAAAGAACTATTAATTAATGCTTTAAATAAATTCAAAAATATACCCAATAAGTTAGAAATTATATTTGTTGAAGGTAATAGCAATGATAATACATATGACATTTTGAAAGAATTAAAAGAAAATTTCTCAGATTTCTTTAATATATTTCTTTTAAAACAAACTTCTAAAGGGAAGAAAAATGCCGTCGTAGAGGGATTTAATATTTCTTCAGGTGAGACCCTCGCCATAATTGATAGTGATTTTACTGTAGATATTGATGACAGTATTGCAGCAATTATGGAATCGACCAAAAATAAAAATATCCTAATTAATTGCGCACGCACAACTTTTCCAATGGAAAAAGATGCGATGAGATGGGCAAATTATATAGGAAATAGACTCTTCGCAATTTTCCTATCAATCCTCATAAATAAGCCTGTATCAGATTCACTCTGTGGAACAAAAGTTTTTTCAAGAAAATTCTTTAAACTCATGAAACAAAACGGAAGTTGGGAATCCAAGTCTGACCCATTTGGAGACTTTACAATAATATTTGAAGCTGCGAACAATAACATTAAAATACTAAATTATCCTGTTAGGTATTATGCTAGAAAATCTGGAGCACCAAATATATCAAGATGGGTAGATGGATTAAAACTTCTCAAAGTATGCTGGATTTATATGATTTCTGATATCTGAATTAAATTAAATGTTCGCGAGTATTTTCTTAGTATTTTTAATTTCTCCAAATTAGTAAAAAAGTAGTTAGATTCATAAAGAAAATAAATTCATTAAATTTCATGACATGAATTTTAACTTGAAGCTGGAAAAATTAAATAAAAAAAATTACCAAAGAAAGCACTTTGAAAAAATACTAACTGTAAGATTGCCATGTAACCCAATATTTCCAATAGGACCTATTTATTTAGCAGACCATATTCATAAATGTTTTCCAGGTTTAGAGCAGCAATTCATTGATCTAGCAATAATTCCATCCAATCAAGTTTCCAAATATTTAGCTAGAAAAATTGATCAATTTAGACCACACCTAATCATTTTTTCATGGAGAGATATACAAATTTATGCACCTGTTGATGGTAGGAGTGGAAATCCCCTACAGAACTCTTTTGAAGTTTTCTACTCAAAAAATATCCTTAAAAAAATTAGAGGTTCCTGGGGAGGATTAAAATTAATTGCATCTCATTATGGAGAAATATATAGGAATACTTCTTTAGTCAAAATGGGACTAAAACGAGCACAAAAATACAATAAAAATGTAAAAGTAATTTTAGGAGGTGGAGCTGTTAGTGTCTTCTATGAACAATTGGGAAATCTACTCCCAAAAGGAACTGTTATTTCTGTTGGAGAGGGAGAAAATCTCATAGAAAAAATCATTAAAGGAGATTCAATAGAGGATGAAAGATGTTACGTTGCTGGAGAAAAACCTCGCAACAGATTAATACATGAACAACCTTCCGGAACTATTAAAACTGCATGCAACTACAAATATATTAAATCAATATGGCCAGAATTCGATTGGTATATAGAAGGTGGCGATTATTACGTAGGGGTACAAACAAAAAGAGGTTGTCCTCATAATTGCTGTTTCTGTGTTTATACAGTTGTCGAAGGGAAGCAAGTTCGCGTTAATCCTGTCAAGGAAGTAATCAAAGAGATGAAGCAATTATACGATCTTGGAGTAAGGGGATTTTGGTTCACAGATGCACAGTTTATTCCAGCCAAAAAACATATTGAAGATGCAAAAACACTTTTAAAAGCAATTAAGGACCAAGGTTGGGACGATATTAATTGGGCTGCATACATCAGAGCAGATAATATTGATGCTGAGCTAGCCCAGCTTATGGTTGATACTGGTATGAGCTATTTTGAAATAGGTATCACGTCGGGATCTCAAGAACTTGTTAGAAAAATGAGATTAGCGTATGACCTTGAAACTGTATTAAATAATTGCAGAATGCTAGTCAAATCAGGTTTCAAGAATCATGTTTCAGTCAATTATTCATTTAATGTTTTTGATGAAACGCCCAGCACCATAAGACAAACAATTGCTTACCATAGAGAATTAGAAAATATTTTTGGTAAAGGCTTAGTTGATCCAGCTATTTTCTTCATAGGTTTGCAACCTCACACTCTTCTTGAGAAGTATGCCTTGGAACATAAAATTTTGAAGCCAAATTATAATCCAATGAGCATGATGCCCTGGACAGCAAGAAAACTTCTTTGGAATCCAGGCTCACTAGGGAAAAAACTTGGCCAGGTTTGCTTAGAAGCTTTTGATAATCCAGAAGACGAATTTGGTAAAACTGTTATTGACATTCTTGAGAGAGAATATGGAAAGTCCTCTTTAAAAGAATCCTTAAAAGTCCGTCCTTTATCAGAAAGGAAATTAGCTCACGCTAAATAATAAATTCAACCATTATTAGTCCTCTTTCTCAATTGAACTATAAATCCCTTTAGATTTTAACGATTCTGAGTAGAATTCTGCTGGCTCTAAATCACATACAATTACTAAACCCACACCCGTATTGTGTGCTTCAAGCATTATTGCAATAGCATCTTGTTCGCTTAATTGCGGCACAACTTCTCGCAGTGAAATAGTGACATACTCCATAGAATTAACAGGATCATTATGAAGTAAAACCTTATATTTTGGAGATTTATTTTTTAATTCGGCAGGTTTCTTTTCAATCACTGCAGAATTATTATTTACACTTTGTTCCAACTTTATAGATAGCATTGAATTTATTAGATGTTAAATTGTACTAATAATTATATATTAATAATTCTTTCCATTGCATCAAGGACATTTGATCGTGAATTAAATGCTGACAAGCGAAAATAACCCTCTCCTGCTAATCCAAATCCGCTCCCAGGTGTTCCCACCACACTAACTTTTTGGAGAAGGAAATCAAAAAAGTCCCAAGATGTCATTTGATCTGGAACTTTAATCCAAATATATGGAGCATTGTCCCCACCATAAACTTTATATCCTGAATTCTGAAGTTTATTTTTCATTATTTTTGCATTTTCCATATAAAAATTAATTAAACCTCTCACCTGTGCTTTCCCTTCTAGAGAATAAACAGCCTCTGCTCCCTTCTGAACCACATAACTTACCCCATTGAACTTTGTAGATTGTCTCCTATTCCAAAGAGGCCATAACTCTATTTCCTCATTTGTTGAGCTCAAACCTTTGAGATTTTTAGGTATTACTGTAAAAGCACATCTAACTCCAGTGAATCCTGCATTCTTTGAAAAAGATCTAAATTCAATAGCACAATCCTTTGCTCCCTCAATCTCATATATTGAATGTGGAATATCATTATCTTGAATAAATGCTTCATAAGCTGCATCAAAAAGTATTAGGGATTTGTGTTGAAGAGCATAGTCAACCCACTTTTTCAATTCTGATTTATTAATAGTTGCTCCAGTCGGATTATTAGGAAAACAAAGATATAAAATATCAACTTTTTTTTCAGGTAGTTCTGGCAGAAAGTTATTCCCCTCGTTTATTGCAAGATATGTCAATCCTTGATAAGTACCATTTTCAAGAGAATCACCTGTTCTGCCTGTCATAACGTTACTGTCTACATAAACTGGGTAAACAGGATCTGTTACAGCAATTGAATTATCTCTACCAAGAATATCTAAAATATTACTACTATCGCATTTAGAACCATCAGAAACAAAGATTTCTTCAGGTGAAATTTGACAACCTCTCGAAATAAAATCATGCTCAGATATTTTTTCTCTCAGCCAAGAATAACCTTGTTCTGGTCCATAACCTTTGAAACCCTCTATTGTTCCCATCTCATCTAAAGCTTTACCCATAGCCTCTATGCATGCCCTAGGCAATGGTTCTGTAACATCTCCTATGCCAAGCTTAATAATTTCAGCACTCTTATTTGATTGAGAATATATTTTTACCCTTTTAGCAATTTCAGGGAATAAATAGCCTGCTTTGAGTTTTAAATAATTTTCGTTTACTTGAACCACTTTAGATAAAAAATTTCACCAATATTAGAATAATGTATTAATGTGCTTTAGTGGTAATTAGATGTTAATATTATTTTAGTTATGATTAATTTAAGAGATAATCATAGCTGCGAAATCAATTCCAATTAGTTTGAAAATCGTTTAAAGCTTTATAAATAGTAGAATTAAATCGCTATTAACTTTATTAATTTCTAAAAAGTGAATAAATATAGCTAAAAAAGCTTTATTAAAAAATAAAAGCTAACTCTTGAATTTATAAGATTTTCAAAATCCAAATCATTTAGAATCAATTATATGTCTCAGCAAATTATCATCGCTGAGCAGGCTCGAATAGCAGCTCTACTCACAGATGATCGAGTTGATGAATTAGTCGTCGCAAAAGGTCAATATCAAATTGGCGATATTTTTTTAGGAACAGTTGAAAATGTTCTACCTGGCATTGATGCCGCATTTATAGATATTGGAGAAAGTGAGAAAAATGGATTCATCCATGTATCAGATTTAGGTCCACTAAGACTTAAAAAAGGGACATTTGGAATAACTGAATTACTTGAACCAAAACAAAAAGTTCTAGTACAGGTAATAAAGGAACCAACAGGATCTAAAGGTCCCAGACTAACCGGAAGTATTTCAATCCCAGGAAAATTTTTGATACTACAGCCATATGGCCAAGGAGTAAATATTTCAAGAAAAATAAATACAGAAACAGAACGAAGCCGTTTGAAAGCTCTTGGGGTTTTAATAAAACCACCCAGCACAGGCTTGCTATTTAGAACAGAGGCTGAAAAAATAAAAGAAGAACTTTTAATTGAAGATTTAGAACAATTAATACAACAATGGGAAAATGTAGTAAAAGTTTCTGAAGCTTCCAATCCACCAAATTTAATAAAAAGAGATGATGATTTCTCCCTTAAGATCTTAAGAGACTACATTAAAGAATCAACTAAAAGCATAATTATTGATAGTAAATTTTCAGTTGCAAGAGCAAAAGAATTTTTAATAAATTATGAATCTGATATAGATATTGAATTTCACGATAACAATTTAAACCAACATATTTTCGAAAAGTATGAAATTAAGAAGACAATTCAAAAAGCTCTCCAGCCGAGAGTAGATCTTCCTTCGGGAGGTTATATCATTATCGAACCTACTGAAGCTTTAACAGTAATCGATGTAAACTCTGGATCATTCACAAGATCCGCAAACTCAAGACAAACCGTTTTGTGGACAAACTGCGAAGCAGCAGTTGAAATCTCAAGGCAAATGAAATTAAGAAATATTGGTGGAGTTATAGTAGTAGATTTTATCGATATGGAATCTAGAAGAGATCAATTTCAGTTACTTGAGCACTTTACCTCAGCAATAAAAGATGATTCTGCTAGGCCTCAAATAGCTCAGCTTACCGAATTAGGCTTAGTAGAGTTAACCAGAAAAAGACAAGGTCAAAATATATATGAATTATTCGGTAAAAAATGCTCTACATGCGATGGTAATGGACATGTAGAAAATATATTAAATTACGAAATTTCTAACTTAAAAATTAAAAACATTGAAAATAAATCTAATCAATCAAACAACATAAAATCTTTAGATACAGATATTTCTCAATCAACTAATGAGCAGGAAAAAATAATTGACAAGGAATTAATTAACTCCAAAGACATAAGTAAGGAGAATACTTCTAATAAAAAAGAAAATGATAATGATAATTTGAACCAATCAAATTCAAAAGAAAAAAATATAATAACAGTTGATCTTACAAATGAAGAAAAAATTGTTTTCAGTCAATTAGGTATTAATCCACTTATTAAGTTAGGTAAAGAATATCTCACCAGCAATAATTTTGTAAGTTTAAAGGAAAGTAATAAAGAAACGGAAAAACCTTTAGATAATAAAAAAACAAAAGCAAAACAAATTAAAAAAATCTCAAAATCGGGAGAAGAAAAGATTCAAATTAAAATTGAAGCAGATGAAAATTCTAAATCTAAATCAACAAATAAAACTACTGAAAATAATGAAGTTGTATTCATAGATAAAAAGGATGAAATTGAACTTACAGATGAGCTAAACAATGCAAGAAAAAAAAGAAGAAGATCTTCAGCAAGCATTGAATAAAGTATTCGAAGTTGGAATAGATGAAGTTGGAAGGGGAGCAATTTTTGGCCCAGTTTTTTCAGCAGCTGTAGTATTAACTGAAAAGAATAAATTTATCTTAAAAAAATGTGGAGTAACAGATAGTAAAAAACTAACTCCCAAAAAAAGAAAGTTACTTTTACCAAAAATTTTATTACTCTCTTCAGATTATGGAATTGGACAATCTTCGGCCAGAGAAATAGATAGGTTAGGTATTAGGGTTGCAACAGAACTTTCAATGATAAGAGCTTTAAAAAAATTAAAAGAAAAGCCATCTGAATTAATAATTGACGGTCCCTTATTATTAAGGCCATGGGACGGAATTCAGAAAAATATAATATCTGGAGACTCAAAGTTTATCTCTATAGCTTCAGCAAGCATAGTTGCCAAAGTTTCTCGCGACAATCTAATGGAGAGACTAGAAAAAAAATACTCAGGATACTTGATATTTAAGAATAAAGGTTATGGAACCAGAGAGCATCTTTCATTAATCAAAAAAAAAGGAATAACTAAACTCCATAGGAAAAGTTTTTTAAAGAAATCAAATCTTATTTAATTCACACCAATCTAAAAAATCTTTTACGAGTTGCTGTTGAACCCTTGACTTTATACCCAACAGAATCCCATTTAATACCGAATGACCAGTAGATTCCAAAATTTTCCTTGGTACCAACTTCAGTAGAGGGGGTTGGCTTACAGATACCCCAAGAAGCGCTTCACCTTCTAAACCAATATCAGTTGCTTCCAAATTCGCTTGCAAAATAAGATTAAAATCATCTATCATCCCCAAACCATCCAATGTACTTTCAAGGGCACTCATTTTTAAAATTCCATCTTTA
Organism: uncultured Prochlorococcus sp.; assembly: GCA_902571145.1. Taxonomy (GTDB): domain Bacteria; phylum Cyanobacteriota; class Cyanobacteriia; order PCC-6307; family Cyanobiaceae; genus Prochlorococcus_A. The sequence continues at coordinate 95,260 of CACGAP010000002.1, forward strand.
TTTTCTACCGCAATTGAAACAACAGGGTTAATATCTAATTGAAAAACCTTAAAACTTGTTACTGTATACTTATATCTACCTACTCCTTCTAACACTAATTTTTTGGAGTCAAGCATTGCTCCAACAACTCTTTCTTCTTCCAAAAGATATTTAGAAAGATACTCTTTATTACGTGTTACAGAAAGCTTGAGTTTCTGTTTAGCATCAAAAGACAATAGCATTTTCTATATTCCTCCAATGCTTATTTGATCTCTTTTTTTTTTACATTTAATCATGCGCAAACAAGTTGCATATTTAGGTCCCCAAGGAACATACGCAGAAAAAGCAGCCCATATATTATCAAAGCTTGCCAATTTTCAGACACCTATATTTGTACCATGTAATGGGTTACATTCGGTCATTAAATCAATAGCGTGCAACAATTGTGATGCTGCTGTAGTCCCTATAGAAAATTCTGTAGAAGGGGGAGTTACAGCTACTCTAGATGCCCTTTGGAAATTTCCTGAAATTTTTATAAATAAAGCAATTGTTTTACCTATAAAACATGCATTAATTAGTGATGGAGAACTTTCAAACATTTCAGAAGTATTATCTCATCCTCAAGCATTAGCTCAATGTTCCGAATGGTTATCTGAAAATCTTCCAGATGCGATTCCTCTCCCAACAAATTCAACATCAGAAGCTGTCAAAATGATCAAAGGGAGTAAATTCAGAGCTGCTATCGGTTCAAAATCCTTAATTCAAATCGAAGGACTTAAAGAATTAGCTTTTCCTATTAATGATGTTCCAGGTAATTGCACTAGATTTGTTTTATTGAGCAAGGAATCAAATTCAAATTTATCTAATATTTCTAGTTTTGCTTTCTCATTAATTTCAAATAAACCTGGTGCTTTGCTTAAAGCTATAAATTATATTGCAGATTTTGGCTTTAATATGAGTAAAATTGAATCGAGACCTTCAAAAAGAGAATTAGGCGAATATATAATTTATGTTGATTTAGAAATCAATAATCAAAATAACATTCAAAATCTTCTTGAATTAAAAAATAAATTAAATCCACTTTGCAAGAATTTCGTAGATTTTGGAAATTATTTTTCTGAAAATGTTGAACTAGATTAATTTACCCTCTACATTTGTAAACTCCAAACTGCATTAAACCTTTTCTAAATGCCCAATTCATGAGAAGTATTGTTGGAATCTCTCTAATCGACTTCACTATCGCAAATGGGCCAAGTGACAAAATTGCGAAGGGCCTTCGAATGCCTTCAATAATAGAGTCGTACCATGAAGGATTTGTATATGAATTCCAATTTTCAGAAATAACTGTTCCTGAACTATTTTCGTTAGTTCTAAGAATATTACTAAATTCCTTGATGCTCGTAAAATTAGGATGTACCCATTGTTCAAGTAATTGTTTAAGAACTAACTTTTCAAAAAATGATGGGGGGTATTCCCCGAGGTCTCTTGAGTTCCAATCAGCCAACGCGAAATAGCCTCCAGGTCTTAGAGTCCTCAGCATTTCATCTGCAAACCTAGTTTTATCATTCATGTGTGCACCAGCTTCAACACTCCAGACGGCATCAAATGATCCATCTTCAAATTTCAAATCCAAAGCATCCATAACTTGGAAGTTGCAATTTAATCCATGAGGAGTAAGTTGTCTTGCTCTCATAACTTGGGCCTGACTAATTGTGATGCCAGTGACATTAAACCCATAATATTCTGCAAGAATCCTAGAACTTCCCCCTATTCCACAACCTACATCAAGAATTCTGGATCCCTGTGGTAATTTATCTAAACCACTCCATTTGACTAATTCATGAACAAACTGAACTTTAGCCTTTCTAAAATCAAAATTTTTTTTTCCTGAAGGATAAAAACCCAAATGTATATGTTCTCCCCATAATCTCTCAAGCAATTTGTCTTGGGTCCAAGCATCATATGCAGAAGCTACTGTGTCGGAAGAGATATATCTTCTAGCATTTTTTCTCCATATTATCCCTAGGACTAGAAAGAATAAAACTATTAAAAAAAAAGGGAATAATAATTCAGACATTTAATTTTCTTTTATATCAGGAAAGCTCTCTTTCAATGCTGTTCTTGCTGCGAGTTGTTTTCTTGTATGATCAAGCATTTCATACTCCCTTTGCAAACGGGTATAAGTATTTCTCTCTTCAAGAAGTCTTTGCTGTTCTTCCGCGACAGGACCGCCCAAATGAGCTCCTATCCAAAATGATAAATCCATTGGATTGTCAGGTAATTTATCAGGTAGATTTTTCTTTGTATTAGTCAATTTACTCGTTAGATTAATGACATCATTAAGTGCTTCTTTTACTGTATTTTTTAGAGAATCTAATTTTTGAAAGTCATCAATATTATCATCACTAATCCAACTAACCATTGCAGAACAAAATGGCGTCGAACGGGTAATTTCCAATACTTGAAACCTCTGTTGGCCGAGAGTAATAATATCACTCCTCCCATCCTCTGCAGTTTGATGTTTTAAAATTTGTGTGCAACATCCGACGTTAGCCATACTTTTAGTAGTTGGATCCCACTTAATCACACCAAACATAGAATCACTTTCAAGTACAGATTGGAGCATAATCCTATATCTCGATTCAAAAATATGCAAAGGTAATACCTCTTGAGGAAAAAGGACTACTTCTGGCAAAGGAAATAAAGGTAATTCCCTAACTGAGAGTTCTCCCATTTAAACCTCTTTTCGTTTTTTTATACTAATAAATTTAGGGCGGTTTCGGGATTTATTAAAGTTTAACTTCTATATCTACACCACTAGGGAGATCTAATTTCATTAAAGCATCAATAGTTTTTGCAGAAGGACTGTAGATATCTATTATTCTTCGATGTGTTCTTGTTTCAAAATGCTCTCTAGAATCTTTATCAACATGTGGTGATCTTAGGACACAATAAATCTTTCTTTTTGTAGGTAAAGGTATTGGACCTATTGCTGAAGCGGAAGTATTATCAGCAGTTTGGATAATTTTGTCGCAAGATAAATCAAGCATTCTTCTATCAAATGCTTTGAGCCTTATTCTAATTTTTTGTTGTGCAATTGATGCAGTCATAGTTTCAAATAACTTCTAGTGAAGGGTCATTGATTAAAATGACCCTTATCCATAAACCTATACTAGATGATTGAGGTTAAATTTTTAAAATTCAAAATTATTTGAGAATTTTAGAAACAACTCCAGC
>CACGAP010000003.1:0-77958 GCA_902571145.1 uncultured Prochlorococcus sp.
TATATCATCACAATCAACATTTTCCCATTCCTCATCAAATGACATTGCAAAGCTATCAGCATTATCAAATAGTTTATCTTTCATAATATCTAGAATTTTAATTTAGAAAATTTCAAAAATCAGAACCAAACTGAAAAAGTAATTTGAAGAAGCATTTAAAACTATCCCAATGAGTATTTGAGAAAAAACTTTCAATGAGTGTTCTTTGAAATTATACTTTAATCCTACTATTTAAATTTATACATAAGTGCTATTAATCAAAATCTGAATTAATTTGACAGAAGTGTTACAATACTGACATATGTAAAGACTTATGGAAAATAAAGTTAAAAGAATAGGATATCTTCCTAGAAAAAGAGTACTTGAAATTATTGATGAAATATCCAAAAGCGAATCTATAAGTAGATCTAAAGTAGTTGGAATATTAGTTGAGGAAGCATTAGATGCCAGAGGAATTGCAAATTTTGGATATAGTAATATCAGCAAGTCAAATATATTGAAGTCGGATAATTTTAAAGATCTCCAAAATGAAAATGCCCACTTAAAAGATGGGGAAGACGAATTTGTTGATGACAGTGGTTACACAGTTTCATCGCACAAAACTTTAGACCGCTCAATATCTTCTGCAGATATAGAATTAGCAAATAAAATAAACATTCTTAAGGAATCAGGATTAATATAACTCTTATTGCGTAATTACTTTATTTTTTAATGCATAATATTGGTTCATTGTTTATTCTTAGTCAAGAATAATATTCTTTTTACATAATTCGAATATTAAATTCTTTCTAATATTAATTTTGTTATATAAAAATGAAAGATATTAAATGTCCTTCATGCGGCAAAACTTTCCGAATTGATCCCAGCAGCTTTGAAGAAATACTTCGTCAGATAAAAGACGAAGAATTTAATAAACAAATAAAAGAAAGACTTATCTTGGCTGAAGAAGATAATCAAAAAGCTTTGGAAATTTTAAAACGTGAGTTAAAAATACAGTTAATGGAGCAGAATCGGATTAAAGAGTCTGAAATCCAAACTCTTGAATCTAAATTAAAAATAGCTGAAGAAAAGAAAACAAATTCCCTTAATGATTTAAAAAATCAAGCAACAAATAAAATTAATTCATTGAATAATGAATTAAGCAAGTTGAAAGACGAAATTAAAAACCAGTCTTTAATTTCAGAATTATCTTTAAAAAACAAAATTAGTGAAGCTGTTACTAATTTAGAAAAAGAAAACTCATCTTTAACAAATTCCATTGAAAAGATGAAGCTTGAACATTCAATTAATGAAAAATTAATTGAAGAAAAGTTTAAAAGCAAAATTAGTGAAAGGGACCTGACTATTCAGGAGTTGAGAGAAATGAAATCTAGATTATCTACAAAGATGATAGGAGAAACATTAGAAATCCATTGCGAAACTCAATTCAATCTGAATCGTGCCTCTGCATTTAAAAACTCATATTTCGAAAAGGATAATGATGCCACTTCAGGAAGTAAAGGTGACTATATATTTAGAGAATTTGATGAAAATAAAACCGAAGTCGTATCCATAATGTTCGAGATGAAGAATGAAAGTTTAAATGGAACTAATAAAAGAAAAAACGAAGATTTTTTAAAAGAATTAGATAAAGATAGAAGACAAAAATCTTGTGAATACGCAGTTCTCGTATCCCTTCTAGAACCAGATAGTGAACTATATAATGCTGGCATAGTAGATGTTTCTCATAGATTCCCAAAAATGTATGTAATAAGACCTCAATTTTTCTTGCCCATTATTTCTTTGCTGAGAAATGCATCTATGGAAACCTTAAAATACAAATCACAAATTGATTTAATGAAACGTGAGAATTTTGACATAACTAATTTTGAAAGTACTCTTGAGCAATTCAAAAATGCAGTTGGTAAAAATGTTTCACTTGCCCAGGATAGATTTAATGATGCAATTACAGAAATTGATAAATCAATAACCCATTTACAAAAAACTAAAGAGGCTTTAGTTCTCTCAAAAAAACATCTTTTATCTGCTGACAGCAAATCTCAAGATTTGACAGTAAAGAAATTAACTAGAAATAATCCAACCATGAAGAAGAAGTTTAATGATTTAAATAACTTTGAAGATGAAGTAGCCTAATTAAAAAAGTTTTTAAAATTAATAATAATTAAAAATATATTTAATTTCTAACTTATAAATATACTATAAATAATAAATTTCATAGTAAAGAAAATAATGTCTATCAAAACTCCTATTTTCAGTATTGCCAAAGATCTTAATGTCGAAAGTAATAGAATATTATTAGCCTGCAAGACACTTGGAATCAATGCAAAAGGTGCAACAAAAAGATTAAATAAAGAAGAATTAGAAAAAATTAAAAATTATTTTGAAACGGGCAAAAATGTGTCAGATGAAGTGATCAATTTAAATAAAGTTAAAACCCAAAGTAGTTCAAAAGAAATAGTAGAAAAGGCAAAGATAAAATATTTTGCTAACAGACTTATTCGTAAATCTTAAATAAAAATAATTTTTTTTAATTACTTAAAGTAATAATCCACAGAAGAAAAAAGTAATAATTTATCATAAGTAAAAATACTTAAATGAGCATAAGCAAAATTTTAAATTCTCTTGAAAAATCTTGGGAAAGAGAAGATATTCTTTTAAATATCAAGAAGGGTTTAGGGACAGATGAGATAGTTAATGAATTTCTTATGAAAAACGAAAGACAAATTAAAGAATTAAATTCTTTATTAAGGCCAGAAGATATTGAATTATTAAATCAAGTGGAAAAACTCTCAACTTGCGAATCTAAATTAATAAATGAGATTAAAAATTTAAATTACTTAGAAAATAATGAAAATCATCACATCATGAATAAAAAAAAGATTGTGACATCTAATAGAGTTTCTTTCAATAAAATAAGTTCATTCATGATTAATTGGAGTAACAAATTTGTAGTTATTGCTTTACTAACAATTTCAGCCATAGCTTTATCAAAACAAGCGTGGGCATAATTAGCTAAATTAACTTCATTGTAAGAGATGTAGTTTTGAGAACTAAACAAGAATATTTAATTAGATATAAAGATGGAAATCTTTATTGTGAACTTGCTGATGTTTGGATTGATCCAAGCAAGCCAGTAAAAAAGGCATTAATAACTCATGCTCATTTTGATCACTTTACATTTGGCTGTGAAGAATACATTTCTACTAAGGAAACTGCGATACTTCTTAAAGAAAGAGTTGGAGTTAATATCAAAATTAAGACTTTTGAATATGGAGAAGAATTTAAGATAAATGGCATTAATATTTCTTTTCATCCATCAGGTCACATCCTTGGATCTAGTCAAATAAGGTTTATTTTTGCTGAAGAAAAATGGCTAATTTCAGGTGACTTTAAGCTTCAAAAAGATCAGACTTGCAAACAATATGAGATAGTAAAAACTGATTATTTAATAAGCGAATGTACTTTTGGTTTGCCAATATTTAAGTGGGATGAATCAAATAAAATAGCAAATGATGTTTCAAAATGGATAACTAATTCACCAGAAAAAACTTCTTTACTTTTCTGCTATTCACTTGGAAAAGCTCAGAGATTGTTAAACGAAATTAGTCAAACAAATTTTAAAGGCAATATTTATTCCCATGGCAGTATTCACAAAATGAACAATATTTATAGGGAACTTGGAATTGATATTAAAGATACTATAAAAATTGAAAATAAAAAAAAGATAGATGAACTTAAAGGAAGTCTAATATTATTACCACCATCTTTAAGCAAGGGTTCTTATTTAAAAAATTTCAAAAACATTCAAACAGCTTTCGCGAGTGGATGGATGTCAATAAGAGCTTTAAGAAAAAGATCAGGCTATGATAAAGGATTCGCAATTTCTGATCATGCGGATTGGGATGGAATTCTGGAATTAGTAAAAAAGTCTGAAGCAAAAAATGTATTTTTTCATCATGGAGATAGTGAAGCCTTAAGTAGATATTTAGTTGAAAAGGAATCAATAAATATCCTTTTATTCGGTAAATAAATATGAGCTTAAAAAAATTTTCAGAATTATTTAGCGATCTAGATTCGTTTAATAGTACCAATAATAAAATTGAAGTTTTAAAGAATTATTTTTTATCCAATGATCCAATAGATAATGCATGGGCAATATATTTACTAACTGGAAAAAGTAATAAGAGATTTATTAGTGGAAGATATTTAAAAAATCTTTTTTCTCAAATATATGAATATCCTCAATGGTTAATTGATACATGTTATTTAAAAGTTGGTGATTCTGCTGAGGTAATAACGTTATTACTTAAAAATAAAACTAATTCTAGAAAAAAGAAATTATCTGATATAAGTCTCAATGAATTACTAAGCGAAACAATACCTGGATTATCAAAACTTAATGAGGAGGAGAAAAATTTAGAAATTAAAAATCTTTGGGAAACATTACCTGAAGATAACCATCTAATTTTTAATAAAATTCTTACAGGAACCTTTAGAGTAGGTGTCTCTATAGGATTAATCACAAAATCAATATCAAAACTAATTAATATTGAGGAAGAGATTATTTCTCATAGGTTGATGGGTGATTTTAAACCTTCAATTGATTCATATGAATTTTTGATTAACAAGAATATCAATCTTCAAGAGTTAAATTCCAAACCATTTCCATTTCTTCTAGCAAATACTATTGAAGATAAAATCTTCAAAAATTCAACAAATGATTTTCAGTTTGAATGGAAATACGATGGTATAAGGATGCAATTAATTAAAAGATCAGGCAATGTTTCTTTATGGACAAGAGGGCAAGAATTAGTAAATGAATCTTTCCCAGAATTAGTAGAGAAAATGTCTCATATAAAAGATGATTTTGTTCTTGATGGGGAATTATTAGTTTGGAATTTTAAAGAAAAAATTGCCTTTGATTTTTCTTTACTTCAAAAAAGAATAAATAGAAAGTCTCCTACTAGATCAATCCAAATAAAATATCCAATTATTTTTATTGCTTATGATCTTTTAGAGATTAATGGGAGAGATATAAGAGAAATTAAATTAGAAAATAGAAGAATAAAGTTAGAAAAATATTTTTCAAAATGGAAAATTAAAACTGAGAATAATATCTCCGATATTTTCAAAATATGTGATTTAATCTTTCCTAAAGATTGGCCTGATGCTTTAACTTATAAAGAAAAATCTCGAGAAAATAATACTGAAGGATTAATAATTAAGAAAAAGACTTCTAAATACTCCTCTGGTAGAAAGAAAGGTATTTGGTGGAAATATAAAGTTGATCCTATGCAACTGGATGCTGTTCTAATTTACGCTAAGGGCGGTAGCGGTAGAAGAGCTGGTCTGTATACAGATTACAGTTTTGCATTATGGAAAGACAAAGAATTAATTAAATTTGCAAGTGCATATTCTGGTTTAACGAATATTGAGATAAAAGAGCTAGATAAATGGATAAGAAAAAATACAATAGAAAAATTTGGTCCTGTTCGATCGTTAAAACCAGAAATGGTATTCGAAATATCTTTTGAGAAAATACAAATTTCTAAACGTCATAAGTCAGGCATAGCAGTACGATTTCCAAGAATAACAAAATGGAGAAAAGATAAAAAAATTAATGATGCAGATAGCCTAGAGAATGCTTATGAACTAATGAAAAAAATATCATGAAAAATAAAACGAAAAATAATAAGCAAAATAATAAGCAAAATAATTTAATTTCCAAAATTGAACAGTTTTTCTCCACAAATGGATGGGAGCCACTACCCTATCAGATAGAATCTTGGGAAGCATTTTTAAATGGAGAAAGTGGAATAATACAAGTTCCTACTGGATGCGGCAAAACTTATGCTGCCTTAATGGGACCTTTGTCAAAGATAGAAGATCCCAAAAATAATAAAAGTGTGAATATATTATTAATAACCCCTTTAAAAGCACTAAGTAGAGATCTAAAAAATTCCATACAATTAGCAGCTTTGCATTTTAATAAAGAAATTACTGTTGAAATTAGGAACGGGGATACAACCCCATATGAAAAGAAAAAGCAACTAGCTAATCCACCTAATATTCTTATTACGACTCCAGAGTCTTTATCTCTTATACTTTCTAATAAAGAATCTAATAATCTGTTCAAGGAGTTGTCATCAATAATTATTGATGAATGGCATGAATTGATGGGTAGTAAAAGAGGAAACCAGTGCGAGTTATCTTTAAGTTGGCTAAGAGGCAATATAAAAAATTTACAAATTTGGGCAATGTCTGCAACTATTGGAAATATTGAAGAAGCAGCGAGAGCAATAGTTGGGATGAGCACTATTAAACCCAAAATTATAAGTACAAATATTCAAAAAGAGATAGAAATTATAAGCGTTTTACCAGAGGAAGAAACGACCTTTCCATGGAGTGGCCATCTAGGAATCAGAAGTCATTCTTCACTTTTAAAAATCCTAGATAAAAATAAAAGCACTTTATTATTCACCAATACAAGAAACCAATCTGAAAGATGGTATCAATGTCTTAAATTTTTTCTGCCAGAGATGGAAGACAAAATTGCACTTCATCACGGCTCCCTCGATAAAGAAGATAGAAAAAGAGTTGAAGAAGGGGTTAAAGACGGATTAATAAAATGGGTAGTCTGCACCAGCTCGTTAGATTTAGGAGTTGACTTCCAACCTGTAGATCAAATAGTTCAAATTGGTAGTGCAAAGAATTTAGCTAGACTTATCCAAAGAGCAGGAAGAAGTGCTCACAGACCAGGTGGAAAGTCAAAAATAATTTTTATGCCTACTAATTCTTTAGAGTTATTAGAGATTAGTGCAATGAGAAGAATAATAAAAAGTGGTATATCTGAGGAAATTAGACTTCCTGAATTATCTTATGATGTGCTTCTACAACATCTAATAAGTTTGGCATGTGGAAATGGCTTTGATCCGAAAATTGAGAAAGAAAGAATTAAAAATTGCTGGAGTTATAGAAACTTAAAAGATCAAGATTGGAATTGGTGTCTTGACTTTTTAGAATATGGAGGAAAATGTCTTAAAGCATACCCAAAATATAAAAAGATAGTTAAAGAAGAATCACAAAATAATAATGAAAACTTTAAATATTTTGTAAAAGACAAATCTTTAATAAGAATGCATAAGCTCAATATTGGGACAATTGCAAGTGACAAATTTGTGAATGTCAAATATATGAAAGGTAAATCTTTAGGTAATTTAGAGGAGAATTTTGCCTCAAAATTAAATCCCGGGGATACATTTTACTTTGCCGGCAAAATGCTTCAATTTGTAAGAATAAGAGATATGATTTTATACGTTAAAAAATCAACAAAAAAAAGTTCTCTAATTCCTGCATGGGTTGGAGGTCAAATGGCAATTTCTGATCTACTTTGTGAGAGTTTGAGAAAAGAAATAGATATATGCAACGAACTAGAAACTTATGATTACTTAAATCCTGAACTCAATTCATTACGTCCAATATTGAAGAAACAAAAAGTTCTTTCAAATATTCCAAAGAAAGATGAATTCCTTATAGAAATATATAAAACCAAGGATTTATCAAATCTTTTTGTTTTTACACTTGATGGCAAATTTGTAAATGAAGGAATTGCATTTCTGTGGGCTTTAAGATTAGCAAAATTAAAACAATCTACATTTAGTATTACTGCTAATGATTTTGGATTCAGCTTAACTACTGCAGAAGATTATGATTTTTCCATAATAAAAAAAGAAGCTGATTACTTTTTGAATAACAAAAAATTAGAAGAAGATCTAGAAAATGCAATTAATTTTTCAGAATTAACAAAACGAAGATTTAAAAATATTGCCCAAATAAGTGGACTAGTAAATCAAAATAATCCAACCAAAACAAAAACTTCTTCCCAACTTCAAATAAGTTCAAGTCTTTTCTACGATGTCTTTTCAAAATATGAAGAAGGCCATCTTTTGATAAAACAATCGCATCAAGAAGTTAAAGAATATCAATTAGAAAATAAAAGAATATCTAGATCATTAGAAAGATTAAAAAATTTAAAAATGCTATTAAATGAGATAAGAACTCCAACTCCTTTTGCTTTCCCTTTATTAGTTGAAAGACTTAAAAATACTTTAAGCAATGAGCCAATAGAAAAAAGAGTAGAAAAACTTATAAAAAAATATAGCGATTAAATGAAAAAAAGTTCTTTTAAATTTTGTTGGGAAGATACATTGTTAGAGATGCTTCCTTCAAGAGCGTTATTTCTACCGATAACAAAAGAGTTGTTAATATGCGATATTCACCTTGGGAAAGCCGAGTATTTTCAGCAAAATGGTATACCTCTTACTAATAATTCAGATAAAAACAATTTCGCAAGAATAAAAAAAATTGTAAAAAAATATAGTCCTGAAAAGTTAATAATATTGGGAGATTTATTCCACAGTAAATATTCAATAGATAAAACTCTTAAAAAAAAAGTTGAGGATCTTCCTGAACTATTAAAAACTAAGGTTGAACTAGTACTCGGAAATCACGATGTAGGTTGTGATATTAAAAACATAAAAATTTTTGATATTAAAAAAACTAAAAATATCACTTTTAGCCATGAACCAGTTGATTTAGGCGATAATAAATCATTGAATATTTGTGGACATTATCATCCAAAAATCTATTTAAAAAACAAAGGAGATAAATTATCTTTCAGGTGCTTTGCAATGGATAAGAATAAAAATACTTTATTTTTACCTTCATTTGGAGACTTAACGGGCGGATATCCTTGCAAAAAGTCATTTAAAAAATGGGCAATTGTTTCTGAGGAAGAAATTATCGAAATTAAATCTTAAGAAAAATCCTAGTGAATTGACTTAAATTTTTCATTTAGATATACCAATTTATACTTAAAAGTCTCGTTTATTTTTTTTATCAATTATTTTATTGCTACCAATCAATTTTCTACTAGTAGAAATAAATAATAAAAATTTATACAACTAATGGCCCTTTCTTTAGCAGACAATCCACGTTATAAAAAAAATAAACACATTTTATAGAAATGAAAAAATTAATAGCCTTGATTTTATTTCCATTTCTTTTCATGCCATTTCTGGTAAAAGCGAATGATAATTTTTCCGTTGAAATAGAAGCACTTACACTAGTAATGGAGCAATATAAGGAAGAAACCGAATCAAGTGTTGAACTAGACGTGGAAAATAAAAAGCCAAGTTACATGGCTCTTAAACAAGACGAATGCAATGCAACTGTTGAAGTTACAGAAAAAACAGGATTAGAAGTTGTAAATACTGAATCTTTCGATGTAAATGTCTGCTTGAAAGAAATCTATAAAGTAATCAACTAAACAAGCAGTTTATAAAAATATAATAAAAACAAACAAATTAAAGAGGTCTTTTACTTAAAGAAGGTAAGACCCCGAGACCTAACAGAAAACTTTGGAACGGGTTCTGCATATCCAATTAATAACTACAACGGAATTGTAGAGGTGTAATTAAAAGTACAAAAACTAAAAAATTTTTTTTAAATAATTATTTCTTCTTTGATAATGTTTGTGATTCTTCTCTAGACATTAAAGCTTCGATTTGAGCAAGAACTTTTTGAAGTTCATCCGTTTTTGTAAGAGATGCCTCTGCTACTTCTCTTAATTTTTCTAACTGTTCTTTAGTTTTATCCATGATAAATGAATTAGAAATTAACCACTTTTAAAAATGGTTTTAATACAGATTTTTTACTCCCACACAGATTCATATTCTCTCTTTTTTTTATAAAGTCAAATAAATTTCCCTTTATTAAGGTTTTATGAGGACTTCCAATTAATTCTTTATTTATTATTGAAACCATAAGATTACCTGGAATAGAAATACTCTTAAATTATGAAGTAAATACAGGCAATCCTATTGTTGCAGTTGTTATGAGAGCCCCTGCAAAAATCAAGAAAGGTATAAAAGGGTAGTTTTTCAAAGATAAACTTACTAATTCGAGATAACTATATAGGTATTTATACTGTTTGTCTACCCCTAAGCTTTCTTAAAAAGTAAAAATTATTCTTTTAAAGGTAAAAATTATAAATTAACCAAATTTACCTGATATATATTCCTGAGTAGTTTTTTCTTTTGGAGAGTTAAAAATTTTCTTAGTAGAATCAAATTCGGCAAGATAGCCGACTTTCCCTCCATCACCATCTTCGTATTCAACTGCATTAAAGAAAGCAGTCATATCACTAACTCTTAATGCCTGCTGCATATTATGGGTAACGATTATTATTGTGTAATTCTTCTTAAGTTCGTGCATCGTCTCTTCTATTTTCAAAGTAGAGATTGGATCTAAAGCTGAGCATGGCTCATCCATGAGAATTATTTCAGGCTCAATTGCGATGGTTCGAGCAATACATAATCTCTGTTGTTGTCCACCAGATAAAGAGTAACCACTATCATTTAATTTATCCTTACATTCACTCCATACAGCAGCTTTTCTCAAGGAACTTTCCACTAATTCATCCATATCTCCCGTAAAGCCATTGATTCTTGCTCCGAATGCAATATTTTCGTAGATAGATTTTGGAAAAGGATTAGGTTGTTGAAAAACCATTCCGATTCTTCTTCTAACTTCAACTGGATCTACTCTTTTGTCATAGATATTAGTTCCATCAAAGAGGACTGTCCCTTTTAACGAACAATTAGGGATTAAATCGTTCATTCTATTCAAAGCTCTAAGAACGGTTGATTTACCACAACCAGAAGGGCCAATGAGTGAAGTTATATCTCCTGCTTTAAAATTTAAAAAAACATTTTTTACCGCTTCAAAAGTGCCATAACTAATAGAAACATCCTCAAGAGATAAAATGTTTTTCTTTTGCGACTTTTCAGTGTTTTTAATCATTTCATACCCTCTTAGTTTTCTCAGTAAAAGCGGCAAATATCCTTGAAAAAATATTAACACTTAGTATTGATATGACAAGAATAAAGGAAGCCGCCCAGGCTAGTTTATTCTGTGCATCATAAGGTTCAAGGGCAAAATTATATATCAAGACAGCTAATGAGCCCATCTCGTAAAACAAATCTTCAAAACCTACTATGTAGTAGTAAGAAAATAAAGCAGTAAATATCAAAGGTGCTGTTTCGCCTGCAGCCCTTGCGATTCCAAGCACAACCCCAGTAGCAATAGATCTAAATGCTGTGGGTAAAGTTATTTTTAATATTGTTGTATACATACTTGCTCCTATGCCTAGAGAAGCATACCTTAATTCATTTGGTACTAACTTTAAACCTTCATCAGTAGTTTTTATAACTGTAGGCAACATCAATATTGAAAGAGCCATACCTCCTGCAAAACCACTGTACATACTGCCAAATAAAATTTTTGTTGAAACGATTAAGGCATAAATAAATACACCTGCAATTATTGAAGGAACACCAGCTAAAACATTAACTCCGAATCTAATAAATTTTGAAAAAGCACCACCTTTAGAATATTCAGCTAGATATATGCCTCCGCCAACACCTACTGGTATGGCAATAATTGAAGCAATAGTTGTAATAACTAGTGTCCCAATTAATGCAGGATTAATTCCTCCCGCATCTAAATCATCTCCAGGAGGATTTGGTTCTAAAGTAAATAATTCTGGTGTGATTTGAGCTCCCCCTTTAATAAGAATATATGTAACAACAAAAATCAAAGGAAGAATTGCAATGAGTGCACAAAAAACTGATAAAGAAGTAAAGAATTTATCTCCTACATTTCGTGATAGTTTTTTCTGGTAATAAAGAGAATTCATAATCATCTAATATTTGAGACTAAATTTCTTAACTAGCCATTGAGCAAAGATATTAACCACTAAAGATAGGATCATTAGTACAAAAGCCGCATAAAAAAGTGATGAGACCTGACTTCCATCGGCTTCACCAAACTGGTTTGCAAGCATAGAAGAGATGGTATATCCAGGAGATAATAGTGACCAACTAAATACATTAGAATTTCCAATAATCATCGTGACAGCCATGGTTTCACCCATTGCCCTGCCTAACGCCAATAGAACACCTGCCATAATTCCTGATAATGCCGCAGGCAAAATTACCGAAAATATAGTTTTCCATCTACTTGCACCAATTCCATAGGAAGCATTCCTAAGCTTTTTGGGAACTTGATTCAGACTATCTCTAGCTATCGAGGTCACTATTGGTAAAAGCATTACCACTAAAATTATTATCGCTAAAAGTGAATTCCGACCTGCAGGCTCCGAACTAAATAAAGGAATCCAACCAAAGAATTTATGTAAAAAAACAAAAAACTCTCTAAAGAAAGGTTCCATAACAAATATCGCCCATAATCCCAATACGACAGATGGTATAGCTGCTAGTAATTCAACAAATGAACCTACTATTTCTCTGACAAATTTCGGAACAAAATCCTCTGTAATAAATATCGCAGTTCCAACACCTAAAGGGATAGTAATCAATAATGAAAGAAGAGAAGTAACTAATGTCCCATATATTGCTGTAAAAGCTCCATATTCATCTTTTACTGGATTCCATTCAGAAGTTACTAGAAAATTTAAGCCATACCTTGAAAAGGATTCAAATGACTGAAAAAAGACTACTAAAATAATTCCAAAAAGTACTATTGCAACAAGACTAGACAAGGCTAGGGTTGTATTTTTAAAGATTAAATCTATATTTTTTTCAATTCCGAATCTTTTACGATTCTTGAAAAGAGTTAATTTCTCTTCCATTAAAAAAAGAATATTTCTACAAATCTACTATTAAATATTGGAAAAGACTTTAAGAGGGGTTAAAGGTATATGAAAGTCATGATAACTTGACATGTATTGAAAGATTTATATCAAATTATTTTGATATATCTATTTTAATAGTTCTACCGCTACGACAAGATTTCCTAATAATCCGTTTAAAATATTTAGTTGTTCTTGACTACCAAAAGCTATTAATACCTGACCTGGCTGAAGTATAAAGTTCCCTCCTGGATTAGTGAACAATTTTTCATTTTCTTTAATAGCTAATATTTTTGCGCCACTCTTTTTACCTATTCCAAGTTCAGAGAGTGATCTTTTCTCTGCTGTTTCAAAAAGACTAATATCATTACTTAATTCAAATTCTTCAATTTCACATTCACTTCCTGCAAGCAGATCAAGGAAGTCAATAGCTATTGGTCTTAAAGCCATTGATGCCATCGCTCTTCCTGCTGCAATATAAGGGCTTACAACTATACTTGCTCCAGCTAATCTCAATTTATTTGCAGCTTCTTCAGTTCCTGCTCTTGCAATTACTCTTATTGAACTTCTTATCCCTTTAGCGCTTAAAACTACATATAAATTAGCAGCATCATTAGGTAAAGTTACGACCAAACTTTTGCATTTTTCTAATCCTGCCAATTTTAAAGTCTCATCAAGAGTCGCATCAGCACAAAGTACTTCTAAACCATTTTCTTCAGCAATCTTTTTTCTATCCTCATCGCTCTCAACCACAATAATTGGAATATTTTGCGTCTTTATTTGGTTAGATATTTCCTGACCTACCCTCCCATATCCACACAAAATTACATGATTTTCCATTTTTCTAAGAAGTCTTTTAAAACGTAATTCGTTTACTCTTTGAAAATAGCCGGATTCGAATAATCTAACAGCTTTTTGAAAGGTAAATTGAATAAAGATCAATCCGCCAACGATTACCAGAACAGTTACGATCCTGCCTTCAGGACTTAAAGGTTGAACTTCCCCAAAACCAATTGTGGTTATTGTGATAAGTACCATCCATAAGCAATCGCTCCATTCCCATCCCTCTGTTATTCGATAGCCAATTGCACCTAAAAAAAACAGAAAGAATAAAGAATAAATAAGACCAAACCAAGGCCTTAAATAGTCTTTAATAAAATAGAACTCAAATAATCTAAGCTTCATATCCCTTATTATCGTTAACTATTCAAAAATTTCAAAAAAATTTTCTATTATGTTCCTAAAACTATTTATTTGTTTAAGTGAAATATATATTAAGCAGGATAATAATATTTATTTTCGTAGCTGTATGCATTAAACAAATGATCTCTGTCTCAGGTCTTATTTAATGCTTCATTAAAATTTAATTCAAGGTTTTACTTGGACAGATTCAATTAGAAAATCAGAAGCTGTCCTTAACCAATCAGCAACTGTTAAACGAAGTTCAGGCTGTGAATATACAAGCGCAACAATAATTCCAACTAAGATTATTTTTACCATGGCATTTCAAATATTCTTATGAATTAAAGCACAACTATTTAGTAAAAAGAACCTTAAATTTATAAAAAAGAGATTAATTAAAATTTCTCTAATTGATTGAACAAATATTCAACTCTTCTCAGATTAACCCCTAAATCAGATTGACCTAATCTTGCTGCAGATCTTATTTGAATAATTCCTTTAGATCTGTCTACATAACTTCTGACATCGAGCTTAAGAATTTCAAGGTCATCTGGAAATCTAAAAATCAAGCTTCTACAAACGCCTCTCCAATAATTCCTTCCACTTTCAATAACTTCTGTGCGAGGTAACCCTTCCGCTAGAGAAACGAGTTGAATGAACTTTTGATCAACATTTATTAGTTTCTTTTCTACTAAGACACTATTTAATGGATTGGTTATTGGAGCAAGACCTTGGATGGAGGAAACCATATTAATTAGAAACAATATTGATGTTCTAACCGATTTCATACACAAAGTGAGAGCCAAAAATAAATAATTTTTTAGAGAAAACTTATTTCTGTGTTGCGATTACTTATTTATTGTTGAAAATTCTAAAATTTAAGATTTTTTATCGTCTTTTTTGATAGAGAGGGTTGTCTAGCTTCTTTACTATTTAGTTTCTTAACCCATAAAAAAACTAATGCCAATAAAAATATTTCGACAATAATTCCAAACTTTAATAGACTCATTTTTTATCCTCTTTTTTCTTATTGGTGCCCTCTATGTATGGCACAAGAATATTTAATAACCACTTTTTAAATGAACTCAACGGTTTCATAATCTATTTACTTGCCTTTTCTCCATAAACTCCTCCCTTTAATAAGGTCCTCTATATTTGGCCATGCTGCTATTAACTCTTTAAGTGCTTTTCTATTAGGAGTATAAAAGATACATGATAATGCACTTATTAAATAAAGTATGAACCACAACTTACTTTCTGAATAAGCTAAAAACAAAGAGAAAAGAAAACTTCCAATAAAGAAAAAGAAAAATAATCTATTTACTATCTCTAATGGGGTTCTTTTAAGCCTGTAAAATTTAACCTTTTTTTTGTCTGGTTCTGTATCTCTCTGAAATTTACTTTCGTATGAATTAATTATTTCTTCTTCTAGAACTTTTTCATACTCTAAACTATCAATTGGATCACTATTATCCTTTTTATTTTTCATTAAAATTGCATAAGCATCATAATTTTAACTAATTTATTGTGTTTTAAAAAGTATCAAATTTTATCTGTTAACTGGAACTATACGAACAGATCATGGTTTTGAAAATACTTCAAGATTGTCTTATTTATAAAAGATAAATTAGTCAAAATATTCTTTTTAATTTTCCCAAATCTTTCGGTCATTTAAAACAATCACTTCTATAAACTTCATAGCATTAATTAAATTGGGAGGCAATATCTAAATCTAGAGTTAAAATAGTTTAGAGATTTTAATAATATCTATATGCAAAGGTATTTAATTTCCTACGAATTTACAGATGGCGAGGATCAAGAAGAAGGGGCCGAAATGCTAATTAATTGGTACGAATCAGGTGGTCCCCAAAACAGACCTGAAAACTATGAGGTTCATTCTTGGATTTTTATGGTTCAAAATGGGATTGGACATTCTGTAGTAAGTGCAGATTCTCTTGAGACAATTTGGAAGCAATGGCATCCCTGGAGAAGGTTAATGGATATAAGTATTCAGCCGTGTATGGATCTTGATGAGACAGTCGGATTATTCAAAAAACAAAAAATGAATACAAGGATAGTCTAAAAGTATTTGAATTCCAAATATAAATATCTTTTTAGTAGCACCTAATACTACATACATATCTCACTGCGTTAAAAAGGATAAGATTAATTTTCCATGATGAATGATTCTTATCACATTTACTTCAAAGGAGAAATTCTTTTCAAGAATTTAAGTAAAGATGAATTTGAATTTGTTTGGGGAAAACTTTATACATCTTATATAAATGCCCTAAATAAAGAGCTAACCTATGAATTAATTAGCGAAAACAATATTAAGGAGCAGGCCTTTAACCTTGAGCCATCTTACTAAATCAAGAACTAAATCCTAGATTATGAATAAAACAAGAAAAGCTGTCTCTCTTTTATTTTGAGGTACTCTTTTTCTTCTTTGGTTATGTCTAAAGCAATTTTATTTGCCTCAATTTCAACATTCGAACTATAAGTTTCAAAGTTTTCCTCTCTTTTAAAAAGGGCAACAATGCCAATATCTGTTATGAACCAAATAAAATGAACAGTTTCTCCAATTGGCTCTTCTTTTAAAGAATCAATAATCAAATCACAAGTTGAATCCATTTTGATAAACTGAGAGGGTTTTAATTGCCCCCATTGCAATACCTTACAGCCTCAGAATTGGTA
Source organism: uncultured Prochlorococcus sp. (assembly GCA_902571145.1). GTDB lineage: Bacteria > Cyanobacteriota > Cyanobacteriia > PCC-6307 > Cyanobiaceae > Prochlorococcus_A. The sequence continues at coordinate 16,592 of CACGAP010000003.1, forward strand.
ACACCATCTTCAATTATTTCTGCAACACATTTATTAAAAAGTTTAGATTCCTTTTTTATTGAACAGAATCCAAAAGCGATTGCAGCTAAAGCTATTGCTGATACAAAACTAGAACCCAGTTGTATAAAACCATAGGCAAACATAATGTTTTTCTTTCCAGAACATTTTTTTGAATCCTTTTTTTCTTCTGTCATTTTAAATATTTAACTAATACAAACCTATTTGATTAATCTTGCTTTTGGGAAGTGTTGCCATAGAGAAAACCGAATTAAATAATTTTTTAATGAGCTATGACAAAAATTAAAAATTTCAAGTTTAGATTGATTTTTCTTCACTTTAATTTTCAATTTGATACATGATGAAGAAAAAACTTCTTGAATTTTTTATCAAAATGAACTTCTGGTATAGAAAATTTATCTTTTTTAAAAAGTAATGATCCCACAGTTATAACAAGAGATTATGTTACTTTTTAAACTATATTTTATTTTTTTGATGAAGTATTAATACTTAAAATTTTTTCCAGAAAAGCTTGTTTTGATAATGCTCCCGAAGAGTTATCCACTTTTTAAGCGTTTTTCAACAGGGTTTTCCACAATATGTTGATTAAATTTGAATTTCTATGTGCAAAATAAAATATTATCTTCTTTTAAGAAAAAACTATCCACAAATTTTTTTTGGGATCACTATTATCTCAAATGTCTTTATAAATAATTTTAAGAACAAATCTTATGAATCTAAATGAGACAAAAAAGGATTTAAACCCCGAAATCAGAAAAGAGTTAGAAAAATCTAAGCTCAAAGTTCTTACCAATGAAAATGATTTTTTAGTAAAAAACCTCAAAAAGGCTGGATGATTTATTAGAGATAACAAATTTTTTAAACCACAAAATTTTCAAAAATACCTTTCTAGAACGAAATAATGATTTCTTGAATGTTCGCCCAAAATTTTTTAATTTGTCAAATATAAAATTTTTATTAAATATAGAAGTGAATACTCAAGATACTAAACATATAAAGCAAATCCTAGTTATATTATTTAGATCTCAATAAGAGATCTGATCAGAAATATAAACGGAAAATTACTAGTTTTTTTAATTATATAAACAACCATTTTCCCTGTATTAGAACCCTTGCTTCTTTCAAAAGATGAATATCCAAGAACTAAAAGTCAGTTATAAAAAGCTTTTAAATAAAGCTGCTCAAGCTAACGGTCGTAAAGAAACTGTTTCTTACTTAAACCGTGCTGCTAAAATCAAGTCAAAACTTTACTCAACTTCTAAAGTAAATTGCTTTAGATGTAATGGAGCAGGTTTTCTAAGAATTTCATTAGATGAAACTAAAACCTGTTTATCTTGTTACGGTAAGGGATTCTTAATAAAAGAAAATCAGCAGGTTTAAAAATTTATTTTTCATGAAAGATCTCATTCAAGCTCACAAAAAATTAATTAAAACAGTAAAAGAGCAAATGGGATTTTCTGATTATGGGATGTATTGGTTGGCTTTCCTGGAAGGGGGTCTAACTATATGGCTGCTTGATAGAATATTTTTCCACTGGTTAAAGTTTTAATTTTCATTTAGGTCAAAAAAATTTCTACAGGTATTAAATAAATTAATTTATCGAAACCATTTGAAAAGTTGTAGGATGGGAAAAAACTAATATGCAATTACTGGGATTAATTCTTCTTCTAGCTAGTAGCTGGTATTTGTGGAAATTAACATCAAACTTTCTTGATGAACCAACAAAAAAAGAACTGACTAATAGTTTAAATAACCTCAAAAATAAATTCTCTGAGGGAAAACAAAATTTCTCTAAAGCGAAAATAAGTGAAGCTTGGGAAAAATACAAAGATGAAGGTGGAGCCTTATCTAATAAAGAAAAAAGCTAATGGACTTTTTTATAATTACGAGTCTCACTAAAGATATTTCTAGAATTGATCTAATTGGTATTTTGTTCGGTCATTTAATTTTTGGTGTTGCATTGACAAAGCTTTTAGATTGGACGTGGTTAAAGAACCTTATGAGTGAAGAAGATAAAACAAGGATGCTTAAAAGTTATACATGGAAAGACTTATTAGTAGATGGAGCAATTGTTACTGTAGTTCTAGGAATAATCTTTTTAATAATTAGCATTTTTCTATAAATGAACATAACTTACATTCTTTTAGTTTTTTTAATGATATCCATTGTGATTTTCTCTCAAATAATCAATTCATCCGATAAATCAAAATAAATGCACGAAGTAACTAGCAACTCCTCAATTGGGTGGTACTTAATCGCGTTGGTAAGCACTTTATCTTTTTTAGCTTTAATTTACTTCGGCCAAAAAAGATAGCCTAAATTTTGAAAGATTATTTAAATTCATAAAAAAAGCTCTGCAACTTCATGAGATGCAGAGCTTTTAATTATTAAGTGACTGATTTATATAAATCTGTTGATTATAAAACCTTTTTTCTTAATCAAAGAAAAAGAGACCGATGAATGTGATGAAGATACTGAATTCACGGCCCCTTTGATAACCGCATTTTTCGGTAGATACGACAATGAATCACCTCCTTTACTAATGTTTTCTTAAAGATAACCAAAAGAATTAAACAAGGAAAGAAAATCGTTAAAAATTTAAAAATTTTTTAATAAATTAAAGATATAAATCTCTTCAATATAAATTTATTGATATTACCAAGGCAAAACTTCTCCGTTGGCATGCCAAAAAGTACCCGAGTTATTTTCATTTAAAGAACCAATACGTTTTAAAAGGCCATTTGCTGATTCTTCGGGACTAATGCCATTTCTTGTAAAGCCAGTCATTCTTGTACTCACTAACCCAGGATGCAAAATAGCTACATAAATATCTTCCCTTAATAAATCTATGGAAAGTGATTTTGCTGCCATGGACAAGGCAACCTTAGACATTCTGTAACCATAAGAACTGCCTGATGTATTATCTTCAATAGATCCCATCCTACTTGTGATAAAAGCAACTTTAGAAGATCTTTTTAAAAGATGTTTAAGTGATTGAGTCATACATATTGGGCTCAATGCATTGACTTCAAATTGACGCAAAATACTTTTCTTTTCTAAGTTTTCGAAAGAATTAAATTCATAAATTCCTGCATTATGAATTAAGCAATCTAAATTAACTCCAGATAGTTTTTTACACAAATTTGTTATCGACTCATCTGAAGAAATTTCTATATTCTCTTCAATTCTCACTCCTAAATCCCTAAGTTCTTTTGAAGCTTTCCTACACGTTGCAATTACATTATCTCCCCTCTTATGAATTTGCCTACATAGTTCTAATCCAATACCTCTATTTGATCCTGTAATTAGATAAGTCGACATCTCTAAACTAAAAAATAATAAATTAATCTAAATCCAAATATAAAAGAAAACTAACTAGAAAAAGCAAAAATTTATAAAATTCCTTATTAGATTTTTTAAGGTTATGATGGACTAAGAAATTTAAAAGATTTTATAAAAGAAAGCAAAGATATTTTTATCATCAAAATTTAATGTATGGAAATTTTCAATCAAGAATTTATACAAGAGATTATTAGGTTAACTTGGAGAAATCCTGCTTTCATGGCAATAGCTATCGCGTTAGTTTGGCTTATCCCACAATTATTTATCAGAAGAATAATGGCAAAAAAATATGAAAGAAGAAAAATAGAAATTCAGAAAAATAAAATTCAGAAGCTTTACCCAACTAATACTCCTAAATAAGATTTTTATTTATAAGATGATCTAATGAATAAAAAAATACTTTTTGCATCTAAGTAAAATATGACATACAAAATAATTAGAATTGATGGGAAAGATGACGAATTAACAGCTCAAATTTTTGATAAGTATTCAGATGCGTACGATTTGTTAGAGGAACTATATGGAGATTTATGTTGTTCAGATGCTGATTATGGAGACATAACCTATTACGATATTGTGGAAAATAATTTAAAAAATATTAATGGAGAATAAAAAATGGGCCCCCTCCCAAGAAGAAAATTTAGGGGTAATAACGAGTGTATATGAATTTATTAAAGAAGAACTTTCAGAACTTCAAAAAAAAAACTGGATGTCCCGATACATTTATTTTTGATTTTATTGGTAAAATTCAGGACGAATGGCATCCTGAATCCTGCCACTCCATAGTAAGAAATAAAAAAAGGAAAAATTAGAAAATATTAAATCTTCAACTCAAATTTATGAAACTTCATTAATATAATTTGAATTTAAAAATTTTAAAGCATGATTATTAGAATACTAGGTATTGTTCTTATCCTTGGTACGATTGCTTATTATGGTTTAGTTTTGACTGGGCAAAGCAACCTTTAGTTTTTTCAACTTTTAAAATTTCTCATGAAATGGCCTCCTACTCTTTGTTGGACAGCACCAAAAACTATTAATGGTAATAGGCATTTTCAAGTTAAAGCTTATGGTGGTAAAAATGAAGATAGATGGGTTGATATTTTTCCTACCAAAAATAAAAAAGATATTAAAAGGATCCTATGGACAAAACTAAAATCAGAATGGACTTCTGGATGGTTAAGGCTCCCAAAAGATAAAGGTTAATTTGTATATGTAAACAAATATTATTAACCAGAAAACTGTAAAAAATAATACCTAATGCAAAAAAAATAACTTCTAAAATTTTCAAAATCCTGTTTAATATGAACCCAGAACCGAAGAAAAAACTCCCTAATAAAAAAGTTATAAGTTCAGCAAAATTTGAGGCTAAAGAACAATTCACAAAATCTGCATTAGAAAATTTAAAAACAGAAAATGAAAGGCTTGTTAATTCACTAAAAAAATCTGGGGAAATTAAAGAATCAAAAAGAAAATAGACTTACGGTATTAAAAATTTTTTATTATGATATTAATTTATAGATTGAGAAATGATTGAAAAAATCTCTCTAGCAAATTCTCATTTACCTCAACTTATTGGTTTCGTACTAATGTCGATTGGTTATACATTAGGCAATAAATTTTACCTTCCTGAAATTAAACAAAAGTAATAATTTCTAGTTATTGGATATAATTTAAATAAATTATATTAATGTATATTCCTAGTAAAAATTAAATACATTATCTGATTAGACCAAACAAATTTTAAAGCTTTCTGCAATTCAATTAAGAAAAGTCATAGGATATAACTGATACATTAATGTAACACTTTAGCCTTTAAAAGTGTTAAATCCAAAGAAATAGTAAGAATTCATACTAATTTTTTTTAAATATGTTACATTCATTAATAATTCAAGTTAAGGTTTCCTCTGTCAATAAAGCAGAACTAAGGGAATGTTTGATACATACAAATGTCATTTACTTTTTGGCTTACTAATTCATAACACATGAAATATAAAAATGGATGCTCTTACTAGTTTTATAGTTGTTATCATCGCAATTACTATTCAATTCTCTTTATACGCCATCAAAAGGTTGCAGGAACCTTTAGAACCAAATTATTTGATAGATAAAAATTCGAAAAAAATAAAGAACTACATGGGTAAATTTTGGAAAAATGCCGAAATAACAAATGGAAGATTAGCTATGATTGGTTTTTTAGCTTTGATAATAAACTACGGTTTTTTTGGGTGGATAATACCTGGTTTTATTTAAAAAATAAATACATTAAAGTTTTAAAGAAAATAAATCTCCCGTTCAAAACAAACTCTCCTTTTAAAAAAAAAATTTTTATTATAAGTAAAAAACAATTGAGTAATTCTGATTTTGATAAAAATGGATTAGACAGCTATGGAATACATTGGCTTCAATATGCTGCTTTTGCTGTCTTTGGTTTTGCTATATTTACTACCTGGGCATTTTTTTATGATGAAAGATTCCACAACTTTGTAATGAATATTTTTAGGGTTATTAACTGCAGCGGCTTCAACTGTAATGGAGCATTTTAAAATTCTATGGCTAATCCAGATCAAAAAACAATATTAATTGATAATGCTTATGAGGAAATTAAAAACATTTGTATAAATCTTCAAAAAGATACTGATGCTTCGAATTTAGAACTTAAAAGTTTACTAAAACTAATTATTAATGAATGGGAAGAAAAAGAAGAACAAAAAACTGGTTTTGGATTCAGGTAAAGTTAATCACTTTCTAAAAGAGTCTTTTTCATCAAATCATTTTAATATGAACAGATTTTTTATTTTAAAAATTTAATATTTATAATTTAACATTTTTTTAGAAAGAAATTAAAAAGGAATGAATCTCAAATAGAAGATTCATTCCAGATTTAGCATTAGTTTTATTTAGATTTAAATTTTATAATTTAACTCCTCTGGTGGACTGTCAATCATTAGATCCCTCCTATTCAACAAGATAAACCTACGCCTTACTTATTAAGAAAGTAAATCAGTAAAAATGCTGATTTATTATTTTCTAAAATGTTTGAATTAAAGATGCTAATTCTGGTGCATCTAATAAAAGTGCAAAAAATGTAAGCACAACTAATAAAAATATGGAAAAGTAGAATTGAATCATGCTTCAAAATTACTTAAAAAGAATTTTTTAAGTTGTATAAAATAATGCTTTGTTTACATAATTAAATATCACTACCTAGAGAAGGTTAATTAGAGAATAATTAAGATGCTTCAGGGGAAAAAATCGTCCTATTTTTTTGCCAATATTCACAACCTTTAAGTAAATGATCACCCTGTGGTATACGTTTTTCGTATCTTGGACATATCAAGACAGTAACAAAAGTTTCTGTAGTGCTGTAGCGAAAGTGATTGCAAGTAATACAAATCTTTGTACGTTTTCGTTTTAGGACAGATTCTTTTAGATATTCCCATTTTGAAGGATTTACCTTAAACATGATTAGTGGAATTTACTAGTAACAATTTGCCAACCTCCTGAAACTAATTCATCCCATGTTTCGCAACCACGCTCAATAGAAAGTAGTCTTGAATTTTTAAGTTGGGTTGGTTCACCTAATTCATTTGCATAAAAAAGGTGAGTATAAATTTTTACATTATTAGATAGAGATTTCTTATAACTCTCAAAAAGAATTAATAAACCACTTTTTTTGTTAAACAACCAGCCAGTTGGGGTGTCAATAAGGCTGCCACTATAAAAATTAGTCCGAACATTAGCTACTCCTGATGCCATTAAGATAATACAGTTGTACTATTAATATAAATGTACTACCCTTGGGCGTCAAGTATTCATCCAAAAAAAATTATTTAATTACGAAAATTACTTCCCAGAAATAATCTGCCATAAACTTCTTATTTGGTAATAGTGTATACAAGTAACACCTTGAAAAGGAAAATAACATTAAGGAGTATATTCGGAAGAATGCCATGTATCGAAATCCCTTCTATTTAGGATGGAATAAAGGTTGGTCTTTTTTATTTTTTTTAGAGGGTGGCATTGCAAAAATTGAAGCAAAAGGTTTCGGTATATCTATTACAACAAAAGTTGAGAAAGGCGAATCACCCCTAGAATCTGCGGATAGATTAGTCTCGAAAGAGCAAAGGATTAGAAAATCAAGATATTATTCTTGGGTTAAATCTATTAATGAAAAAACAATAAATTAAGCAATCCTTCAGTTACTAAAGTAATTTGTTGACAATCAATTTAAAATAGAAATTAATTATTTATTTTTCGTGTCCAATAAATTTTATGAATGGTGGAAAAACCATAGAAAAGTTGTAACTTATGGAGCTTTTATCATCTTGTTTGGTTTTTATTTATCTCCTGTTGTCAAAGAAGCAAAATACAAAAACCAATGTATTAAGTACTCAACTAAAGGAGCATTAACTAAATTTAATAAGGGCGATATAGGAGAAACTTTACTAGAGGAAACAGGATTGAACGTTGATGAATTGGCAAAGATTGAAGGTTATAAAAATTGCATTAATTAAGAAGTTCGCAAAATTACGCTGAGTTTTTAAATGATTAAAGGCATGTTTAAATTTATTTTATTAATATTATTATTTGGATTTATATCAATAAGTCCAAAAACAAGATATTTGGTTGGCATAAATCTAAAAGAAATTTCTTCATTTCTTTTATGGACTGTTAAATATGAAGATAGAGAAAAATGGATCATAGATAAACCAAGTTGGATACCTAGTCAAAAACTTAAGCCATCGTATTAAATGAAGACTTATTTAGAAGAACGAATTGAATGGTATGACGATAATTATAGAAATGGTAATGCTTTAATCTCTGATAAGCAGTTCGACCAACTTGAAAAAAATTTATTAAGAACAAACCCTGATTGTGATTACTTTAAAAAGAAAAATAAACTAGTTTTACCTTCATTAGAAAAGGATTCGATAGATGAATTTTTGAAAGGATTATTAGCAGATACCAGATTATTAATTGAACCGAAAATTGATGGTTGTGCTGTTGCTTTGCAATATAGGGATGGCACCTTAGAGAAAGCAATTTCAAGAAAAGGGACAGACGTTACTAGTAAACTTATTAAAGTCCAAGACATTCCCAATAAACTCCCTTTACGAGGAGTTCTTCAAGTTAGAGGTGAATTATACGCACCCAACCAAAGTCCAAATATCTCCCAGAGAATCGCTTCTGGATTTCTAAGAGCTAAAGAAGGATTTACTGAAAGTCTTAGCTTTTGCGCATTTCAAATACTTAATTCAACACTTAACCAATATGAGTCCAAAAAGAGCCTTTCAAAGCTTGGATTCACGATCCCTCAGGATATTTCATGCAACTTTACGAGCCAAGTTGAAGTATTTAGAAAACGATGGCTAAAAGGGAAGCTTTTTAGTGACTATCCAACAGATGGAATAGTAGTAAAAATAAATTCTAGAAAATTACAATTGATTAGAGAAAAATCAAATTTAGATTATCCTTATTGGCAAGTGGCAATAAAACGTTAATGGAATTAATACACCAGATTTTTCCTACTTGGCATATCTACTTGGATATGTTTTTGGTTGGCTTTGCAACTTACGGTTTTCTGAGAATTAAGAAAAAAATAAAAACTAAATAAAGTTTTTAAATCATCCATGGTCCTTAAGCATGGATTTAAGTTGTTCGGTATCTAATTGTTCAAGATAATTTCTCATTGCCAACCAAGATCTTCTGCTTTCTAACTTTCCACTTTGTTTAAATAAATTTGCGGAAACTTGATCTATCAATTCTTTATGAGTCATATTTATATTCTTCATCAAGTTCAATGACAACACCATTAAAAAATTCTGCTAATAATTTTGATGGGTCTTGAATAGATATCTTTCTATCTGCTTTTGATAGTTTCTTTTTGATTGGATTTAAGTTAGTCATACAGATTCAGGTAATTCAAGTTCTTCAAAAGTCCAACCTTCTAATTGAAGGTCATGCCATTTATCCCAAGCATTATCCAAATACATTTGAGTTGATGATTTAATTGCCATTGGCTCACCAAGATCATTTGCATAATATGTATGAGCAAAAATTCTCATACTATTTCTTGGAGATTTTTTATTCCTTGTAAATAAAATTAATCTGCTGCGGTCTGGACTAAGCAACCAACCACTTGGGGACTCATTACGATAACCGTAAGAAAAATTAGTCCAAACACTAGCTCCTCCTAAAGTCATTACTTAGTAATACATGTGTACTATTAATATAAATACATTAGAAATGGATCGTCAAGTATTTTGGCAAAAAAATTATTTACACTCATCGAAAGCAAATACCTTATTGACAGTCAGTCTAACCTCGACCCTACTTTTTTAGATAAGTACCTATTTTTTCCTATTTATTAAAAGGTTATTCTTTTGAGCAAATAACAGGATTAAAAAATGATGAAACTTGCGATCATTTTCTTACCAATTGTCTTTGCACTTATATGGGCTTTGTTTATTGGATTAAGAATAAATAAAGTAGAAAATAGAGATGGAAAGAGAAAATTAATTAATTATTAAAAATAAGATTTAAATATAGAAGTCTTCTTCCATCCTTCCTCTTTCTTGCTTTTTTATTATATCTTCGTAAGTATGCGTATATAGGCTTTCACATAGGGGTTGACGATTATGAAAATTCCAATCGAAATGATGAAAGAAATTAGAGAAAGTGGGTACGACAAAAAGCTTGTATATACCTACATAAGAGAGCTATTAGACAGCGATAAAGAAATTAAAGAAAATAACAATCTAGACCTTGTAGACAATTACTTACTAGATAAAAATTTACAAGAACCTGCTTCTGAGATGCTTATGGCAGCAGAGCTTTTAGACGATTACTTATTAGATAAAAGATTTATGAGAGAACTTGAAGATGAGGAATATGATGCTGCTTAAAAATAACTATTAAATACGATTGACAGTCGATTTAAAATTGAAGGGATAAAACTCTCTTTTTTAATGGAAAAGTTATTTATAGTTTGCACTTTTGATTGCTCTTTTCAATATTATGAAGAGACTGTTGAGCAATGGGTAAAAGAACAAGGAGATGGAATCGTAATTGATTATGAGTTAGTAAAAATTAATGATCACAAGTCTCATTCTTTTTATACTGTTTCGAGTCTAGAAAAGTTTGCAAAGATGTTAGATACAGAATGGGCTAGGGAATGGGATAAAGCTAATAACTGCAAAGATATAGTTTATAAACTCGAGCTTGTTGAATAGATGAAACGCTTACTAATTGCACAGCTTTCTTATTGGCAGATGGCTATTAAGTATTAATGAATAAAACTAACACTTGGTTAATTAGAGTATTTGCTGTTGTTCTTGTTTTTGTTTGTCTTATTGCGTATCTAAATGCACAAGCGAATTCTTCCTTACTCCTTCCTACTATTGAGGACTTGGACTATAAAGCATTCTTACTCCGTCCAAAACCTAGTATTGAGGATTTGGAATATAAAGCATTAGATAAGAAAAGGGCAAATGCTGAATATGCTGCGAATAGGGATTATACGGACTATGAAAAATTTGGAAGTATACTTTTTTGTAATGCTTCATTCAATAGTCGGATTGAATCAGCAAACTATGCGAAACAAATGGAATTATATATTTCGGGAAAAGAAGCAGATTTATCAGAATTGGATACTGCTATAAAAGATTATGAAAACGAAAGATCAAAATGTAGAGACTTTAATCCTTTAATCAAGTGATCACCTTGAGGAATTAACTTCTCATTAAGAGGACAAGTTAATAAGGGAAAGCCCTTAAATAGATATATTTATCATTTTATTTTTTAAAATTTCTATTATCGGCGATCTGTTTCATAAGTTATAGCTTTATTTTGTTAGCAATCACTAATATGGTCCTGCATCTGGTACTGCAATTTGGTCCTGCGCCTTGGTCCTGCACACCAAATTCATAAAATAAAAAGACCTATCAAAAGCCTGTTATAGCAAGCATTTTGATAGGTAACACCGGATCCCCGTCAGTTCTCTGCTGCATCGACCTGGAAATGCCAGAAGAGGATTCAAAGTGGGCTTTCGTTTCCGATTACAAGATCGGTTTACTACCGCATCACGACAGTCTCCTCATGTCGAAAGAGAGTCAGATCAGAGCACATAAAGAAGAACTTAACCAAAGATCCAGTGACTTAACTTTAACTTATTTTTTTATTCATTTGGAGATGGCCAAATGTCTCTTACCATATTTAATAAAACTTGCGCCTCATCATATCTTTCTGAATGCGTTTTACCATTTAATAAAAATGTAATGTGAGCCATTTTTCTTCCCAGAATTTCGCGAGATTTGCCATAAAAATGAATATTAGAACCCTCAATTTCAGATAACATTTTAATTCTGGTTTCCATTGAGATTGGGAAATTCTTTCTTAATCCCAGTAGATTTATCATAATTGCCCCTTCACAATTCATTTTAATTTCAGGCGGCATTATCCCAGAAGAAATGCAAACATATTGATCAAACTGACTTGAATTACAAGCTTCAATGGAGAAATGAGCTGAGTTATGTGTTCTAGGAGCTATTTCATTAATTAAAAGACCATTATCTCCATAGAAGAATTCAATAGCTAAAACTCCAACATAATTAAGTTCATTGACTATTGAAGAGAAAATATTTATTGCAAATAAGTTCAAATCATATTCATTTGTTCCAGGTGCAAGAACCCAATCACAAATATGGTTTGATTGGAACGTCTCAACTATTGGAAAGAATCTTATCTTACCGGTCCTATCTCTCGAACCAACAAGAGCCAGTTCTTGTTCATACTCTATCCATTCTTCTATTAACCATTCATTAGAGTTATTCTCTGTTAAAAAAGAATCTAAATCTTCTTTTGTCTTTATTTTTCTGTTCCCTTTGCCGTCATATCCACCTTTATTTGATTTTGCCATTAGAGGAAAAGTCCAATTATTGATTTCCTCATCCGAGAGATTTTTAAAATCTTCAATACTTATCCATTTTGGGCAGGGAATATTCATTCTGTCTATTAATTTTTTTTGAGAAAACCTATCTACTAATGGCTTAATTGCATTAAGGCTTGGAACAAAAATATCTTTATTGTTAATTAAATTTAATTTATCAATTTTTATCCATTCATTTTCAAAAATTATTTTTTCACACTTATTAATTAATGATTTATTACCTCTTATCTTTAAAGGATCAGCTTCTATGACATGATCTGCTTTTGATCCAGCAGGATCATCACAAGATTTTGTTTGCACACATACTTCTAGATCTCTTTTTTTTGCTGCCTCGGTTAACATCAAAGCAAGTTGACCACCTCCAATTATTCCTAAAGAATAATTTTTCTTAGTATCGTTTATATTTTTTTTAAAACTCATAGCATGATTTTATTATCATTTCTAATTCTTAACAACTGAATTTTTAAGGATCTAGAGCTTAGATTTTGCTAATATATAAAGTATTTAATACCAAATATTTATAAATTTTAACTAGGTAATCAATTGTGAATAAGAGAAAAATATTAGTCCCATTAGGTGATAAGTCATACGAAGTAACTCTAGAAGCAGGGATACTGAATAATATCAGCGAAGAACTTTTAAAAATTGGAGTAACAAAGAATAGAAAAATACTTGTGATTTCAAATGAAGAAATATCAAATTTGTATGGAGAAAAATTTTTAAATAATTTAAAAGATAATAAATTTCAGGCCAAAATGTTCCTTATCAAGGCTGGAGAATCATATAAAAACTTAAAAACCTTAAGCGAAATATATGATGTAGCATTTGAATTTGGCTTAGATAGAAATTCAATAATTATTGCCCTTGGAGGAGGAATTGTTGGAGATGTAAGTGGTTTTGCAGCCGCGACTTGGCTGAGAGGTATCGAATATATTCAGATTCCAACAACATTATTATCAATGGTTGATTCATCCGTGGGAGGGAAAACAGGAGTAAATCATCCAAAAGGTAAGAATTTAATTGGAGCTTTCAATCAACCTAAAGCAGTTTTTATTGATCCAGAAACTTTAAAAAGTTTGCCCAAAAGAGAATTTAGTGCAGGCATGGCCGAAGTCATAAAATACGGAGTAATAAGAGATAAAGAACTTTTCGAATATTTAGAAATTGAAAAAAACAAAAATGAACTTATAAATCTCAAAAATGAATATCTAATTAAAATTCTTAATAGTTCAATTAAAACAAAGTCGCATATTGTTTCTCAAGACGAACATGAAAATGGTGTTAGAGCAATATTGAATTATGGTCATTCTTTTGGTCACGTTATTGAAAATTTATGTGGATACGGAAAATTTCTACATGGTGAGGCAGTATCAATTGGCATGAATATTGCGGGGAAAATAGCAATTGAGAAAGGGTTGTGGTCTAAAGAAGAATTAGAGAGACAGAAGAATCTTTTGAAAAGTTACGATCTTCCTACCGAGATCCCCAAAATAAATAAAGAAGACGTTCTAACAATACTTATGGGCGATAAAAAAGTTCGTGACGGCAAAATGAGATTTATATTACCGAAAGAAATTGGTGCTGTTGATATATATGATGACGTAGAAGATTCATTATTTTTAAAGTTTTTTTCTTAACGCAAACAGGTTGAATTTATATTCATTTTCTTCTCATTAAACTTTTTAAAAACAAACCACTTAAAATCACCTAAACAAACAGGATCAACGAGTCTAAGTAATGCCTCTCTTCTTAGAAGGGCATTTGATAAATCCTCCTTAATTTCTTTCTGAATCCCATAAAGTCTCTCCGCCAATCCAAGTGCCAACAAAGCCTCTCCTTGTTTAGTTATTCCAACAGTATCAAATCCAAGAGTCTCAGCATCATTAATTAAAGTTTCTATACACAAATGAGATGTCAAATCGCAATTTCCAGGAGAATGTAGGACATTATTCGTCATTGTTTGATTTTTATAAGAAACTATCGTCCCATCAGAATTCTTAGAGGTGTAATATTTTTTGGCTTCTTTAGCGTAATCAATTATCAATAAAATACCATTATTAATTTTTTGATAAATAGCTTTTAACCATTTTGAGTTATCTATATGCCATTCTGTAGTCCATCCTTCAAGAGCATCTTCAGGCGGAATAGTTATTCCCAACTCACTTTTAGCAAGTTCAAAACTTTTTTCCAATTCACTTGTAATTGGCATTTCATCAAAAAATAATTTATGAGATTTTTTGTCTATAGAAACTGCTTGTCGAATTAATTTTCCCTTTGAGAAGGTTATTCTCTCTACTGGCAAAGCATCCAAAACCTCATTTGCTATAACTATTCCATTTATATTATTTTCCTCTACTTCATCCAAACCTTTCCATAAAATATCAATACCTAAGTTCAAAAATTCCTCCAATTTATTCTTTTGCTTTTCTACCATCCCTTCATTAGGTTCAATAATTACAAAAGAAACTCCTTCTAAAAAATTCTTGTTGTTTTCTAAAAAATATTTAATTAATCCACTCATAAAGCTTCCATCTCCAGCCCCAAATTCAGTTACCGCTAATTTCTGATTAGATAAAAAACTACTTTTGAACTGAATCAACCAATCTTCTATTTGTTTACCAACCAAAAAAGCAAAATCATCAGATAAAGATGGTGATGTGACAAAATCTCCTCTAACGCCTAACTCAGCTTTACCGCTGCCGTAATAACCATTAACAGGATCATTTAATACAAAATTCATAAAATCATAAAAACTTATAGTCCCACCCATTTTTATTATCTTTTTTACTAACCAATCTGGATTATTCGCGGGTAAGCTATTCATCGGCGAAAATATAAAGAGACAAAACTTATTTATGCCTTCAAAGATTAACTATTTATTAGGAATATTTCTATCTATATTAGTTTTAATTTCACATAAACCCGTTTTCGCTATAAATAATCCAAATCTCTTTCCAAAAGAAAAAACACCAGTTATTGATTTAGCTAAAACATTAAGCCCTAATCAGAAAAAATCTTTAGAGGAAAAGCTCAACAAACTACAAATTGAAAGTGGGTGGAAAATTAAATATTTATCTCAGTTTGAGAGTTCACCTGGTAGTGCAATAAAAGACTATTGGGATTTAGATGAGACAAGTTTGTTGATAGTTGCGGATCCTAGAGGGGGAAATTTACTGAACTTTAACGTCGGAGAGGCTTATTTTAACTTTATGCCAAGATTATTTTGGGTTGAACTTCAAACAAGATTTGGCAACCAATATTATGTTAAAGATCACGGAGAGGATGGTGCAGTATTAGACGCAATTGATTCAGTAAAGATTTGCCTCGAAAGAGGAGGATGCCAAGTTGTCCCTGGCCTACCCAAAGAGCAATATATATGGACTTTATGTACATCGATTCTTGGAGGATTAGTAGCAGGTTTTTCATCTGCTCCAAGGAAAGAAGGTCAAATCATATCAATTGGATTTTTAGCTCTTCTTTCTCCTTTATGGGGAATGTTATTTGGAATTTTTGGTTTGGCACCGATAATATCCAGAACAAATGATTTATTACCTTTATTTAAAAATGGTTTAGCTTTTACAGCCGCAGGTATTGCGGCTTATATCTTGTCTCAAACATTATTTTCAAGATATGAAAAGCCCAAAAATACTTAAAATATGGACAAAATATCTAATCCTAAAAAAATTTATCTTCTTCACGAATTTCACCAGACTCTGAATACCATCGATGAGAAACATGACTTAATCCCTTTTTTTCAAACTCAATCCATGAAAAGTTAATTAGTAATTTCCCATCTTCATCAGTTTTATATCTTGGCACCACAGCAGTGTTGAAATAAATTGTTCCTTTGCTATCAATTTTAAACATCTCTCTTAGACCAAGATTTCTTTTAAGTCGGTTGTGCATATGACCAAAAATTACAAGATCAACTTTTCTCCTCTTTTGTATTTGGGAAATAGCCACAGACAAATCTCTATCTCCCCAATCTAATGAGGGTAATTTCCAGTCTTTCCCACAAATGCTTTTAGGTTCTGAGCCTAAACCGGAGGGGCCAGCATGAGACATAATTATTAAAGGTATATCTTCTACAGTCTTTTCCGAACATTTGATAATTTTATTTATTGAATCTTCTTCGGTGATAGGTCCATAAACACCTTTAACTTCTTTCGAAAGATAATAGCCGCCGCCAGAACTACATGGTCTAGCAGACAATAAATTTATTTGATTATTAAAAACTTTCAAATCCCATGCACAATATTTTTCACCAAGAACACGTATCTGCTTTGAAAGAGTTTCCCCTGTAGAATCTTTCCCTCTATCATGATTTCCTAAAATCACAAAAGTAGGAATTTTGATCTCATTGATTTTTTTAATTATTTTGACACTCCCATCAGAAATATCACCAACAAATAAAACAATATTTGGTTTGATAATCGATAAAACTCTCGAGTCTAATTCAGACCATTGACCATGACAGTCACCAACAATAGCGATTTTTAAATTTGTCAGAATTTTTTCTGTTTAAAGGCATATAATCTATTTAGAGATATTCTAAATCCTGACCAGTATAACTTCTACTGCAAAACAGAAATCAGTTCAGAATGAAGAGGATTTGATTTCTGAAATAAAGGAGCGTTGCAAAAAAGCTAATGCAATTATTCTTGCGCACTATTATCAAGCTCCAGAGATTCAGGAAATTGCAGATTTTATCGGCGATTCATTAGACCTATCTAGGAAAGCTGCAAATAATGATGCTGATATAATAATTTTTTGCGGTGTGCACTTTATGGCCGAAACCGCAAAAATACTTAGCCCTAATAAAACAGTCCTATTACCAGATATTGACGCAGGATGCTCATTAGCAGATGATTGTCCCTCAGATAAATTTCAAAAGTTCAGGAAAGAAAATCCAGACCACTATGTCGTAAGTTATATAAATTGTAGCGCAGAAGTAAAAGCTCAAAGTGATCTGATATGTACAAGCAGTAATGCAGTCTCATTAATTAAAAAGATACCTCAAGATAAAAAGATAATATTTGCACCAGATCAGAACCTTGGGAGATGGGTACAGAAAAATTCAGGAAGAGATCTTAAATTATGGCCTGGCAGCTGCATTGTTCATGAATCATTTAGTGAAGAAGCACTTTTAAAATTAAAATATCAAAATCCAGGATCAAAAGTAATTGCTCATCCTGAATGTAGTCAAAATTTACTAATTCTCTCAGACTTTATTGGATCAACAAGTAAGCTGCTTGATTTCGTAAGTAAAGATCCATCTAAAACTTACCTAGTACTAACTGAACCCGGAATAATTCATCAAATGAAGAAGAAAGAACCTAACAAAATTTTTATTGAAGTCCCAGATGTAGAAGGTTGCAAATGTAACGAGTGTCCATATATGAAATTAAATACTTTAGAAAAAATTCTAGATTGTTTGAAAAACAATTCACCGTCTATCGAATTAGACCCAGAAATAATAAGAAGGGCCTATGTGCCAATAAAGAGAATGTTGGATATGAGCAATTAATTTAATGAAAATACTTCATCTTCCTTATTAATTTTTAGAAATGCATTAAGATTAGTAGTATCAGGCTTAAATTCGCTTATCTGATTCTTTCTATTAATTATATTTATTAGCTCATTTTCACCAGCTCTATATTGTTTATCTTTTCTAGTTCCAATCTCTCTTTGGAGAATAGGGTTGATATTCATTTTTACTTCTATATCTGGAAAAATTCCAGATTTGTTTATATCAGTACCGTTCGGAGTTAAATACTTAGCGACTGTAACAGTTAGACCTGAACCATCAACTAAAGTTCTCATGGATTGAACTAGACCTTTACCAAACGTTTTCTTCCCAACTAATTTTCCTCTTTTGTTATCTTTTATTGCACCAGAAACTATTTCACTAGCACTAGCAGAACCCTCATTAACCAAGACAACTAAGGGCTTTTTTGTTAGAGCTTGACCGTTTCCTTTTTTCGTTTCTTTTAAGCCATCTTTACTTACTGTACTTACTATTACTCCTTTGTTAATGAAGTGCCTTGAGATATCAATGCTTGATTCTAATAAACCTCCTGGATTACTTCTCAAGTCAAGAACATATCCTGCAACTTTTTTTGTTTCTAAATCCTTAATAGCATCTCTAGTTTCTTTTGATGCATTTGCATTAAATTGTTTAATTCTTACATAGCCAATTAATAATCCATTTTTGGCTTGATTGACTCTACTTGATACAGATTTTATTTCAATTTTTTCTCTTGATAAAGTCTTAAAAAAGGATTGAGAACCTCTAAGAATTTCAAGCTTTACTTGAGTACCTCTTTGTCCTCTTATTAATTTCACGGCATCCTCAATATTCATACCTTCAGTAGAAATATCATCAATAGATAATATTTTATCTCTAGCTTTAATTCCAGCATCAAATGCAGGGGTGCCCTCTATGGGAGAAACAATTATTAAATCATCAGATTTTTTATCTTTAACTATTTGGATACCAACACCAGTTAATTCGCCAGAGGTATCAATTCTCATTTGATTAAATTCCTTAGGTTCTAAAAATCTTGTATAAGAATCATCTAAATTAGAAAGCATATCTCTAATCGCATCATATGCCTCATTGCTATCTGAATATGTTTTTGATAAAACTTCTTTTCTTAGATTAATCCAATTGGACTTTTGAAATTTACCGCTTGAATCAAGAAAATCTCTATATACAATTTGCCAAACATGATCAATTACCTCTTTATAACTATTTTTTAAAACTGTTGCTTCTGCAGAATTATTTAAAAATAGCCCAGAAAAGGTTGTAGCAAACAGAATTATAAACTTTTTTTTAACCAATTTTCTTATCTTCAAAGAACTTGACATTTCTTATTATAAAAAGAATTTATTTATAATTTTAAAATTTTGACAAATCCTTAAGGATCAATCCACTTCCCATCATCCTTAATAAGTTGGATTAAAGCATTAACCCCCTCATCTTCAGGTACTCTTTTTATCTCTTCTTTCCTTCTATATAAAGCGATAGTGCCTTTGCCTTTACCAACATAACCATAATCTGCGTCGGCCATTTCTCCTGGTCCATTTACTATACATCCCATTATTGCTATGTCTAAACCAGTTAAATGTGAAGTGGCGTTCCTAACTTTATCTACAACTTCTTCTAGATTGAAAAGTGTTCTACCACAACTAGGGCAACTGATATATTCAACCATCGTTTTTCTTAGTCCTAAAGATTGCAAAATTGAATAGCAAACTGGTATTTCCTTTTCTGGAGCTTCTGTTAAAGAAACCCTGATGGTATCTCCTAATCCCTCTGCCAAAAGCGTTCCAATTCCAGCAGTACTTTTAATCCTTCCATAATCACCATCACCAGCTTCAGTCACCCCTAAATGCAAGGGATAGTTATATCCTTCAGAGTCAAGCCTATCTGCGATCATTCTGTAAGCTGCCATCATTACTGGAGCCCTAGAAGCTTTCATAGAGATAATTATGTTATGAAAATCAAGCTCATCACAAATTTTGACGAACTCCATCGCAGATTCTGTCATTCCCAATGGAGTATCTCCATATGTAAAAAGCATCCTCTCAGATAGAGACCCATGATTAACTCCAATCCTTAGAGCTTTGTTTTCAGCCTTTAAAACTTCAACTAAAGGGGTAAATCTCTTAAGTATTGTTTGCTTAATAGTTTCAAATTCCTCATCTGTATATTCAGTTCTTGTGGGGTCTGATTTTTCAAAAACAAACAATCCAGGATTAATTCTCACTTTATCAACATGTTTTGCAACTTCCATTGCAATTTTCATACCATTATGGTGAACATCAGCTACCAAGGGGGTGTTGATATTATTTTCTAATAATTTTTTCTTTATATCTCCTACTGCTTTGGCATGTGCTAAGGAAGGGACAGTTAACCTCACTATTTCACAACCCACATCATGAAGTCTTTTGATAGCTAAGAAAGCATTTTCGACATCCATCGTATCTTCATTTATCATCGATTGAACTCTTACTGGATAATCACTTCCAATAGCAATATCACCCACCATTACTGTTCTAGTTATCCTTCTCTCAATATGAGTTGAATATCTTTTGGAGAGACTATTAACCTCTTTTGATTGAGTTAATGACATTAAAATTCTTGATATTCAAAAAGGATTTCACTAAATTATACGGCATATAGTTTACCACTTACATTCTCTAGGTCTTTCAAAGTTAGATGGTAAGGTTTATTGATTTCTTTTGAAGGAAATCTCAACAAATAAGATGGATGAAAAATTACCATAATTTCTCTCCCATCTTTTTTAATCCATTGACCTCTTAAATTACTTATAGGATCTTTAACTTCTAAAATTGCTCTCATAGCAGTAGAACCAGTAAGTAATATAAATTTTGGATCGACTAACTTTATTTGCTGTAATAACCAAGGTTTATGAATATTAATTTCTCTAGCAGTGGGTTTTCTATTATTTGGTGGACGACATTTAATTACATTACAAAAATAAACATCCTTCTTATAATCAATTCCAGCTTGTATTAATAATTCGTTTAATAACTTACCAGATTTACCTACATAAGGTTTTCCTTCTAAATCTTCCTGGGCTCCAGGTGCCTCACCAATTACTAACAAATCTGCAAATACACTTCCTCTCCCAATTACTAACCTTTTCACCGAAAATAAATTTTAAATATTTTTATCTTAAGAACTCAAAACATGAAAATAAAATAGATTAAGAAAATGAACTAAATTAAACCATAGTGTGAT
The DNA here is from genome assembly GCA_902571145.1 of uncultured Prochlorococcus sp. Classification (GTDB taxonomy): domain Bacteria; phylum Cyanobacteriota; class Cyanobacteriia; order PCC-6307; family Cyanobiaceae; genus Prochlorococcus_A. Next base: position 37,672 of record CACGAP010000003.1, read on the forward strand.
AGTTTTATTTATTCTTAATTTATGCATTTGTCATTATTAAAAGTCATATTTGAAAAGTCATAAGTCAATGAGTCAAGTTAATTTATCTGATCGGGCACTTTCAATTGAGCCTTCTCTTACATTGCAGATAAGTGCTAAAGCAAATCAATTATCTGCAGAAGGAGTAGATATTTGCAATTTAAGTGCAGGTGAACCTGATTTTGATGCCCCAAAAGAAGTTATAGAGGCTACAAGTAAAGCTATATTTGATGGATTTACAAAGTACGGACCCGCAGCGGGGAATTTAGATCTCCGAAAAGCAATTGCAAATAAACTTCAAATTCAAAACGATTTAAATTATGAATTTGAAAATGTAATGGTCACAAATGGTGCTAAGCAAGCAATATATAATCTTTTCCAAGTATTGTTAAATACTGGAGACGAAGTTATTATTCCTTCTCCATATTGGTTAAGTTATCCCCAGATGGTTAGATTGGCGGGTGGGAAGCCAATTTTTACAAATTCTTCTGCAGAAGATGGATTCAAAATAAATATAGAAGATTTGAAGTCTAAAATCTCTTCAAAAACTAAATTTATAATTATTAATTCTCCTAATAATCCTACTGGAAGAGTTATGTCAAAGGAAGAATTATTACAAATTGCCGATTTAGCTAGAGAAAATCCAAATATCAATATTCTTTCTGATGAGATTTACGAACTAATCCTTAAAAAAGAATTTAAACACTACAGTTTATCTTCATTAGCAAATGACTTAAAAGATAGAATTTTTATAATAAATGGGTTCGCGAAAGGATGGGCTATGACTGGCTGGAGGATAGGTTATTTAGTAGGTCCCAAAGATGTGATCAAAGCATCATCAGCATTACAAAGTCAAAGTACAAGTAATGTTTGCTCTTTTGTTCAAAAAGGTGCTTTAGAGGGTTTAAAAATTAACAATGAGTTTTTCTCAATGATAAATAGCCATTATGATCAAAGAAGAATACTTCTCTATGAGGGCCTTAATAATATAAATGGGATTTATATTGAAGAGCCTAACGGAGCATTTTACGCATTTCCAAAATTACCCAACTCCTCAATTACTTCTGTTGATTTCTGCAATAAAGCTCTTCAAGATTACGGATTAGTTGTTGTACCTGGAAAAGCTTTTGGAGCTGATCAATGTATAAGAATATCTTGTGCAGCTTCAGAAATTAAAATAAAAGATGGACTACAGAGGCTTGAAAAAGCAATCTCTGAATACTATTGATTTAACTAAGTTATGTTTAATTTAAATAATTTCCTACTAAGTTCATCTCTATTATTTTCTGTTTTTTCATCACCTGTATTTTCAAATCCCAAAGTTTTAAAAGTTGGAGCAATACCTGATCAAAACCAAGATGTTTTGGACAAAAGATTTAATTTATTTTCAAAAGAATTATCCAAACAACTTGATGTAGAAGTTAAATACATTCCTGTTATTAATTATGTTGCAGCAGTAACTGGATTTAGAACTAAAGATTTAGATTTAGTTTGGTTTGGAGGTTTATCAGGAGTTCAAGCAAGATTACAAACACCTAATTCAATTGTCATAGCTCAAAGAGATATCGATAAGGAATTTAAAAGTGTTTTTATAGTAAACAAAAATTTAGAACTTAACTCAATTTCAAACATTAAAGGACTTAAAAAACTAAAGAATTTAAGATTTACTTTTGGCTCTGAAAACTCAACTTCTGGAAGATTAATGCCAGAATATTTTTTAAATCAAGCAGGGGTAGAGATTAAACATTTTAAAGGGCAAAAAGCAGGTTTTAGTGGGAGTCATGATGCCACTATAGCTTTAGTTAATAATGGGGCATTTGATGCTGGAGCTTTAAATAAACAGGTTTGGGAAAACAATCTTAAAAATAATCCCAATAGAACAAGTAATTTAGAATTATTCTGGATCACACCAGAATATGTTGACTATCATTGGTTAGCTCAAGGGGATCTTGAAAATAGATTCGGGGAAGGGTTTACAAAAGAACTTAAATCAGTAATTCTAAATTTAGATATAAATCAAAAATCACATAAACAGATATTAGGTATGTTCAATGCAAAAAGATTTATAAAGGCAGAATCAAAACAATATAAAAATATAGAGGAAATCGGGAGGAAATTAAATAAAATTAGATGAATAATACTGTCTTAGAATTAGAGAATATATCTTATAAATACAAAAATGATCTGATCCTAAATAAAATAAATTTAAAAATAAATTCTGGGGAAAAAATTGCACTTTTAGGTAAAAGCGGTTCAGGAAAAACTACACTTATATCAGTACTTAATGGCACTATAAAGCCAACTCAAGGTGAGGTTAAACTATTCAATGAAAGTTTCGAGGAATTAGATAGAAAGCAGAAAAGTAAAATAACAACTATATGGCAAGATTTAAGATTAATAGAAGATCTCTCTGCAGAACAAAATGTTAATTGTGGACTACTAGCGGAAAACAATTTTTATTTCGCTTTTAAAAATTTACTAAATATAAGTTCTTTTAAGAAGGCGCATAAATATATGAAATTATGTAGAATTCATAACTCTATTTATGACAAAAAAATCAGAAAACTATCTGGGGGGCAAAAACAAAGAGTGGCTATAGCTAGATCATTAATTCAAGAATCAAATATATTACTTGCAGATGAGCCTTTTAATAATCTAGATCCCAAATTGATAACAACAATTAAAAACCTTCTGCTAGAAAATGTAGATAAAAATAAAACAAAAAAATCCCCAAAGACGGCATTAGTTGCATTACATAGATTAGATTTGCTGAACGATTTCGATAAAGTTATTGGAATAAGGGATGGTAAAATTTTTTTCAATATCAAAAGAAATAACTTAAAGAAGATTCATTTAGAGAAAATATATTAATTAGTTGAACAAATTAAAATTTAACTATACCTCATTATCTTTTCTTCCAATTTTGGTATGCATACCTCTAGGGTATCAACTAATAAACAATATTCATTTTGGAGGATTTAAATTATTCCAAGAATTCTTAATTTCTGCATTTAATCCCAAGGTTGATAATGAAATTATTATTACCGTAATTAAGCGATTAAATGAAACTATTTTAATTGGTTTTTTTTGTTGGTTAGTAAGTATTATTTTTGGAGCAATTTTTGGAATAATCTCCTCAAATATTTTTTATAAAATCTTTAATATTCCAAATTTTTTCTCCCGCATAATAAGGTTTTTTCTAACAATAATTAGATCTATACACGAAGTGGTTTGGGGAATACTACTAATGCAAATATATGGAATAAATTTTTCGATTGGAATAATAGCTATATGTTTACCTTATATTGCTGTAAATTCAAAAGTTTTTGCTGAACAATTAGAAACTATTGACTACAAAAGTTTTGAATCTATCAATCAAATAAATGCACCTAAATTTTCTTCTTTACTAACTTTAATATGGAATCCAATAATAAATACATTTAAAAACTTTGGTTTATATCGATTAGAGTGTTCAATAAGAAGTACGGTGATTTTAGGACTTTTTGGGATTGGAGGAATAGGTACTAGTATTTTTTTATCTTTCCAAACTTTGAATTTTAGAGAGTTATGGACTTATTTATGGTCCTTAGCAATTTTGATAATTCTTTCTGGATTAGTATTCAAAAAAATAAAAATTAACACTACAAATAAAATCCTATCTATTTTTTTTATTTCAGTTTTTTTCATAACAATTTTATTTTCCTTTTCATATTTTCTTTATTTTATTTTTAACAATAATTTTGAAAATTTTAATTCCGCTAGTTCTCTATTTAAATCAAGCTCAGATTTAGGATTATTTGATTTCTTAAAACTTATATTTGAAACAATAATTTTAAGTCTTTTATCTACGGGAATCGCAATTAGTTTACCGCCATTAGTAATAGGAATTTTTAACAACAATACTTCTAAAATTTTTATAAAATTTTTTGCATTTTTATTACGTTTAATACCTACCCCTGTAATACTTCTAACTCTATTAACTTTTAATAATCCTTCTGTATCTTTAGCAGCTTTAACATTAGGTCTCCACAACGCTGGTATTACTAGCAAATTACTTTTTACAAATCTAGATAGCCAAGACAAGAGAAATTATATTGCGATGAAATCTCTAGGAATCTCAAAAAAGACTAGTTGGCTATTAGGTTTATTTTCTCAACAAGCAAAAAGTTACTTAGCATATTGCGCTTATAGATTTGACATTATTATTAGAGAAACTGCAATTGTTGGGGTTATTGGAAGTGTTGGTCTAGGTTGGCAATTGCAAGAATCACTAAGTTCCTTCGCATGGCAGGAAGTTACATTAGTTTTGATAGCTTATAGCTCCATCGCAATAGTTGGCGAATTAATAAATGGTAAAATCAAAAATAGTTTAACTTGATTTGTAAGAATAATTTGTTAAATCAAGTAATTATTTTTTTCCGGTTATAGTGATTAGTTTACCAAAACAGCTAGTTGTAATTGGAGATAGCTCAGTTTATGGATGGGGAGATAATGAGGGTGGTGGATGGTGTGAGAGGCTTAGAAAAGATTGGTGCAATAACCACAATGGGCCAGTTATTTATCAACTTGGCGTTAGGGGAGATGGGATAGAAAAAGTTTCATCTAGATGGGAAAAAGAATGGTCATCTAGAGGAGAAACGAGAAGAAATAAACCTAAAGCAATAATACTAAATGTAGGTCTTAACGACACAGCAGCAATTGGTCAGAAAAATGGAAGACATCAATTAGATATAGATGGATTTGAATATGGATTAGAGAGGCTAATTAATGAAATGAACTCTCAAACAAATGTATTTGTTATTGGTCTTACACCAGTTGACGAAAGCAAAATGCCGTTCGCAGGATGTCTATGGTACTCAAACGATTTTTGTAATTCTTATGAAAGGAGAATGGAGGAAGTATGCCTCAATCAGAATGTCCCTTTTCTTCCTACTTTTAGAGAAATGTACTCTGATAAAAGGAGTAAAAATTGGATTACGCATGATGGAATTCATCTAAATTCCGAAGGTCATTTCTGGCTTTTCCAAAGACTTAAAAGCTGGGAGATTCTCACAAAATGGAAGGAATCTTAGGTCTTTCCAAATATTATTAATTAAAAAAATATGAATATAAAATAAGCGCAAAGATAGCAAAAACAGAAGCAATACTTGTCTGAATAGCATTTACCAACTCATTACTTAATTTATATTTGTTTTGAAATTTAGCACCAATAATACTTTCGGAAAGTGTTGCCAAGAATCCAGAAACTACAACAACTATAAAATGATATTTTGTAGAAATAATTGATAGACGAAGCATTATAAAAGCCATAAATATTGATCCCAAAACACTAGCTAATGTTCCTTCTATACTTATTCCTCCCTCAGTTCCCCTATCCACCTTTTTAAGTGAAGTAATTAAGTATGTGTCTTTACCAAATCTTTTCCCAATTTCGCTACCAAAAGTATCCGCCAACTTTGCAGCAAAACTTGCAGCAAAACCTACTTTAAACATAACTACATTGGCAGCATTAAATTTGGTCATAATGGCAAGAAATAATCCTGTAGCTGCTGAGCCCCAGACATTCTCAGGACCTCTCCTCCCGCCTCTTTTTTCAGCAATTCCTTGTGCTTTTTTAAATTTAAAACCTATTTTGGTAACGAGGGATCCAAATAATAAATAAATTACAACTGACATCCATCCCTGCCAAGACAAACATCCCCACAAAATTGTGCCTAAGATGCCTGCACTTACCCAACCACTTTTCGTCATCAAAGGAATCCTGCAAAATATATAAATCAAAATAAAATTAATGCAAAAACCTATAAAAAATTGATTTCTAATTAAATCCATATTTATCTAATTCTTTAATTTCAAATCAATTCTCCACTGATTTAGGATAGATGATGCGTTAATACTAGCCGTCGAAGTTCTTAAGATAGTGTCGGAAAGTTTCACAAAGGTAATGTTATTTTTATTAAAAAAATCAATTTCTTTAGAGGACCAACCCCCTTCAGGGCCAATTACATTCCAAAATATACCCCCTTTTTTAATTGCAAATTCTTGTTGTTTTCTTAACCATTTATTTAAGTCATATGGTGTTTCTTCTCTCGTTATAGAAATTGAAACTCTTTCTTGATTATCTCTACTTTTTAGCCATTTAATAATATCCATACCATTTAAAATAGATGGTTTCCATAATCTCTCACTTTGCTCAACTGCTTCTTTGATAATTGAATTCCATCTCAAAAGCTTTCTTGAAACATTTAAATTTTTGTTTACCTGTCTTTCTGAAAATAATGGCTGTATGTAATCGATTCCTATTTCAGTACACATTTTTAAAATATCCTCAAAACCACTTTTTGGTATAACAACAGCTATTCCTAATAAGTAAATTTCTTGTTCTTGAAATAAATAAGGTTTTTTTAATTTAATTATTTCTAAACATTCATTTTTAACTTTTATAGCTTTCCATAATGAACCCTCTCCATTAGTTATAAATATTTCTTTACCATTTTTTATCCTCATTACTTTATTTAAATAATGAGCCTCTTCTTTAGAAAGTTCTAAATTATTGTTCTTAATATTTTCAATTCTTTCATGGGAAATAATTAATCTTGTTAAGTCTTCCATCTAAAACACTTAATCTTTGAAAACCAAATCTTCATGTTCTTCAATTGCCCAATCATTATTTTCACCCCCAATAATTAACTCTTCAATTTTTACATAATTATTTGATATCTCATTCAAAGAATTAATTAATATATCTATTGAAATGGAGTCTGAAGTTCCAAAATCAACCCAACATCTTCCCCAAAGATTTTGATATTCCATAATTCCTAAATTATGCATTAAGGCTGGAAGAGATGCATTTTTTTGATCGTTATCGTAGGACATCCAACTTAGATCGGAACCCTCTTCATGAGTTTGCAAATTTTCAGAATTAAATCCACCTAACCTTCCTAAAACGTACCAACTATCAAAAACACCATCTAAATAATTTTTTTCGTCTTGAGTCGGCGATTCTGAAAACCTGATCCATATCCAACAATTAAAAGGATCAACTTCCCTAAAAATAATATTCATATTGACTAATAACTTTTTTAGATCTACAGCTATTATAAGTAAGTTATTACTAGATTAAAATTCATACCTATAACTTAATTAATAATGCTTGACTTAAAAGAAATATCTTATCAACCCCAAACTGGTGAAAGAAAAATAATAGACAATTTAAATTTAAAAGTTCATGAAAATGAAATCATTCTAATTTGCGGCAATAGTGGTTCTGGGAAAACAACACTACTCGAAATAATAAGCGGATTAACAAATCCGCAAAAGGGAAAAATTACTTGGAAGAATAAAATTTTGTCTTCTAGACAAAGAAGATGGTTTTGTGGAGTAGTATTCCAATTTCCTGAAAGATACTTCATAGGTACAACAATTGGTAAAGAATTAAAAATAGGCCATAAATCTTTAAGAGAAAAAAATATAGAAATAGTTTTAAATAAAGTTGGTTTGAAAAAAATTAATCTGACTCAACCACCAGAACAACTAAGTGGCGGACAACAAAGGCGGTTAGCTGTAGCAGTTCAACTACTTAGAAACCCCTCAATTCTTTTACTTGATGAACCAACTGCTGGATTAGACTATTCAATGAGAAATGATGTGAAGAATTTAATTCTTGATTTAAAAAATAAAAATACAATTATTATTGTTACTCATGAACCTGCATTATTTGAGGGAATTCCTTCTAGGATATTATCCTTGGAAAAAGGGAAAATCAAAAGTTTTATGAAAGAAAATCATGCCGGATAGGATAGTTCGGGCTACTGCAGCCAATGGAGGAATAAGATTAGTTGCGGTCTTAACAACAGAATCTTCTTTAGAAGCAAAAAAAAGACACGGCCTTTCTTACTTAACCACCTGTATCTTAGGCAGAGCATTTAGTGCTTCACTGCTTTTAGCAAGCTCCATGAAAATAATGCATGGGAGAGTCACTTTAAGAGTTAGATCTGACGGACCTTTAAAGGGATTACTAGTTGATGCAGGTAGAGACGGGAAAGTTAGGGGTTATGTAGGGAATCCTAATTTAGAATTGGACCTAGTCAAAATAGATAATAATAAATATTCTTTTGATTTTACAAAAGCATTAGGTACAGGATATTTAAATGTAATTAGAGATAGTGGATTTGGAGAACCCTTTACAAGCACTGTTGAATTAGTAAATGGGAATATTGCTGAAGACTTAGCTTCATATTTATATCATTCAGAGCAAACTCCCTCCGCTGTATTTATTGGAGAAAAAATTCAAAATAAAAGTGTTATTTGTAGTGGTGGCTTATTAGCTCAAGTTTTACCTAAAAAAGATACTGACCCTCTGCTAGTCTCACTACTTGAAAAAAGATGCAAAGAAATTAATTCTTTCAGCGAAGATCTATTTAAGTCAAAAGATAATCTTCTTGAGTTAATTAGAAATATATTTCCCGATATTGACGATAAATCAATCTCTGAAAAAGCTCGTTCTCAAGAAGTGAGTTTTAAATGCAAGTGTTCCAAACAAAGAAGTTTAAATGCGATGAAAATGCTTGATAAGAGCGAGTTAGAAGACATCCTCAAGAAAGATGGCAAAGCAGAGTTGGTTTGTGAATTTTGTAAAAATAAATATCTTATAAATTATGAAGAAATTAAATCTATGATAGAAAATCAATCATAAAAAAATTACGCCTAGCCATAAAATAACCATGGCCGGAATACTTTGAATTTTTTGTATTGATAAAGAGTTGTTTGATACTTCCTGAATGAAAGAATTATTTTCAAGCAATCCACCAAATATTAATCCTATCGAGAGAAAGGTAACACTCCAACCCAGAGAACCTATAAACCTTTTCCCTGATTTAATTTGAGTATAGGTAAGTATTAATGTTGAGATAGAGAGTAAAAGTCTATTATTAGAGTCTGGACTGATAAATAACAAAATTAAAAATAATAACCCAACAGATATTTTTATTGAAAGATTATCAAATGAGGGGGTAGTTATTTTTGGCAAACTATACTGACTTGAATTGTTAGAGTTATTATTTAAATTTTTTATCTTAGAAAGAAGTGGGAAGTTGTTATTGGTAAATTGATTAATTTGTTTTTCTTTTTTTGAGGCACTAACAGCTTCATAGCTTACATTTCCTGATTGCCTGGCTTTCAAACTACCCATGAGTAATTGATCAAAGGAAGATTCTATTTTCGCTTTTAAAATTAAGTCTTCACCAGCCTCTTTAACTTTAATATCTCTAGCCTTCTGAATATCCTCAAAAGCAGCACCTTCTTTTACACCTAAAATTTCATAAGGTGTTTTTTCGTTATTATTTTTATTACTGTTTGAATCCAAAATTTTTTACCAATACTAACAGATTAACTAATTTTATAATCCATTAAGACTTTATAAAACAATTGGTTCTACTCCACTAACAACGGGCGCAACTTTGTTTAAATTTAATTGATTATTGTCTTCAACAAACTGATTTAGATTCCACTCATTTTTGAAAAGAACAACTGGCCTATTCCAACAATCTTTAACTATTTTACAGTTGAATATTCTGCCTAGTTTTTCAATTGCTGGCCATCCATCAGAAATCCATCTAGCCAATTGATATGGCATTGCTTCAAGATTTGCATCTACACCATATTCACTTTTTAATCTGTGAGTTACTACCTCCAGCTGCAATTGACCAACGGCTGCGAGTATAGGGTCTCTTTTACTCTCATCAAAGTCATAAAGAATCTGAACAGCTCCTTCTTCTCGAAGTTCATTAACACCCTTTCTAAAGTTTTTAAATGCTGAGGGATTTGGATTTCTTAGCCAGCTGAATATTTCAGGACTAAAGGATGGTATGCCCTCATATTCCAGATGAGCACCCGTATAAAGAGTATCTCCAATAGAAAACATCCCTGGATTATTTAAACCAATAACATCTCCAGGATAGGCATCATCAACTACTTCTCTATCTTGCCCAAATATTTTTTGTGGTCTTGATAATCTAATTGTTTTCCCAGTTCTGGAATGTTTAACTGACATATCCTTTTCAAATTTGCCACTACAAACTCTTATAAAAGCAACCCTATCTCTGTGCTTTGGATCCATATTTGCTTGAAGCTTAAAAACAAACCCACTAAATTCATCGCTTGCAGGTTCAATATCCCCTTTATTACTATTTCTTGAAGTTGGTTTTTGTGCCATTTTTAAAAAACTATCTAAAAATGGCCTTACGCCAAAATTAGTCATGGCAGATCCAAAGAAAACTGGGGTTAAAGAGCCATTAAAAACTTTTTCTTTTTCAAATTTAGATCCTGCCTCATCAAGAACCTCCAATTCTTCAAGTGAGTTTTCAAGTAAATCTCTCTCTACATATTTTGATAGCTCTTTATCTTCAAGACTTAATCTTTTCTCATTCGATTGTTTCCCTCTCACTGCTTTATCAAATAAAATCACCTCCCTCGAAAATCTATCAATAACCCCTCTAAATTCCTCGCCACTCCCAATTGGCCAGTTTATAGGTAGGGTATTTAATCCAAGTTCTGATTCAATTTCATCAAGTAAAGAAAATGGCTCTCTTCCTGGTCTATCCATTTTATTTATGAAAGTAAATATTGGTATTTTTCGCATCTTGCAAACTTCAAACAATTTTCTAGTTTGAGGTTCTAGTCCTTTAGCAGCATCTTCCAACATAACTGCATTATCTGCAGCAGCTAATGTTCTATAAGTATCTTCGGAGAAATCTTGGTGTCCTGGTGTATCTAATAGATTAATTACAGATCTTTCATATTCAAATTGCAATACAGTTGATGTAATAGAAATACCTCTTTGTTTCTCAAGTTCCATCCAGTCTGATGTGGCTTTTCTCTGATTACCCCTAGCTTTTACTGCTCCTGCCTGTTGAATGGCACCTCCATACAAAAGAAGCTTCTCGGTAAGAGTCGTTTTCCCAGCATCTGGATGTGAAATAATAGCAAAATTTCTTCTTTTATTTACCGCATCCAGTATTTCTTTATTATTTAGAATTTTAGTACCTAAGCTCATTTTATAATATAAGGGCCTTTCACTTAGTTCTTAAACATTACCATAGACTATTAAATAATTTTCACCTTCCTCAAACACATCTAAAGAGGATAGATCATTATCTAAGATGAAATTTTTTAACTCTTTAAAAGTATAAGAAGCTCTTAAAGAGGCATAATAATCATTAGTTAAAATCTCATTATATTTAGTTGAACATTGTGCTTTGAGTGCTAAAGCAGACTTTTCATCTAATGGCCTTTTTAAGTCCTTGTGAAAATTTACAGTGATATTACTGGATAAAATTCTTATTGTGTTGAAGAAATCTTCAAGATTGGTAATGTGATGAATCAAACTGTTGCTTACAAGTAAACTAATTCTTTTTTTAGATAAAAAATTATTTGATTTAATGTCTTTGATGTCAGTACAAATGTAGCGTAAATTTTTTAATTTTTTTTGATTATTTGAAATACTTTTATTATATTCTGCTCTCAAAATCATCTCTTTAGAACCATCTATTCCTAAGACTGCAGTATTAGGCCATTTTATTGCTAACTTCTCAGAAATATTTCCTGGGCCACATCCTAAATCAACTATTAGATCTTTTTCACCTAAAGAAATATTTTTTTTCAAAAGATATTGATTTATTTGATTAATTAGATTAACTTCCCCTTCTGAAAAATCAGCTTCGTCATAAGAAATCACCTGCTCTTTTTCTTCCATTAATTCAGGTTCGGGGACTCTTTCCATATCCTTTCTTGAAACAAAGATTTCATATTAAACATAATTCTACACAAACCGTTAAATAGTGGTAAGAATAGTTGCAGACGCCACAGGTAGAGTTATTCTTCCAGTACGGGTTATTTACATACGTTTTTTTTATCGTGACTGTTGCACCAAATAAAGCTTCTTCAAAGAGCAATTCCAATAATCTTAAAAAAGATGATTTTCCAAAGACTGCGCCAGCTGCTTACCCAGTTTTTTTCAGATCTTATAGTAGAAAAACTTCATCTGGCAAAAGGGAGAACTGGAGCGAAGTAGGCGAAAGGAATTTATCGGGATTAAAAGAATTAGGAAAACTTTCTGAAGAAGAATTAATCCTAATGAGAGAGATGCAAAGTAACCAAAAAGCTCAACCTTCAGGAAGATGGTTATGGATAGGCGGAACCCCTTGGATTAATAAGAACCAAAATTTCTCAGGAGCATACAACTGTACCTCAACAAACTTAATTGATTGGGAAGCCTTCGCATTAATGATGGACTTAGCAATGATGGGATGTGGAACAGGCGCAATAATTGAGCCTCATTTTATAAATAAGCTACCTACGGTAATTAACAAAATAAACATTAAATCAGTCAGTGAAGTTGGAATAACTCCTAAAGATCAAAGAGAAGAAAAGTCATCATTAGAAATCAAAGGAAAAGATCTTCATATCAAAGTTGGAGATAGCAGAAGAGGATGGGTAGATAGCTATAAATATCTTCTTGAGGCATCAAGTAACGAGAGTCTTGAAAGAGAAATTGATGTTTATATTGATTTGGAAGATATTAGGCCTGCGGGAGAATCATTAAAAGGTTTTGGTGGTATGGCAAATCCTATCAAATTGAAAGATCTTTACTCTAGAGTCGCATCACTTCTTGGAAAGGCAATTGGCAGGAAATTAAGTACAGTAGAGTGTTGTTTATTAATTGATGAAGCTGCAGTAACCATAGTTGCTGGGAATATAAGAAGAAGTGCTGGAATGAGACAATTTGCTTCAGATGATAAGGAAGCCGCATCAGCAAAAGAAAATTTATGGAGTCAAGATGAGAATGGTAATTGGAGAATAGATCCTGAAAAAGATGCCCTCAGAATGGCCAATCATACTAGGGTTTACCATACAAAACCCACTTACCAAACTGTTTTGGATGCAGTAACAAAACAATTCCATTCAGGTGAGGGAGCCATTCAATTTGCACCAGAAGCAATCGCAAGGTCAAATGCAGATATTCTCAAAGATGATGAATTGAGAAAGGAATTTATTGAAATCTACTCAGAACAAGGCAAGGATGAAGCGAGAAATTGGATAAATAGTAGTTATGGTCCTTTTTCAGAAGAAGAGTTAGACCACAGGATGAGCCGATATGGACTTAACCCTTGTGGGGAGATCTTGGGAAATGATTTCCATTGCAATTTGGCTGAAGTTCATTTAAATCAGATTGATCCAGGAAATTATGAAGAGCAAAAAAAAGCTTTTAAAGCAGCCGCTCTTTCTGTAGCATGCTTACTTAATCATGAATTTGAAGTTGAGCGTTACAGAAAAAGTAGGGAATATGATCCTATTGTAGGAGTAAGTTTTACTGGATTATTTGATTTTTGTGTCCATGCCTTTGGGACGCCATGGTTGAAATGGTGGGAAGCAGGAAGGCCAAATAGCGAAGAAGGGAAGGCCTTCAAAGAAAAGGAAGCTAAATTCTTAGATTCTTGGAGAAAAATAGTAAAAGAAACTGTATGGGAATATTGTGATAAGCATAATCTAAGGAGACCAAATAGATGCACAACAGTTCAGCCAGCTGGAACTAAAAGTCTTCTTACTGGAGCAGCTCCAGGTTGGCATCCTCCAAAGGCTCAAAGATTCATAAGAAGAATAACTTTCAGGAAAAATGACCCAATCGCTTTAGCTTGCATGGATTATGGTTACTCAGTTGTTCCATCTCAATCTGATAAAGATGAAAATGGTTGCTTGCTCGATAATCCATTTGATCCGAGATGTACAGAATGGTTAGTTGAAATCCCTACAGAAGTTAGTTGGGCAAATATAGACGGCGCAGACCAAATAGACATCAATAATTTCTCAGCATTAGCTCAATTTGATTTTTACATGCAAGTGCAGAAATTTTACACAGAGCATAATACCTCTGCAACCGTAGAATTTAGAGAAAATGAAATCGAGGATTTAGCTAAGGCTATTCATAATGCAATAGAAAATAATGAGGGATATATTTCAGCAGCATTGCTGGCTAGATTTAGTGCTAACGCTACTTTCCCGAGATTACCCTTCGAACCAATAAGTAAAGAGGAATATATATCATTGCAAAATAAAGTAATAGAAAGGAAAGTCAATAACGATTTCTTTGACGCTCTTAATAAATATGATGTTGGAGAACTCTCAGAAGCAGGACCAGCAGGTTGTGATTCAGATAAGTGCTTGCTTCCTCTTGCTAAACCAAAAGATTAAATTTTGAATAATTTGTAAATAAAAAATATAAAATAGTTTTTAAAAATTTAATTTATGGCTACCTCTTAAATAGGGACATAAATTTTTTATGACATTAAGCTTAAATATAGGGAACTTGTTTAATGATTCCTCCAGTCATGCATTGGTGGATGAGCTAAGAAAAAGAACCTCAGAAGAGGATATCTTAGATTTTGAGGAAAAATTTAACTCCAAAAACGAAAAAAATCTACACGTATATATATGTAGATTTCTAAAAAATAGATCAATATCCAGAGGGCTAGCCTCTAGATGGTTAATAACCATAATTGAAAACAAAGAATCAAAAATTGATGCTTTGCAAAAATAAAATATTTAGGTCAGCCCTGATAGTTTCCATAGAGCAATTCCAAAAATTGAGAATCCCATAATAAAAGTAAAAGCCAAAGCATTTACCAATTGGACCTTATCATTCATTCTGTTTGCGAATGGTAATAATTGAGCAAATAATGGAGTCTCTTCAACTATTGCAGATTTTTTTACTGTAGGTTTTTTGCTTCTAGAAAACATAAAACAAATTTTATAATCTTAAGAATTTTACATTTAAAAGTTCATTAAATAAAAAATACTTCTCAAAAACGAACAAAATGTAACCTGTGAGAAATTAAGCCGGGATTATGATAAATATTTTTATCAGAAACCTTATCTATCGTTAATATATTAAGTTTATTTATTAAAAACCTAGACAAATAATTTTAATGGATGTTATCATAAATTTGTAGCAACCGCTACCAAAACGTTCAACTTGCGTATAGCAAGCCGCAAATCGACTTAAGCCATGGAACGGGGACTTAAGCGAAACCGGAGCTAAAAAAATGACTCTAATTTACAGAGGACAAAAGTACGTCCAGAACAAAGAAGCAGCTAAAAAGCAGCACAATGAACTAACTTACAGAGGAAAAACTTACACAAGCTAGTTTATTTACCCTTTAAAAAAAAAAGCCACTTTCAGTGGCTTTTTTATTATCCATTCTTAGACTAAAAAATAACTAAATACTTCTCACAAGCATTAAAGTAATATGATTCAATTGCATTTATATATTAGATAACAATGGCAGAACAAAAACCTTTATTTAAAGCACCTTATGACATAAAAGATGTTAGTGCTCTTTTCGCCATAGTTGCCTTCGTTTTAATAATCGCTGCCATAGTTGGGAATAACTTATTTGGTTTATTTCAACAAAATGTCAACTTTGGGTGATTTTTTTGTGGCCTAAATTTTTGGACTAAATGTGACTAATAATTGACTGTTATAACGACTTAACCCGTCATTTTTAAATAAAATTCCTCTCTCAGACAAGTTTCTTGAAATAAATTTTTAATCTTTGAATTTATAGACTATGACTAATTTCTTATGTTATAGTTTTGAAGTTCAACAAAACTGAATAGCCTCTGGAGGGGTGGTCGAGTGGTTTAAGGCTCTAGTCTTGAAAACTAGCGTGTCTGCAAGGGCACCGTGGGTTCGAATCCCACCCCCTCCGTTCAAATAAAAAGAACCGAATAAAATAAACGCCTTTTTGAAACGTTCTTGTTAGGATAAATTTTTATTTGGATTATGAGTAAAGGATTCGCCACTGATAATTTAATATCCAAAAAATCGAAAAAAAAAGTTATTTCAAATGAACCTCAAGGAAGATTAATATCTTGGTCTCCTTGGCCACCTGCTAATTTTCAAACACGATATCCTGCTTTCCCTTTTGTTCTTACAATATTAATTATAGTAATCGGGCAATGGTACCTTTCTCTTCTCAGGTGACCCGAAACTGTTTTTTTAATTTAAATTAGGATGAATTAAGTTTGAGAATTTATTTTGTTTTTTTCAATTTTATTATTTGCCCACTTTCAAGCGGCAATCATCCCAATATTATTAGGTATTAGATCGATCAATAAATTCAAACATATAAGCAAGAACAAATTTATACCTTTCGGATTTATTTTTTTAGGATTGGCATCGATTTCTGAAATGATAGATCATACCCAAACATCTTGGATTTATGTAGATCACTCCTCTTTATTTAATTGGTTATTTTATTCTTTCCTATCTTTAGGTCTAACATTTTTATCAATATCAGTTATAAAAAATAAATTTATTCAAAAAACTAATTTTTGTATTTCTTTATGTTCAATAATCTCATATTTTTTATTTGATAAAACTATTGCTCTCCTTTTTCAAGTAATAATAAGTATCCTTCTAATTATAAATTGGCAAAGAGTTTTTAAAGATTGGCTTTTTATTCTTTACCCAATATTTGGTATTATTTTCACGACTTTCTTTGGCACAAGGCTCTCAATTAGTGGCGATCAATTTTGGCATGTTTTAATAGGCCCATCTGGCACAATTAGCGTTCTTATCTTTTATTTTGTATTAAAGAGATCGGACAAAAGATTTACTTAATATTCTTATGAAAATATTTGTATTTATAAGTTTTATAGTGTGCTTAGTGACAATAATTTCTCCAGTTGAAATCTTTGCTGATACTGCACTTGATGTTTATATGAATGATTTTTATTCTAAATCGAATGAAGCTAGCCAGATTCTTAAAGAAATCGAAAATAGTCTAAAAGAGGGATCAAGAAAAAAAGTATGCTCTAGGCAAAGAGAGGCAGCAAGATTAGGTCTATTAGCTAATAAATCATTGATTAAAGCCTTTGAGATAGAGGGGGCTAATCCGCCAATGCAAGCAATAAAGGCAAGTCAACAAAGATGGGAATCTATTCTGAATGAGTGCTAAAGAAAGTCAGTAAATCTAATAATCTTTTTAAATTTGCATTCTTACAGATTTACTAATTAAGGGAATTTCAGGTTCAACTCCATAAATACATTGAGAAATCGAATAAATAAAAATACATAGTATAAATATAAAAATTATTGAACCTAATTCAACTATGGGAAATATTCTCAATAGATATGAAATTATTATCAAAGCAATATCAATAAGTAATGCTTGGCATGCGTTATATCTAACGAAATAGGGAACATTTGGATTTCTCACTAATCCAGCAAACAAAATTATAAATAATAAAAAACTACCAAAAGGCAAAGATTTTTCAATTATTGCTATCGGAAAAGTTAGTAATATTAGTATTTTTAAAAATGAATACTTATAGAACAAATAATATCCAAAAGGTATTGATGCCTTTAATGGCAAAGTATACAAAAATACTGATGAGAGTCTTTGGAATATATGATTCAATATATTATTGAAATTTCGTATTCATATTTTAACCTAATTTTTTGAACTTAATAAAAAGATTTACTCTCGAAAAAACTACTTTGGCAGATGGTTATTAAATATTAGATAATTGAATCAGGTTCATAATTCAAAATGCGTATCCTACATACAATGTTGAGGGTTGGAGATTTAGATAAATCCATTGATTTCTATGTCAATAGATTAGGAATGAATTTATTGCGAAAAAAGGATTACCCTCATGGAAAATTCACTTTGGCATTTGTTGGTTATGGCTCAGAAAAAGAAAACTCAGTAATTGAATTAACTTATAACTGGGGTAAAAAGTCTGAAGACTATGAGCTTGGAGATAAATATGGTCATATAGCTATTGGAGTAAAAGATATTCATCTAATTTGCCAAGGATTAGAAAAAAATGGTTGTAAAATAACGACCAAACCTAAAACAATGAATAACAGTACTACTGTCTTGGCTTTTGTTGAGGATCCTGATGGTTATAAAATTGAACTTATTGAAAGAGATTAAAAGCTCAGAAGTTTTTAATTAAATAAACAAATAACTAAAATTTAAAAAGATTGAATTATCAAATATATTGTTTTCAGTTAGCGAAAAAATACCTCTAAAATCAAATTGGATGGATTCTGCAGTTTCAATTATTGTAAAAGATTATTTCTACGACGAGAAACTATTAAAAATAAAATTAAAACTTTAAGCAATCTATATTTATTCTATTTAGAATTCATAGACAATCTATTCAGATTTATATATCATAGAATTATCTTATAAAGCTTATGCCTAGTAATTGGTCAAAAATAAGAGATGAATGGCTTGATAGAACCGCGGTTGCGAAAGATGATGCTAAATGGGCATTAGAAGCTTTAATTAATTCTGAAGAAGAGTTATTTGAAATAGAACAAAAGATAAAGAATAAAGAGGACGCTATAAGCCAAGTAAAATTTTTGAAGAAAAAGGTTAAAGAAACTATTTCCTCTAAAGAAATTAGTCTCGATGATATTGCACTAAATACTTCAAATTCAAACAAAGTACAGATCTCAGTACCATCAAATCTTACTTATCTTTTAAAGGTTTGGGCCGCAGCAGAAGGAAGAGATCTATCAAGTGTTGCTTTTCAATGTTTAGAAACTGGTATAAGGGAAATGAAAAGTAAAGGTTCAATACCATCAATAGCAGTTAATAGATATGACTCGGCCTGTCAAAAGAGGATTGCACTAGCAGAAGTAAACAATCTGTTGGAGAAATACGAATTAGCTCAGGAAGAAATCAAATAATTATGAATAACAGAAAAATCATTAAAGGATACAAAACATTTATATCATCAAGATTTAATGTAGATAATTCTGTAAATAAATTCGAAGATGGAATAATTTACACTCTTTATTCTGATGCATTTAATTCACTTAAAGTTGGTTTTGCTGAAAATGATAAGGTACTAGAAAAAAAATTATCAAGTGAAGCATTGATATTATTGGATATGAAAAAAGGCAAAAAGAAAGATCTATGTTTATTAATAACCACTCTAAATGAACTTGGCATCAAATATTCAGAAAATTTTTATTTCAAATACTCAGGTTCTTTAATGAAACATTTATCTACTTTAGGTTGGCCTGTTGGAAGATCACTTTATAAACAAAGAAAGATTAAAAAAGAACTTGTATGTGCATAAATTTAAATGTAATCGCACTCTAAAGTTTCTCTAGTTTCTCTATTTGTAATTGGATTAGTTCCAGTAGCACTTTCACAAAATTTCCTAATAATATCTTTTGGCAAAAAAACATTTGTGAAGTCTGCTCCTTGTATTTTTACATTTTCAAACTGGGTACTATAAGCAAAAGAATCCTCCAAGTTAGTATTTGATAAATCTGTTCCATCTAAAACAGCCGAGTCTAAAGTTACTTCTCTTAAGTTGGAGTTACTTAAATTAGTATCTTTCAATTTTGCTCCATAAAGAGTCGCATTTTGGAGCTCACAACCTGACAAATTTGCGTCTTGTAAATCAGTCAAATAGAAAGTTGCTCCTTTTAAATTAGATCCAGAAAAATCAGCCCCTACCAAAGATTGTTTACCATAATCCAACGCAGCGAAGCTTTTAGAAGGGAGGATTAAAACAACTATTAAAAAAGTTAAAATTATAAATCTCATTTGTTTGAGTAGTATTTCAATAAATTCTAACTTCTTAAGCTAAAATCTAAAAATCAATTATTTACTGAATGCTATATTTATTGAAATAGCAAATCACGAAATAAGTTTTGGATATAAGTCCTTATGATGCAATTGTTGTTGGTTCTGGAGCTACAGGAGGAATAGCAGCACTTACATTGGCAGAACAAGGGATCAAAGTTTTAGTAATAGAAGCAGGGCCTCAAGTCAAAAGGGATGAAGCTAGTAATCATGAGCCAAAAAGTACATTAAAAAGATTATCAGGAGTTATAACAAAAAAACATGCCAATCAGTGCCAACATCCTGGTTATTGGAAAAATAATCCTGACTTATATTCAAATGAATTGAAGCATCCTTATGACTTCCCAAAAAACAAGCCATTTCTTTGGACACAAGGTAAACAATATGGGGGGAGATCATTAACTTGGGGAGGAATAACATTAAGACTTTCCTCAGAAGACTTTCATCCGGCTAAAAAAGACGGATTCGGGCCAAACTGGCCTATTTCATACGAAGAAATTTCCCCGCACTACGATTTTATTGAAAATTTCTGCGGAATTTATGGACGAAAAGATGATATCAAGGAGGTCCCAAACGGTAAATATATTGGTGAAATTCCTCTTACAGAAAACGAAAATGTTTTTGGCAGCAAAGTTAAATCAAAATTAAACTATCCATTTATCCAATCAAGAGGATTTGACCGTAATTCATCTGTAAAAGAAAAAAATTGGCCCAAGTCCTCTAGCGTAGGAAGCTCTTTAAAAAAAGCTTTAGATACTGGAAATGTACAAATAATCTCTAATTACCTAGTGGAGTCTTTTGAGATTAACAAGATAACAGAGCTTGCCTCAAAGCTAACGATTGTAAACCTAGAAAATGGACACAAAGAAGTATTGGATTGTGATTTGATTCTTCTTTGCGCATCAACAATTTCAACACTGAGAATACTACTGAACTCAGAATACAAGTCAAATTCCTCAGGGTTTAAAGATAATTCTGGGAAATTAGGTAAATACCTAATGGATCACATATCTATCTGTAGATTTTTTTCTGTCCCAAAAGCAAAAAACTCAGATGAATCACTAGATAATCCTCCCGATCTTTCTGGAGCAGGCAGCTTCTTTATTCCTTTTGGTTCAAATTTACCAGAAATTGACGACATAAATTTCCATAGAGGTTATGGAATCTGGGGGGCAATTGATAGATTAGGGATCCCTAAATTTTTACAAAAAGACGCAAACAAATCCATTGGCTTTCTTATCGCCCATGGTGAAGTCCTTCCTAGAGAGAAAAACTCAGTTTCTCTCTCAGGAAAAACAGATGAATGGGGAATACCAATTCCCTACATTGAATTCGAATGGAGCGAGAATGAGTTAAATATGGCAAACCATATGAAAAAAACAATACAAAAATCAGTCAAAGCTGCAAATGGGAAAATAAAAAATATTGATGAACTAATTAATATTCCATTAGGGAGTTTATTTACAAAAAATTTGATAGCATTTTCAGATAGTCCTCCCCATCCAGGATATTATATTCATGAGGTAGGGGGAGCACCAATGGGGTTAAATGAAGAAAATAGTGTAGTTGATAAATTTAACAGATTGTGGACATGTAAGAATGTACTGGTACTAGATGGAGCGTGCTGGCCCACCTCATCTTGGCAAAGCCCCACACTTACAATGATGGCCTTGAGTAGAAGAGCCTGTTTAAATATTAAAAAGACTTAGAGGGTGTAAATAATTGATTTATATAAATTTCTGAGACAGAATTGTCTGTACAACCGTTTTGAACGAGAAAAGTAGCTAATGCTGAATTTATAAGCTTATATTGATCCCAAGTCGGGTTACTTAATACGAAATCTTTCATAGTGTTATAAAGAGTTTCTGAAAGCTCTGTTTCTAATGAGACTTTATTTGAAGAGCACTCTACGAGTTTCTTATCAGTTAAATTTGTTTGGTTGATTTGATCCATTAATTTATTTTTTCTACATCAACAATAATGATATTTTTCTCTAAAAATATCAAGAAAAATCTTCTGGTAAACTTTTCAAATTATCAAATAAGACTCATGTTATAAGTTGGTTTTTAAAAAACTTCTTTTTAAAATAAGGAAATTGAATAGATCCTAAAAAAAAGTCAACAATAATGTTGAAGTCCTGTTTTTTTTTGAAAAATACTGCCATTTCTAATCCAGTGTGGATTTGGACGTGGAAAACAACCTGCAAATTGTGGAAAATCTAGCTCAAAATCCCTTCACGATTTTATATTAAGAATACTTATATATACTGAGTCTATTAAGACTAACCCGAGAAAGAGACAGGTGATTCATCGATTTCAACGGATTTTCTTAAGATTTAGTCTTTATTAGGCAAGCGAAGCGTGACAGGTCCTAAAGGGTGTTTTGAATTTGGATAAATACTGTGGCGATGGTAATGGTGATTATGTTCATGTTGATGAGCCTCTACATGTTCATGTTCTAAGTAATCACTTCCTCCTATGTCTGATTTTTCTTGATTATGAGTTGGTATTTGATTTTGTATTTCACAAGCACCATTACATTCAGGATCACATAAATCACAGCTAATACCCAAGCCCTCTACATGGTCATGATGACTTTCTTGGACCATTCCAACTTCTTTTTCAAAGCCAAATAAATTTGATCTATATTTACAAGTTGAGCAATTCATAAAATTATTACCTTCGTTATTAAGAATCTCTTCAATCCTTTCTACAAAAGTGTCGACAACATAAGGCTGTGACGAAAGATATTTTGCATGTATAAATGAAATATTTGGATTATTAATCGCAACTAAATCACTTTGCCTTTTTATTCTTGTAACAAGGACACCTGAGAAAAGGAAATAAGGGAAAACAATTATATTTTTATAACCAAGTCTCACAACATTTTTCAAGCCAGGCTCAACAAGGGGGAAAGTTACTCCAGAAAAAACTGTTTCTCCCCACCCTAAACCAATACCCTCTACGATCATTCTCGTAATTTTTGAAACATTGGAATTCGCATCTGGGTCAGAAGAGCCTCTACCCACAACAACTAATAATGATTCTTCAGGTTTGAGATTATTATTTTGTTTAAATACATCTTTTACTCTTTCACAAGCTGCACTAATCATTAAATTATTAATACCTAATTCTCTTCCATATATTATTTCAATTCCTGTTTTACTTGAATAATTCATAAGCAGGCTAGGTATATCATTTTTTACATGGCCAGCAGCGAAAAGCATAGCAGGTATTGCAATTACTTTTTTTATAGAAAGATCTTTTAACTTGTCTAAAGCATCAACAATCGAAGGTTTAGCAAATTCCAAGAAACCATATTCAACTAATAAGTTTGGATATCTTTTTTGGATGAAATTAGTTAATTCTTGAAATTCAGTAATGGCTAGTTTATTTCTACTCCCATGTCCACAGATAAGTATCGCGACTTGATTATTTAACTTCAAATCTAAATTATCCAAATTCAAATTATTACTTATACCATAATAGTAAAGAACAATATCATGTAGTGAAAAATAATAATAACTTGCTTGAAGTTCCAAATATCAACTCAAAGGATGCAAAATTAAAGAAATTAATTTATGACGTGGATGAATCCTTATTTCATGAGGATAACTATTCTTTCGAAAAATTCGAGCACCTTTGCGTGTGTAGTGGAGGTACAACTTCTAGCTGTGCAAAAAATGGTTTTACAACTCTTGATCTAAGAAAAAATCACAGCAAAATTCATCTAGATAGAAAAACCAATTTAGTAACAATTGGAGGTGGTGTAATAATGGGGGATCTGTTAAATCATTTACAAAAATATAATCGAAGTTTTCCAATCGGACTTTCTAAACTTCCTGGCGCAGGCTATATACTTACTGGTGGAGTAAGCCCGCTCAGTAGAACCTACGGATTAGCAATTGATAATATTGAATCAATAAAAGGTTTCTTGGGTAATGGCACATTTATTTCTTTAAAAAAAAATCAAATAAATACAGAAGAACAATTAATTTGGGAAGGAATTAAAGGCGCAGCACCCTTCTTTTCAATTATTACCGAAATAGAACTTAAGACTATCCAATCTAATTCAATTAAGGTTATTGAAGGATTTGTAAATCTAGATGAACTTACAGAAATAATAAAACTATCAGAGGAATTTCCAGAAAATATTAGTCTTCAATGGATTTATGCCCAAAAAATTTACATATATATTTTTGCTGAACTCAAAAATAATTTAGAGGATAAAAGGACAGAAGAATGTCTAAGGCTTCTAGACAAATTCCCTACTCTAGAAAAACAATTTTATGAAAACTTTAACAAAATAAATTTCTTCCCTAAGGAATTGAATTTATATGAGCTGAATGCAAATAACCATTCTGAGGTAATTAGTCTTCTTGGAGAAGATTTAAAAAATGATATCCCAATTTTCATAAAATGTTTGGATGAAATAATGAATAATAAACCTAATAATTCCTGTTACATTGCTTCTCAACAATTAGGTTGCAAAACTAAAAAGTTAAATCATGGCTCAAGCTTTTTTGTTCATAGAAAAAGCACTTGGAAACCATGGATATACGCATCATGGAAAAAAAATGATCTTCATGAAAAAGAAGTCGCTTTGGAATGGATTTATAAATCGTGGAGCAAGCTAAAAAAGTTTTATCCAAATATTCACTTAGCCCAATTGCATAATCATTTGAATTCTCATGATGAAGAAATTACATTAGCATTTGGAGATAGAATAAATGAATTAAAAACTTTAAAGAATATTTTTGATCCACAAGGTATTTTGCCTCCTTTATGAGGTAACTTCTTAACTATAAAGAAACTTAAAATGTCAAATTTCTCAAGATATTTATCTAAAAATTGGTTAGATGATCCAAAGTCAAATATCCTCTCAGGCTTAGTTGTTGCTTTTGCAATGATCCCAGAAGCAATTGCTTTTTCAGGCATAGCTGGTGTAGATCCTAAAGTTGGCCTTTTTGGCGCATTTTGCTTATCTATAACAATTGCGATTGTTGGAGGAAGAAGGGGGATGATCACTTCAGCTACAGGTTCAACAGCTCTTTTGATGACTGGACTTGTTGCTTATGGAGAATCACAAGCTCCTGGATTAGGAGTCCCGTATCTAATTGCAGCTGGAATATTAACTGGAATTTTCCAAATTCTTTGGGGATATTTAAGACTTGCCTACCAAATGCGATTCGTGCCAACGGGAGTATTAAGTGGATTCGTAAATGCACTGGCGCTTTTAATATTTCAGGCACAACTACCTCAGTTAGGAATAGGTATTAAAGAATCAAAAGGATTAATTGAACAAACTTTGAGTCAGTATCCAGTTAACTCTCAGATTCCAGTAGTTTGGATTCTTGTAATCCTAGGATTAATAATTATCTATGGGCTTCCGAAAATCACAAAAGTAGTCCCATCTCAACTTATCGCGATAGTAGTAATTACTCTCATAAGCATATTCTTGAATCTAGATGTCCCAACAGTTAGCGATTTGGGTAAATTGCCTGATGGATTACCAAGTATTTCTCTTCCTTTTGGATCAATAGAAAATGGAAAAGTACCTTTTAGTCTTGAAACATTAGGAATTATTTTACCGACTTCACTTGCAATATCTCTCGTGGGTTTAATGGAAACCTTTTTAACTCAAGACATTTTAGACGATGTAACTGATACAAGTTCTAATAAAAATAAAGAAGCAAGAGGACAGGGAATCGCAAATATTGTGGCATCCTTGTTTGGTGGAATGGCAGGATGTGCCTTAGTTGGGCAATCTGTTATGAATACTGAAAATGGCGGCAAATCAAGATTATCAACTCTCTCCTCAGGTATATCTCTACTAATTATGATTATCCTCTTGAAGTCTTGGATTGGAGCAATACCAATGGCTGCTTTAGTAGCAATCATGATAACGATCGCGATAAGTACAGCAGATATAAATGGATTAAAAAATATTAGAAAGATACCTAAAAGTGATACTGCAGTAATGCTTATGACTTTTGCGGTTACAATGCTGACAAAACCTCATAATCTTGCACTTGGAGTAATTGCTGGAGTTGCATTAGCTGCAATCCTTTTCAGCAGAAAAGTCGCAAAAGTTATAACTGTCTCAAGAGCTAAAGAAAATAATTTGACTACCTACAAAGTAAAAGGACAATTGTTTTTTGTAAGTAAAATTTATTTCTTACAAGGATTTGATATTCATGAACATCCAGAAAATATTGTAATTGATATGTCTTTAGCTCATATTTGGGATCAAAGTGGCGTTGTTGCTCTTGAGCAAATTATTAGAAAGTTCCAGAATGGTGGTTCTAAAGTTGAAATTGTAGGATTAAATAAAGAAAGTCTTAACTTATTTGAAAGACTAGGCGGTATGGAAAGCGCTCATTAAAAAAGTTAATTAAGACTAACTTGTTGATAACAGAACCAAAGCCATTGTTGAAAAAGCAAATTCCTATGAGACCTCCAAGCGGTTTTTGAACTATTTGGATCAAAATTTTTAGGAGGAGGAACATCTCCCTTTTCTTTGTCTCTTTCAATTTCACTAATAATTCTATGCACCGTATATTCAGGATGACCTAAATGCATAAGTTGTTTTTGATCATTAGATTCAAATATTGTATATCCAACGTTTTCTCCATATGCCAACAAATTCAATTTCCCTTCTTTTTGGGCTTTCTCCATTTCCGAATCTGGTAATCCAGCAAATCTACTTTGAGGACAAATAAATTCATCATCTTGTGTACCCATCAAAGGGTGTCCAGGAACAAGACTTTTTAAAGGGAATACACCAAATAATTTCCTATCAAAAACTTTCTTATCGACCCCTGCCAAATAAGCTAGCGCAAAGCCAGCCCAACATAATCCAAGAGTACTCGCACAAGAATTTCTGGCTTCATTTACAATTTTCACAAATTCATCCCAATACTTAACCTCGTCAAAGGCTAGGTGTTCAATAGGTGCTCCAGTAATAATGACTCCATCTAACGGTTCTGGATTATTTGCTTCTTCCCAAGTAATGTATAGATTATTCAGATGATTAAGATCCCATGTTTTATAAGAGTGAGTTTTAAGCTTTATCCAAACTGGCTCAATTTGAAGGGGAGATAAACCAAGTGGATGCAGTAAGTTAAATTCATACTGCTTGCCTAAAGGCATGATATTTAAAATACCAATCCTAAGAGGACGTATATCCTGTCTTTTTGCCAATTCTGGTTCGATCCAAGATATATGATTTTTCTCAACATCACTAATCTTGTGATAGTTACTAGGAATTATTAAAGCCAATAAATCTCCTTTCCTATGTGATTTGTGAAAGTGCTTGTTCGAAATCTGCTTTTATATCATCAATATGCTCAATTCCTACAGAAACTCTTACCATAGTGGGAGTAACACCTGCAGATAGTTGTTCTTCTTCAGATAATTGCTGATGAGTTGTTGAAGCAGGATGAATTACTAATGTTTTTGAATCCCCTACGTTAGCAAGGTGGCTTGCCAATTTTAAGGAATCAATAAACTTTACTGCATTTTCATAACCCCCATTGAGAGAGAACATAAGCATGCAACCCATTCCCCTTCCAGTAGTATATTTTTTGGCACTAGAGTAATATGGATCAGATTCTAGGCCAGGATAATTAACACTACTTACATTAGGATTAGAATCTAGCCATTTTGCTAATTCAAGAGCATTAGAAGTTTGTCTTTCTATTCTTAAACTGAGAGTTTCCAAACCCTGCAATAGCAAGAAAGAATTAAAAGGACTTTGAGCTGATCCCCAGTCTCTGAGGCATTCAAGTCTTGCTCTTAACGCAAAAGCTATATTTCTATTATCAGGTACTCCCAAAGATTGGCAGATATCACTACCGAAACCAAAAGCATCCCAATGAACGAGTCCGTGATAAGCAGCGCTTGGCTCACTCATTAGTGGAAATTTACCATTTCCCCAATCAAAGGTTCCGGCATCAACGATAACCCCTCCGATACTTGTTCCATGTCCACCGATCCATTTTGTGGCACTCTCAACAACAACATCGGCTCCAAAATCAATTGGTCTTATTAAAGCACCACCAGCGCCAAGGGTATTATCCACTATTAAGGGAATTCCATTTTCCTTCGCCAAAGCAGAGAGTCCCTCAAAATCTGGGATGTTGAATCGAGGATTTCCCATTGATTCGACATATATTGCTTTGGTTTTATCATCAATTTTATTTCTAAAACTATCGATACTATCGCCATCTGCAAATTTAACTTCTATTCCTAATCTTGGGAATTGTACCTTAAATTGATTGTAGGTCCCACCATATAGAAAAGAAGTAGAGACAAAATTATCCCCTGCAGTCATACAGTTCACTATTGCCAAGAATTGAGCTGCTTGACCTGAGGATGTGGCAAGCGCTGCCATACCTCCCTCCAAAGCTGCCATCCTTTTTTCAAAGACATCTGTGGTGGGGTTCATAAGTCGAGTATAAATATTTCCAAATTCTTTTAATCCAAAAAGATTCGCTCCATGCTCTGCATTATCAAAGACATAGGAACTAGTTTGATAGATGGGTACTGCTCTAGAATTTGTAGTCGGATCAGGAACTTGGCCTGCATGTAACTGAAGTGTCTCGAACTTTTGGTTGCTCAAAATTTTTTAAATAATCCTATATCTATTTAACTTAGAAAAGTCCAAAAAAAAAACAAAAAAAAGATAAATATTTATAAATCCTTTTTTAATGAGGGGTAATTTTCTTTCATATATGTACTCAAATCCTCTTTTATCGCAGATCTTAGTTTCTCAATATTTTCAGATTCAATTATTGGAAATGTTTTATTAGCCTCAGGATCTTTTTCAGTAATTGATTTCCAATTCTTACCAACATCTTTTTCAGAGTTGTTTAAAACTTCATGAAAGTTGAAAACCTTGTCATTACTTTTAGCATCAAATTCGCTAAAAGCCTTATATATAAGCTCTTTTCTATTTTTGAATAGATTCTTAGCTTTTAAATTATCTGGGAGACCCATAACTGGTTGTAATTCCTTAAGAAGTTTTATTTCCTCTTCAATTAAGAGTGTCCAAACACCATATTTATTTTTTGGAAGATTAGAATTACTAAATATATTGATTTCATCAAGGTAAAAATTTAACCATTGATAATAAGATTTTTCTTCAATAGTTTTTTTAACAGATATCTTTTTATTTTGTATCTTTGGGAGTAACTTTTCTGCCTTCTTTAAAAACTGTCTGTCTTCTCTTTCTAAATTTATTAATCCCCATCTTTGACTGTAGTCCCATAAATCTTCGTATCTTGTTAAGTCTTCTTGATTCCAACCAAGAGCTTTAAGTTCATGAGAACGATGAGTTAATTCCTTTTTCAAAAAAAACCTTTTAAACCATAATAATTCTAACCCTGCAATCAAGATTAGTAAATAAATTAAGATATTTACTTTCTAGCAAATTAGAAAAATAATCAATTATTAAAATATTTATTAATAATTTTCAATACATTGATATAACTGGGATTTTTTTTAGAAATTTGGATACCATGTTTATTTCCTTTTAGGGTATTTTGCTCTTTTTCAATAAATAATTTCTTATAAAAGTTTTCAATATCATCAAAAAGATAATCTCCTTTTAATTTTTCATTTAGTTCGAAAGATAATTCAGATTTCACAGATTCTTGGCAAAAATTAGTGATTTCTTCTGAACTAATTAAAACCTTATAAATTTCTTTTT
The DNA here is from genome assembly GCA_902571145.1 of uncultured Prochlorococcus sp. Lineage (GTDB taxonomy): Bacteria > Cyanobacteriota > Cyanobacteriia > PCC-6307 > Cyanobiaceae > Prochlorococcus_A. Next base: position 67,074 of record CACGAP010000003.1, read on the forward strand.
TTTCTTCTGAATTAGCATTAAAGCATAAATAAATCAGATTAATCATTGAACAATTGTTATTTTTAATTTTGAATTCTTTATAAATGTCTGGCCAAAATTTTAAAGATTTTAGACCTTCTAAACCTCCTTGACTGAGAGAGTATTTACTACACCAATTTACAAATTCTGAGACATCCTTAGGACATCTATTGAGTTGCAAAAGCATATCGGATAAAACTTGTCCTGCTTGAAAATTCCGTGTTGGTTTTCCTTCAGTTGGTAGAGTCATACTCCCTAAGACATCAGCCTTAACAGCATTTAATTGAGAAAAAGTATAATCTCCTTTTTCACAAAATTTATCATTAATTGATTCCCTCGCACTTATTATCTCTTCACCGTAACCAAGTTCTTTTAATGAAAGATATTTATTCTCTAATTTATTTTTCTTTCTAACTTTTATTGATACTGATGCGGCTTGATCTAAACATTGAGTTAACAAAATCGTATTAATGGTAGGAAGCATTCCTGGCTTATCGGAATGAAAGTTATTTACAAAACCTGCAAAAATTGATGAGATATTTTTTATTGATTTTATATATTGACATTCAATATTGTGAACTCCAGGAGAAACTTGAATTTTCGGTGATAATTGATTCAAAATGCGTGCTCCTATTAATGCTGTTAGCGCATTAGGATGACAGAAATTTGCAGTAAAACTATCATTAGGATTTCGTAAAGCTCCGTGACGATGAAATCCTGTAAAAAAAGCTAAATTTGGATATTTATTACAAAGAATAAAAGGGTTTTTATTTTTATTATCAATACAAAAAGAACCGACTAGACAGCCAAGAACCACATTTTCTCTTTTTAAATTTTTTCTGAGTTCTAAAGCATTTGTAACATCATCTTGTATGTGATTACTATTTGAAGCAAGAATAACCATCTCACATTTCAAGAGAAGATCTTTTAGATCAAAAGACTTTATTTTTCCTTCTGAAGAATAATTTCCCATTCTCTTAATCTTTTCAATAATTTCATTATCCATATCAGAAATAACATCATTTGAAAAAGCACCTAACAAATCTCTATCTTCCCTAGGAGCCAAGAGAATATTATTTGATTTTCCATGCATAGCACAGTTGTATGCTAGTGATGCAGGATATAAACCAACACTGTAAAATCCAACTTTACTACTCTCTATATTTTCAATCAATGAATAAAAATATTTTTCATCTTTGATGTTTTCTACGAAATTATTCTTCATTTTTGGAAACACTTGATAATTTTTTTAATTTCTTACCCATACCAACATTTTTCTACATTAAAGCAATTTTTGACCATAGCAAATTATTTATTGAAAATATTGAGTTTTTTAATTTATAATTTCTGAGAAAATGGAAATTAAAAGAAAAATAATTTAAAATATGGAACATATGACAAGTAATTTAAATGAACAAAAACAATTAATTTCCTCTAAAAATATCTTATTTATTCAAGACATTGACGGAGTTTGTATCCCTCTTGTTAAAGATCCAATGACTAGAGAATTAGAATCAAAATATATCTATGCAGTAAAAGAATTTGCCGAGGAATTCTTTGTATTAACTTGCGGGGAACATGAAGGTCCAAGAGGAGTTAACAGAATAATAGAAAGGAGTTTAAGGAGCACTACTGAGCCTAAAAACAAAGAACTATATTTAAGAGGTTTAGCGGCCTGTGGAGTAGAGTATCAAGACAACAATGGTGAAATAAGTTTTGAAGGAGTCTCAGAAAAAGAACTAAATTTTTTATCAAAAGTACCAAGTTTAATAAGACCAAAATTTAATTTCATAGTTAAGAATATTTTTCCTGAACTTAGCCAAGAAGACATCAATTTTCACGCAGTAAAATCAATTTGTGAAACACGCTTCTCGCCAACGATTAATTTCAATAGTCTATTTGATTTAGTTCATGAAGATTCTGAGAAAAGAAAGCTTATTCAAATTAGTTTTGAAAAAATGATGAATGAAATCATTTTAAAAGCCGAATCCGAAGGCCTCAACAACTCATTTTTCCTTCATATTTCACCAAATTTAGGTAATAAAAATGGTAGAGAAACAATTAAACTTTCTTCTCAAGATGATATTGGATCAACAGACATACAATTACTTATTAAAGGAGCAGTTAAAGATTCTGGAGTTTTATTTCTTTTAAATAAATTTATTGCGGATAAAACTGGTAAAGCTCCTTTTGGAAGAAATTTTAATTTTAGAAACTCTCCAAATTCTGTTACGGAAAAAATTGATTTATGCAAAAGAACTATTCAAAAAGAAGATATGCCTTTGATTGTAGGAGTTGGTGACACAGTCACATCAAAAAAAAATAATGATGAAAAAAGTTATTCAAGAGGAGGAAGTGACAGGTCTTTTCTAGAATTAATACAAATATTAGGTAATGAATTTGGGATTAAAAATAAAATAATTTTTGTAGATAGTAGTTCTGGTGAAGTTGAAAGACCCTCTACAAAAAAAACTGGTTTAATAGGGATCAGTGATGTTCATGACAATTTAAAATTTGACATAGTTTTTAAAAATGGTCCCAAAGAATACATAAGTTGGTTTATTGAACTTGCTAGTAAGAGATCAAACTTTAAAAAAAATAGTTGACTTTTAAATTTTCGAATTACAATTTATAAATAATATATTTATGAAAGAAAAATTCCCCCCAATATATAAAGAACCTATAGAAACATTGCAAATTAACATAGGTTATAAATGCAATCAGGCTTGCAAGCATTGTCATGTCAATTCGAGTCCTCTTAGGACTGAAAAGATGTCTAATGAAATGATATCTCTTATTCCAAAGATAATTGAAAAATACAAAATCAAGACTTTAGATATTACAGGTGGTGCGCCTGAACTGCACCCAGAATTTAAAAACCTAATAACCAGTTTGAGCACAAAACAAATTGATATTATTGACAGGTGCAATTTGACAATTTTCTTTGAAGAAGGTTATGAAGATCTTCCTCAATTTCTTGCAAAGAATAAAGTGATAGTTACTGCTTCTCTACCGTGTTATGAAAAAAATAATGTTGATTTTCAAAGGGGTTTTGGGGTTTTTGAAAAAAGTATTAATGCCATAAAAATTCTTAATGATTTAGGCTATGGCAAGAAAGAAAATGGATTGCAATTAAATCTTGTTTACAATCCTGTAAGCCCAATTCTTCCTCCTTCTCAGGAAATATTGGAGAAGGATTATAAAAAAATACTATTCGAAAAATACAATATCGTTTTTAATAATTTATACACAATAACTAATATGCCTATAAATAGATATGAAGAATCTCTTAGAAGAGAAGGGAAACTAGAGACTTATTACAAATTACTAAAAGGAAATTTTAATGAAAAGAATTTAGAAAATCTTATGTGTAAAAAGACAATTAGCGTAAATTGGTTAGGAGAAATTTATGATTGCGACTTTAACCAACAAATAAATTTCCGAGAGGATAAAGGACCAAAGACACTTTTTGATCTTTTGGGTGAATCATTTACTTTTGACTACGGGGTAGCTGTAAAAGAACATTGCTTTGCTTGCACTGCAGGTGCAGGGTCAAGTTGTGGAGGGACTTTAAGTTAAAACCTGCTAAATGCAATTAGGACAAATTGCTCTTACATTTAAAGAGGATTCAATTAGTTTAAAACCATTAACTTTTGCTGCAACTTTGCCTGCCTCTAAAACCTCATCATTTTCGAATTCTTCTGTTCTTCCACACCTAATGCAAATTAAATGATGATGATCCGGTGTGTCGTTACTAAGCAATTCATATCTGTGACCTCCCTCACTGAGTTCTAATTCATGAAGCAAACCCATTTGTACTAAAAGTCTTAAAGTTCTATAAATTGTTGCTAGTGAAACTTTGGAGCTTGTTTTAACTAACTTTTCATGAACCTCTTCAGCACTAAGATGCTTTCCAGAGCCAATATTTTCAAATAAATTAAGAACCTTTAACCTCTGAGGAGTTAATCTCTTCCCATCTTTATGTAATCCATCACCAAGAGGAGATGTGATTACTTTGTATTGAGAGGATAATGACAAAATTAATCCTTGGCTATTCTCAATAATAACTCTAGATGAGAGTTAAACAACTTATTTATTTAAAATGTTTACTAAAGTTCTTCAAAATATTATGTTAAATGTATCTTTATATGTAAATGATGAATGATCAAGAAATCTCTTCTGATAAATTATCATCGAAAGTAAACGCATTGATAATTATTGATATTCAGGAAAAAATAATAAGACCAATTTTTAATAAGGATTCAATAATCAAAAACATTAAAAAGCTAATAAATGCTTACCAAATTTTAGAAGAAAACATATTTATATCTGAACAGAACCCACTCAAATTAGGAGTAACGATACCTGAATTATCACCCATAGCAGAATTTAGAAAATTTGAAAAAATGGAATTCAGCCTTGCTAAATTAGAAGATTTTTTTACAGAACTTGAAGATAAGAAAATTACTAATTTGATAGTTTGTGGGATCGAAACGCATATTTGTATTCAACAAACAGTCTTAGATTGCTTACAAAAAGGATTTGAAGTTATTCTCATATCAGATTCCATGGGAAGTCGAAATAGGGTCGATCATGAAGTGGCATTACAAAGAATGACTCAAAGTGGGGCGATCTTAACAACAACTGAATCAATAATTTTTGAATTATGTAAAACTGCGGACAGAGAAGAATTTAAAGAAATTAGAAACATAATAATGAATTAAAGAAAAATATAGACTGGTTTGTTGTTTTGAGATAATTTAAAGTTTTATTAGATATAAATTTTAAGGGTTTATTTGAATATGAAATTAGTTTCTGAAAACTTCCTTCTGGCAATATCTATTTTTTTTATTGGAACTTTATTCTCGATAATAATCTCAAAAGTTTCAAAAATATTTTTTAAAAAGATTTCCAAAAGAACAAAAACAAATTTCGATGATTTTATTTTTAAGGTGATCTCTGGAATTATAAAACCTATAGGTTTCCTCCTATCATTTTATTTTTCAATTGACTATTTTTTTGCTGATGAAATAACTTTCATCTCTGTCTTTTTGAATATTTTGAAATTATTTATATTAATAATCATCATAAAAGCTCTCAACAAAGTTTTAATAAGATCATTAACAGAATCGACCTCGAAAATTAATGATTCCTCAATTAGTTCGATGGTATCTTCACTAACTCCATTGATAAAAGCATTAACATGGACTATTGGCTCAATTTTTTTCTTACAAAATATAGGTGTTCAAATGACTGCTATTTGGGCTTTACTAAGTGCAGGAGGTATTGGAGCAGGATTAGCTTTGAAAGATCCAGTTCAGGAGTTCTTTGAATACATAACAATTTTGCTTGATAAACCTTTTCAAAAAGGTGAGTTTATAAAATCTGATGGAGTCCTCGGAATGGTTGAGAGAGTGGGAGTACGATCATCAAGGATAAGAAGTATTAATGGAGAAGTAATAGTAATGAGCAATAGCGCCCTAACAAATGGAATAATTTCAAATTACGCACAAATGGAAAAAAGAAGGTTAGTGCATAAATTGGGAGTTGTTTATGAAACTTCTCCAAAACTTATGAAATTGATTCCAATAATAATTAAAAAAATAGTTGAAGAGACTAAAGATGCGTCTTTTGATAGATGTCATTTCACAGATTTCGGCGACTTCAGTCTTAATTTCGAACTTGTTTATTACATCCCAACAAATAATTATCTCGCCGCAATGGAAGCTCAACAATCTATAAATTTAAGAATTATTGAGGAATTTGCGGTTAATAATATAGAGTTTGCATTCCCAACACAAACCTTAAATATTGAAAGTAACAAAGCCAAATGATCTGCAAATCTCTTCACTTAAAATCCAGAGTTTTGAAGCCAATTCAGAATTATTTGCCTCATCACTAACCTTACTTTCAACTAATTTATGTTTTTTAAAAGATATAAGTTTATTACTTAAATGAACGTAACCAATATTAGTTAAATTTGAATCAAAAACAATTTCAGAAAGTATCCTACCAGCATTTTCTATACTTTCAGAAATTCCTAAAATATTTTTTGCAACTTTAGAAAAAATTAAATATCCAAAGAGATTAAAACGCTTACTGTATCTAAAAAAACCAAGATCATCATTAGGTATTACTAGACCAGGAGCCCAAGTAATTACAGAAATTTTACTAGAGCAAATTTTTAATTTTTTTTCAAGTTCTTTAGCAAACAAAATATTACATAACTTACTATTTTTATAAGCTTCATCAGCATTAAAATTTAAAAATTGTCCAGTTACTTTTTTTCTTAAATTAACTAGGTTATTAAGTCCCGCTTTCTTTCCTATATTGCCACCTGAACTTTTGGGGTCGTGTACATCTGATGATGTAATAATGATTCTAGATTCTTCTTTATCTCTAATAAAATCTTTTAGGACATTTACCAAGTAAAAATGTGCAAGATGATTTACTGCAAAAGTTAGTTCTATACCTTGTTTTGATACTTTAGGGTAAAAAGAGCCTGTATATTGTAATCCTGCATTTAAAACAAGAACATCTAAAAAAATCTTTTTACAAATAAAGTAATCTTTAATTTTTTTAATATTCTCTAGATCTGAAAGATCACAATTTTCAATAATATATAAAAATTTACTAAGGTAATTTTTATCAAAATGTTTCTCGATTTTTCTGAGAAATTCATCCTTTCTAAATTCGTTTTTTATTAAAACATATAAAATATTTTTCGTCTTCAGTAAATTAATAATGGCAAAAAACCCTATTCCTGAATTACCTCCAGTAATTAAAATATTTTTATTTTTAATCATTTAAATATCTATATTTTTTTTATGATAAAAAAATAAATAAAGTTTTTTTTATTTTGTAATCTTATAAATTATTGTTAAAACACTGAAAACTTAGTCACTAGTATTTGAGTAATTTGATTATTATAAATCTACTCTCATTATAAGTATTGGATGAAAAATATAATACTTGGCTCAGAAGTAATAATTTGTTCCATAAATTTCTTTAATCATAAGATTTATATTTAATGTCAAAAGAAAATATGCCAGATGTTCTTGTTTTGGGTGCAGGGCCTGCGGGCATGGCTATTGCCTCAGCTTTAGGGAAGGAAAAATTAGATGTTGAGGTGCTTTCTCCAAATGGGCCAGATGAACCTTGGCCAAATACATATGGCATTTGGGGGAAAGAAGTTGATCAACTCGGGCTTCAGGATTTACTTGAATATAGATGGAAGAATACTGTAAGTTTTTTTGGGCATGGCGCTTTAGAAGAGCAGGACGAAGAGAATAAAGCCACGGAACATTCACTAGATTATGGACTATTTGATAAGAAGAAACTCCACAATTATTGGTTTAACGAATGCAATAAGTCTTTTATTAAATGGCATCAAGGCTTTGCAAACAAAATACATTTTGAAAAATACAAAAGTACAGTAACTACAAAAGATGGCAAAACTTACTCTGCAAGATTAGTAGTAGATGCAACAGGGTATGATCCTGTTTTTCTTAAATTAAAATCCTGTGGTCCCTTAGCAGTCCAAACTTGTTATGGGATAGTAGGTAATTTTAGTAAACCTCCACTTAAGAAAGGGCAGTTTGTTTTAATGGACTATAGAAATGATCATCTTAACGATGAGCAAAAAAAAGAACCGCCAACTTTTCTTTATGCAATGGATATGGGGGATGGGAAATATTTTCTTGAAGAGACATCTCTTGGTTTGGTAAATCCTCTAACAATGGAAAATTTAAAAGAGAGGCTAGAGAAGAGGCTTTCTTATCGAAATATATCAATCACAAGCATGCAGCACGAAGAGCTTGGCTTATTTCTTCCTATGAATATGCCAATCCCAGATTTCAAACAACAAATACTTGGATATGGTGGTGCTGCTTCAATGGTACATCCTGCATCTGGGTATTTAATTGGTAATGTTTTAAGAAGAGCTCCACTTGTCGCAAAGGCAGTCTCAGAAGCAATTAAAAACAAAAATCTAAGTACCTATCATATTGCTAGAAAAGGTTGGGAAACTTTATGGTCAAAAGAATTAATTAGGAAGAAATCACTTTACCAATTTGGATTAGAAAAACTCATGAGGTTTGATGAGAAACTATTGAGAGAATTTTTTGGCAGTTTTTTCCAACTACCAAAAAATCAATGGTATGGGTTTCTAACCGATACTCTTTCTCTAAAAGAGATTGTATATGCTATGTGCGTAATGTTTATAAAGGCTCCATGGAGTGTAAAGAAAGGTCTTATGATTATGCATGGAAGAGAATTTAAAATGTTACTTAGGATAATATTTCCAAACATATAGTTAAAAAATGAGAACCATATTAATAAGTGGAGCCAGTAGAGGTATTGGACTAAATATTGCACATAAAGAATTAAAAGAAGGCAACAGAATTAGTGTTGGCATAAGAGATTTAGAATCATTAAAAGGAAGCGCTATTGATCCAAAAAAATGGCCAAAAGGGAAAATTATAATCAACCACTATGATGCTTTAAAAAAAATTACAGCCGAAAATTGGATAAAGAATACCTTAGATGAATTTGGAGGATTTGATTCGGTAATAAATTGTTCTGGGGTTTTATCGAAAGTTCCTTTTTTATACAAAGATGGTGAGGAAGAAGATATTTTAAATACATTAAATATCAATTTTTTGGCAATTTGGCATTTATGTAGGCTTTCTTGGGATCATTTATGTACCTCTGGAAGAGGAAGAATTATTGTTTTAGTTTCAATGAGTGGGAAAAGATCCAAAGGTGATTTAGCCGCTTATTCTTCTTCAAAGTTTGCTTTAATGGGATTATGCCAAACCATGAAAAATAAAGGTTGGGATAAAAATATAAGGATTTCTGCAATTTGCCCAAGCTGGGTTAATACAAAAATGGCCCAAAATATCTCTTCTTTAGAAAAATCAAGCATGACACAACCTGAAGATATTGCTGAAATATGCTCAACTATTCTTAAGTTACCTAAACAATCAGTTCCATTTGAAATCGCCTTAAATTGTAACTATGAAATTTAACCTAAATTAAAAATCAAGTAAGCCATTGAAAGCATTGCAATTGCAATAAATAAACCTTTTATTCGATTAGTTAACAATGAAAAAAGAGATAAATCTTCAGAAAAGTATCCGCCAAAACTACCTGTAAAAAATAATATAACCATTGGTAGAGATGCCATTCCGAAAGAATAAGATATAGATCTTACAAATCCAAAATTTAAATAATTAAAAATAAAAGAACCTAATGAAAACAATAAAAAAGATGCAAATAGAGTTATAGAAACTTCAGCATCTAAAGTGTGAGGTAAACTACCCTTTAATTCAAATTGCTTTTTACATTCTCGAATTTGTCTTTTAGAAAGCTTTAAATAACCAGTTTCAGGAATTCTTTGCGACTTATATTTTCTTAGTAATCTTGCTTCAAGAGTTTCTGGCTCCTTAGTCATAATTGATGTTAATAATTCATCTGGCTTTAATTTTTTAATTTTCTTTTCAAGATTATCCGTTTTCCCAATCCTATAAAGGTCTCCTACTCTAATAAGGTAAACATATCCAGACATTTGCGTTGTAAAATTAATACTGTACCTACTTAGATAATACTAAAAGAATTAGGGAAATTAAAAGTTTTTACAATATGAAAAACGATATTTTATATTCATTTCGAAGATGTCCATATGCAATTCGTGCGAGATGGGCCTTGTTAATTTGCGAAATAAAAGTTGAGATAAGAGAAATTGATTTAAAAAATAAACCTCTAGATTTTTTAAATAATTCAAAGACTAAAACGGTTCCAATTCTTATTAAAAAAAATGGTGAAGTTATTGAAGAAAGTCTTGAAATCATCCTGTGGGCTCTCTCAGAGTCGAAAAAGGAAAACATCAAAATAATTTATTTTCCTGAGAACAAAAAGGAAGATATTTTTGAAATAATTAATGAAAACGATAACGAATTCAAATATCATTTAGATCGATTTAAATATGCCACAAGATATAAAGATAGTGATGAAGAATTTCATTTCACAAATGCTATTAAATTTATAAAGAGATGGAACGAACTACTTGTAGAAAACAAATATTTTTTTGGAGACAGCCCTACCATCGCTGATTGGTCTGTTTGGCCTTTTGTAAGACAATTTAGAATCGCTTGTGAAAGTCAAAAAAGGATAAATTATTTTGAACCCTCGATAAAAAACTGGTTAGATTCATTTGAGCAAAATAAAAAATTTAAATCCTTAATGTATAAATACGAATTATGGGAACCAAATTTTAGAAAGAATTATTTACCTTTTAATTAACTTTCTAACAACTTCCTTTTTTCAATTATTCTTGCTAACTCCAAAAAATATCCTGCAGTCCTAAATTTTCCAATATTTTTTTCCTTAAAATCAAGATCGCTTCTAATTTCTGCAGTCTCCGCCATTAGCAAATCTAAATCATTTGATCCAAGACTATACAATTCTCCTAGTTCGATTTCCCTTCCGAGTAAATGACTCCTAAACCACTTCCCTTTATTTTCTTGAGGTGGAATATCGTAGGGAGTAAATGACATTAAAATAAAATTTGGGCTAATACTATTCTAGGGTTCTTATTGAAACTTTTTCATCTCTACTTTATTAAAAATCAATGCAATGAAAAGAATTGAGAATGTAATTAGGGCACAAATTTCTGTCCAATAATCTAACCCAATTTTAGAAATCATTAACGGTGCAAGTACTGTGAATAGTCCCCCAGAAAGAATTAACTGAGCAAAAAGCTGTTTTGACGTAAAAATTGGTAAAGTCTTAGAAATATTTTTAGGATCTGCAAGCCTTAAAAGAAGTAACCCAGAGGCTACTACACCTGTAGAATTCCCAAACTCTA
>CACGAP010000004.1:0-73605 GCA_902571145.1 uncultured Prochlorococcus sp.
ATTGTTAAACAGATGTTCTACTTTGTGGAATAGAAATGCCTATGCGCTCGAGAGCTTCAATGACCTCATCTGCAGATTTAGAGCCAAAGTTCTTAATTTCAAGAAGATCTTCATAGCTGAAGCCCATTAAATCCGAAACTGAGTTAACTTGCGCCCTTTTCAAACAATTATATGCTCTAACGGACAAGTTTAGTTCCTCAAGAGGAATTTGAGCTTCAGGAGATGGTTCAGGTTCTTCAGGAATTTCCTCAACCATTGTTACAGTAGCAAGGGGTTGAAAAAGTTCTATTAACTGATTTGCAGCTTCAGCAATAGCATCGTCAGGACTTGTTGAACCATCTGTTACGACTTCCATTTTCAATCTTTCTCTGCCCGCTCCCCCTTCTGCTACAGCAGTTTCATCAATAGTAAAATTCACTCTCTTTACTGGCATAAATACAGCATCTATCTGAAGTAGATCAATAGCAGTTGTCTCTTCACTCTTACGGTCAACGGGTCTATATCCAACACCTCTTTCAACATGAATTTCCAACTCTAAGTTATGACCCTCCTGAATAGTCGCGATCGGTTTTTCGCCATCAACAATTTCAACTTGAGAGGAGAATTGGATGTCATTCGCCTTCACTTCCATTGGACCACTCGCTACTAACCTACCGATTTCTAGCTCTGGATTAGAACTATTTATTGATAGTTGCTTGCAATTCAGCAGAATATCTAAAACGTCTTCTCTAACTCCAGGAATAGTAGCATATTCATGATTAATTCCTGATATTCTTACTGCAGTAACTGCACTTCCTTCAAGTCCTCCCATGAGGACTCTCCTAAGGGAATTACCCAAAGTTGTAGCTTGTCCCCGTTCTAAAGGGCCAATTAAAAAAGTTCCTGTTTGGGAGCGATCATCTGCTATTTGATGGTCGATTCTGTCAATCTGGTATTGCAACACGGAAAATAATGAGGTTAAGAGTTTTTTTTTTTGGGGGGGGGGTTGAGAATGGTTAAGAACTAAACGCGTCTCCGTTTAGGTCTTCTACAACCATTATGAGGTAATGGAGTTACATCTCTTATTAGAGTTATTTCTAATCCGGCCACTTGTAAAGCTCTTATGGCCGTTTCCCTACCTGCGCCAGGTCCTCTAACTAGTACCTCTATTTGTCTCATGCCTTGATCAAGTGCTCTTCTAGCTGCAGCTTCAGCAGCTGTTTGAGCAGCAAATGGCGTGCCTTTCCGAGCGCCTTTAAATCCACTTGCACCTGCAGAAGACCAAGAAATTACATGGCCAGAAGTGTCCGTAATTGAAACGATAGTATTATTAAATGTGCTTTGGATATGTACCACACCATTGGGTACATTACGTTTAGATTTCTTTGAACCTGTTTTTTTTACTGTAGCTGCCATGATTTTTAATTTAATGCTTCAATTTGTAAATAGATTTAGTTATTTATTTTTTTCTTCCAGCAACTGTTTTCCTGGAACCCCGTCTTGTTCTTGCATTGGTTCTAGTTCTTTGACCTCTTACTGGAAGACTCATTCTATGTCTTCTTCCTCTTACACACCCAATATCTTGTAAACGTTTTAAAGCCATTCCCTCTTTTCTTCTCAAATCCCCTTCTAAAGTGAATTCTTCTGTAGCACCTCTGAGTTTTTGAACATCAGAATCTGAAAGGTCTTTGACACGAGTATCAGGGTTTACACCCGTATTAGCAAGAATTAGCTTTGATCTCGTTAAACCAATTCCATAGACATATGTAAGTGCAATTTCAACTCGCTTTTCGCGAGGTATGTCAATTCCTGCAATCCTGGCCACGTGTTTTGAATAAGTAAAAGTTTGAATTTAAGGGTTGAAAATTAACCCTGACGCTGTTTATTGCGAGGTCTTTTCTTGTTAATAACATAGATCTTACCTCTTCTCCTCACGATCTGATCGTCAGGACTAATTTTTTTGACTGAAGATCTGACCTTCATGGGGGTTTAATAAATAAAACGTTAATACTATATTCTACATCATCATCAAGCAATTTTTTTGTTGATATCAGAGGAAATAGTTTTTAAATCTCTATCAGCATCAATATATTCTAATAATGAGAGGTCCTTAAAATATTGAATTAATGGTTCTGTAGTTCTTTTATAAATGTCAACTCTTGTTCTAATTGTATCTTCCGTATCATCTTTTCTCCCTCTTAAAAGCAAACGCTTAATTAGTACTTCTTCTGGAATATCTAAATAAAAAACTAATTCCAAAGGTTGGTTTATTTCATTCAATACTTGATTCAATGAATTTGCCTGAGACAAATTTCTTGGGTAACCATCTAGAATCCAACCTTTATTATCCTTCACTAAATTTTGTCTTACTATCTTTAATACTAATTCATCACTTACAAGTTCCCCTCGATTCATAATATCCTTCACCTGAATACCAAGGTTAGTATTCATTTCGATTTCTTTTCTTAATAATTCACCAGTAGAAAGGTGCAAGTAAGAATTAGTTTGACTTAGCAATTCAGCTTGAGTCCCTTTACCTGCTCCAGGAGCTCCTAAAAATAGTAAATGTTTTTTCATTAATTGTTAATTAGTCCCTCATATCTTTGTGAAATAACGTAAGTTTGAATTTGCTTAGCAGTATCTATAGCAACACCAACAAGAATAAGTAATGAAGTTGCTCCTAAACCTTGAAAGGTCTGAACATTTGTAGCTCTTTCTACTGCAGCTGGAATTATAGCTACTGAACCAAGAAATAATCCTCCTAATAAAGTCAACCTATTTTGTATACCTGATAGGTAGTTTGCTGTATTAGTTCCTGGTCTAACACCTGGTATTGCTACTCCTCCTTTCTTTAAATTTGAAGCTACATCAACTGGATTGATAGTAAGAGATGCATAAAAATAAGAGAACCCCAAAATCAAGGCAAAGAATGTGAGAGCATATGGCCATGGATTAGAAGATCCTGGATTTAAACTACTTGCTAACTTGATTAAAACTGGATTGCCCGTAACATTGGCAATAGTTATAGGTAAAAAGATTAAAGCAGATGCAAATATGATAGGCATTACTCCTCCTGCATTTAACTTCAAAGGTAAATAACTTTGCCTTGTGGGAAGGAGTGTTGAATTTCCTATCTGTCTTTTTGCACTAACAATAGGAATACGTCTAGCTCCCTCTTGTACAAAAATGATCCCAACAATTGTCAGTAAAAATACTCCAAGTAAAACTGCTATGCCTAAAACGTCTCCTCTATCGCCAGTTTGAGCTTTTTCAATGGTGGAACTTAGAGCCCTAGGTAAAGTTGAAACAATATTCAAAAAAATTACCAGTGAAGCTCCTTGACCTATCCCTTTCTCCGTAATAATTTCGCTAAACCACATTACCAACATTGAGCCACTAACCAAGGCAATGGAAGTTTGCAAGACAAATGTAGTTTCACTTATTCCCTGAATAGCATATTGTCTGAGAATTAAGGAAAAAATTATACTTTGCAAAAAACCCCATCCTAATGAAACATATCTAGTTATTTGAGCAATTTTTCTTCTTCCCGCTTCTCCTTCATTTTTTTGTAAATCTTCAAGCACAGGCAATGAAGCTGTGAGAAGCTGAATAATAATTGATGCGTTTATAAAGGGAAGTATGCCTAATGCGAATATTCCTAGGGTTGAAATTCCACCTCCAGTAAAAATATCTAAAAAGCCTATTAATTGCCCCCCTTGATCTATAAAACTTTTAAAAGCAACCCTATCAATACCAGGTATAGGGATATATATACCAAGTCTTACTAAAAGGAGAAGACCTAAAGTAGTTAAAACTCTACTCCTAAGCTCTTTATTTAAAAATAATTGGGAAAGTATTTCAGAAGCGCTAGGATTTCTACTCTTGTTGACAAACATTTTGAAGCTTACCTAAATTTTTAGTAAATTTATTTATTATTTATAAGCTCGCAAGATCCACCTGCGTCTTCAATTTTTTGTTTTGCAACTTTTGTAAATGCATGAGCTTGGACTTTTAGCTTTACATTAATTTTTCCATGACCAAGGATTTTTAAAGGAAATTTTGGTTTGAAGATTAATCCCTTCTTAACTAGTGAGTCAAGATTAACTGTATCGTTATCTTTGAAATCATTTAATTTTTCTAAATTAATTATGGAAAAGTTCTTTTGATTAATTATTTCAAAGTGCTTTAATTTTGGAACTCTTCTATATAAAGGCATTTGGCCTCCTTCAAAACCTGGACGTGTAGGTCTTCCAGAACGTGACTTTTGTCCTCTCATTCCAAAACCACATGAAGCACCTTGACCAGCTGCAATTCCTCTGCCCTTTCTTAGTTTTTTCTTTCTCGAGCCAGAGTTTGATTTAAGTGTATTTAATGTTGAAGTCATAATTTTAAGAATAGAGCTGTTCAAGTGAGATGCCTCTCTCTCTTGAGGCAGATTTGTGTGTTCTTAATTGAGAAAGAGCTACCATAGCAGCTCTTGCATTATTCAAAGGTGTTTTACTACCCAACCTTTTTGCTAAGACATTTTTTATACCTGCTAATTCTAAAACTGTTCTTATAGAACCACCAGCAATTACACCTGTACCTGGGGCAGCTGGTCTAATTAGTACATTAGCAGCACCATCTCGACCTTTAGATAAAGTCGGTATTGAATTATTTGGGGTTAATGGAACCCTAACAAGATTCTTTTTACCATCTGAAACCCCCTTTCTCACAGCACCAATGACATCCCCTGCTTTACCAACTCCAACACCAACTTGACCTTTCTCATTACCTACAACAACAATTGCTCTAAAACTCATTTTTTTTCCACCCTTAACAGTCTTAGAAACACGTCGAATTTGAACAACTCTTTCTTGCCAATCAGAATCTCTCTCAAGATTTTTTGAATCACCTCTTCTATTTCTTTTTCGGTCATTACGATTATTCTTTTTTTGTTCTACGGGCGTAGCTTCAGGAACTTTATCGTTCTTGGATTGAATTTCTTGTTTTGTTGGAGTGTTAGTCATAGTAAAAAAAGGAGTTAGAATTCTAGGCCAGCTTCACGAGCAGCGTCTGCAAGTGCCTTTACTCTGCCGTGATATAAGTTACCTCCACGGTCAAAGATTACTTGCTTAATCCCTTTTTTTATCGCTCTCTTTGCTAATAATTTTCCAACAATGGAAGAAGAATTACAATCAGCAGATAATTTCTCAGATTTTTCTCTCAATTCCTTATCAACAGTTGAAGCTGAGCAAATAGTTGTTTGAGCGCTATCATCTATGACCTGGGCATAAATATGATTATTAGAGCGAAAAACAGATAATCTTGGACGCTTTGCATCTCCAATTAAGAATCTCCTTAATCTTCTATGTCTTTTTTGGGTTTGTAATTTCCTGGAAAGTTTGGTCATTTTTTTAATTCGAATTATTTTTTGCCAGATTTACCAGCTTTTCTGAGGATTCTCTCATCATGGTATTTAATTCCTTTTCCTTTGTAAGGCTCTGGAGGTCTAATTGATCTGATTTTTGCTGCTTCATTACCAACAATTTCCTTATCAATTCCAGATACGGTAACGTTTGTATTACTCTCAACTTTGTATGTTATACCATCAGGGGGGATCATTTCTACAGGATGACTATATCCTGCACTTACAACTAGATTTTTACCTTTTACTTGTGCTCTTGATCCAACGCCAACAATTTCTAGTTTCTTTGAAAAACCTTGAGTAACCCCTTCAACCATATTTGCAATTAAGGCTCTACATAAACCATGTCTCTGCCTTGAATGTATTTTGGTTGTAGTAGGACTTACGACAACAGTATTATCTTTCTTATCAAAACTAACTCCCTCAGGCATGAGACGTTTTAACTCACCCTTTGGACCTTTCACTGTAACTGTTAATCCATCAAAATCAACTGTAACTTTCTCTGGAATAAGTACTGGTGTTTTTCCGATTCTTGACATGATTAATTCTCCTTAATAAACATAGCAGAGCACTTCTCCGCCAATGCCTTGCTTTCTAGCATCACGATCACTCATAACGCCCTTAGAAGTTGAAATTATGGCAACTCCAAGGCCTCCAAGAACTTTTGGTAAACCCCTAGTATTTTTATAAATTCTCAAACCAGGTTTACTAACTCTTTGCATAGATCGGATAGTAGGAAAATTGTTTTTACCACTATATTTGAGACCGAGTATTAATTGTGATTTATAACCTTCACCTTCCTCATTAATATCAGAAATGAATCCCTCTTTTTGAAGCACTTTGGCGATACTTAGGGACATTTTTGAACCAGGGATTGTTGTGGTTTTATGCTTTTTTTGACTCGCATTTCTAATTCGAGTAAGCATATCTGAAATAGGATCGTGATTTGACATAGTTTTAATTTAATTCTTACTAAAAGGCATTCCTAACTCCTGCAAAAGAGCTTTACCTTCTTGATCTGATTTTGCACTAGTGACAATAGTTATATCCATACCTCTTATTGAATCTATTTTATCAAAAGAGATTTCAGGAAAAATCAATTGCTCTTTCACTCCAACGGTATAATTCCCTCTCCCATCGAAACTTTTTGGATTAACTCCTCTGAAGTCTCTTATTCTTGGTAAAGCTAGATTTATAAATCTCTCCAAAAAGGAATACATCCTGTCTCCTCTCAAAGTAACAGTACAACCAATCGGCATGCCCTCACGAATTTTAAAACCCGCGATAGCTTTTTTAGCCCTAGTTACAAGGGCCTTTTGTCCTGTAATTGTTGCCATTTCGTTTAAAGAGGCTTCTAAAGCTTTCGAATTTGAAGCTGCCTCACCAAGACCTCTGTTAACGTTGACTTTGACAACTTTAGGTACTTGATGAATATTTTTAAGACCAAGGTCCTTTAAAAGTTTTGGTCTTATTGATTCTTTGTAGCGATTTTTTAAAGTCATAATTTTTTGTTAATTCTGGTCTTTGTCAGAATTGATAAATTAGAAAAAGTTGAAATCTGGTTTCTGATGAAAAATTAATCAATTACTTCACCAGTTTTCTTCAATCTTCTTTTCTTAACCCCCTCTTTATCAATAAAGTATTCAATCTTACTTGTAAGATTTTTATCCTTTGAAAAGAACATTACATTTGATGCATGTAAAGATGCTTCTTCTGTAAGTATTCTCCCAGTTTCTCCTTCCTGAGTTGGCTTTACATGTTTGGTCCTAAGGTTAATTCCCTTTACAACTACTCTATTTTCAAGAGGAATAGTTTTTAAAACCTCACCAGTTTTCCCTTTGTCCTTGCCATTAATTACTTTTACCAAATCTCCAGTTTTGATTCTCATTTTTATTCTCTGGAAATTTTTCTTTTGCTTTAATGAATCCAACATTTAAATCACCTCCGGAGCAAGAGAAACAATCTTTGTATAATTTTTATCCCGCAGTTCTCTAGCTACAGGACCAAATACTCTAGTACCTTTTGGATTCTTATCTTCATTAATCAATACTGCCGCATTGTCATCAAATCTGATTGAATTACCAGTATTTCTTCTTAATGTTGCTTTAGTTCTGACGATAACAGCTTTAACAACTTCAGATTTCTTAACTCCCATGTTAGGAAGAGCATCTTTTACAGTTGCTACGATTACATCCCCGACATGTGCATATCTTCTATTAGAACCTAAAACCCTAATACATTGGAGTCTTTTTGCTCCGCTATTATCGGCAACTGTTAAATAAGTTTCTTGTTGAATCATTTTTTAACCTCCTTAGCCTGACTTGTTTTATTAAGAATCTCTTCTATAGCCCATCTTTTATGAGCACTAAGCGGTCTAGTTTCTCTAATTTTAACTCGATCACCTAAAACGCATGTATTTTCTGGATCATGCGCCTTATATCGTGTAGTTCTACTTACAATTTTTTTATAAGTGGGATGCGGATATCTGTTAATAACAGCAACAACAACTGTTTTATCCATTTTGTCGCTGACAACAGTACCGATTCTTTCTTTAAGTGCCATAACTAATAATTAATCAGAAGTTGTTTTAGAAGCAGATTGACTCTTACTGAGAGTGAGTAATTGCGCAACTTGTTTCTTGATAATTTTAAATTTATGAGTTTCATTTAGCTGTCTTGTAGCTTGCTTGAATCTCAAATCAAAAAGATCTTTTCGTAATTGGTCAATCTTTTCAGTAATTTGTTCAGAATTTAATTTTTTAAATTCCTTAAGTGACTCTGAGTTTTTCATTGTTTAACCTCCTCTTGAGATTTTTTACTATTTTTTGTATTTTCTTGGGAGGAATTTTTTAGATTTTTATCTATGGAGATAAATTTAGTTTTTACAGGAAGTTTATATTGAGCCAGACGCATAGCTTCCTTTGCAGTTTCCTCAGTGATATCCTCACCACCCATTTCAAAAAGTATTCTTCCAGGTTTTACAACTGCGACCCAAAACTCTGGATTACCTTTACCAGAACCCATTCTGGTTTCGGCAGGTCTCATGGTTACGGGTTTATCAGGAAATATTCTTATCCAGATTTGACCACCACGTTTGATATATCTAGTCATAGCTCTTCTGCTTGCTTCAATTTGACGTGCAGTTACCCAGCCACAGTCTTGAGCTTGGAGAGCAAATTGACCGAACGCAATAGTATTACCTTTTGAGGCCACGCCCCTCATTCTGCCTCTATGTTGTTTACGAAATTTAGTACGTTTTGGACTAAGCATTTTTATACCTCCTATGAATTCTCATTTGAACGATCCTCAAATTGCTGAGGTCTTCTACTAGCTTTCCTCTTAGGGCTCGCCCCCACAGGGATAGTTTGTTCTTCTTTAGGGAGAACTTCACCTTTAAAAACCCAAACTTTAATGCCTAGAACACCGTAAGTTGTATTAGCTTCACGAGTTGCATAGTCAATTTCAGCTCTCAATGTATGTAATGGAACTCTACCTTCTCTAGTCCATTCAGTTCTAGCTATTTCAGCACCATTCAACCTTCCCCCTACTTGAATCTTAAGACCTAAGACTCCAGCCCTTTGAGCCCTTTGTAAGGCCATCCTTATAGTCCTTCTAAAGGCGACTCTTTTTTCAAGTTGTTGCGCAATATATTCAGCCAGTAAAAAGGCATCAGCATCTACGCGTTCAACTTCTACAACGTTTATTCTAACTTGCCTTGTTCTATCCCCTATAGTTTTTTGAATGCCAGATCTTAATTCTTCAATCCCACTTCCTTGTCTTCCAACTATAACTCCTGGTCTTGCTGTTTTTAATTCAAGTTCCAGTTGGTCAGCTTTTCTAGCAATTAAAACATCGCTGATTCCTGCTGCTCCATATTTTTTTTGAATGAAGGTACGAATTTTAAAATCTTCTTGGAGAAGAATTGGATATGTTTTAGAAGTGGCAAACCACTTAGAGCGATGCTCTTGTGTAATTCCTAATCTTAGTCCAGAAGGATGTATTTTATGTCCCATTAGTTTTGTACCTCCGCATTAGTTTGAGTAGGAGCAGATTCAACAGAAATACTGATGTGGCAAGTCTGTTTCTTAATTGAAAAAGCTCGACCTTGAGCTCTTGGCCTATACCTTTTCATTACTGGACCACTATTAGCCCATGCAGAGGAAATAACTAAGGTGGATGGATCCATTCCAAGGTTATGTTCTGCATTGGCAACCGCAGATCTCAGAACTTTAGTGATGGGGTCTGTAGATCTATAAGGCATAAATTCCAACATAATCAATGCATCTCTATAAGACCTACCCCTTATCTGATCCAAAACTCTTCTCACTTTAGAGGCTGATCCACGAACGTAATTCCCATGAGCAATTGCTGTTTTGGTTGTTTCAGGTGTTTTTGTCATGATTTTGCTCCTTTCTTATCTCTTATATGACCTCGGTAAGTGCGTGTAGGAGCAAATTCACCAAGTTTATGACCAATCATTTGTTCAGTAATAAATACTGGAATGTGAGTCTTGCCATTATGTACGGCGATTGTGTGACCAATCATTAAAGGTAAAATCGTAGAGGATCTCGACCAAGTTTTGATAACAGACTTGTCATTATCAGTATTTTGTTTTTCTACCTTCTTGAGCAGGCTATCTGCTATAAAAGGTCCTTTTTTTAGTGAACGTCCCATAATTATGTAATAGAAATTGAAATAATAAATGAAGTAATCAAGAGTCTCTTCCTCCTCTACTCCTCTTAGAAACGCGACGGCGTCTTCGAACAACTAATTTATTACTTGGTTTGTTCTTTTTACGTGTTTTTAATCCAAGAGCTGGTTTACCCCATGGAGTAACTGGTCCTGCTCTACCAATTGGTGCTTTTCCCTCTCCTCCTCCATGTGGATGGTCACATGGGTTCATTACACTACCTCTTACTTGAGGCCTTCTTCCAAGCCATCTTCTTCTTCCTGCTTTACCTAAGCTAGTATTTCTAATTTCAGAATTACCAACTTCACCAAGAGTTGCGTAGCATTCTTTTCTTACAAGTCTTACCTCGGTAGATGGGAGTTTTAAAGCAACATAATCTCCCTCTTTTGCCATAACTTGAGCACTAGCTCCTGCGGATCTAACCATCTGAGCACCCCTACCTGCATATAACTCAACACAATGAACACTAGATCCTAATGGCATAACAGAAAGTGGCATTGCATTACCATCTTCAATCGGAACACTTTCTCCAGATATAACATTTTGTCCTACTTTTACTCCTGCTGGAGCGATAATATATCTTTTTTCCCCATCTTCGTAGAATAAAAGTGCCAGCCTTGCATTTCTATGAGGATCGTAGTGTATAGCTGCAACTTTAGCGTTGATGTTTCTTTTATCTCTTCTAAAGTCAACTAATCTATATTGCCTTTTGTGACCACCTCCACGATGACGACAAGTGATAACTCCATGATTATTCCTGCCTTTAACTCTATGTTTTGAAACTATTAGTGATCTTTCGGGTTTTGCACTTGTTATTTCACTAAAGTTAGTAACTACTCTCTGCCTAGTACCAGGTGTATAAGGTTTAAATTTACGGATTGCCATGGTTAAAACTCCTTAAGATTCTGGAAATAGTTGGATTTTATCTCCTTCAGCAAGACGCACAATTGCCTTCTTGACCTGAGAACGTTTACCGGAAAATTTCCCGACTCTTCTTGTTCTCCTAGGAGGATTCATAGTGTTAACTCCTATGACTTTAACACTGAATAAGGCTTCGACAGCTGCCTTTATTTGTGGTTTTGCCGCTCTATGATCTACTTCAAAAGTATATTGGTTAAGATCTAGCGCATTTGTAGCTTTCTCAGTAATAACTGGCTTTCTTATTACATCGGCTAAACGAGAATCGAATAATTTACTCATGATGCATAAACCTCCTGAATTTTATCTATCGCTGATTGCCCTATTACCAATTTATTAGCATTGAGAATATCAAATACATTTAATTGATCGGCAGCAATTAATTTTACTTTTTCAATATTATTGATGGATTTTTTTATGACATCGGACGGACTATCAAGAATAACCAAAACTTTTTCAGTTTTTTGGATACCTAATCGAGCAAGGCCATTGACGATATCACTTGTTTTAGGTTGCTTTAAAGTAGATCCAAAATCTTCAACGGCCTTCATATCAGATACTCTAGACATAAGTGCAGTTCTAAGAGCTAACCTACGTTCCTTACGATTCATATCAAGATTGTAAGAACGTGGCTTCGGTCCAAAAATAATTCCCCCACCAGGTCTTAAAGGTGTTCTTATTGATCCTTGACGGGCTCTTCCTGTACCTTTCTGTTTATATGGCTTTCTACCGCCCCCACGAACTTCAGACCTTGTCAAAGTTGATGCTGTCCCCTGTCTTTTATTAGCTAGCTGCCTAAGGACTGCTCTATGTATTAAGTCTGCCGAAGAAGTTTCTTTAGCAACTGCTAAATCAAGAGAAACTTTGCCGGATTTTTTACCATCCCACTTAAGAGTTTCGAGTGTTGTCATGATTGTTCACCTCCTTTTTTGCCTACGACATTATTTGGCTTAATGTTTATTATTGAGCCTGGCTTACCTGGGACAGAACCCTTCACCACAAGCAAATTTTTCTGATCATCAATTTTTAGAACTAACAAACCTTTAGTAGTAATCTGTTTTCCTCCATATCTTCCTGCCATTCTTTTACCAGGATAAATTCTGCCTGGAGTTGTTCCTGCACCTGTAGATCCAGGTGCTCTATGATTTTTTGAACCATGACTCATAGGACCTCTGCTAAAACCATGTCTTTTCTGGTAACCAGCAAAACCTCTACCCATAGATTTGCCACTGATATCAACTTTTTGACCAACCTCAAAGTTTTTTACAGTTATTTGATTTCCGATTTCATAAGATGAAGTTTCTTCAACCCTATATTCTTTCAAATGCTTTAAAAGTTCTTCACCTGATTTCAACAAATGTCCCTTTTCAGGCTTACTTATATGCTTATCTTTGGACAAGCCATAACCTATTTGAACGGCAGTGTAACCATCCAAAGCGGTTGTTTTCAATTGAGTAATACGGCAAGGACCAGCTTCAATAAGAGTAACTGGGACCGAATTGCCTTTTTCGTCGAAAAGTTGGGACATGCCCAATTTTTTTCCTAAAATTCCTATAGACATAAGACTAAATTTAGGCTAGCTCGTAATGATTTTTAAATTATCTAAAACCTTCAGTTATTGAGGTGAAGTTAATAAAAAAACAATTAATAAGGTTGAGACTTGTCTGAAAATCTAGATAGTTTCTCTTGGGATAAACCCACCTGTGTTTTTTAACGAAACGCTAAAAAATGTGAAATTTTACAGAGGCTCGGCTAGCTTGCGAGCTTAAAAATCCACTGAGTTACAATTGTACATCATCAAGTACCATAAAATAAAATAAAATAGAAATAAAGGAATTTTTTATGCCATTACTTCTCACAGGGAAAAAGTTTCATAACGATTTAAAAACTAACAAATGTCTTGCAATCTTTACTCCTCTTGAAGGTGGCTATGAAACTCGTCTTTTGAGGAGAATGAGGGCCAAGGGCTTTAAAACTTTTATAACCTCAGCAAGAGGGCTTGGCGATCCAGAAGTATTCTTGCTCAAATTGCATGGCGTTAGACCACCGCACCTTGGTCATCAAAGCGTAGGAAGAAATGGAGCACTAGGGGAAGTTCAACAGGTTATCCCACAAGCTTCTGAGTTATTTAATGAAAATGATAAAAATAAATTACTTTGGTTATTAGAAGGTCAAGTACTATCTCAATCTGAATTAGAGAGCTTAATAGAGATTTGCACTAACGAGAATAAACTAACGATAGTTGTAGAAATGGGGGGTTCAAGAAAACTTGAATGGAAGCCTTTAAGTAATTATATTTTAGATGAATTTGAAAGTTAAATTGTTTGATTACAAGTAAGAATAAAAAAGATAAATGGGTTAAATTAATTTGTGGTGCCAGTAATGAAGATATTGTTGCCATAGAAGATTTATGTGCAATTTATACTGCTGCTGGTGTCGACTACATAGATGTTGCCGCAGAAGAATCTATAGTCCACGCAGCAAAAAAAGGAATCGAGTGGGCAAAAAAACTCTTTAAAAACTCCCCTGGATTAATGATAAGTATTAGTGATGGAAATGATATCCACTTTCGTAAAGCAAAATTTGATCCATTGAAATGTCCACCTAATTGTCCAAGACCGTGCGAAAAAGTATGCCCCACCTTTGCAATTGATAATTTTGGGATCAAAAAGAGTAAATGTTATGGATGTGGAAGATGTTTGAATAGCTGTCCCCTAAATCTAATTAGTGAATATGAATATAATTTGTCAAAAGACGATTTAGGATCAACACTTCAGAAAATAAAGCCAAATGCAGTAGAAATTCACACAGAAATCAATCGCCTAGATTCTTTTGCAAAAGTTGTCAGTATCCTTATAAGTTCTGAAATGAATTTAGACAAGATATCTATCAGTTGTGGATTAAATCAATCTTTCAAAAAATCACATGAGCCCGAAAATCTTTTGAAAGCTCTTTGGGAAAGATATGAAATTCTTAAAAAACTTGATATTCCCCTTATTTGGCAGCTAGATGGAAGGCCAATGTCTGGAGATCTTGCTCATTCAACAAGTAAAGATGCTGTTAAGTTGTTTGAAAAAATCGGTTCAGATCTTCCACCTGGATTAATTCAATTGGCAGGAGGAACAAATGAAAAAACTCATGAATTTTTGAACTCAAACAATCTCCCAGACGGGATAGCATTTGGAAGTGCTGCAAGAAAAATTATGCAGCCCCTTATTGAATTTGCTCACAAAAATAACAAAAAACTCTATGAGTATCCTGAAAGAATGGCATTAGCGATCAAAAAAGCTAAGAAATTTCTAGAGCCATGGAAATCGAGCTCATTCAAATAATATTTTTATTTTTCAAAACTAGCGCCATGTTTATAAAAACTTTGTATTTTTTGGATAGAAAAAAATCTTTTCATGTATTAAAATAGAAAATCAATGGGCCGTCGCCAAGTGGTAAGGCATCGGGTTTTGGTCTCGACATTCCTAGGTTCGAATCCTAGCGGCCCAGTTCTAATATTCAATAGGTGTCTTCTCAAAAAATATTTCTATTTGATTTCGATGGAGTAATAGTCGATGGAATGCAAGAATACTGGCATAGTTCCTTGCTGGCCTGTGAAAGATATTTAAATTCACCCTGCATCTCTGTTGATCAAAAATTTTATAAAAGAGTACCAAATTCTTTCAAAGAAATTAGGCCTTGGGTTAAATATGGTTG
Source organism: uncultured Prochlorococcus sp. (assembly GCA_902571145.1). GTDB lineage: Bacteria > Cyanobacteriota > Cyanobacteriia > PCC-6307 > Cyanobiaceae > Prochlorococcus_A. The sequence goes on from CACGAP010000004.1 coordinate 14,699, forward strand.
GGAAATGATTCTAATTGTTCACGAAATTATAAAAAAAGAAAATCCATTAAAAAATGATAATAAAGATGATTTCATTAATAATTATCATCAAAATTGCCAGAGGATATTAAATGAAAATTCATGGATTGCCGAAGATTTACAAAAAATGTTAGATCAGTCGCGTAAGTACCAAATTGATAAAGATTTTAAATCGTGGGTAAATTTACATAATCCTTTTTTTGAAATTTTAAATTTTATGAAAGAATTAAGGAAAAGAGACATCAAAACTGGAGTTATAACAACTAAAGGTAAAATATTTGCAGAAAAAATTCTTAAACAATTAAATATTGTTCCGGAATTTATTTTTGGTTATGAATCCGGAACAAAAGTCAAAATAGCAGAGAAACTTACGCAAACTTATGAAATTTTAGGCTTTATAGAAGACAGAAAAAAAACTCTAATAGATATTAAACAAAATTCAGAAACGTCTCACATTCCATGCTTCTTAGCTGATTGGGGATATCTGAAAAAATCAGATAAGTATACTTTAAATAATGAAATCAAATTATTAAAATTAGGTAACCTTGAGGAATTAGTTGCAATTTAAAGATAATCAGTTAGAGTACAGATGTACTATAGTTTGTATTTATGAAGTTTGGTTTAAATAAAAATTTCCAAATTTAGAATAATTACAAGAACTTTAACCGATAAATCAAACAATGAGCCTTGAAGAAAAGAAAAAAACTGAATCTAAAGAAAAAGACAAGGCATTAAGTCTTGTCTTAGGTCAAATAGAAAGAAATTTTGGGCGAGGATCAATAATGAGACTTGGTGACGCCTCAAGAATGAAAGTAGAAACAATATCTACTGGAGCGCTCACCTTAGATTTAGCATTAGGAGGGGGCTATCCAAAAGGAAGAGTAGTAGAAGTTTATGGACCAGAAAGTTCAGGAAAAACTACATTAACGCTGCACGCGATTGCGGAAGTTCAAAAGAATGGAGGAGTAGCAGCATTTGTAGATGCTGAGCATGCACTCGATCCAGTTTATGCAGCCTCTTTAGGAGTTGATGTTGAAAATTTGCTAGTTTCACAACCAGATACAGGTGAAATGGCTCTAGAAATAGTTGACCAACTTATAAGATCAAGTGCAGTAGATCTTGTAGTTGTTGACTCGGTCGCAGCACTAACCCCAAGAGCTGAGATAGAAGGAGAGATGGGAGATCACGTAATTGGAAGCCAAGCAAGGCTAATGAGCCAAGCAATGAGGAAAATAACAGGAAATATTGGCAAATCTGGATGTACGGTAATATTCCTAAATCAATTACGCCTAAAAATTGGCGTTACATACGGCAATCCAGAAACAACCACAGGAGGTAATGCATTAAAATTTTATGCCTCAGTGAGACTTGATATCAGAAGAATTCAAACTCTTAAAAGAGGTACTGAAGAATATGGCATAAGAGCAAAAGTGAAAGTAGCAAAAAACAAAGTTGCGCCACCATTTAGAATTGCAGAGTTTGATATTCTCTTCGGAAAAGGTATTAGTACAACAGGATGTTTATTAGATTTAGCAGAAGAGACTAATATCATAATAAGGAGAGGTGCTTGGTATAGTTATGAAGGAGAAAATATTGGACAAGGAAGAGATAATACAATTATTTGGCTTGACCAAAACTTAGAAATCAGGAACAAAGTAGAATCAATGGTTAAAGATAAATTAACAGAAGGAACTGAAGTCAGTTCTAATTCAATGAAAGCATTAAATAGCAATCCTGCTAATACAATCGCTGTTAATGATATAAAAACGGTAGCTTAGATTTATAAAGAATCAGCTAAAGTCCACCACCCAGCAGCAGGGCCTATAAATCTCACTACAATCCATAAGATTACTAACCCTCCGATTCCAAACCAACTGGCCTTAATACTTAATTTAATTAGGTTATCTCTTTGATTGATTGTAAAGGGAAGCCATTCAAATATTCTTGGTGACTCATCAATTTTAGTTTGACTATTATTTTTTTTTGGAGGTAAACCAAGTGTTTTGCGTCTTTTTGCTTCTCCCATATTTCTTTAGTTATTTACAAAATCATAACTTAATCAAAAGGTAGCATATAGTTGATTTGTTTTGAGGGTTGAATGTTTTGCAAAAGTAATCTTCCCCAGTTTCTTTTATTTGCTCTTCCATCTAAAATTATTAACTTACCTGAATTTCTTCTTAAAGGAGAAATAGATCTTTCAAGCTTAATTCTAGCTTGAGGAAGAAGGAAGTCTCTAAACCAATCTTGAGAAAGCTTCTTTTTATGGGAGACTGTAATTGCATTAATAGGTTCTGACATATTTGGAATCGGAAGTAAGGGAATGATAATTTGTTCTGGAATTTCAATTAAATAAGAATTCATAATCCACCAGTCAAAACTAGAGCAAAGAATTTCATTTTTACCAGAGGGAATTGTCTCTAGTAATACCCTCTTCCCGTACTTAGAAGCTAATTCTGTAGCAATGTTAGTTTTTAAATCAATATCATCAGACAAAACTAAAGTTAAACCCTTTCTAAAAAGTATTAACTTTTTGCATTTATCCAAGATTGAATTAGTAAAAAGAGGATTATTAGGAAGCAACTGTTTAGAAGGTATATATAATGAAATTTTTTTCTCTTCAAAATTACTTTTAAAATTAATAACCAAGTCAATATCTAAACTGTGCTTTTTAAAATACATTTGGAAAAAATTATCTTTTCTCAATGCTGATAAAAAAACAAATTTATTATTTGAAAAAAATTCCTTAATTTGAGAAAGTTCATCTATTGGCTGCAAATACAAATCCCAATCTAAATTTGTATCGTTTAACTTTACCCAGCATGCCCAACCTTTAGATAATGCTTTGTTAACGCTTGAAAATTTATCAGAAAAAAAAGAATTTTCATGAAAAAAGTTTGAAAAAAAGCTAATTTCTTTTTCATTTAAATTGATATAACTATTTCCTAAAACCTTTCGCATGAGGAACTTTTTCTTCAATGAATCATATACTTTTAAAAATTTTTGATTGATTAATGCAAATTCTTTAAAATTTTTTGTCCAATCCTTTTTAAGTAAAGAAATTCTAAAATGATTTTTTAGATCCTGTTTTATATCCTCAATTCCAGAATAAACTATTCGATAATTTATAAGATTAAAAGAATTGGGATCATTAAGTAAATTTTGGATTGTTATCAAACGAACATGATGATTTGCAAAAATAAATTGATCATTTTTCAAAATAAAATTAAAACCTAGATTTCTCAATGAATCAATCTGAAATTGGCTTATAAATTGAATTTTTTCTTTAGATAAAATTAAAGTTGAATCCTCTTCCTTTAAAAATAAAGAAATCAAAATTGGAGGTAACCAATCATAGCTTGAGAAAATTTCTGAATTAATTAGATATGTAGAATCATTTTCAATACATTTGGAAATTATTCTCCCAAAAGAATATATGTGTTCCCAACTAATACTTTGATCTCTCAAAAATTTTTTCAAATATTGATGACTTAAAATTTCAAGCATTTATAATTAATTTAATTGCAAATACATACAAAAATTATGACCCTAATATACAAAAAATTGATATCAATATAAGAGGGACTTGAATTAATTAATCTATGAAAATTGGGATAGTAGGATTAGGTTTAATTGGCGGTTCTTTAGGATTAAAACTCCAAAGTCTAAATCATACAATTTATGGAGTAGCAAATAATGAATTTAATGAAAAAAAAGCTAAGGATAAAAAACTTGCAAATTTTGTAAGCTGTGATCTGAGCTTATTAAAAAAATGTGAGCTAATAATTTTGGCATTGCCTATCAAAGATTTGATAAGTCCGTCTCAACAATTGGTAGCATCAATACCTCAAGAAACAATATTAACTGATGTAGGCTCTGTTAAAGAACCAATTGTAAATACATGGGAAAATTTACATCCTCTATTTATTGGATCTCATCCAATGGCAGGAACAGAAAAAAAAGGAGTTGATTCAGGTTTTGAAGGTCTTTTTAAAAATGCAAAATGGATTATTACCCCAACACAAAATAGTGATTTCAATTCAGTCAGAACTATTTCCGAGCTCATAAAATCAATGGATTGTGAAATTTACCAAGCTTCGCCAAAAGAGCATGATGAAGCAGTATCTCTCATTTCTCATCTGCCTATATTCTTAGCTTCTGCCTTAATTGAAACTGCATGTACAAAAAATAATCAATCTTTATTAGATCTCACTCAAAAGTTGGCTGCTACAGGATTTGCTGACACTTCTAGAGTTGGCGGAGGAAATGAACAACTAGGCTTAGATTTAGCTATTAATAATCAGATTAATATTTTAAATTCCATAAATAATTTTAAAGATAAGCTGAATATACTGGAATCTCTTATTAAGGAAAAAAATTGGGAGTTACTTTCAAAGAAACTTGCTGAAGCAAAAGGAAACAGACAAAATTTTATAAACTAAAATTTTCTATACCTTTGGAAGCTAAAATTTGTCTTGAGACCATTAATGCAGATTGACTAACACCTGCAGTCCCCTCTCCTGGGTAAATCGAATCTCCACATAACCATAAACCTTCAAAAGGGGTCCTACTGGATAATCCAAATAAACCAAAAATATCTGGATTTTGACCAAGCCCGCCTACTATTCCATTAGGTCTTTTTGTCCATTTTTCAAAGCCTAATGGAGTTGCCAATTCCCTATGTAGCCATTTTTCAGGATCAATATCAAATTGACTTTCCAATTCAAGCGATATTTTTTTCATGAAATCATTTTTCTTTTTTAAGTAAGTTTGTTTATCTAGATCAAACCAATCTTTAGTCTTGGTAAAAATACTTGCAATTAAGGTAACCTCACCTTTTGGCGCTCTTCCATCACCATCATCACTAATTGATACAAACAAAGAACAAAATTCTTTCGAAAAAAATTGATAATGATTAGAGAATGTTTTTTTTATATGTTCCTTTTTTAATGCTGAATAAAAAACTAAAGCTCCACTTGGCTCAGGCAAATTATTAAGTCGATTTTTATAATTTTTTTTTCTTTCTAAAGGATCTTTCAAATGATTGAGCAAAGATTGTGGAGGCGCGGTATAAATCACATCTTTTGCTTGGTAATTAAATGATTTTTTTTTCGAACTAGCAGATACTTTCCAACTCATATTTACTTCGTCAAAAGTTATAGAATTTACTTCTTGTCCAAAAATTAAATTAACTCCAGTTTTAATCAATGCACTTTCTAATGAATCACTTAAAGACTGCATAGATTTTTTAAGATGCCACAGACCATGTGGCTGTTGACACATCTGAAGAACGGTAGATCCATATAATGCTGCAGTGTTGTAAACGTCCTCTTGAGAATAAAGTTTTAGTTGAAGATTTAAGAATTTAATCAAACGCTCATTCTTAGATAATCCACATATCCGCAATAAATCAAAAATAGTAGATTTAAGTAAGATACCTGTTACAAGGTTTGAAGGTACTAGTGCTTTAAGAAGTTGAGAAAAATCCCAAAAATTACTTATTGGTAAAACAGGATTATTATTAGCAAATATCCAATTACTTTCATGTATGAGGGTACAAAGTTTCCAAAATCTTTGACTCCCGGGAAACTGCTTTTCTCGTTCAGCAATCCATTTTCTTTTTTCATACCAAATAGGTATAGGATTACTACCATCATTTAAATCAACAATACAAGCAGGGTCCAAAATTGTGGCTTCTGGGGATGGAATATCTAAAAAATCAAAAATTCTAGAATGTATTCCTCCCTTTTCTAAACCCGCAACCTGAGTTGCACCAACATCAAAAATATAATTCTTTCTTTTAAAAGTACCGGCACATCCTCCTGCTTGAGTGTGAGATTCGATTAAAGTCACTGATAAGCCTTGTTTTGATAAAATCGCTGCAGAAGTTAGTCCTGCTATACCGGCGCCCACAACAACAACTTCAGAGGTTTTCATTAACATGCAAAAATTATCACCTATTGAAATTAACGAAATTTGTAAAGAATTAGGTGAAACCTATCCAAAAAGTATTGAACAAGTACATGGTGGAGATATTCATAGTGCCTGGCGAATAGAATTCTCAGACAAAAAGTTATTCCTTAAAAAAAACATTAGAAACAAAAAATTTCTTGAATTTGAAAAATATTGTCTTCAAAATTTGAGAAAATTTATTAATCAACAAAACTTAGTTATTCCTGAAGTTGTTGCATATAAAAATGTAAAAAATATAGAGATTCTTTTAATTGAATGGATAGATATGCATAACTTTGACCAAAAAAAGCTTGGAAAAGGTTTAGGTGAATTGCACTTAAAATCAGCTGAATCTAATCCCAAAATGTTTGGGTTTCCAGTTGAGGGTTTTATCGGAACAACAGATCAGAAGAAAGGCTTGAAAGATAATTGGATAGATTGTTTTTTAAATTTAAGGATAATACCTCAATTATTAATTCTTAAATCAACTACTTTAGATAAAGAAATCATAAATAAAGTTACAGAAAAAATTAAATCAGAGTTGCTGAATCATAAACCAACAAATTCTTTAGTTCATGGTGATTTGTGGTCAGGAAATGCAGGAATGAACAAAAGTGGAAAGGGAGTTATATTTGACCCGGCATCTTGGTGGGCAGATAATGAAGTAGATATAGCGATGACAAAACTATTTGGAGGTTTTAGAAAAGAATTTTATGAAGAATATCATAGAATTTTTCCTATAAAAAAAGGATTTGAAAATAGAATTATTATTTATAATTTTTATCACATATTGAATCACGCCAATATGTTTGGAAGAGGTTACTTAAAACAAGTTGAAGATTACGTAAAAGTAATACTCAATATGTAATCTTTAACTAACCTAAATATGTCTTCTTAAGATTTTGTACCTTGTCTAAAACAGCTTCACGATTTTCACTGGTACGAAGATTTTGCCAGCTCCATTGTCCAACAACAATTACGCCTAGTAGTTCTAGTAAACCAGGGAGAATTGGAAAAAAGTTTATCGTGTCAATGACGACTTTAATAATTATTTGAGCTATTACGACAACAGCAATTATGCCTGCCGCCTTGCCGTACTTACCCATCTGAGTCCAATCAACATTACCAAGGGTTTCGTTGACTTTTCCCATAACATCAGAGTACTTCTCTGAAAAACTTTTGGTTTCTGAGCTTGTATCGGAGCCGGAGTTTTGGTTTGACTCTGGAGTGTTATCACTCATGAATTCAGTAAACTTAATATATGAACCAGACAGTATCGGAAAAAACGTCTATTGACTACCTTTTTTTTGTGCAAAACTCCGAACCGAAACATTTTGTATTTTTTTAGAGGCATTGGTATATAGGGTTTCTGAAGATATTTAAACTTAAAATTGATTTATAAAAACTTCACATTATCGTCTAGTTCTAACAAAAACATTAATAAATCACAGTAATAAGAAAAATTTAAAAGGCTAAAATTTTTATTTTAATTATTATGTTTTCATAGTTTAGCTCGCAAACATTAAATGATCGAAATGTCCAAAGATATCAAATTTAATTTCTTAAACTCTGATGAAGAAGAAAGATATCAAAAACATTTCACCCTCAAAGAGATAGGTTATGAGGGTCAACTATATCTTAAAAACAGCTCAGTATTATGCATTGGTGCAGGTGGGCTTGGTTCTTCCGTTTTGCTTTATTTAGCAGCAGCAGGAATTGGTAGAATTGGAATAGTTGATAACGATCAAGTTGAAAAGTCTAATCTCCAGAGGCAGATAATTCATGAAACAAATACTATTGGTAATCTTAAAATTGATTCTGCCAGAGAAAGAATTAAAAAATTCAATCCTAATTGTGAAATATTAACCTTTTCTAGGAGAATTAATCCTAAAAATGCTCTTGAATTAATAAAGGAATTTGATGTTATTTGTGATTGCTCGGATAACTTTGGCACAAGATATTTAATAAATGATTCATGCCTGATATTAAATAAACCCCTAGTCTTTGGAAGTGTACAAGGTTTTGAAGGGCAAGTGAGTGTTTTCAATCTATATAAGGATAGTCCTAATTTAAGAGACTTACTTCCAGAATCACCTTCAAAAAATGCTGCCCCTAGTTGTGCAGAATATGGGGTTGTGGGTGTTTCAACAGGTTTAATAGGAATTCTTCAGGTAAATGAAATTATCAAAATCATTTTGAAAAAAGGTGAAATTTTAGATGGGAAGATTTTAATTTTTGATCTATTGAATATGAATATGAAAAAATTATATCTAAAAAGTGATCAGCTAAATAAACAAATAAAAAATCTATCTCAGTTTGAGAGCTTTTACAATAGTGATGAATATTGTGAGAAAAACGATAAAATTAACAGTATTAATGCTAATGAATTTAATAGTTTATACAAAGCAAAACCCAACAAAATTCTTTTAATTGATGTTAGAGAAAATGAAGAATTTTCTACATCTGCAATAAAGGGATCTATCTCAATTCCCTTAAGTCATTTAAACCAAGAATCTGACTTAAAATTTATTCAAAAAGAAAGTTTAAATAAAGAGGTTTTCACTATATGTAAATCGGGGAAACGCTCTGAAAAAGCCTCAAGAATCTTGTCTAAATTCAAAATTCAGTCAAGATCTATTGAAGGCGGCATTGAAAAGGTAAAAAAAGTATTGTGCAATTAATTTTTTAAAAATAGTTAGTAATCTACACCTCTTTTCAAATCAACTCCCACATTTGCATAATGCTTATGACAAACCATTTCAGAGTAAACATCAGCTAGTTCAAAGTATGAAGGTTCATTTTTACACCTCCCAGTAATTACAACTTCTGTATCTGCTGGTTTTTTTAAGAGCGTTTGATGTATTGATTCCACAGGTAACAACTCTAAATCAACGGTTGGATTCAATTCGTCTAGAATAATTGTTTTATATAAGCCAGACAAAATAGCAGCTTTAGCAATTTCCCATGCTCTTTCAGCCTCAACATAATCAATTGGTTGTTGCTGACCTCTCCATACGATGGCATCTCTACCTGAACGTAAATGATCTACTAAATGAGGATAACTCTCTCTCAAAGCTTCTATGGCAGCATCTTCGGTATATCCATTTCCACCTTTTAACCACTGTAATATTAAAACTCTATGGCTTTTATCTTGAGATATTCCTTTACCGATAGCTTGAAGAGCCTTACCAAGTGCACTTGTGGATTTACCCTTCCCTTCACCTGTATAAATCTCAATTCCGCCACTAGAACTACTTTCTTTAGTTAGTTCTGATAAGTCTCCTATCAAGCGTGGTCTCATTTCTGAATGGAGTTGAGATATTCTTACCAAAGAGGGCGGGGCTGCCCTTCCAGTAATAATTATTTCTAATCCATCTGGACGATTTTGAAGAGAATCAACTACTTCATTGATATCAAGCATTCCTAAATCAAGAACTGGATTCAACTCATCAAGTACAACTACAGAATAAAGAGAACTAGCAATTGCTCCTTTAGCAATATTCCAACCTCTTTCGGCCTCGCCAACATCAAACCTTGTCACTTGGTCAGCAGTAAAGAATTCAGATCTTCCTGTCCTTACATGGTCAATTAAATGTGGAAAGCCTCTTTGTAAAGCCTCTATGGCTGAATCCTCGTCATATGGCCTCTCAGGGCCTTTTAAAAATCTTAGGAGTAAAACTCTTGACTGTCTTTTTTCGCATATTCCTAATCCTATTGTCCTGAGAACTACCCCCAATGCAGCCTGGCTTTTACCCTTACCCTCTCCATCATAAATATGTAATTGACCTTTTGATCTCTCTTGACTGTCACTTGCTGTGACAATTCCAATTCCTCTATTTTTACTCGTATTCGTCAATTGAACAAAATTAGTAAATTTAATCTAAGATATAGATAAGAATATTATTAAAGATTTAATAATAAATTCAACCTATTCATAGGTAATTTGAATTTTAAAGTAATTAGCATGTTCAATCAACTAGAAATTCTTTCTGATGAACAAAGTGAAAAGCTTTATACAATTAGAAGATACATTAAAAGTCTTGATAGTGTTTGTATTGCTTATTCCGGAGGAGTTGACAGTACATTAGTAGCATCATTAGCATTCGAGCAATTAGGTAGCAAAGCAATTGCTATAACTGGTATTTCTCCTGCATTAGCCAATACTCTTCGTGAAGAAGCAAGAAGGCAAGCAAAATGGATTGGAGTAAAACACTTAGAAATTAAAACATCAGAATTAGACCAATCAAATTACAGTGAAAATCCTAAAGATAGGTGCTTTGCATGCAAAAAAGAGCTCCACAAACATACAACCTACCTCTCTAAAAAACTTAATTACAAAATTGTTTTAGATGGAGTCAATCTGGATGATCTTAAAGATTATAGACCAGGTATACAAGCCTCAAAACAAGCAGGAGTTATCTCCCCCCTTGCAAAATTTAAAGTCTCAAAAAAAGACATTAGGGATATATCAAGAGCATTGGGTTTTCCTTGGTGGGATAAACCTGCTCAACCTTGCTTATCATCAAGATTTCCTTATGGCCATGAAATAACTAGTGAAAGGCTAAAAATGGTTGAGGAAGCAGAAGAATATCTTAAAGAATGTGGACTATCAGAGGTTAGAGTTAGATGCCAAGGCTTAACTGCAAGAATAGAAATTCCCCAAGATGAATTAAAGCATTTTTTTAACAAATATAATTTTAGTGAGTTAGTTCAATATTTTTCTAATTTAGGATTTAAATGCACAAGTTTAGATCTTGAGGGACTAGTAAGCGGAAAATTAAATAGGTAAATCTTGTCAAACAAACGATCTGATCTGTTTAGAGACTGCTGAAGGTGGATTTCGCTCAATAACACGCAAAGAATGTTCTTTAGCCATCAAAGATTCAATTAAATATTGACTAGCTAGTTCAGGCATCATATTTTGACCACATGTAAAAATATCGACTGCCGAATAATTAGATTCAGGCCAAGTATGTATTGAGATATGAGATTCTGCTAGTAATGCGATTGCGGTAACCCCATGAGGCTCAAATTTATTACTTATCAAATTCAAAACTGTTGCATTTGCCAATTTAGCAGCTCTGTTTAAAATACAGCGCAAAAAGCATTCATCATTTAATTTTTCGCGATCGCATCTATAAAGTTCCAACAAAAGGTGTTTACTTTGATGACTTAATTTTTGCTCATCACTTAACGAACTTAAAATTTGACTTTTTTTGTAGATTTCCATTTAAGAAATTTATATGAAATTAAGATTAGCTAAAAATCATGCTTTTTTTTAATTATAAGTGAATCATTTGTGACGAGCCTAAGAAAGACTGATTAAATTTATCTAAATGTGTCGCACTTATAAAACATTGACTATCTTTACCAACAGAATTTAATAACAAATTTTGCCTTGTTAAATCTAATTCCGCCAAGACATCATCCAATATAAGTATTGGAGGAACATTTAATGTTTTAGTTAATAAATCGAGTTCAGCCATCTTTAAAGCCAAGATAAAAGTCCTTTGCTGTCCTGAGGAACCATATTTTCTAACTGAAACATTATTGATTAGAAACTCAACATCATCACGATGAGGGCCAAAATTACATTTACCAGTCAATGCTTCTATTGAACGCTGATTTAAGAGTTGTTCTGCTATTTTTTTACTAATAACTTCTTCTTCTTCTTCTTCTGGACTGATATTTTGTATCCCCGAAAGATAATTTATGTTTATTTGCTCTTGAGATTTACTTAAATGATTATGCCAATATTCAACATATGGTTTTATTTTTAATAAAGCTCTTCTTCTGCGCCTAAAAATTCTTGTACTAATTATTGACATTTGAATATCAAAGCTTTCAACAATATCTGTAGATTGGGTTTTTAAGAAACTTTCCGAACGCCAAAAATGACTTCTTTGTTTTAAAAGCCTATTAAATCTACTTATCAACTCTAAATATACTGGTTCAAGCTGAGATACAACTTTATCAATCCATGTTCTTCTATAACTGGGTTCACTTCTAACAATATCTATATCATTAGAACAGAAACATACACTCCGAATATAATTCTTTATTTCACTCTGTTTTTTCAAGATTGATTCATTGACATAAATTCTTTTAGGCCCTTTTCGGAATAAATTTAACTTTAAATCGTCTTTAAAATTTATCTGTCCTATAACTACAGCCATATCACTGTCGTTCTCTATTAAGTCTTTATCACTTAGTGCTCTATTAGATTTTAATTGACTTAAAAATTCAATCGATTCAAGTAAATTTGACTTGCCAATACCATTGCAGCCAAGAACAATTGCTCTTTGCTCTTTTAGATCAATTTCAAAACTTTTATGGTTCCGAAAATTTTTAATTTTTAATTTATTTAAAAAAATTTTTTTTGTGCATTCACTAACTAAATTAGCTAAGTTTAAAATATTTAGATTTTCTTTAAAGAAATTGAAAAATAAAGGGCATGTAGCTCAGTTGGATAGAGCATCAGATTCCGGTTCTGAGAGTCGGGGGTTCGAATCCCTCCATGCTCGTAAAATGATTTTTAAAGTTTATAGCCCATTACTCTTATTCCGTTTGGATCTAGTATAAATCCATTTTCCTCTAAACTTTTAAACGAGGATACTGGAGCCTGTACAGATATACTGCATCCAGGCATTTCTCTATTTATTTTCTCAAGAGTTACTTGAAGTAATATTGAATAATAAAGTTGTTGATTATTCCCTGGCAATGCACTTAAATTCCACAAATTCGCATTCAATCCCCTGTCGGACGTAACCCTTACAAAGCCATATAATTTATTTTTTAATTCACTCTGTATGGTAAAAAAGAAATTACTTTTCTGAATAGCCTCAGAAAGAGGCTTTATTGGAAATGTCTCACAATCACAATTCGCTAAAAGTTTGTTAACTTCTTTAGCTAATGGGATTTGAGAAGAGTTAACAAAATAACCTTTTGGAAGAACAAGTTTTTTTTTAGAAAAATATTGCAATTATCAACCTGTATTTCTCATGCCAGCTGCTATCCCATTAATAGTTAAAAGTGCCCCCCTCAATAGTTCACTTCTGCTGTAAGCCCTTCTAGATTCATCTTTATCTATAATGAATTCACTTATTGGAGGTTGTCTTGTCTGGTCTCTTAATCTTCTTAGAAGTGAAACCTGCAAAAATCCTAATGGAATAATTGTCTTATTTCTCAAGCTCACTGATGATTTCAAGTCCCTATCAGATTCTAGAAGCTTATTTTTACCAGTAATTTCAAGTATTAAAGATTTTGTCAGATTATATTCTTTAGAAATTACTTCAAAAATATCATCAAAAGAATCTTTATTTTCTTTACTGCCAAGAGTATCAACATAATATCTAGCAACTTCCAAATCCACCTTAGATAATGTCATTTCTACCTTAGATATGAGCATCCTAAAAAATGGCCATCTTTGATGCAAAACTCTTAATAATTCAATTTGTTGTGGATCTGAATTTAATTCAGATGACAAGGCAGTGCCTACTCCAAACCAACTTGGCAAAAGAAATCTACTTTGTGTCCAACCAAATACCCATGGAATAGCTCTTAAACTTGACAGATCTTTTGCGCCTTTTTTTCTTCTAGCAGGCCTACTAGATATCTGTAATTTACTTATTTCTTCTATTGGAGTGACTTCTTGAAAGAAATTTAACAAATCAGGATTCTCATGCACTAATTTTCTGTAATGAGACCTTGATGTTTCTGCCAGCCTTGACATTAATTGATTCCAATCTGGAGTAGCGTCTAGTCTATTATTTACCAAACTATTTTGAATTACCGCTGTAGTTACCGTCTCAAGATTGTACAAAGCCAGTTCGGGGAGACTATATTTAGAAGCTAAAACTTCACCTTGTTCTGTTATTTTTATTCGCCCTTTTAAAGTACCGCTTGGTTGAGCCAATATTGCCTGATAAGCTGGTCCTCCTCCTCTACCTACAGAACCACCTCTTCCATGAAAAAGTCTTAGCAATATGTTATTTCTACTTGAGAGATTTTGAAGAGCAATTTGGGCTCTATGAATTTCCCAATTACTAGAAACAAACCCTGAATCTTTATTGCTATCAGAATATCCAAGCATTAATTCTTGTAGAGGTTTAAAAGATTCTCCTACTTTTGGCAATAGTGATCTATAGAATTCTAATTTAAACAACTTTTCCATTACTTCTGGTGCTCTTTTAAGATCTTCCACAGTTTCAAAAAGAGGAACAACTAATAATTTTGACTTTTGTGAATTTTGATCAAGAAGTCCCATTTCTTTTGCCAATAAGAGAACTTCAAGCAAATCAGATGCACTATGACTCATTGAAATTACATAAGAATGACAAATGCGACTTCCAAATTCTTGCTGTAGTCTCTTAACCATTTTAAAAACTGAAAAGGTTTCTTCTGTAGTTTTTGTCCAGTTAACGTCAGATGGAATTAAAGGCCTTTTTGTATTTAATTCGTCTATAAGCCATTTAATTTTCTCTTCCTCAGACATTTGGTCATATTGAACAGATAAATCAAGGTAATTTGTAAGCTCTTGTATAGCGTCACTATGCCTTGTACTCTCTTGACGAATATCTAAACTTGCTAAAGAAAATCCGAAAATATGAACCTGAGTAAGTAAGGTGTTTACAGACTCACAAGTTAAGTCTGTACTAATCAAGCTATTTTTAATTAGTTCGAGATCATAAGTAAATTCGTTTACTGACTTGTAATATAAATTTTCAATTTTATCTAGATTTTTGTTATCAGTTTCTCCCTCCAAGTCAAATTTCCACCCACTATCAGCTAATAAATTATTTCTTTCTTGTGTTAACTTAAGTTTTTCTAAAATATAACTTAATTTTAATCTGTAGGGTTCTGATCTATACCTTGTAGCTCTAGCTTCATATATTTCAGGGAACTTAACTCTGTCAGTTTCGAGTGACTCTAATAAGGAAGAACTGACTTGACTCCATTGCATCGACACACTTAATTGATCTCTAAGATTAGACGTCGCAATAATATATCTTTCCAACATCAACTGCCTTTGGTAACAAGCAGTTTTCCATGTTATCTCAGGAGTCACCGATGGATTACCGTCCCTATCAGAGCCTACCCAAGAACCGAAGTTACAAAAAGATTCTGAGGGCAACTGAACGTCTGGATAATTTTCGGTAAGTGCTTCAGCGATCCTGCCCCTCAATTGAGGCATCGCATTAAATAAAACTTGCTGAAAATAATGCAAGGCATAATCAACTTCATCTAAAACTGAAGGTTTAAATTGATGCAATTCATCTGTTCTCCACCAAAGTCTTACTTCCTCTTTTAATTGGGTTTTTAAAGAAATTTTTTCTTCTTTTGTTAGAAATTGCTCAATCTGTATTTTTTTTAACAAATTTGCTACTCTTGTTTGTTTATGTCTAATCGTATGCCTTACTATCTCCGTCGGATGTGCAGTAAAAACTAAACGAATATCCATTTCCTGTAGTAACTCCTCTAATTTTCCTGGTGGTACATTTAATTTTCTCAGCCGGTAAAATAGTTCTCTAAAAGTTACTGGAGCATTTTGCCTAGCCAATGCAGGTGCAAAAGGATCAAGATTATCGGGCGATTTTTGAACATCCTTATTGGTAAAACTTTGAATATATCTATCTTCCTCAACTCTTTGTTCCAAAATATTCACGAGTTGAAAATATAATGAAAACGCCCTTGCTGCTGCTATGGATTCTGCTAAATCCATAGAATTTACAATATCAACTATTTCACTTTTAAAGGTTTTAGAACTGTCACCATCGATTTGTTTTGAATAACTTAATTCTTTAAGTTGTATCAATCTCTCTGCTTGATCATCTGGGCATTCTTCTCTGAGCACAGATTCCCAGAGATCTTCAATTAAAAGACGATTTTTATCAAGTGGATCATTGTTACTTATCAGATCCACGTTATTATTTTTTATCTGTCGAAAAGATTCCATATAATCATTATGTCACAAGTGAAAATTTTCATATCAATGTTTATTTAAATAATCAAACATTCTAGGCCTCACTCTTAATCATATCTTCGATAGAAATTTTCATTATCTGCTCAATAGAAAGCCCCTTTTCATATTGATTTATCCATTTCATAGATTGATTGCCTTCTTCAAGTACTTTATAAATAGGATCTAAAAGATGTTTGATACCAAAATTTTCTGCTGTGGATGACAAATCTGATAATAAGTTTTGAATCCATTCTCTACAAATAACTCTTTTGCCATCTTGCCAGTGAATTAACTCTGAATTCAGACTATCTTTAGCAGCACTAATTTCATTTTGATCACATATTTCTGACAACTCATCCATAGAAAAAGTACTAGCATTCAGTGGATCTAAGGTATTTATATTTTCAAAAAGATTTAAAATCCTTAGTTCTATCATGGCCGTTATCCCTAAAAGCAGATTAATATCGTGAACAAAATCACAAATTCTTAATTCCAAACGATCAAGAATTAAAGGTCTTTGGGGACCATTTGGTCGGATTGACGACCAAAAATGCCTAATATTTTGCATGTTTTTATTAGATATATTTTCCTCTATCCAGTGGATATAAGAATTATGATTTACAAAAAAAGGCACCCTACTTGGTGTTTTAGGAAACTGGATCCATCTCTGAGAGTGATTATTCGTAATTTTATTATTTAAAAAAGGTGAACTAGCACTTAATGATAGATATAGTGCAGCCTCAGATCTTATAAGTCTAATAGCTGTAAAAAGTTTATCTAGATCATTTATTCCTATGTTTATATGGACACTTGAAGTTGCAATAGATATTCCATAATTATCTTGAATAAATTGATGATAGACGTTGTCAATATCAGATCTTTGAAATTGAATATCGTGTTCAAAACAAAGAGTGGATGAAGGAATGATTGTCAAATTTTTAGTATTTAGCCACTTCCTCAACTTCTTTCTAGGAGTTATTAATTTCTCATATAAAGAACCGTAGTCTTTTTCAGGTGTTGTTATATATTCAACGTTTCTGTTATCTGGCTCTTTTACAAAATCAGGAAATTTGTTCTCAATTTCAGCCGAAACACCAACATGAGAATTTAAAGAACCTGTGAAAAGTTCCACCTCAAAACCCTTGTAAAGATTATTGTGACTCATTTATTTATCCAAACAGGCTAATGCTTTCAGTATCCCCTTTGCTTTATTTATCGTCTCTTGATATTCATTTTCAGGAAAAGAATCAGCAACTATTCCAGCTCCTGCTTGCACTGATACATTATATTTCCCATCTCTTGAGGGTTTAACTATCATGGTTCTTATCGTAATTGCTGTATTTAATGCACCATTAATATCAACAGATCCGTATACACCAGCATAAGGGCCTCTAGCATCTTTTTCAAAGTGCTTAATCAATTGCATAGCTCTTATTTTTGGGGCACCAGTAACTGTCCCAGCGGGAAAGCATGCTTTGAGCAAATCCCATACATCAGCATTATTTTTTAAGATTCCCTCAACTTGACTGACTATATGCATAACATGCGAATATTTCTCAATAACCATTAAATCCTTAACCTTGACAGTACCAATTTCACAAACTCTTCCAAGATCATTTCTCCCAAGATCAATTAGCATTACATGCTCAGCTATCTCTTTTGGATCTTTTAATAATTCCTTCTCTAATTCCAAGTCTTGTTGATTATCAATACCTCTAGGTCTTGTACCAGCTATTGGTCTTAAGCTTGCAACAATCTGATTATTTTTATTTTTTTCTGCTTTAACCATTACTTCAGGACTTGAACCTATCAGATACCATGAGCCGAAATCAAAAAATGACATGTATGGAGATGGATTAACCATCCTCAAACTTCTATATAAATTAAAGGGATCATTATTGACTTTAGTTTGGAATCTCTGACTTATAACTATTTGAAAGATATCTCCCTTTCTTATGTATTCTTTTGCAGAGAGAACTGCATCCTCAAAATCTTTTTTCTCCCAATTACTTTCTAGATCTAAATTCAAATTCTCATTTTCATTCCAATCTAAAAACTCATTTTCTTTAATAGGAACTCTCATTAAATTTCTAGTTTTCTGAATTTTAGAAATTGAGTTTAAATACAACTCTTCAATTGAGCACTCTTTTAAAGAAGTTGTATCTGCATAAACCACTGCAGTAATGCATCTTTTAATTTGATCAAAAACAACTACCTGATCAAAAAACATCCAAGAACCATAAGGGATATTATTTTCTGGTATTTTATTTATTGGAACGCTTGGTTCTATTCGATTTATTAATTCATAACCCCAAGAGCCATATAACTGTCCAATTGATGGTAAGTCATCAAGCATGGTTGACTTATATTCTTTTGCCCAACTTCTTAAAATATTAAAAGGATCTCCTTTATGTGTTTCAGTTTTGCCATTATTCCAAGTTTTAACTATTTCTTCCCCATAACAAACAGCTTCCCAAAGAGGTTTAGTAGCAACAATACTCCACCTACCCAAATTTTCCCCACCTTCAACAGATTCAAGAAAAACACCGTGTGAATCTTTTGTTGATAATTTTAACCAAGTCGATAATGGAGTTTCTAAATCTGCTGGCCAAGTTTCAGCTATAGGTATAAAATTTTTACCTTCTTTGTAAGCCTTTAAAAAACTTTCTTTCTGTGAGCTGATCATATTAATAATGTCAGCCCAAATTATAATTATTTTTTTCTTTTATATCAACTTTAAGGAAGTTAATCAAAAGTATTCTTAGTTGTAAATTTCAAACCAGCTGGATTAGGATTCTCACCTATTCTTCTAGGATTATGACCTACTTTCTCTCGGCCTTCATTTACTTTTTCAGGGAAAACACCATCCTTTGGGTGTAAAAATTCAATATCACCACCTGGGAAAATTCGGTAGATTTTAAAATCTTCAATTCTTGGTTTGAAGGCTCTTAATTGTGTCCCTAATGCAAGGCATTGTTCTTTTCTTGCAAAGTACATTAAATTATCACCTTCATGCATAATAGCCGCTCCACCGGTGGGCAATTCAAATGCTTGTTCCTTTGAACTTTTCCATACAATTGCATATTTTTCTTCGGTTTCTGCTGAGTTTAATAAACCCCCAGTACTTCCTATATGCTTTGGAAATTGACCAACTAAAGTTTCAGTCATCCTAAATTTTGAGTTATTTCTAATAAGAAATTAGCATTCATATTTTGCAAAATTCAAAATTAATAGGAAATTTACTACATTATTTAATAATATATACAACTTAATTCTCATTTCATTTTGCATCTGAAATAGGAAAAAATACTGTCAAACCTGTATCGCGTCTTTGTGTGACATGCCCTCCTAGACTAGCTAACAACTTATGAGTGGCATTTTGACTAAGTTGTAAACTTCCAGTTTGAGGGTTCCAATTTAAAACTGGACCAATATCAGAACCATTATCTTTTTTTATAATTTCTTTTTGATTGTTATCTAATTTTTGTACTTTGAGTTGAAGTTTGAGTTTTTGACCTGCTGGTCTTAATTCTAAAATCAATGTACTACCTTCTTTTAATCCTCTAGTATTTTTATCAATTAATCCTCTTAACATTAATTCTAATTTTTCAGAATCACTTAAAATTTGTGGAAGTTGTTTGGGGATATCTATCTTCAAAGAAATTCCACGTCGATTTAATTGTTTATTCCATAAAGGAGCAAGCTTTTTGAAAATTTCGGCTAAATTAATTTTCGCCAAGTTATTCAATGATGGTACTTCATTACTAACTAATTCTGCTGCGTTAAAGATTAAACCAAACCTATCAATTTGTTCATTACATTCATTATCTATTTGAATTAAACGATTTCTCATTGATTCATCCATTTTATATTTTTTTAAAGTAGAGCTTATTAGGGTTCTTATTGTTGCCAAGGGCGTTCTTACTTCATGAGAAATTGCACGTAATAATTTTGCTTCAGTTATTTGGACATTTTTTTTATCATTTTTCTCAGAATTCTGTATGTTATGACTTCGAGTATTATTTGCTAATTTTGCCGATAATATTGGCCAAAATAATTTTTCAAATTGATTGTTAATATTAAGGTTACCTAAATTATTTATTGCATTACGAAATTTTACGCCTTCCTCATAATTTTCTTGATTTAATTTTGCATGCATTAATTCAATTGAAAGTTTTAGGCTTTCTTCATCACACTTCATTAATATAATTTTCTTATCTTTTTCTCCTACAATTGATAATACGCATTGAAAATTTGGGGTGATTATCATCAAAAAAGGTTCATAGCCATCTTCCTGACAAAGAGTTAAGACTTTATAATTACTAACTAAATCGAAATCTTTTTTTATCTTTTCTGAATTATTGACTGGTAATAAGCCTGCATTCTCATTTTGAAAGTATGGAAACCCCTCAGGAGACCAAAGCCATCCATGAAGTTGATTTAAAAATTTTTTATCATTAAAAGCTGGCAAAGGCGAGGCAACCCAGAGCCCCCCCTGTTTATAATTCTGAGATAGGAAATCTTTTTGAATAACTTCTAAAGAAGCCCACCACATTCTTCTGGATGTATCATCATCCACATATATGGTTTGAACTCCTTTAATTAAAAGCTCTTGAATTTTTTTTATAGTTATTTGTGATTTCATCAACTTCTTAGTGATCTAGAACGTTTCAATATAGATAAAACAAATCCAATAGATATAAAATTAGTCACCAATGATGTTCGACCATAGCTCATAAAAGGCAGGGGAATCCCAGTAACTGGTCCTAATCCAATAGTCATAAATAAGTTTATAATTATTTGAAATACAAAAGTTGAGGCAATTCCAATAACAATTAAAGATTCGAAGTTAGTCCTAGCAATTGATGCAGTATTAATAAGTTTTTTAATCAAAAAAAAGAGCAAAAATAAGATTATAGTGCAACCCACAAAACCTAATTCTTCCCCTAAAGCACTGAATATAAAATCAGTATGTTGTTCAGGTATAAATTGCAAATTAGTCAGCTTACCTTGTAGCAAACCAGTCCCAAATAATCCTCCAGAACCAATTGCAATTTTACTCTGTATCAAATGATATCCACCACCTAATGGATCTCTATTAGGATCTAAAAATAAAACTAATCTATCTTTTTGATATTCTTTTAAGCCATATTGCCACAAAATTGGCGTCAATTTTGCCACTAATAAATGGAAGGAAATAGCGAGAGCAGAAAAAATAATTTTCTTTTTTGAAGATCTATAAGCAAGATATCCTATAACTGGAATCCAGAAAATAAGAAGAGTTGGTAAGGTTAGATAAATTATAGATGTGATAATACAAAAAACTAATATCAAAATCCACTCTATGGGCATTTGCGACCAATAGAGCATAACACTTGTCAAAACAAGTAAAACTAAAGAGGTACCTAAGTCCGGTTGAAAGAAAATTAATAACCAAGGAATAACTACTACTAATATGGGCAACACTAAATCTCTTATTGTTAGAATTATTTTTTTGTCGAGTACTAAAGCAAGTGTTAATACAGTACTAAGTTTAGCTACTTCTGAAGGCTGAAAAGAAAAGATACCCAAGTTTAGCCATCTTTGAGCTCCAGAAACTGAAATCCCAAAAAAATAAATTAGTAATAAGGATATTAGAGTACATAAATAAAATGGAACCACATACTTTCTAATTCTCTCTAAGGGTATGTAAGAGATAAAAAATGCTAAAAAATAACCTAAAAAACCAGTTAGGATATGATCTAAATAGTTTGATACTAGAAGATCACCCTGAATACTTTTTATTAATAAACCCGAAATAATGACTAAAAACAGGGGGATTATAAGTAGTGGAGAAAATAAAAAGCCTCTATTAAAGTTGTCTTTTTTTTGTAAAAATCCTCTGTTATTTAATAAAGAAATTCTCTTAAACATCAATTATCTGTTAACAAATTGATTCTTAATTAATTGAGCTAAATTACCAAATACAATAGAACTTTCTATATTGGGCTGGCTTACTGTTATTGGTACGCCTTTATTACTATCATCAACGAGAGGAATTTCAATAGGAATTTTAGCTAATAATGGTAAGTCATTTTCTTTAGCTAATGTTTGTCCACCGCCTTTGCCAAAAATTTCATATTTTTTACCTGGCATATCTGGCGGAATAAATACTGACATATTTTCTACAATTCCAAGTAAAGGTACTCCGAGTTGTTTAAACATTGCTAATCCCCTCCTTGCATCTTGCAAAGATACTTGTTGAGGAGTAGTGACAACTATAGCTCCAGAAATAGGCACAGATTGAGAAAGGGAAATTTGAGCGTCTCCTGTTCCTGGAGGCAAGTCAATAACCAAAAAATCAAGATTATTCCATTCAACTTGGTACAAAAATTGTCGGATAATACTATTAAGCATTGGTCCTCTCCATATAACTGGTTGACCTTCTTCTATGAGGAAACCCATTGATACCAATGAAATTCCATATTTATGTATTGGTATTAACCTTTGATCACTGCCACTACCTTCTGTAACCTTTGGATTCTGTTCGGCAACTCCCATCATTGAGGGAGTATTAGGTCCATATATATCCGCATCCAGCAAACCAGTTTTCAAGCCTAATTTAGCTAGAGAACAAGCGAGATTAACTGCAATGGTACTTTTTCCAACTCCACCTTTACCACTGCTAACAGCTATGACATGTCGAATTCCATCAATCTTCTGCAACTCAGGAACATTACTTTGATTTTGAGATTCTGTTTTGGGAGGATTATTATCTATCTCTATTTGAACATCATCAATATCTTCAAAATCCAGTAGTGCCTCTCTAACCTCTTGTACAATTCTATCTCTCTGAGAATTTGCAAACGATGGTAATGATAATGTTACGATTACTCTCGGTATAGTTACTCTTACATTTTTGATCCATGCTAATTCAATTACATTTTTCTGTGATCCAGCATCTAGAACTTTTTGTAAAGCAAAATTCGCATCTTCTATTGTAGTCATTAAATTTTTAAATATTTTGACAAGGTAGTCGACTGTTTAAAAGATTAAGAACTATGTCGAACTAACAAATAATAGGCAATAAGGACCCCTTAAGAGAAATTATAAAGAGAAACTTATAATTAACCAAAAAAATTTTTTTCTTCAAGATTTACTAAATACATGTTGAAAGAACCTCCTAAAAACTCTAGAGAAAAAACTAAAAATCTCTTATTAACTCTACAAGACAAAATTTGTTCAGGACTTGAAAATGTAGATGGCAAAGGAAAATTTACAGAAGAATCCTGGCTAAGAGACGAAGGTGGCGGTGGAAGATCAAGAGTGTTGAAAAATGGTTCTATTTTTGAGCAAGCAGGTGTGAATTTCTCGGAAGTACAGGGAAAAGAATTACCTCAATCTATAATCTCTCAAAGGCCTGAAGCAAAAGGTCATAAATGGTTTGCTACGGGAACTTCTATGGTGTTGCATCCTAAGAATCCTTATATTCCTACGGTCCATCTGAATTATCGATATTTCGAAGCTGGTCCTGTTTGGTGGTTTGGAGGAGGTGCAGACTTAACCCCTTTTTATCCTTATCTTTCTGATGTGAGAAATTTTCATAACGAGCATAAAAAAGCTTGTGAGAAAGTTGATAAAGATTTGCATAAAGTTTTCAAACCGTGGTGTGATGAATATTTCTTTTTGAAGCATAGAAATGAATCTAGAGGCATAGGAGGTATTTTTTATGATTATCAAGATGGTTCAGGCAATATTTATAGAGGAAATAATCAAAATGGAGAAGCATCAAAAGCTTCGCAAAGTATTAGCAAATCAAATTTAAATTGGGATAATCTATTTTCTTTAGCTGAAAACTGTGGGCAGGCATTCCTCCCTTCATATTTGCCCATTATTGAAAATAGGGCTTCTCAAACATATTCATCGAAGGAAAGAGAATTCCAGCTATATCGAAGAGGTAGATATGTCGAATTCAATTTAGTTTGGGATAGAGGGACGATTTTTGGATTACAAACAAATGGTAGAACTGAATCTATATTAATGTCCTTACCGCCTTTAGCTAGATGGGAATATGGATATACAGCCAAAAAGGGTTCTCGAGAGGAATTTCTCACATCAATTTTTACAAAACCCCAGGATTGGTTAAATGATAGAGAGTTAGAGAAATTCTGTAAAGAGAATAATATTTTTGATTAAAAATTATCGAATTAAATTTTAAAGTATCTTAAATAGGTGTTTTAAATAAAGAACCATCACTTTTCAATTGAAGTTTTTCTCCAAGTTCATTTTCTAAAGAGATTAATTCATCCCTATGCGCTCTTAGTCTCATGAAGGTTGAGTCTTTTTCATTTTCATTGATTAACCTTAATTCAAATTTCTCCTCTCTTGCTGATTTTTTAAAATAAACAATTCCAGACAAAGGGCCACCAATTAATCCTAAAAGAATAGGCCACCAGCTCAACTCAGGATATATTTGAATAATTACTAATCCCAAAGCACAAGAACCAAAACCGCCAAGAAAACCTAAAAAAATTGCTAAAAATTTACTAGAAATAACTTGACCCTTGAATATTAAAATTCTTTTTTCAAAGTCTCCTCCAGTTTGCTTCCATCCCCTCAAATTAAGCCATTCACACAAACTATTTAAAACCTTTACTGGCTGCTGAGAAGATGAAATCTCAACGATGGTTGTTCTATCTTTACTGGAAGCCCTAAGAAAAAAAAATAAACCTATGGCCAAAAGAATTGTAAGCAATAATGTTGAATTTAAGGAATAGGACATCAAATAAATTTTTTCTAGTAACTCGAGAATAAAAATTAAAGTTACATCATATTATAATTTTTTAGAATTATTCTGTAAAATATCCTTATTAGAAAAAAACTCTTAATTAAATAAAATCTTAAGTAATATTCTATACCTTAAATTACTTTAAATACTTATTAAAAATGACTATTGAAAATAAAAATATTGATCTTCTTAAAAGCGATTTATCAACAGATTTATACAATCTTTATAAAAATTCATCCTACCTAGCTATTGATACTGAAGCAATGGGTTTAATTCATGGAAGAGATAGACTATGTTTGGTACAAATATGCAATGAATTTGGTAAAACATCCTGTATAAAAATCGAACTTAATACATCTTCTTCTCCTCATTTAAAAGCACTTCTTGAAGATGAAAAAATTACTAAAATATTTCACTATGCAAGATTTGATGTAGCAGCTCTAAAATGCAATCTTAAAATAAATACAAAAAATATTTTTTGTACAAAAATTGCCAGTAAATTGGCGAGAACTTATACAAATAAACACGGTTTAAAGGATTTAATTAATGAATTGTTAGGAATAGAACTGGACAAAAGCTCGCAAAGTAGTGATTGGGGTAGCAACGAAGATTTAACAAAAGATCAATTAGATTATGCAGCAAATGATGTTAGATATCTCATTGAAGCTATGCATAAATTACAAGTTATATTAGAAAGAGAAAATAGATATGAATTAGCTCAAAAATGTTTCGAAACAGTCTCTGTACATGCTGATTTAGACATACTAAAGTTCTCAAATATATTTGAGCATTAAGTATCAATCTTCAGTTAAAAAATTATCTTCACCATCAAGAGTTTCCATAAGTTTATCGAGTATTCTTGAAGAACTTACTTTATATCCATCATTTTTTTCACATATTTTTAAAACATTTTGCGCAACTTGTATTTTTTCTTGAATAGTTTGCGAGCCTTCTTTTGCAATTTGAATTTCTACTTTCTTCTTAGCAGAAGATAAGCTTATACTCATTAGTTTTGCAATCTCTGCACAAATTTTTAGATATTCTCGATCATTTATTGGATACATAAAAGAATTAATAATTAATAGGCTAGTGCCATCTACTAAGATAACAAATGAAGGTTTATGGCATCTACAATTTTCTTACTTGCTCCGGATTTTCCCATTCTTTTTTTTCCAATTTTTGCTTGTTCTAACCTATCAACTCTTCCTTTTAAAAGTATTTTTAAACGTTTTAAAAGAATTTTTTTGTTCTTGCAAACTAAAACACTACCTCCCAATAATCTTGATTGCCTTTTTGCAAATGATTTTGTAAATTGAGGTCCAGGTCCCGGTATAGAAAGAGACGGAATTCCAAGGCCAGCAATTTGCTCTGTAGCAGTTCCTGCATTAGACAAGCCAACTTCTGCCATATTGGCCCAAGAATTGAATTTACCTTTTCCTATCACTACATATTGATCTTTTTTTTTCCATACTGAATCTTCATCAATTAGAAATTTAACTTTACTCTGTTTTATAAAACCATATTTATTTAAATAACTTTGAATTTGAATCACATTAGCATTGATGCTCAAAGGCAAAAGTATTACTAAATCCTTTGATAAATCAAAATCTTGCAAACAATTAAGAAAATTATCAAGATTTTTAAGAGCTTCAGGGTATCTACTTCCAACTAATACAATAATCCTTTTAAAAGCAATAATATTTGATATCTTCTCGTTTGTTGCATTAACAAAATCCATCATGGGATTACCAAAGTATTTTGCGCCAATATTTTTTTTATTCAAATTATTAGCTGTAATTTTATCTCTCATAATTAAATTTTTACATCTTGGAGATTTCATTAAAAACATTTCCCATGGATCCCATTCAGAACCTTTCAACTTATGATAAAAATCGCTTAAATCCCAACCTGGCCCACTACTCCAAGTATGGTCACTTTTGGGAGTTCCAATGAAACTAAATTCGCATTCTGAACTCCAAGCGTAAAGTAATGGCAAGAAATCACCTACTGCGATAATTTTGCAGTTATGTTTTGACTTCTGTTTTACAAGTAAAAAATTTCTTAAATTATAGATCAAAAATCCTGAAAACAAATCAAGCACAAATCCCTTCAGACTTTGATTACTAAAACCTCCACTAGGCAGCTCTTTTAAATATCCTATTTTACGAAAATTCTTTGATTTTATGGAATTAAATACATCTCCATTTCCTACTAACGGCAAAACCTCAATATTTTTATTGTTTATTTTTTTTAGTAACCTTTTTATTAGTTCCGATGCTATTACATCTTCTCCATGACCATTGCATATAAATAATAGAGAATGAGACACCTTACTGTTAAGATCATAAAAAGACTCAATCGAATCTTTTTCGGCGGCATGGCCAAGTGGTAAGGCAGAGGATTGCAAATCCTTTATCCCCAGTTCGAATCTGGGTGCCGCCTTTGTCAAAACAAGGACGAATTTCCTTGTAATCCCCTCCAATAACTTAAGTCTTGAATATTTGTTGTTGTATTTCAAGTGCTCAAAACTGGTAGGTGAGTGGTAGGTGAATCGACCTTATTAATAACCTACGGTTAATTATCTCAAAAGTTAACTTTTAACACAACAAAAGGTTGCCCTTAAGTTTTAATTTTAATTATTTTAGTAATCATTATCTGCTACACACATTCCTAAGCATCTAACACCATTTGATGCAGTCCTTTTGCAATGATTACATAATATGGGATCTTTCTCTGAAGTAAGGTTAATTTTTGAATTATTTTGGTCTTTAAAACTTATTAAATCTTGTGTTGAATCAAATAGAGTCATTCTTGGAATCATCACTTGAGTCGATACTAACAACAAGTGAAGCATTTGTGCTGGAGGAGGGTATATCCATAATTTTTACAGTTTCTTTAGGCTCATCAATAACTTGATTTTCTTCAGTACTCTCATCAACTGCACAAGCTTCAAGAGCCTCTCGAAGTAGTGAATCAAAAGTTGCTCCAGGCAATCTATGTCTAGCAACCTCAAGAAAAGTTCTCGGTAACGATTCAGATGCAGCATCTCGTAAAGCAGGATTATTCTTTCTGTGTTCTTGTTCTTCTTCTATTGATTTAATAAACCTCAGTGTGACATCTCTTTTGGTAGAGGCTTTTATTAGCGTATCGTTTTCAGGATTACTAACATTAGGTTCATTTTCTAGATCACTAAGTCTTTTTTCCAAACTATTTAAAACTTCATTAGCTTCTTTACTAATATGAGCTAATTGACCATCAGACAAATTAGGTAAATCAGCAACAAAAACTTTCCCATGATCCCTTAGTGTCAAGAAAGTTGGTCTTGGCCCTTGAGCCTGTCTACCAATTGATTCAGAATTATTACCTAATGGTCTTTTTGGAGGTGTAGGGCCAGCTGAACTACGTCTACGTGTAATTCTTTGATTATTTGCAAAGGGCATTGAATAAAGGTTAAATCTTAATACTTAAACTTCCGATATAATTCGGCTGTAGTTTTATTATATTACACCTAACTTTTTCATTTGGGTATAAAAAATAATTTTTTAAAACTCATTTAAAAAAGATAAAAAAATTTAAGTTAAAATTTCTGGCAAAAATTTACTTACTGTTGAATCATTTTTTCGAACTATCTTTCCAATTTCCCAACTATCTATGTCATGCTCTTTACAGATGCTTAATATTACGTCCTTAAATTGTTTATCAATAATTAAACAAAATCCCACTCCAAGATTAAAAGTATTCCAAAAATCTTTTTCAGGAATAGATCCTTTCTCTTTAAGGAATTTAAATAAAGTAGGTATTTCCCAAGAACTGGTATTGATATAGGGTATAAAATCAGGAGGTATACATCTTGGCAAATTTTCCGGAATTCCCCCTCCAGTTATATGAGACATTGCTTTAATTTCTATATTTTCAGATAACATTTGGTTAATCACATTATTATAAATTTTTGTAGGTTTCAATAACTCATCATAAAAATTTAAGTGAGAAACTTTTTCGAATTCATTATCTATTTGCTTATTGTTTTGAATAATTTTCCTTACTAAACTAAAGCCGTTACTATGAACTCCATTACTTTTTAAAGCAATTATTAAGTCATTTTCAGATACTTTTTTACCATTAATAAGCTTATCCTCATCAACTATTCCAACACAAAATCCTGCAAGATCATACTTATTTTTTGAATAAAATCCTGGCATTTCAGCAGTTTCTCCGCCGAGTAATGAACAGTTATTTTCACCGCAGCTTTGTGCAATTCCCTGAACAACCCTCAATAATTGTTTTTTATCAAGTTTACCAGTAGCAATATAATCTAGAAAAAATAAAGGTTTAGCACCACTAGTAATAATATCGTTCATGCACATAGCAACTAAATCAACACCAACCTCAAAGTGAAAATTTTTACTTTGAGCTAATTCTAATTTTGTTCCCACACCATCAGTTCCTGAAACAAGAACTGGTTTTTTAAAACTATCGATAGGAATTCTAAACAAACCTCCGAACCCGCCAATACCCTCAATCACATTAGTTGTATGAGTTCCTTCAACTGCCTGTTTAATTTCGGAAACAAATTCTCGTCCAGCTTCTATATCAACACCAGATGTTTTGTAATCCATAAAATAAAAATGATAGACTTTCCCTATATAGATATTCCTCCTAAGATTGCTTTTGTCCAGTAATTATTTATCAAATAGATTTATTTTTTAAAAACAAAGTGAAGAAAGTGATCATAAGGAAAACTGAAGAAATAGAAAAATGGAGGAGAAATATAAATAGTGAAATTAATTTAATTCCAACAATGGGTAATCTTCATGATGGACATAAGAAACTAATATCAACAGCAAAAAATGAAAATGCTAATGTTAATTTAGTAAGTATTTTTATTAATCCACTTCAATTTGATAACAAGTTAGATTTAGAGAATTACCCTAAAACAATTGATAATGATATAAAAATCTCCTTTTCAAATGGCGCAGATGCCATCTTCATTCCAAGTACTGAAGATATATATCCACCGAATAATAAAAATATTAAATTCCTAAAAGCTCCAATAGAATTATCTTCTGCATTATGTGGACTAAATCGAATTGGGCATTTTGATGGCGTTTGTACAGTAGTTTATAGATTACTTAATCTCATCAACCCAAAAAATCTTTACTTAGGAGAAAAAGATTGGCAACAACTTTTAATTGTAAAAAATCTTGTCCTAAGAAAGAAATTAAATGTTGCTATTAAATCTGTTCCTACACAAAGAGATTTTGATGGAATTCCTTTAAGTTCACGTAATGTACATTTATCAAAAAACGACAGGAAATTGATTAGGTTTTTTTCAAGTGAGTTATTAGAAGCAAAAAAAAATTTTCAACAAGATAAAAAGATCAATTTAAACGAAATAATTAAAAAACTATCTGCAAAAAAAATTGCAATAGAATATTTAGAACATTTACACCCTTATACACTCCAAAAAGCAAGCCTTGAAGATAATATTTCGTTACTAGCTGGTGCGATAAGATGTGGGGAGACAAGATTAATTGATCACGTTTTTCTAATGAAAAGAAGGCCGATTATTGCAATTGACGGTCCTGCAGGGTCAGGTAAAAGTACTGTAACAAAGTTAATAGCGAAGAAACTTAAACTTTTATATTTAGATACTGGAGCAATGTATAGGGCATTGAGTTGGCTTATGATAAAAGAAAGTATTGATTATAAAAAAGAAAAAAAATTACAGAATTTCCTAAAAGATATATCAATTGTTTTCAAGCCGAATACAAATTTACATCAGGATGTTTATGTTAATAACTACTGTGTTACTGAAGAAATTAGGTCGCAAAAGATAAGTTCCATCGTTTCTAAAATTTCCTCAATAAAAGAAGTAAGAAAATTCTTAGTAGAAGAACAAAGAAAAATTGGAGAATCTGGGGGACTTGTAGCTGAAGGAAGAGATATAGGAACTACTGTTTTTCCTTATGCAGAACTTAAAATATTTTTAACTGCAAGCATCGATGAAAGAGCAAAAAGAAGAAAATCTGATAAAAATAGTAAAGACTCTCAAGAAATAGACCTACATACATTAAAAGAACTTATAAAAAAAAGAGATTTTGAAGATTCCAATAGGGAAATTTCACCTCTTATAAAAGCGAATGACGCAATAGAAATTATTACAGATGGATATTCAATTAATGAGGTCGTAGATAAAATTATTGATTTTTATTATGACAAGATTCCTAAAGAGACTGAGATCAAATAAATCAAGAAATACTTTCCAAAAAACCGTTTACAGAGTCTTCTAAAATATCAAGGACATAATCGAAGCCCTCATCACCTCCAAAATATGGGTCAGGAACTTCTTGCTCATTAAAAATTGATCTAAAATCTTGTATTTTTTGAATTGATGCAAAATCAGTTGAAACTGTTCTACTTTTAAGATCTTGAATATTTCTAAAATTTGAGTCGTCCATCGCAAGAATATAGTTAAATTCGTCAAAATCATTGCTAGTAATTTGACGAGCTCTGCTTAATATATTTATATCCCTTCTTTCTGCAGCGATTCTCATCCTAGAGTCAGCTTTTTTTCCAATATGCCAACTTCCAGTTCCAGCAGAATCTACAATAAAGCCATCGGTTAACCCCTTCTTTTCAAGTAGACTTATAAAGATAGCTTCTGCTGCAGGAGACCTACAAATATTTCCCAAACATACAAAAAGAACAGAAATTTTTTTCATATGATTTCAAATTTCTATAAATTATAAGACTTTCAAGTAGTAAATAAAACTTCTTTAATTAAAGATTCAGTAAATTCTTTACCAAACAAACTAGACAACATTGGCCTTGCTGGATCGTTATCTCTTCTATATTTCAAATAATTATTTTGACCGTTTATTAATTCTTTTTGCAGTTTAATATTGGCTTCTTTGCTTTCGAAAAGAATTTCCAAATATAAATCAAGATATTCCTTAAATGAGTTATAAAGCTGATTAGCAATTAAAAAATCACTTCTTTCTTCTTTTGGTAATTTTGACCAAATTACTCCAGGAGAAAAAAATCTAGCTACATCTGCAGACATTTTTTCAGCTAATGGGAGTGATGAATGACAATGATTTTTGAGTTTTATAAGTTTTTCCAATAACTCACTATTGTATTGATTCTGTATTTTTAATGAGGGCTGAAAATCTAATACTAATAAATGACTATTAGGCAGTGAAACAAAATCTACACCAAAAAATGGAACATTATATATAGTATTAGGAATAATTAAAAAATTTAAAACAGAATAATTTGGACTATTTATACAAACTGCTCTTGCGAATTGAATTCTTTTTTTATGCGTTACACCCCAAGTAGAGAGATTCACATTTTTTTTTGATATTTTTGAACCATAAGTTGAATCTTTATAAGAATATTCCGAAGGTATTATTTTTTCAAAACAATTATATTTACTTAAATTATTAATTAAATATTTTAGAAAATTATGCCATCTCCAATCTGGCCTATAAAAAATAGTATCTTTTATTAACATTCAATAAATAATCTCATTATTTAATGTAAAAAGAAATTTATTTATAAATTTTTTTGTCCATTTTTCTCCAAAAAAAGATTTAAACAATTTATCTGCAGGGTCTTTTTCAAAACTGTACTTATCATATTTAATTTGATTAATCTTTATTTCTTTCGCATTTAAAAATTGATTAAAAGGATTCGATTTATAAATGTTCAAATAATTATTTACAAATGAATGAAATATATTATTTAAATCCCTATCAAGATTTAATTTATTTCCTCTACAAATAATCACCCATGGAGAAAAATATTTTTTTGAATCATATATATTCTTCATTTTATTATTATCAAATGCAGAATATTTTTTCTTAATACTACCTAAACTTGAACAATATTTTTCAAGATACTTGCCTTCTTGAATTAGAGGTTGATAATCAAGTATTGCTAATAACTTTTGAGAAGTTCCAAACCACAAAATATCAGCTCCTAAAATAGGAATTTCACTATCAAAATTTGGATATGCGACCGTATTGAACACTTGTAGTTTTTTTCCACCATCTAATCTTGTTATTCGCCACTTTCTATATTCGGGAGATGAAAAAAGCCAATTTTTAATAATATATTTTGAGTCCTTATTATGATGTTCTTTGAATTCGCTAGATATTTGTAATTCATGACCATTTAATTCATCAATATTGGTTTTAAGGAAATCAACTAATGAATCAAACATAAATTACTAGGTCTCAGTGCTTCCTTTCCTTACTTTTTTTGTAATGTAATTAAATACAATCTTGCCTAGCACAGCAATTAAGTTACCTTCAAGCTCCTTAAACATTTTCATATTGTAAGTAAAGGCTTGATTAGCTTCATCAATAATTTGATCAGCAGTCTTTTGATTTATTGGAAGTTGATTCAAAGTAAGGGAATATTCTTCCTTAAATTTCTTTTCATCAGCAATTAATTCAAACTCATAAAAATTTAAACCATCATTTCCTTGCAAATTTAATGCTTTTTTAGCGATCTTTTTCAAAATTTGCCCCCCAGATAAATCTCCTATATAACGAGTATAGTGGTGACCAACTAGGAGCTCTGGTGAATTTTTTGCGACCTCTCGGATTCTTTCAACATATTCTTTTGCTGAGTTAGAAATATTAATTTCATTCTTCCAGTTTTCACCAAAATAAAATTTAAGATCATTTACAAGAGTTTCTTTCCTAAATAATGATTTAAAACCTATAGGTTTTATTACGGGATGTTCCTCATTGACCAGTCTTTCAATTTCTACTTCCATAGCTTCATAAACAAAATATAAGTCACTAATTAATTTTCTATAAGATTTTTTTTCAACAACTCCTTTTAAAAAACAAGCCACGAAGCCAGTATTTTCTGCCATAGTATGGGATTTCTTTGTCCCTTCTCTTAATTGTCCTGCAAGAGCAACTGCCATATATTTTGAATTATTTTTGTAAGTGTATTTAATCTACAAGGAAAATACATAAAACAGCTAATTTTTGTTACCAGCGGATGTTGTAGAGAATAGCTTATAAAGTTCTTTACAAACCAAAAAAAGGTTATCTTTTTGTTCCTTTTGCGGCAGATGAGTACCAGTCATTTCCCAATCACCAATGGTAGCCACTCTCCATCTCTCCGAAGGAACAATCATACCTCGCATTATTATTCCCAACAATTTCGGAACTCTGCCATTATTATCATTTTCAATTCTTAATTGTAAGAGTATTGCTCTACATTCAATAAGAGGACTCCAACCAGGGAAATGAAACGCAAAATCAATAGTATCTTGCATGGATTCATTATTTGAATTGTCCCAGGGACTAAAGTTTACGCTTGCATCTGGAAAATATTTCCGAAACAAAGCAGCAGTGGAAGCAATTTTATTAGCTATTTCAACATTACTTACATTTGAACTCGCATTCATAAGCAGCTGAGTATTTTTTTGAAAATGGCATAATTTGCTTTAACTTGCTTATTAACTACTTTTTCTTTTAATAAAGATGTTGAAATGCTGATCAATAAACTATTCTCTATTCACATTTCAATAATAAATTTCTAGGTTTTAAAGAAAATAACTCATCGCAAATTACAATACGATGATCTTCAATGAGTTATCTTTTATTAATTCAATGCTATGCCAAAATTTGAAAAATTAACTTTACCTAATGAAGGCGAGATAATAACTTTTAATCAAGGCAAACCTAATGTTCCTAATTATCCAATTGTCCCATTTATTAGGGGTGATGGTACTGGAGTTGATATTTGGCCTGCAACTCAATTCGTTCTTGATTCAGCTATTAAAAAAAGCTATGGAAATGAAAGAAAAATTAATTGGTTTAAGGTCTATGCAGGTGATGAAGCTTGTGAACTTTATGGAACATATAACTACCTCCCTCAAGATACTATTGAAGCAATCAAACACTTTGGTGTAGCCATCAAAGGTCCTTTAACGACTCCCATCGGTGGAGGTATTAGATCTCTTAATGTTGCACTGAGGCAAATATTTGATTTATATAGCTGTGTTAGACCATGCAAATATTATTCAGGAACTCCAAGCCCTCACAAAAATCCCCAAAATTTAGACGTTATTGTTTATAGGGAAAATACTGAGGATATCTACATGGGAATTGAATGGGAAGCGGAAGATAATAATTGTCTTGAATTAATTAATCACTTAAATAACGTTGTCATACCAAAAAGTAAAAATTTAAAAAATAGATCTATCCCAGACGGATCAGGTATTGGAATAAAACCGGTGAGTAAATCTGGTAGCCAAAGGCATATTAGAAAAGCTATTGAACATGCCAAAAGATTATCAGGAGATAAAAGGCATGTGACTCTTGTACATAAAGGGAATATCATGAAATATACAGAAGGTGCATTTAGAGATTGGGGATATGAATTAGCAGTAAATGAATTTAGAGAAGATTGCATTACAGAAAGAGAAAGCTGGATTTTAGGTAATATTCAGAAAAATCCAGAAATTACAATTGAAAATAATGCTCGAAAAATTGAACCAGGTTTTGACAAGCTCACAAATAACAAAAAAGCATTCATTTGCGAAGAAATTAAAGAAGTTATTGCATCAATATCAAATTCTCACGGAGATGGAAAATGGAGAGAACTTATTCTTGTTGATGATCGGATAGCTGATAGTATATTCCAACAAATCCAAACTAGACCTCAAGAATATTCAATTCTTGCAACCTTAAATCTCAATGGAGACTATGTTTCTGATGCAGCTGCAGCAATTGTTGGTGGCCTAGGTATGGCTCCTGGTGCAAATATTGGAGATAATGCAGCAATTTTCGAGGCTACGCACGGTACTGCGCCAAAACATGCAGGCTTAAATAAGATTAATCCAGGCTCAGTAATTCTTAGTGGTGTAATGATGCTTGAATATTTTGGTTGGGATGAGGCAGCTAACTTAATTACTAATGGTTTAAGTAAGGCAATAGAGCAAAAAAAAGTCACCTATGATTTAGCTCGCTTATTGGAACCAAAAGTAGAACCCTTATCCTGCAGCAGTTTTGCTGAAGAAATTATCTCAAATTTCTAATTTTAAAAATTATTTATATTTTCAAAAACTTTCCAAATATTAACCAGTGAATCTTTAGTTCCAATGTTTCCAGGATGAGTAACAATGGGAAGTTTTTCGCCATTTTTTAGGTTGTAAGTCACTACTGAAATGCCGGTTAAAATCTGTCCTTCAAGATAAACATAATCTGCATTAAGTCCTTTACTAAGAATCAAATTTGTTGTTATTCCACCTTTTGAAATCAAATACCCTATTTCATACTTCAAATCTGCTACTAATTCAGCAATAAAACAAGCAAGTAAATTATAAAAATTAAATATTTCAGAAGAATCTAAAGACATAAATTTTCTTGAAGTAAACAAAACAGGAGTTTTTCCTTTCTCAAAAGAAAATCTAATTTCTTTTAAAAATTTATTTTTAAACAAATTCCTTCGTTTCTGATTGTTATATGATGAAGTAATTTTAAAGAATTCAAAAACATCTAATTCAACTGGATTGCAATTACTTATCTCTAATAAATTATTCAATTGTATTGTTGAAAGTTCTACATAAGATCCAACAATTATCAGTCCGGGAAGAAAACTCTTTGCTTTATTTCTTATTCTTAAATTAGAGAAAAATATTTCACTCTGAGAGACACTTTTTTTCTCAGATATTGAACTTATAAAACTTGCTGCAGTTCGAAAAAGGAATTTTTTTTGTTTAATTAATTTTTTAATTACTAAAGAAAATTTTTTTAGTTGAGAATTATTTTCTACATCTACAACTACATGTTTATTATTCTTCAAGTTCTTTAGTGTTTTAAAAACAATATTATTTTCTTCATCATTTAGCATTTCGATTTCTGACAAAAAAAGATTTTGAATATCTTCAAAATTTATTTGCAATTTACTCTGCTGAAATAAAAGATTCTTGACATTACTTGTCTCGTATCCAAAAATTTTATCTGTTGCAAAAATTGTTTGACTAATAGGAGTTTTATCAACAAAATGAGATCCATTAATTGTTAATCTTTTACCCTCTATGAAAGCTGGAATATGAAAAGTAGCATCAAAAGGACCTAAGCAGCTATTAATAGCAGTTGGCTCTAAAAAGTTATGTCCTCGAAGTGTGGAGTCTCCTCTACTTATAAAAATAATTTCTTCTTCATAGGCTTGAGAAATAATTACAGCCTTAAGATTTTTGCAAATTTCCTCTATTATTAATTTCGCATCATTTTCCGATAATGACCTTGTGTTAGCCAAAATAAAAAATAAATTAGATTTAGATTCAAAACCTTTGACTAAAGTTGAGTAGTCCCACTTAAGCAGTAATAAACAATCGTGAACAGTTTGAGAGCCTGTGGGATCATCATCTATAACGACAAATTTCATAAGTATTACAAAATTACTTAAGAGATTTTATTTGTATTGAGGCATTTAACCTTTTACTATCATTTGAAGGAATCATAATGTTTCTAAATCCATCAACAAAAGAATTTCGGGGACTTGTCCAAGGTTCGAGACATATCATTCTTCTTGGAGGATCACTCCAAATAACGCCTATATCAAAAGGATATGGATGATTTAAAGTTACCTCTCTTTTAAAAATCTTATCTCGAAAAGAGCTTTTACCGGCAGTATACATAAGTAGATCAACTCCTAAATTAATTTTATTTAATTCATCCAAAGTATTACTTATATTATTTCTTTCTTGATCCTGACAATTAAGTGGATTATCGATAAACTCTAAATTTTTGAAATCTGAAATATTAAAATAAGGATGCAAACCAAAATTTATAGGCATAGCAAAATCTGTTTTGTTATTGACTGTAATTTCAAATTCTAAAAAGTTAATTTTTAAGGTAACTTCTATTTTTAGTTCGAAATCGAAAGGATAATATTTTTTGGTTTGTTTAGAAGCATTTAAGAATAAGTTTAAAAATTTTTCATTTTCATTGAAGGAGTATTGCCATTGCGAATCCCTAGCGAAACCATGTTGCGGTAATTGTAAATAACCATTTCCAAATACTGAACGAGAGGTATTGAGATTTCCACAAATTGGAAACAAGATTGGAATGCCTCCCCTTATACTTTTTGTCTTATCCATAAATCTTGTTTCATCGAAATAAAGTATCTCATTACCATCCGAAACCCAATTTGTAATAACGCCTCCTCTTTCAGGACAAAATTTAATATAGTTGTTTTTGTCTAAATAAAAGACAAAAATTCCTTGGTCCTTATTAGATAATTTGATTTGCAAAACTGTAACTTAAAGAGAATCAACCCAGTCCAAAATATGCTGGTTAACTAATTCAGGTATCTCATCATGAGGGCAATGTCCTGCATCAAGAATAATTTCTTTTGTATTCTTTGGTGTAAATTTTTTATATAGATTTCTTTTTTTTGGAGTGTTCATCCATGGATCTTTTCCTCCCCAAAGAAGTAATAATGGTGCATTTAGTTTTGCGAATAGCTTATCCAACGGCAATCCCTGAGGACCTGATGGGTTAAATACACTTCTAAAAACATTAAAAGCTCCGAAATCTAATGAAGGTTTCCTTATTGACTCAACTAAAAAATCATCAACATTTTTTTTATCAACATAAACTTGATTCAAAGTTTTTTTTATATTTTTTGGATTTCTCATATTCTCAAAAATCAAACGTTGAAGAACAATATTTTTCAAAAATATGCCGGCAACTGTTTCAATTGAAGTTTGCAACATATTCTTTTTGATATTTTTTTCTTCACTAAAATATCCTGCAGCATTCAGTAATATCACTCCTGCATTTAGATCATTTAATTCTGCACCAGCTGCTAATGCTGCATAACCACCTAATGAATTTCCAACAACAATTGTGGGTTTTTTTATTTTCTCTTGTACATAAGCAACAACCTGATCCTTCCATAAAGATCCTGAGTATTCAACATCTTGGGGCTTCGGACTTTTTCCAAAACCGAGAAGATCCATCGCATGCACTTCATATTTGCTACTCAAAATAGGGATATTGAATCTCCAATGATCCGTAGAGGCCCCGAAACCATGAATTAATAAAATTGCACATTCTTTTAATGTATTCTCAGGCTTAGCAGAAACTGTATGTATTGGGTAATTTAAAAAATTCCAGTCATAATTTACATCACTATCTATCAGAGCTGACTTTTCCATTCATTAAGTATTTTATCTTTTCTGATTCTAATAAACTTATTTATTAAAGAAGACCCACAGGATCAGCTGCAACATCATCTGAAATTTTATTGCCATCATTTGGAGGCTTATCTTTTAGAACAATTCTTAAGAGAACAGGTGCAAGAAATGTAGTTCCTATAACCATTAATAAAATAGCTGCTTCAAGTGAAGGAGTTAATAACTTAGCGCTTGTTCCTAGCCCAAGGAAAATTAAACCAACTTCTCCCCTAGGCATCATACCTAAGCCTACAACTAATCTATTTGTAGGCTTATCACTTGAAAATACCCATCCGGCTGCAATTTTTCCAATTATCGCAACAACTAATAAAAATCCTGCAACTACAAGAGCTGATCTGCTTGTTGGATCAAGTGGATTGATAACTGATAAATCCATTCCAGCTCCAACCAATACAAAGAAAATAGTTGCGAATAAGGAAACTAAAGGTAAAACAGATTGTTGTATTGCATGATTATTTTTAGAACTACTAAGAATCAATCCAGCTGCAAAAGCCCCTAAAGCTGCTTCCAATCCAATGGCTGTTGCCACGAAACAACACAATACAAGTATCACAAAAGAAGCTACCACTACGGCCCCAGGAGCCTTTAATCTATCTAATAACCAATCAAAACCTGGAGCGGCTGTTCTACTTAATGCAATAGCGGCAATAACAAATACTACAGCTGCTGCAACTAATTTAACAATAGGAGCAATTTCCAAAGTACCTCCGGCAGCAAGGGCGACTACAACTGCCAGAATAACAATTCCCAAAATATCGTCTAATACTGCTGCTCCAATAACAATCTGTCCTTCTCTTGTTTTCAAATATCCCAATTCACCAAAAACACTTGCAGTAATTCCTATACTTGTAGCTGTCATAGAAGCTCCAGCAAAAACTGCCGGAATTAGGTCTACTTGGAAAATAAACATTAATCCAAGAGTTCCGAAGGCAAAAGGTAAAATTACACCAGCCATGGCAACAGTAAAAGCCTGAGAACCTACAGCTACCAATTCCTCTAACTCACTTTCTAATCCTGTTAAAAATAAAAGTGCATATAAACCAAGTGTTGCTACTGCTTGGAGTGAGGGAAAGCTTTCGAAATAAACATCTGGTACTGCTTCCGGAGGAATTGAAGCTAATGAACTAATAATATTTACAAGCCCCTCATTTAGTTCAGTTCCAGCTGAGGGCGGTATCAATAAATGGAATCCTGATGCTCCTATTACAACCCCTGCAAGAAGCTCACCTACAATCGTTGGCAAACTTAGTCTTACTAATACTTCTGCTAATGCTCTCGCTGCTAAAAAGATCAATAAAAATCTTATAACTCCGATCAACGTTTCAGCAACTTCTAAATCATGTGCACTTAATTCAGCAAGTAAAGAGTACATTTAAGTGGAAAAAATAAACTACCTAATTGGAAGATAGTTTATTGAGGGCCCACTTTAAGAAATATGTAAGAAAAAAGCAAAAATACTCAACAAGTGTGGATCTGAAGTTACAACAAAGAAATTTTCTAAAAAATGGCTATTGTCTGTTATATGGCTAATCCAATGAATTCCAACGAACCCTTTGATCTTCGCTTGCCTACGCCAGGCTGCTATTTAGATCCTGAGAAAGCTGGCATGGATTCAGATGCTGTTTTTCAAGGAATGACAGCTCATCTTTTCTACACTCTTGGAAAGTTAGCAACCTCTGCAAGTCCTCACGACTTATATATGGCTTTGAGTTACGCAGTTAAAGATAGACTAATGACAAGATATTTAGCCAGCCAAGAGGTCATAAGAAAAAAACCACAAAAAACTGTAGCTTACTTATCGGCAGAATTTTTAATAGGTCCTCAATTAAGTAATA
The DNA here is from genome assembly GCA_902571145.1 of uncultured Prochlorococcus sp. GTDB lineage: Bacteria > Cyanobacteriota > Cyanobacteriia > PCC-6307 > Cyanobiaceae > Prochlorococcus_A. The sequence continues at coordinate 55,465 of CACGAP010000004.1, forward strand.
ACCTCCTCAATCTTGGCATTACTCAAGAAGCCGAAGATGCATTAAAAAGATTTGGTATTGAATCTTTATCAACAATACTCGAAGTAGAAGAAGAACCTGGATTAGGTAATGGGGGTCTTGGTAGACTTGCTGCATGTTATATGGAATCATTAGCGTCCCTACAAGTACCGGCAGTTGGTTATGGCATTCGCTACGAATTTGGCATATTCAATCAATTAATCAGAGATGGTTGGCAAGTTGAAGTTACTGATAAATGGCTAAAAGGTGGATGGCCTTGGGAACTTCCACAACCTGATGAATCATGTTTCGTTGGCTTTGGAGGAAGAACTGAAAGTTATAGAGACGATAAAGGAAACTACAGATCAAGATGGATACCTTCTGAACATGCAATAGGTGTCCCTCATGATGTTCCAGTCTTAGGGTACAGGGTAAATACATGTGACAGATTAAGATTATGGAGAGCTGATGCAACAGAAAGTTTTGACTTTTATGCTTTCAATATCGGTGATTACTATGGAGCAGTAGAAGAAAAAGTTGCCTCTGAAACTCTTTCAAAAGTTCTATATCCAAATGATGGAACTGACGAAGGTAGGAGATTAAGACTAAAACAACAACACTTTTTTGTAAGTTGTTCTCTTCAGGATATGTTGAGAAGCCTTGAAAAAAGATCGATAGCAATAACAGAATTCCCTAAACATTGGACAGTCCAATTAAATGACACCCATCCTGCTATTGCAGTTGCAGAATTAATGAGACTTCTTATTGACCAATATCAAATAGGTTGGGATAAAGCTTGGAACATAACAACCTCTTCAGTTGCTTATACAAACCATACATTACTACCAGAAGCTTTAGAAAAATGGGATTTAGGTTTATTTAGTGATCTCCTTCCTCGTCATCTAGAAATTATTTATGAAATCAATTGGAGATTTCTACAACAATTAAGACTACGTTATCCTGGTGATGACAAGATCCTTCAAAAACTCTCAATAATTGATGAAGAAGGTTCCAAATCAGTTAGGATGGCGCATTTGGCTACAATTGGAGCACATCATATCAATGGTGTTGCAGCCCTCCACTCAGATTTAATAAAAAGACAACTTCTGCCTGAATTCGCAGCTCTATGGCCTGAAAAATTTACAAATGTAACTAATGGAGTTACTCCAAGGAGATGGGTTGCTCTATCTAATCCATCACTATCGAAACTTTTAGAAGAAGAAGTTGGTCCAAACTGGATCACAAATATGGACCTTCTTAAAAAGTTAGAAGAAAAAAAAGATGACAACAATTTTTTGCAAAAATTTGAGGAAACCAAACTAAATGGCAAGAGAAAATTATCTAGCTTTATCCATTCAAAAACTGGAATACTGGTGGATCCATCAAGTTTATTTGATGTTCAAGTAAAAAGAATTCATCAATATAAAAGGCAGCATTTAAATGCCCTACAAATTATTGCGCAATATTTAAGACTAAAAAATGGTACAAACAAGTATGAAGTTCCAAGAACAATAATATTCGGAGGTAAAGCTGCACCAGGTTACTTTATGGCAAAACTGATGATTAGATTCATTAATGGTATTGCTGATGTAGTTAATTCTGATCCAGATATGGACGGTTTATTAAGAGTTGTTTTTCTACCAGACTATAACGTTAAACTTGGTGAAATAGTTTATCCTGCAACGGATCTTTCAGAACAAATCTCAACCGCTGGAAAAGAAGCATCTGGAACTGGAAATATGAAATTTGCCATGAATGGAGCGTTAACGATTGGAACCTTAGATGGAGCAAATGTGGAGTTAAGAGATCTTGTAAAAAAAGAGAATTTCTTTCTTTTTGGTAAAACAGAAAGCGAAATTATGGACTTAAAAAATAATAATTACTGTCCCAAAACTTTTATTGATCAATGTCCAGAGCTCAAAGAGGTTATACGTCTAATTGAAATTGGACACTTTAGCAATGGGGATAAAGAATTATTTAAACCTTTATTAAATAGCCTTACAGGACATGACCCATTTTTTGTTATGGCTGACTTTGAAGATTACCTAAATAAACAGGATGTGGTAAGTGAATGCTGGAATAATAAAAAATCTTGGAATAAAATGGCTTTATTAAATACTGCTAGATCAGGATATTTTTCATCAGATAGATCTATTAGAGAGTACTGTAAATCTATTTGGAAAGTATCTCCAATGCCTGTTGAAATTACTTGCGACGTAGAAGAATTAACTAATTAATATTTTTCTTATCTGGTGAATCTGGGGTTTGGTGAAATAATCTATTCAAAATTAATCTATCAATATTTAAAGGGTCTGGGGCTAATTCATTTGCAAGTTCTTTAAATTTTGATTCGATATTGTTTGGAATTTTTGTTTCAAATATTCTTTCCATTAATGCTTCAATTGAATATAAATAGGCATTAACACTTTCCAGTTCATCTAAAGCTTCAGTAATTTCTTTATCAGAAATATGGTTTTCTTTTGAACTGTTATTTTCATTGGATTCTCTTTCAGATAATTCTCTCTGCAAATCATCTGTCACTTTAGTACAAAGAGTTCTGAAAGATTGAATGGATGCCCAATTCAATTCTTGTTGATGCTTAAAAGTAGGAAATTCTCTAATTAGACGATCATGCTCTTTATAAAATCTCTGACAATCAGAGCATTGACATGGTTCTTCAGCCAAAAGAAAAAGTAATTCTCTTTATATCATCTCACTATTTGGGCAAAATTGTAGGGCCATCCAATAATTCGTCATTTTCATCGAGTGAATCTGGACTATCTGGCAAAGGTATCTCAATTTTAGTAACCAAATCAATAACATCTCTTAGTCTCATAGAATCAGCGAACCATCCCATTGCTTGCTCGGCATCACCTCTCTTTTCAGCATCATTTGCTTGATCTTCGTGAGCTTCCGCCAAAAGAGCAAGCCAGCAAAGGCATCTCGCCTGAACTATTGAAAGATCTAAATCATTAGGTTGGGATTTAGAAATGCGTTCATGCTCTTGTTGAATTAAGAGTTTTAAACGCATATCATGCAACTTAGCCATAAAAGATTTACTACTAACTATACGCTAGCTAGAGAGTAGCAAGTTTGCACACATACTACATATAGTTTTTTATTTTTACGGGACTGGCGGGAGTCGAACCCACGACCTACGGTTTAGGAAACCGTTGCTCTATCCTGCTGAGCTACAGTCCCAATAGATGATTTTTGGAGTAATAAGCATTATGCTAAATGAAAGCAGGAGAGGCAATCGCAAGAAAGTTTTATTTTGTTTCCAAATTAAAACTTTCTTGAGGAAAGTCCGGGCTCCCATATGGTCAAGCTTGCTGGGTAATTCCCAGTGCGGGCAACCGTGAGGATAGTGCCACAGAAACATACCGCCTAATACTTCATGTATGGCAAGGGTGCAAGGGTGTGGTAAGAGCGCACCAGCAACATTGAGAAGTGTTGGCTAGGTAAACCCCGGCTGGGAGCAAGGCTTAGTAGATTTATGGCCATTAAACAATCTACTTTTAAGCGCCGCTTGAGACTATGAAGTAATTCTAGTCCTAGATAGATGATTGCCCATCTTATTATTCAAGATGAACAGAACCCGGCTTATGACCTGCTTTCTAATTATTGTGATTATTCAAATCAAATGACAAATATAATTAACGCAAAGAGGATTAATCAAATAACTACTTTTTTAAAATCTTTAAATATTAAATCAAAAAGATTCTCTGAAATAATTACAACTGAAAATATTTCTATTATTCAAGATTTTAATCAAGCATTTATCCACTCCTCGGAGGACAAAATATTGAATTATGAAAAACTAGAATTTTTCGGAGATGCAGTTCTCAGATTAGCGGCTTCTAATTTTATTGAAAAAAAATATCCTAAAATGAGTGTAGGAGAAAGATCAGAGCTAAGAGCGCAAATTGTAAGTGATGAATGGTTAACTAAATTAGGGGGGGAAATTAATATAGAAAAATTAATAATTAGAGGACCTAAAGCACTTGGTGATGAAAATTCAAAAAATACAATTATTGGTGAAGCTACAGAAGCTTTAATAGGTGCTGTTTACAAGTGCTTTAATTCCATTCAAGAAGTAAATCTTTGGTTAGATGATATTTGGGAAAAAGATTCAGAAATATTTTTAAAAGCTCCATATAAATTCAAATCTAAAACAGTATTGCAAGAATGGTGCCAAAGTAAAGGTTTTGATTTACCAGTCTATAAAATAATTGAAGTATCAAAGAAAAATGGGGACCCTAAAAGATTTTCTTGCGATATATTTATAGAAGGATCAAAAGAATCATCTGCATTTGGCAAGTCCCATAAACATGCAGAAACAAATGCAGCTAGAGTTTTGATAGAAAAATTTATTACTATAGGTAAAATTTAATTTTTATACTATTTCTAAATTGGTTAGCTGAAAAGTTATGAGTTTATCCCAATTACCTCCTTCAAACAGAACCGCTGCTCTTTTTTTTGTAACTCGTTGTACAAACCCTTTGTATCCTCTATAGATAGAATTGATGTCTTTTACAACAACAAAAGATCCAGGGAGTATGGGTTTAGTAGATAATTCCATAAAACACTCTTTTTAATACAATATATGATAAATAAAAATGAATGGTTGACTGTTGGATTAATAACATCATGTCATGGAATTAATGGCCAGGTAAAGGTTAAATCTCTAAGTGATTTTGAAGAAAGATTTTTAAAACCAGGAATTAGATGGTTGCAAAAAGAAAATGAACTTCCTTCAAAAATAGAACTTATATCTGGTTTTAAACAGCCAGGTAAAGAAACCTTCATAGTTAAATTCCAAGGAATAATTACAAGAAATCATGCAGAACAAATAAAAAAATTTAAAATTCTTGTAAAAGCCGATACATTACCCAAATTAAAAAAGGAAGAATTTCACTTGTTAGAACTTCTGAATCTCGAGGTTAAGACTTTAGAAAATGACAAATTAAAAAAAATTGGGAAAGTTATCAATTTAGAAAATGAGAAAAATAATTTACTTGTTATTGAACTATTTAAAAATCAAAAAAAAGTTCTCGTACCATTCGTTAAAGAAATAGTCCCATTAGTTGATATAAAAAATCATTTTCTAATCATAAATCCTCCAAATGGACTTTTAGATCTATAAATTAAAAAATAAAAATTTGTATGAAACTAATTATTCAACAGTTACACTTTTAGCTAAATTTCTTGGTTGATCCACATCAAGTCCCCTATGAGCTGCAATATGATAACTCAATAATTGTAAAGGCAATATATTCAGTAGAGGTGAAATCCATTCATTAGAGGAAGGAACTTTCATTAAATAATCAAAGATTTCAGTTCCATTACATTCAGGAGCAATCCCAATCAAATATGAATCTCTAGCTTTTGCTTCTTGAGCATTGCTTATAACTTTATCAAAAACCTCGCCAGGGGAGGCAATAGAAATTACAGGTACTTTTTTATCTAACAAAGCTATTGGACCATGTTTCATTTCACCAGCAGGGTATCCAGCTGCATGAATATAACTAATTTCTTTTAGTTTTAACGCGCCTTCAAGAGCAATAGGATAATTTATTCCTCTTCCTAAGAAAATAACATCTTTAATATTAAAAAAGTCATGTGCTAGCTTTTCTGAAGATTTATTATGTTTCTCTAATAGATCTTCAAGTAATGGCGGAAGTTTTATAAGTTCGTTTATTAATTTACCTATTTCATCAGGACTTTGGTTACCTTTAATTTGAGCAAATTTTATAGCTAATCCATAAAAAGAAAGTAATTGAGCAAAAAAAGTTTTTGTTGCAGCAACTCCAACTTCTATTCCTGCACAGATATCAATTAAATTCGAGACCTGCCTACCTATGGAACTCTCTTTTCTATTTGTTATTGCAATAAGATTGGGTTTAAATTTTTCATTTTCAATTGAAGAACGTCTTTTAATTTCCATATCTATAGCAGCGATTGTATCGGCAGTTTCTCCGGATTGACTGACTCCAATTGTTAATGTATTTGGCAATAATGGAGGTGGTGAATATCGAAATTCGCTTGCATAAAAGACATTTGTAGGCATACCTGAAAATTGTTCTAGTAAAAAGCTACCCACCATTGCAGCATGTTTGCTTGTACCACAAGCGATAATTTCAATTCTTTCAATTGATTCAAAAAACTTTGTATCAAATGGATAGTTGATTTGATATTGACCATTATCTGAGTTTTTAATTAAAAAATTTTCCAACCAGTTTTTTGCAGTCTGTGGCTGGTCATATATCTCTTTCAACATATAGTGTTTGAAATTAAACTTATCTATTATTTGCTCTGAGACTTTTAAAGAAACTGGATTTCTATATTGTCTCTCGTTGCTTGAGTCATATATTTCAATTCCAAGCGGAGTCAACAAAGCTATTTCTTCATCCTCCATAGGCAAAATAATATTCGTAAAGTTTGCAATGGCTGGAGTATCACTAGCACAAATAAATTCTCCTTCACCCAAACCAATAATCAAAGGCGCTTGTCTTCTTGCAACTACCAAAGAGCTTGGAGAACCAGACCATATAACTGCTAAAGCATAAGATCCCTCTAAATCCGACAATACATTTCTCACAGCTACTAATAATGTTGACCCATTATTCTCAAGATTAAGTTTACTTAATGTATTTAACTCTCTTTGAATTAGATGGGGAATTACCTCGGTATCTGTATCAGAATTAAAAATAATGCCCTCTTCCTCTAATTTTTTTTTTAAACCTTGGAAATTTTCAATAATGCCATTTTGAACAACTGCTATATTTCCTGAACTATCAGTATGAGGATGTGCATTTTTAACCTCAGGTTTTCCATGCGTTGCCCATCTAGTATGTCCTATACCCACAGTTCCAGGAATATTATGATCATTCAGATTGCTTATTAAATTCTCTAGTTTTCCCTCTGCTTTATTACAAAAAATAGAATTATTTTCGGAATTGATTATTGCAACTCCCGCAGAATCATAACCTCTGTATTCAAGTTTTTCTAAACCATTAATTAATAATGGTAAAGCTTTTTTATATCCAGTTACAGCAACTATTCCACACATACGATTTTTTTTTCAATTATATTGAAATAAAATGCGTATTTGCCAAAAAATGGACTCTCTTAAAACTGCACTATAAAAATTAATATGCTAAACCCATACTCCTAGAAGTCTCATCTCCTAAATAAACACGAATACTTAAGAAATCTGTAGGACATGCCGTTTCACATCTTTTGCAACCTACACAATCTTCTGTTCTAGGAGATGAAGCTATTTGGCCAGCTTTACAGCCGTCCCAGGGAACCATTTCTAAAACATCAAGTGGGCAAGCCCTTACACATTGGGTACAACCAATGCAAGTGTCATAAATTTTAACTGCGTGTGACATGTAAAAATTGTCTTTTGAACCTCGTTTTATAATACTATTGTCTTACAAAGAAATTAAAAAAATTAAGATATGCTTCACTCTTGTTAACTCTAGGGCATAAAATCATATAGATAATTAGTAATTTCCATAAACTATGTCACAAGAAATCCTCGAAAAAGTCTGTTCTATTGTTTCAGAACAATTAAGTGTTGAAGCAGGAGAAGTCAAATCAGATTCAAATTTCCAAAATGATTTAGGTGCAGATTCTCTAGATACTGTTGAATTAGTAATGGCTCTTGAAGAAGCATTTGATATTGAAATTCCTGATGAAGCAGCTGAAGGAATAGCAACTGTTGGCGATGCAGTAAAATTCATCGAAGAAAAAAAAGGTTAGGTTAGGATGCCAAATTTCCATCGAGTAGTTATTACTGGTATCGGAGCAGTAACTCCAATTGGTAATAACATTGATGAATATTTAGTCGGTCTTCAAACAGGTACTAATGGGGTTTCAGATATTACTCTCTTTAATCCTGAGCAACATCCATGCAAATTTGCTGCAGAAGTAAAAAATCTCCAATCTGAAAATTTTATTGAAGCTAAAGAATCCAAAAGATGGGATCGTTTTTCCCAATTTGGCGTTATTGCTGCAAAGCAAGCCTTTAGTGATTCTGGACTTGAAATTACTGAAGCTAATGCATCAAGAATTGGAGTGATTATAGGTTCTGGGGTTGGAGGCTTGCTAACTATGGAAAGTCAAGCTCAAATATTAAGTCATAAAGGACCTAAAAGAGTAAGTCCATTTACAGTTCCAATGATGATTCCAAATATGGCAACTGGATTAGCTGCCATCGCTTTGGGAGCAAAAGGACCAAGTTCCTCTGTTTCAACCGCTTGCGCTGCCGGTTCAAATGCAATTGGTGATTCTTTTAGATTACTTCAACTTGGAAAGGCAGATGCAATGATCTGTGGAGGAGCAGAAGCAAGCATTACGCCTCTTGGAGTAGCTGGTTTTGCTAGTGCCAAAGCTCTTTCTTTTAGAAATGAAAGTCCTCAAACTGCTAGCAGACCTTTTGATGCAGAAAGAGATGGATTTGTTATTGGAGAGGGCTCTGGAATTCTTGTTTTAGAGACTTTAGAAAATGCACAAAAAAGGAATGCGAGAATTTATGCAGAAATTATTGGATATGGAACAACATGTGATGCTCATCATATTACTGCTCCATCTCCAGGCGGAGTTGGGGGTGCCGCAGCCATCAAATTAGCAATTGAAGACGCCTGTCTTAGCCTTGAAAAAGTTGATTACATAAATGCCCATGGTACAAGTACATCAGCTAATGATAAAAATGAAACTTCTGCAATTAAATCTATTTTTAGAGACAGATCTTACCTCATTCCTGTAAGCTCTACTAAGTCGATGACTGGTCATCTCCTAGGAGGCTCAGGAGGTATTGAAGCTGTAGCTTGTATACTTTCTTTGACACATAATTTTATCCCTCCTACAATTAACTACGTAAATCCAGATCCTGATTGTGATCTTGATTATGTACCAAATAATGCGAGAGATGCTCAAGTAGGAGTTGCTCTTTCTAATTCTTTCGGCTTTGGTGGTCACAATGTTTGCCTTGCTTTCAGCAAAATGAATTAAAGACAACCAATTCTGTATTTCAAACTTAACTTATTTTAAAACAATGGTCGCTGCATCTGTTTCATTAGAATCACTTTGTGTAAATAGTATAAGAATGCTTGCTGTAGATGCAGTAAATAAATCTAATAGTGGACACCCTGGACTGCCAATGGGGTGTGCTCCTATGGGTTATGCATTATGGCAAAACATTCTTAATCACAACCCCAATAACCCAAAATGGTTCAATAGAGACCGTTTTGTATTATCAGCTGGTCATGGCTGTATGCTGTTATATTCTTTGCTTCATTTGACAGGATACAAATCAGTTTCTATAGAAGATATTAAAGAATTTAGACAATGGGGATCAAAAACTCCTGGACATCCAGAAACATTCGAAACTGAAGGTGTTGAAGTTACAGCTGGTCCTCTTGGAGCTGGTATTTCAAATGCAGTTGGTTTAGCAATAGCTGAAACTCACTTAGCGGCTAAATTTAATAAGCCTGATTGCAATATTGTTGATCACTATACATACGTAATAATGGGTGACGGCTGTAATCAAGAAGGTATTGCATCAGAGGCCTGCTCATTAGCTGGTCACCTTAAGCTTGGAAAATTAATTGCACTCTATGACGATAATCAAATTACAATTGATGGGCGAACCGACGTTTCTTTCACCGAAGATGTTTTAAAAAGATACGAAGCTTATGGATGGCATGTACAACATGTTGAAGATGGGAATCATGATGTTAAAGGAATAACTGAAGCTATCGAAAAAGCAAAATTAATTACAGACAAACCTTCGATTATTAAAATTTCTACAACCATAGGTTATGGTTCTCCAAATAAATCAGATACTGCTGGAATTCATGGAGCAGCTGTTGGAGAAGAAGAAGCTGCATTAACTAGAGAGTTTCTTAATTGGGAATATCCTCCATTTGAAATACCAGATGAAGTATATGCGCATTTTAGAAAATCAATAAACAAAGGCGAAAACTTAGAGAAAGAATGGGATTCTAAATTTGAAGAATATCAAAAAAAATATCCTTCTGAAGGAGCCGAGTTAAACAGAATGTTAAAAGGCCAATTACCTGAAAATTGGGACTCAGATCTCCCTTCTTATACACCTGATGATAAAGGATTAGCCACCAGAAAGCATTCACAAATATGTTTAGGTGCACTAGGTCCTAACTTGCCTGAATTAATTGGTGGATCCGCAGATTTAACTCACTCTAACTACACAGACATCAAAGGAGAAACCGGGTCATTTCAGCCTCATAGTCCTGAAAAAAGATATTTACACTTTGGTGTAAGAGAGCATGCAATGGCAGCTGTACTTAATGGCATTGCCTACCACAATAGTGGTCTTATTCCTTATGGTGGAACATTCCTTGTTTTCGCCGATTATATGAGAGGTTCAATGAGGCTTTCAGCACTCAGCGAATTAGGAGTAATCTATGTCTTAACTCACGATTCAATTGGTGTAGGAGAAGATGGCCCAACACATCAACCTATTGAAACTATCCCTTCACTTCGTGCCATGCCTAACATGCTAGTTTTCAGACCTGGAGATGGAAATGAAACAAGTGGAGCTTATAAACTTGCTATTCAAAATAGAAAAAGACCTTCTGCCCTGTGTTTAAGTAGACAAGGTATGCCAAATCAAGAAAATACCTCGATCGACAAAGTTGCCCTTGGAGGATATATAGTTTCGGATTGCGAAGGTACGCCAGATCTAATATTTATTGGTACTGGAAGCGAACTAAATCTTTGCATTGAAGCAAGTAAGGAAATTTCAAGCTTAGGTAAAAAAATTAGAGTTGTTTCTATGCCTTGTGTAGAACTTTTCGAAGAGCAAGAAGAATCTTACAAAGAAAGTGTTCTACCTAGTAGTGTGAAAAAGAGAGTTGTAGTTGAAGCTGCCCATTCATTTGGTTGGCATAAATATACAGGTTTTGATGGAATTTGTATTACTATGGACAGATTTGGTGCATCAGCACCTGGGGGAGAATGTATGAAAAATTTTGGATTTACCGTCGAAAACGTTGTTAATAAGACGAAGGAAATTCTATAACTAATAATTGATAACTATACTGAAGAATTGCATTCTTCAAGCTTATCTTTTAACTGATCGAGAGATTCATCAGATATCTTTGAATTCATTGGACAATGTTTAGGTCCACACATTGAACAAAACTCTGCCTTTTTAAATATTTCTTCAGGCAGAGTTTCATCATGGTACTGTTTTGCCCTTTCCGGATCTAATGAAAGTTCGAACTGTTTATTCCAATCAAAGTTATATCTTGCATGACTAAGTTCATCATCGCGATCACGAGCTCCAGCTCTATGTCTTGCTATATCAGCAGCATGTGCAGCTATTTTATAAGCAATTAAGCCTTCTCTGACATCTTCTGCATTTGGCAGACCTAGATGTTCTTTTGGCGTTACATAACATAACATAGAAGTTCCATACCACCCTGCCATCGCCGCTCCAATGGCACTTGATATATGGTCATAACCAGGGGATATATCTGTCACTAATGGACCAAGCACATAAAATGGGGCTTCTGAACATTCTTCCATTTGCTTTCTCACATTAAACTCAATTTGGTCCATAGGTACATGACCAGGACCTTCAACCATTACTTGAACATTATGTTCCCATGCTTTTCGAGTAAGCTCGCCTAAGGTCTTCAATTCAGCTAGCTGGGCATCATCAGAAGCATCATGCAAACATCCAGGCCTCAATGAGTCTCCTAGAGAAAAAGTACAATCATATTTCTTAAAAATCTCACAAATGTCATCGAACCTTGTGTAGAGAGGGTTTTGTTTAAAATGATGTAACATCCATTGGGCTAAAATTCCTCCCCCCCTACTAACAATTCCAGTAATTCTTCCTTTGACTTTCGGCAAATGCTCTATTAATAGCCCAGCATGTATAGTTTGATAATCTACGCCCTGCTGACAATGTTTTTCAATAATATGAAGAAAATCGTCTTCAGTTAATCTATCTATTGAACCATGTACACTCTCTAATGCTTGATAAACAGGAACTGTTCCAATGGGAACAGGAGACTCATGAATTATTGCTTGCCGAACTTCATCTAAATTTACTCCTCCTGTAGAAAGATCCATAACTGTATCAGCCCCATATTTTACTGCCAGTTTAAGCTTCTCTACTTCTTCATTGATATCACTTGCATTAGGGGAAGCACCAATATTGGCATTAACTTTGCATCTTGAAGCAATGCCTATAGACATTGGCTCAAGATTCAAATGATTAATATTAGCTGGAATAATTAATCTTCCTCTTGCTACTTCTTCCATTATTAAAGAAGAAGGAAGATTTTCTTTTTTAGCAACGAAATCCATTTCTTCAGTGATATATCCGTTTCTCGCAAAGTTCATTTGAGTTACATTTTCTTTCCCAAGGCGAGGCTTAATCCACGAACTTCTCATAATTTACAAATTGTTTAAAAGTGTTATTACTAAAGTTTGATCAAATCTTCACTTCCCTGCATCAAGGTTAATGATTCAGGTTCAAAGGGTATGATCTCAGCTAAGTTAAAATTCTTAGCACCCCTAGTATTAATATTATTAATAGCTCTTTTCTAAAAAATAGTCATCTCATGTTGAGTAAAAATAAATAAAATGATTTTATTTAGCTTTTTTATAAGACTTTATCTTTTTTAGAATATTTTTCCTATCCAATTGTCTGCTCATACCCCTCTCCAAAATAATTACAACCCCCATTACGCCAATAGGTAAATAAAAAATCTTCCTAGAATTGTCCCTAAATATCATTCCAACAGCAGATATGAGGATCATAAAAGGAGCCACAAAAGATAAAAAAAATCTTTTATTAATTTTCATTTACCAATTGTATTAATTTTTTCATTATTTAATTTTACTATGGATTCTGTTATCACTTTAATTCCAACAGCAATAGCTCTTTCATCTGGATCAAATTTAGAACTATGAAGCGGAGCACATCCATTTGAACTCGAAACGCCAAGCCTAAACATAGCTCCTGGAATATCTTTTAAAAATTCCGCGAAATCCTCAGCTCCTAATGATGGTTTTTGTAATTCGATAACATTTTCTTGACCCAAAACCTTAATTCCCGAATCTCTAAGGACTCTATTTATTTCAGAATTATTATTAACTGCCGGTGTGATTTCTCTAAATATTACTTTTGCTTCAGCTCCGCAATTATTTGCTATTGAAGTGATATTTTCATTGAGCCAATTAGCAATATTTTTAAATAGTTTACGATTGGTGCATCTAACCGTACCAATTAAATTAACCTTTTCTGCAAGAACATTGAATGCATTGCCACCATTTATTTTTCCAAAGGTTATTACTACAGGATCTAGAGGATCTAACTTCCGTGTTATTGATTCTTGAATTCCCGAAATAACTTTAGAGGCCGCCCAAATAGCATCAATCCCTTCATAAGGTCGAGCACCATGTCCTGATTTTCCTTTAATTTCTACCTTAAGTTCTCCCGCAGCTGCAGTTAAACTCCCCTCTTTAATGCCAATTGTCCCTACGGATAAATCTGGGTAGACATGGACTCCCAAAATATGGGTAATACCATTAATTGCACCATCCTTAATCATCCATCTAGCTCCGCTCGCAATTTCTTCAGCGGGCTGAAAAATTATCCGAGTCCCAAAATTTAGTTTTAAATCCTTAATAATTTTTGCAACCCCCAATCCAATCGATATATGCAAATCGTGACCACAGGCATGCATAACACCATCTACTTTTGAAGAAAAACTTAATTTAGTTTCCTCAAATATTGGCAAAGCATCCATATCTACTCTTAAACCTATAATGCCCCTATCTGAGGGCCCAAAATCAGCTACAACTCCGGTCCTGCCAATAGATTCTCTAACATTCCAACCAATATTTTTTAAAAAACCACTTATCAAAATCGCAGTTTGATTTTCAAGTCCGCTTAATTCGGGATGTGCATGTATATGTCTTCTTAAATTAATTAATTCATCATTAAACGAATCAATTTTTTTACAAAACTGATCTCTATTCATCACTTATTTTAAATCGATAAAGTTCATTAAATTTCTAATTGGTTGTGGAGGCCATCTTCTTATTTTTTCCAACCATTCTTTATCACTATATCTAGCATCTAATTCAGTTACCGCTATCCAATTACTCTCTGCTTTACCAGATTCGCCCTTAGACCAATTCAAAGCTGTTAAAGCTGCCCTAGCATCAGCAAAAGTTGGATAACGTCTAATTAATTTTTTTAATTCTTTTTCAGATTCATCAATGTTCCCCAACTGAAAATCTGCTAACGCCATACTTGATCTTGCCATCGCAAATCCTGGATTGTATAAGGCAGCTTTTGAAAATAAATCTCTAGCTTTTTCCCAATGTGATGTAGATCCTTCTACATTAGCCAAATTATATAATGCAGAAAAATTTTTACTATCTTGCGAAATAACGAACATATAATCTTTTTTCGCTTGCGACCATAGACCCAATGCTTCCTCTGCTATCCCCCTATTAATATAGGGATCTATTTCCGTAGGATTCAGACTTATTGCCTTATTTTGGTCATCTATTGATCCATTTAGATCTCCTATAACAAGTTTTACATTTCCTCTATTGCTTAAACCCGCAGCATCATCGGGATAAGAATCGAGATATTGATTCCATTCTTGTAAAGCTAGATTAAATTTTCCGCTTGAACTTAAATCTAATGCATTTTTAAACAAATCCTCCCTTAAAGATAATGAATAGCATGGTGCAATATAAAAAATATTCAAAAAAACAAAAATTATTAAAAAACAAGCCTTAACTTTTTTAAAAGTTATCATTTTTTGATTCAATGTACTTTTTTCCCATAGCCGTGAGCAATCTTCCTCGAGGAGTTCTGGTGAGAAAACCAATTTTGATTAAATATGGCTCAACTACAAATTCTAACATTGAAGAATCATCACCTAAGCCAGCTGCAATTGAATCAAGGCCAGTTGGAATATTATTGTTTTGGTTAAGAAAAGATAAATATTGTCTATCAAAAGAATCCAATCCTTTTTCGTCTATTTGGTAAGAATTTAAAGCTTTTTTTATTAAATTCACTGTGATCGTATTTGTTTTATTAATAGCCTGTGCATAATCTCTAACTCGTCTTAATAATCTTAAAGCAATTCTTGGAGTCCCTCGAGATATCTTTGCTAAGTCATAAGATGCTTCATCATCTAAATTGAGATTTATTAATCGGGAGAAATTAACAATTATTTGTTTTAATTCATCATATGTGTAAAATTCAATTTTCTCAGATATACCGAATCTATCTCTTAGAGGTGCACTTATTGAAGCTAATTTAGTTGTCGCGCCAATAAGAGTAAACCTTGGAAGATTAATTGTTCTGCAACGGGCTCCTCTATTAGCACCCATAGTTAAATCGAGTCTAAAATCTTCCATTGCAGAATATAACAACTCTTCGGTTAACCTATTTAAGCGATGTATCTCATCGATAAATAAAACTTCACCATCTTTTAATCCAAGAAGTAAACCTACGATATCTCGAGGTCTTTCAATTGCTGGTGCAGTGGCTATCCTACATTTTGTATTCAATTCATGGGCTATCAAAAAAGCAAGAGAAGTCTTACCTAAGCCAGGCTGTCCATATAACAGAATATGCTCCATCGGTTCTTTTCTAAAAATTGAAGCATCTATAGCTATTCTTAAAGAAGATTTAAGTTTTTCTTGGCCAATAAATTCTTTTAAAGTAAGAGGCCTCGCTACGTTCAGATTTTTATTTCTCTTTTCTTCTGGAATTATTTTTGAATCAACTAGCCTAAGCTCTTTTTTACGAAGAGAAAAGTCATTATCGCCTATATTGGAAGAAATTATTGCCATAATGAAAGGTTAATTGCATTTGTTCTGAGTAGAAAGATTTTTTTCACTAAAATGGCAAAAAATTCAAACAAAGTTAAAAAGAATACTAATAAAGAAAATAATTTTAAACTTTTAGCTGAGAATAGATATGCAAAATTTCAATATGCAATATCTGAAACAATCGAAGCTGGGATTGAGCTTTTAGGGACTGAAGTAAAGTCCATTAGAAACGGAAAAGCAAATTTAAGAGATGGGTACTGTTCATTTAGAGATGGTGAGATCTTATTATTAAATGTTCACATTTCACCACATAAAAATGTAGGGTCTTTCTTTAACCATGATCCATTAAGAAATAGAAAGTTGCTTCTACATAAAAAAGAAATAATCAAAATGAAATCCAATACTGAAAAAAAAGGAATGACTATTGTTCCATTATCTCTTTATTTAAAAGGCTCATGGATAAAACTAACTATTGGAGTCGGCAAAGGGAAAAAATTACATGACAAACGCCAAGATGAAAAACAAAAAAGTATTAAAAAAGAAATCAACTCTGCGCTAAAGAGGTAAAATTACTATCCAGAATAATTGCAACTATGAATCTAAACTTACTGAACTTGGAGGTGGTGAAGGATCTGGATCTGCAATTAACATATGCTGTAAGACTGTTTCAGGCCTCTCGCTATCTCTCCAGCGAATTTTGTATGCAGGCATTTTTGTACCTCTACTTGTAGTTTGCTCTACTGGCTCAATAACCCATCCTCGTCTTGATCGACCCTGAGGATTTCTTTTTACTACTGCATCCGCGTGTTTGAAACGGAAACCAACACGTTCACCACTCATTTAAAAATTTCGTATTGGATTAATTTATCTATTTTACTTCATTCAAGGGTAATTTTTCACTTTTTTGGAAGTTATTTCTGGTTTTAACAACGGGAAAGGTATTACATCTCTAATTGATGCACTATCAGTAATTAACATAATTAGCCTATCAATGCCAATGCCTAATCCTCCAGTAGGCGGCATACCAATCTCTAAAGCATTCAAGAAATCTTCATCTATGCAGTGAGCCTCAAGATCTCCTTCATCTCTAAGAGATTGCTGTAATTGCATTCTTTCTCTTTGATCTACAGGATCTATTAACTCACTAAACGCATTTGCCAGCTCCCGACCAACAATGAATAATTCAAATCTCTGAACCATTTCTTTATTATTAAGATGAGGTCTAGCTAAAGGAGAAATTTCAACCGGATAATCGATAACAAAAGTGGGTTGCATAAGTTTTGATTCTACTTTTTGCTCGAAGACCTCATTTAATAGTCTTCCTATAGTATTAACTTTATTAGAGAAATCAACATTTATACTTTTAGCGGCTTGTTTTGCTGCTTGAAAGTCTCCACTGAAAGAATCAAAGTCAATCCCTGTATATTTTTTAACAATATCTTTCATGGATATTCTTGTCCAAGGTTTAGAAAAATCAATTTCTTGATTTTGATAATTTATAATTAAAGAACCACATGCATCAGCTACGATATCTTTTATCAATTCTTCTGTTAAATTCATCATATCGACATAGTCAGAAAAAGCTTGATAAATTTCAACTGAGGTAAATTCTGGATTATGCCTTGTACTTATCCCCTCATTACGGAAAATTCTTCCTAATTCGTATACTTTCTCAAATCCTCCAACAACCATTCTTTTTAAATGTAATTCTGTAGCTATTCTTAGAAATAGTGGAATATCTAATGTATTGTGATGAGTTATAAATGGTCTTGCTTCAGCACCACCAGCTTCAGATTGCAGAATTGGAGTCTCTATCTCTAAAAAATTTCTATTATCTAACCATTTTCTTATAAAACTTATACATTTTGCTCTTGTTTTAAATACATTTTTAGAGTGAGGATTCACTATTAAATCTAAATAACGTTGTCTATATCTTTTTTCAATATCAGTCAATCCATGCCATTTATCTGGCAAAGGTTGTAATGATTTGGATAACATTTCCCATTTTTCTACTTTAATAGAAAGCTCACCTTTATTTGTTTTTTTAATAGTTCCGTATACGCCTATCCAATCACCAATATCTACTATCTCCTTGATATCTTCAAAAGAAAGTAATTTTTGTTTTTCTAAATTTAAGTTAATAATCTTTTTATCTAGATAAAGCTGAATCTGACCATCTTGATCGCTTATTGTGAAAAAGGCAATTTTACCCATCACCCTTTTTGCCATAACTCTTCCAGCAATAGAAACACTGAAGTCTTCCTCTTGACCATTTTC
>CACGAP010000005.1:0-73441 GCA_902571145.1 uncultured Prochlorococcus sp.
TTCCATAGTTCCATGTACCTTTATCTCCAAAAATTCTTAGTATGACAACTTTTGCATAATTAATTGTTTTTAATAAATAATTATCTATTTGTGCTGAGGAATTTAAATTAGAAATTTCTAAAGCTCTTATATTATTTTTTAATGAATCAAATTCCTTTTCTAACAATAAGTTTGATATGAGATTTAAATCAGCTTTGACACTTGTTATAAAAATAAAATCTGCCGCTGGTTGCTCAATTAAATCATCCTTATTCTTTTCATTTCCTGCTATATTTAATATCCTGTGCATTTTTATATATAAATAAGGTTTAGAATACGTAAGTAGGATAAAACAAGTCTACCTTAATTAAATAAATTGAATATGCATGAATTTCTTCCATACGCCTGGTTCGAAGGTAAATGTATTCCATTTAAAGAAGCAAAAATATCAATAGCTACTCATGCACTTCATTATGGTACTGCTGCATTTGGAGGAATGCGAGCGATACCTAACCCTACAAATAAAGAAGAATTCCTTTTATTTAGAACTGATAAACACATAAAAAGATTATCTCAAAGTGCAAAATTACTCTTAACTGATATTTCTGAAGAATATATTTTTAAAGCCCTAGAGGAAGTTATAAAAAGAAATAAGCCAAAAAAACCTATTTATATTAGACCATTCGTATATACAAGCGATTTAGGTATAGCTCCAAGGTTACACAATATTGAAACAGATTTCTTTATGTATTGTATTGAACTAGGAGATTATCTATCCCCAGATGGAGTTTCTTGTAGAATGAGTAGTTGGACTAGACAAGAAGATAGATCTCTCCCATTAAGAGGAAAAATAAGTGGGGCTTATATTACTAGTTCATTAGCTAAAACAGAAGCTAGTTTGTCGGGTTTTGATGAAGCTTTGCTATTAAATTCAAGTGGTAAGGTAAGCGAAGCTAGTGGTATGAATTTATTTATTGTAAGAAATGGAGACTTAATCACTCCTGGTGTTGATCAAGATATCCTTGAGGGGATTACTAGAGCTAGTGTAATTGAATTAGCAAAATCTTTTGGAATAAATGTAATTGAAAGGCCTGTTGATAAAACAGAATTATTAATAGCAGATGAAGTTTTTCTAACTGGTACAGCAGCAAAAATTACACCAGTTAAAAAAATTGAATCAAGTGAATTAAATGGTGAAAGACCAATAATGAATAAATTAAAAAGTAAGCTTATAGAAATAACAGAAGGTCGTTCTCAAGACTATGATAATTGGGTAACAAGAATTTCTCTAAAATAAATTAATTTTTACCAAAAAATGGAATCTTTCAGAACCTATTTAAATAGAGATGAAAAGCCATTAATAATTTTTGACGGGGGTACTGGAACATCTTTTCAGAGCTTAAATCTTAATGCCGACGACTTTGGAGGAAAAGAATTAGAGGGTTGTAATGAAAACCTTGTTTTATCCTCACCAAAGGTCGTTGAAAAGGTTCATAATTCATTCTTAGGAGCAGGTTGTCATGTTATAGAAACTAATACTTTTGGAGCATCATCAATAGTTCTTGATGAATATGATATTGCGGATAAGGCATATGAGATAAATAAAAATGCTGCATTAATAGCCAAAAAGGCTGCTGCCAAATATGCATCAGTAGATAAGCCAAGGTTTGTTGCTGGCTCAATTGGACCAACTACTAAATTACCCACGCTAGGGCATATAGATTTTGATGAATTAAAGCAATCATATAAAGAACAAATATATGGTCTTACAGATGGAGGAGTTGATCTTCTTTTAATTGAAACTTGTCAAGATGTATTACAAATTAAATCTGCCTTATTAGCTTCTAAAGAAGTACTTGATAGTAAAAATATAGATATACCTATAATGGTATCAATAACAATGGAAACAACAGGTACTATGCTTGTTGGTTCTGACATCGCCTCTGCATTAACAATATTAGAACCATTTAACATAGATATCCTTGGACTGAATTGTGCAACTGGGCCAGAACAAATGAAAGAACATATTAAATATTTATCTGAAAATTCTCCTTTCGCTATAAGCTGTATTCCCAATGCAGGACTTCCTGAAAATATTGGTGGTGTTGCTCACTACAGATTAAAGCCAATAGAATTGAAGATGCAGTTAATGAATTTTATATATGACTTTAAAGTTCAATTAATAGGTGGATGTTGTGGGACTACACCTGAACATATTAAATATCTTTCTTCAATAATTGATGAAATTACTTATAACGAAAGGTCTAACAAAATTGGTAATAACAATTTAAGTGGTTATATTCCATCTGCATCATCAATATATAATTCTGTACCATACAAACAAGACAATTCTATCTTGATTGTAGGAGAAAGATTAAATGCAAGTGGATCTAAAAAGGTAAGGGAGTTATTAAATAACGACGATTGGGATGGACTAGTTTCAATTGCCAAGCAACAACAAAAAGAAAATGCACACGTTCTTGATGTGAATGTTGATTATGTGGGAAGAGACGGAGTGAAAGATATGAAAGAAATAACTTCAAGACTAGTTACCAAAATTAATTTGCCATTAATGATTGACTCTACAGATGCTGACAAAATGGAAAGTGGATTAAAGTCAGCTGGTGGAAAATGTATTATAAATTCAACCAATTACGAAGATGGCAATGAAAGATTTGATCAAGTACTAAATTTAGCCTTAGGGTATGGTTCAGGTCTTGTTGTAGGAACTATTGATGAAGATGGAATGGCTAGGAATGCAGATAAAAAATATAACATTGTAAAACGAGCGCTTAATAGAACTAGAGAATGTGGCTTGTCAGATTATGAGCTATTTTTTGATCCATTAGCTCTGCCAATATCTACTGGGATAGAAGAAGATAGGTTAAACGCTAAAGAAACAATTACTGCTATATCAAAAATTCGTGAAAATTTCCCAGATATTCATATCATACTTGGGATATCAAACATTAGTTTTGGACTTTCACCATTATCAAGAATTAATCTAAATTCAATATTTTTAGATGAATGCATTAAAGCAGGATTGGATTCTGCTATCATCGCACCAAATAAAATCTTGCCATTATCAAAGATTTCTGAAGAAACTAAAAAGCTTTGCTTAGATTTGATATATGACAAAAGAGAATTTGAAGATGATATTTGTATTTATGATCCATTAGTAGAATTAACAAAGGCTTTTCAAGATTTATCTATTCAAGATTTCAAAAAAGCATCTATAGAAAATAAAAATCTAACTCTGGAAGAAAGTCTAAAAAATCATATTATTGATGGGGAAAAAATAGGTTTAGAGGATCAATTAAATAAAGCGCTAAAAAAATATAAACCTCTTGAAATAATTAATACTTTTTTACTTGATGGAATGAAAGTTGTAGGAGATTTATTTGGTTCAGGTCAAATGCAATTGCCATTTGTACTTCAATCAGCAGAAACAATGAAATTTGCTGTTTCAATTTTAGAACCATATATGGAAACTGTAGATGAAAACATATCAAATGGAAAACTCTTAATTGCAACTGTCAAAGGCGATGTTCATGATATTGGAAAAAATTTGGTAGACATAATACTTACAAATAATGGTTATGACGTAATAAATCTTGGAATAAAGCAAGATGTTTCAGCAATTATAGATGCACAAAAAAAGCACAATGCAGATTGCATCGCTATGAGTGGATTACTTGTTAAATCAACTGCTTTTATGAAAGATAATTTAGAAGCATTTAACAATGAAAATATTAGTGTACCAGTAATATTAGGAGGCGCAGCCTTAACCCCAAAATTTGTAAATGAGGACTGCAGCAAAATATATAAAGGGAAAATATTGTACGGAAAAGACGCGTTCACTGATCTTAAATTTATGAATGAATATATGGATAATAAAAAAAAGGGTAATTGGTCAAATACTGAGGGTTTCATTAACAATGAGGGTATAAATATTAATTTAGCCTCATCAAAATCCAACTCTCAAGCTGTAAAAAAATCAATATCTATGAATATAGAGACTTCTAAATTAAATTTAAAAGAAAATTTTATAAGATCTAAATTTATAGATGAAGAAGAACCAATTCAAGCCCCTTTCTTGGGAACGAAAGTCTTGAACGAAATTGATATAGATTTAAATAAGTTAATTTTTTATTTAGATACAAAAGCTCTATTTAGCGGACAATGGCAAATAAAAAAAGGAAAAAACCAAAGCGTAGATGAATACAATAACTATTTGGATTCATATGCTAAACCATTGCTAGATAGATGGTTAGAGACAATTGTAGAAAAAAAACTTATTTCACCCAAAGCAGTTTATGGATATTTCAGATGCGGTAGAAAAGATAATAGTATTTTCTTATTTGATGATAAATCATTAAATAAAATTTCCGAATTTAATTTCCCAAGACAAAAATCCGGGAATAATTTATGCATAGCTGATTTTTATTGCGATTTAAAAAAGGATAAACCGATAGATATATTTCCTATGCAGGCAGTAACGATGGGCGATATCGCTAGTGAATATTCTCAAAAATTATTTAAAGAAGATAAATATAGCGATTATTTATTATTCCATGGACTTACAGTGCAATTAGCAGAAGCTCTAGCTGAGTATGTTCATGCATTAATTCGTATTGAATGTGGTTTTAGGACTGAAGAACCAGACAAAAATAGAGAAATACTAGCTCAAAAATATAGAGGAGCTAGATATTCTTTTGGTTATCCTGCATGTCCAAAAGTATCTGATTCAAACATACAATTATCATTGTTGGATACAAAAAGAATAAGCTTGACCATGGATGAATCTGAACAACTTCATCCAGAACAAAGTACTACAGCTATCATTTCACTGCACTCAAAAGCTAAATATTTCAGCGCTTAATCTAAATCTTTAGTTGTTTTCTAAATATTCAATAATTTCTTCTTGAAGTTCTTCCATCGTTTCATTATCACCTAAATCAAGTCCCTCACCCGCCGCGTCCTGTGTTAACTCAAGAAAATATGAAGCGCCATCACTAGATAAAAATTCTAATGCAGAAGTTTCATCACTATCTTTAAAAGCTTCATAAAGTGCTTTAAATGCTATGTTTTCAGTAAAGTCCCAATCCATAATGAAAAAAACCTTATTAGAATTATTACCTCTTTACCCCCCATACTCGTCAACCCTTTTTAAAGAAATGTTGGTGTTTTATTATTATTAAAAAAATCTATGACCATAATTAATCAAAATCAGTTAAATGTCCTTGGAGAAAAAATTGAGATTTGTAGTTGCGCACCTATGACAGGGTGGTTTAGGGATGGATTTTGCAACTATGACAAGAATGATGGAGGGAATCATTCCATATGTTGTGTGATGGATGATAATTTCCTGAAATATAGTAAATCACAAGGTAATGATTTAATTACTCCCATGCCTATTTATTCCTTCCCAGGACTAAAGGATGGTGATCATTGGTGTATTTGTCTTGATAGGTGGAAGCAAGCATTATTAGACGGTCTTGCACCAAAAGTCATATTAGAATCAACTAATATTGTAGTCTTAGAATCAGTACCTCTTGAAAAATTGAAAGAATATCAATTTAATAAAAAGTAATTACAAGTTTATTTTTTTTTTTAAAATGGTTATGATAAATTTTTTTTAATGAGTTTAGAAATATATTGGAAAAAAGCATTAGAACAAACTCGATTATCAATTGATGATGAATCTTTATATCCTCTCAAAACTGATATTATTACAAGAGATTTATATGAAAAAGACGACTTCATAATTAGGAAACTCGATACTTCAAAATTTATTAAAAAAAAAATTTATGGTCCTAAGCAAAATCCGTTTTGTCCTTGGGAAAAGATACTAGAAATTGATAAAGTTGGTGATAATCATCAACTAATATTAAATAAGTACCCTGTACAAAAAGGTCATATTTTACTTATAACAAATGAGTGGAAACCTCAAAATGGATGGATAGATATTAAAGATTGGAGAGCGATCCAACAAGTTAATAATGATACTAGTGGATTATGGTTTTTCAATAGTTCTCCAATTGCGGGAGCAAGTCAACCTCACAGGCATTTTCAACTTCTGCGTAGATCTAAAGGTGAGATATCATGCCCTAGAGAAAAGTGGTTTTTAGAGATGAACTCATGTCAAGATCTAGATAGTAAGCTTAAAAAAAATATTATTGTATCTAAATTTAATTTTTTAGAAAATCCATCATGTCTTTTTGAGTTTTACATAGAATTATGCAAGAAATTGGGACTTGGGGATCCTATTAATGATAAGAAACCAATATGTCCCTACAATATTTTAATAACTAATAAATGGATCGCTATTATAAAAAGAAAAAATGATCATATTCATGGTTTCAGTGTCAACGGTTTAGGATTTGCAGGATATCTACTAGTAACTGAAAATTCAAATATTAATTATTTAAAGAAATTTGGCCCTGAAAAACTTCTAGAAAGTTTTGTTTGAATACTAATTAGTTACCTCAACTTCCTTATCCCTGCTTATTTGGCTTTCTAGAACTTCTATAGATGCTGTTACAGATGCAATTTTACGTTCAAGGGAGTCCTTAATATAATTGAGCATTTCTAATTTCTTGTGTTGATAAAAACTCTTTTTTTCTTTAGATGACTTGAAATAACAATTAAACATTTTTTTTTGTTTTTATTATAAAAAGATACTTAATTGACTTGTGACATAAAAATAAATGGGTTTTAATTTAAAAACAATATTCCTTATGGACTTTCAATTTTTTTTGAATAAAATTAAATAAATTCCATACTCTTCAAGAAAATATTATTGAATATTCCTGAAAGTTCAAATACAAAAAGAATTTCAATTGATTTACCAGAGGAACTAATTTCCAGGTTTGATCAATTACGAAAAGAGTGGGGATTTAGAGCAAGAGGACCTGTAATAGAAAAGATACTTAAAGAACTTCTTCAAGAAGATGATTTACTACCTAAGAACCAACAGCAAGAAATAGACTTTAATGATAAGAATAATAATGAAAATTTAAATATTGATGAAGATACTGCATTGGTATTAATTAAATCAGAAGTAAAAAAAGAAGTTAATGAGATATCTTTGAATAAAAGAAATACAAATAAAAATAAATATAAAGAAAAAGCCAACTCAAATATAAGCCTACCCAATTTCATTGAAAAAAAAGTAAAGAATCTAAGAAGAAGTATTAATAGTGAAAAATTAATGGAGAATATTAATGATATTCAAATTAATACAATCAAAGAAACTGAATTAATAAAATGTCGAATTGAGTTAATTAGTCATTGGAAAACCTTATATGGATCAGTTCCTAATGACCATATTGTAGAAGCTTCAATGGATTGGTTTGAAAGGGATATATGGCCAAATCTTGATGGAACTGAAAATCTACCCTTTACCTGGAGTGCAGCCAATAAATTAATGTCAGAATTATGCCCATTTTGGAAAAAGAAAAATCCATCACTTGAAATTGTTTTATTAATGATTGGCGTTTTAGAAGACCCTTTTGCTACATCAGATCTGATAAATAAAATACCAACACTTATGAGAAGGTTTGTAAGTAGATTTAAGCGAAATAATAGATCAAATTCATTTGAAACTTTGGACTCAACAATGACAGTACATGGAGCACTTAAATTATTGAATTTATCAACATCAGCAGGATCAGCTCATACATTCCGTAAAATTAGGGAGGCCTATAAATCAATAGCCTTAGAGACACATCCAGATGCTGGAGGATCAACAGATCAAATGAGAAAATTAAATGAAGCGTATCAATTGCTAAAAAATCTATATAGAGATTAGTATAGCAATTCTCATATAAGACTAATTAAAAGTCTAATTAATAGTCTCATATAAGACAGCTGTTAAGATTAAAATTTTTAATTTTAATCAATTATTTTTATTCAAATTTATGAAAGCAAAAATTATGTATGAATGAAATTAAGATAGAATTTACTATTAAAATGAAAATTTATTTGTATAGAAATTCTTAAATAAGACTTATTATTAGTCTATTATATAGTCTCATATCAGATAAATAAGATAATTAAATTAATCGATTTGAATATATCATGGCCAAAATGCTTAATTCCTGGGAAAAATTAAAAATTGAATAATAAATAAATAAATTATGTCCTTTCAATGTCCAAGAAATTAATAAGGCCTAGAAAGTATTGCCATAAGGACTTTTTATGAGTTCCCGTACTGCCTTATAGACAGTACTACCTAGATTGAAGCTTTTCAATGGCAGTTTGTTTATCAATGCTAGGAATATCACTTAATCCGTTAGCATCAAACCAAGGGGCGCTAGCCCAATCAAATCCTTCGCCAAAAGTATTATCTGGTGCAGTTACATACCAGTGACATGATGCATCAGGCATGTCAACAGCACATTTTGACCAATCATCTGACCACTGAGGTACTTGTACCCACAGTAATGAAGATAGAAGTAGAGATAGCAGATTGATCATGAACTTAATCATACAACATTAATTACATTTATAGGATTATTAAGTATCTTATTTAAGAATTATATTTAGACCAGTTTATAGTCTCATATAAGATTAGAAATACAATTAATTCCTCAATTTAGTGTTAAAAGATTTTTCAATATTAGAAATGATATTTGAATGTATTAATGTAATGTCCGAGTCCAGTAATGTTTTATCTTTATCTCTATAAGATAATCTAAATGTATAACTTATATGATCATCTCCAAATTTAGTATCTTCGAAAACATCAAGTAAATTTACATCCTCTAAGAGATTCTTTCCTGTTTTTCTTATTTGTGATGTTATTTCGCTAATTAAAAATTTCTTACTGAAAACAAAATTTATATCCCTTTCCATTTTCGGAACAATTGGGTATTGCTTATATATTGGAATCCATTTATTTTTTCTTGTACTAGCTCCCAAGAGGTTAGAAACATTTATGCTAAATAAATAAACTTTTCTTAATGACTTCTTTTCTAATATAAGTTTGGGATGTATTTCACCAAAATAACCTGCATCTTTCCCTTCAATAACTAATTTTGCTGTTCTGCCTGGGTGAAGAAAATCAAATGAATCATTAGGTTTATCATCAATTTTTATGTTCAAAGATGATAAAGCTTCCTTTAACTTTCCTCTAGCTTGGTAATAATTAAGATCGTTATCCTTACTCGAATTTGTCCATTTTCCAAATTTTTTATTTCCATAAATCGCACCATTCAAAACTTCTTCTTGAATGAACTCAGTTTTCTTTTGAAAAACATTTCCAAATTCAAATATATAACAACTTGCTTGTCCAGCTTTTATATTACGGTTCACTATCTCCAAATGTTCTTTCCAGATATTATCTCTAAGACAGCTTGTTTCTAATAACAAAGGATTAGAAATCTTTATAAGTTTTTCATCATCTTCAGGAACAAGAGAGTAGCTTAGTACCTCGTTAAAACCATTTTCTATAAAACTATTTTTTACTTTTCTCAATGCCAACTGTTCTGATGACAATTTTCCTGGCTTAATTGGATTAGGAAGTTTTAAGTCGAATCTGTCATACCCTATTAATCTAGCTATTTCTTCAATTAAATCTATTTCTCTTGTTAAATCATGTGATCTATTAGGAATTACTGCTACATCCCAGCCATATTCTTTATTCTTTAAAGTACAACCTATGAGTGTTAATTTATCAACTATTTCAATATCAGATAAATTTCTTTTTTCAAGCTTATTGTTAATTATTAATGGACCAAGAATTTTATGTATTCGATTTCTTCGTAGTTTAATAAATATATCCTCATTACTTATTAAATTTGAAGTATTGATGATTGGTGAATTAATAGAAAAATATTTTTCTAAAAGATTAATTGCCCTAGTAACTGCACTTATTGTATTTTTGGATGAAATCCCTTTTTCATACCTACTGCTAGATTCTGTTCTTATACCAACAGCCTTGGAGGATTTTCTTATAGTAACTGGATTAAAAACAGCGCCTTCAAGGTAAATAGATGAGGTAGTATTATTTACAGAAGTCTCTAACCCCCCTATAACACCAGCAATAGCTACTGGTTTATCACAACAAGTAATAACTGTGATATTGTCATTTAAATCATATTCTTTACCATCTAAACAAATAAGGCTTTCGTTATCCTTGCCTTTTCTTACAGAGAAATCTTCTGGAGAAACTTCCTTACCAATTAAGTTTGACAGTTTATCTTTATCAAAGGCATGCAAAGGTTGACCTTGTTCTAAAAGAATATAATTTGTCAAATCAACTAGAAGATTAATAGATTTTATACCAGATTTTTCTATACGGTCTTTAAGCCAATTTGGCGATAATTTCTCTCCATTTACTCCATCAATGCAGCTTACTGTATAAATGCAATTAGATTCTATAGCCTCTGGACAAAGTTTAATTCCCTTAAGTAAATGAATATTGTATTTATGGTTTAATTCTGGAAAATTTAAGGTTGATTCTAAAAGGGCAGAAATTTCACGGGCTATACCTATAACAGACATTCCATCAGGTCTATTAGCTGTAATTGCTAAATCATATATAAAATCATTTAATTGAAGCAAGTCAGACCCTGGAGTGCCCAATTGATGTTTCAGGGCCAAATCTTCATCAATGATCTCAATCCCTTCGCTGGAGTCCTCTAAGCCCAGTTCCTGCAGTGAACATATCATTCCTTCACTCATGACACCTCTAATTTCACTTCTTTTAATAGTTAAATCAACTGCATTTAATTTCGCGCCGACAGTAGCAACATAAACATAAATATTTGGTTTAATATTGCGCGCACCACAGATAATTTGTAAATTCTTTGAATTACCAATATCGACTTGGCAAATTGAAAGTTTGTCAGATCCTTCGTGTTTTAAAACAGATAATACCTTACCTAAAACAACACCATTTACATTTTTTGAACAATCTTCTAATGATTCAACCTCAAATCCGCCAATAGACAATTTCTCAGAGAGCTCTTCTGGAGTAGAAGTAATTTCTACTAAATTTTTCAACCAAT
The DNA here is from genome assembly GCA_902571145.1 of uncultured Prochlorococcus sp. Lineage (GTDB taxonomy): Bacteria > Cyanobacteriota > Cyanobacteriia > PCC-6307 > Cyanobiaceae > Prochlorococcus_A. The sequence goes on from CACGAP010000005.1 coordinate 10,995, forward strand.
TTTGAGAAACTTTCATATATATTTTTTAATCAATGATCATAAAAGAAATGAGTATATCTTCAAAAAAGTTTGTTGAAGATGTACAATAGAAAATTATACAATAAAGTATTAATTAAAATGGCAAAAAAAGGGACAAGAGTTGTAGTGACCCTGGAATGTACTGAAGCTAGGACAAGCACAGATCCTAAGAGATCAAATGGCGTCTCAAGATATACTACTGAAAAGAATCGTAGAAATACAACCGAAAGATTAGAACTAAAAAAGTTTAATCCTCATTTAAACAGAATGACAATTCACAAAGAAATTAAGTAATCAAATCTAATCATGCCTAATTCAATTTTCAAAAAACAATTATCACCTATCAAACCCGGAGATCCTATTGACTATAAGGATGTAGAACTACTAAAAAAATTTATAACTGAGAGGGGCAAAATCCTACCAAGAAGAATGACAGGTTTAACTTCTAAGCAACAAAGAGATCTCACATTAGCTGTTAAGAGAGCCAGAATTGTAGCTCTTTTACCCTTCGTAAATCCTGAAGGATAATTTCATATTGAATATAGTTAGCACAATAATTAATATTTCAAATATTTGAAAGATTTAACTAATTTAAAAACATATATTATTGACTCTGATGATCCACATGAAGTTGATGATGCTATCTCATTAGAAATAAAAGAAGGAAATAAAAAAAATTTATGGATACATATTAGTAATCCATGCAAACTCTTTTTGCATGACTCCAATGTTGATTTAAATGCAAGAAAGAGAAATAGCAGTTTGTATTTAATTGATCAATATGTCCCAATGCTACCTAAGGATATTCTTGAAAAGGCAAATCTAGCTCAAAATAAAGTTTCAGAAACTATTAGTGCAGCAATAGAATTCAATGATGATGGATCAATAAATAAATATGAAATAACTGAAGCAATAATAAAACCAAAATATCAATTAACATATGAAGATGCAAATGAAATATTAGAAATAGAACCTAAAGAAGAAATAGAATTAATTGAGATTAAAAATTTGTTAGAAAAAAGCATTACATTCAGAAAGAAACAAGGAGCAATTATTTTTGAAAGTCCTAATAATAAAATAAAATTATATGAGGATAAAATTAAACTTACTAAATTAGAGAAAACAATATCACAAATTATAGTTGCAGAATCAATGATATTAATGGGTTATGTAACAAGTTTATTTATTAATAAATATGATTTAGCGGCTGCTTTTAGGATTCAAAAAATAAACTGCAATCCATCTGAAATACTTACTAGATATAATGATAGTGATATTAAATATATAATATTAAAGCAATATATGGGAAGAAGTTACATAACTACTAAGCCAGGATTACATGAATCATTAGGCCTTAAAATGTATGTACAATGTACATCACCATTAAGGAGATATCTTGATTTAATTATACAAAGGCAAGTTTATAATAAAATTAATAATTACGAAGTTCTAAGTCAAGATTCAGTCTCTAAGATTATTGATTATTCAAAAAATAGACAATCAGAGAATAATAATATAATTAAAAATGATAAATTTAAGTATTTAACATTATTTTTTAAGAATGAAAAAAAACCTTTTTATAAAATAATATTCGTCAAGTGGATTAATCATAAAAAAAATATTGCTTTGGTTTATTTTCCAGATTATTCACTAGAAATACTTATTACTTTTTTTGTATCAATAGAAATATATAGTAATAAAATATATAAAGTTAAATATATTATTAATGATAGTAATCTTTTAGAATTTATTTATTAATAAGATAATAAATATAATAGGTTGTTATTGGTTTAAAAAATATCTGTTAGTATTAATAAAAAAGCTTTATGACTTTTGTCATTACTACACCTTTATACTATGTTAATGATAAACCGCATTTAGGAAGTGTATATACAACAATAATTTGTGACTCAATAGCTAGGTATAAAAGACTTGCAGGTGAAGATGTTATTTTCATCACTGGTGTTGATGAACATGGTTTGAAAATACAAAGAACAGCTAACGAAAAGGGTATTGAACCAGAATCACATTGTGATGAAATCTCAGAAGTCTTTAGTAATAATTGGAAAGATTGGAATATATCCTTTGACAAATTTATAAGAACAAGCTCAAAAAATCATGAATTTGTTGTTAATGAATTTTATGAAAGAGTAAAAGCATCAGATGATATCTATATGGGCGTTCAAAAAGGTTGGTATTGTGTCGGTTGTGAAGAATTTAAAGATAATCCAGAAAACTCATCAACATACAAGTGTCCAATACATCAAAAAAATCTAGAATGGAAAAATGAAGAGAATCTCTTTTTTAGGCTTTCAAAATATCAAAAAGAAATCGAGAAAATAATCAACGAACCTTCTTTTATAGAACCAATAGAAAGAAAGAATGAAATTATAAATTTTGTTTCTAGAGGTTTAAAGGATTTTTCAATTTCAAGAACAAATGTTACGTGGGGAATTCCAGTCCCTGGTTACCATAACCATACCTTTTATGTGTGGTTTGATGCTTTACTTGGATATGTAAGTGCCATTAGTTCTGATGCAACAGAACATTCATTGGAAAAATCAATTAATGGAGGATGGCCAGCTGATGTTCATTTAATTGGTAAGGATATTCTGAGATTCCATGCTGTATATTGGCCTGCAATGCTCATTTCTGCCAAAATGAAAGTTCCTAAAAAGGTTTTTGGGCACGGGTTTCTTACAAGAGAGGGGCAAAAAATGGGTAAAAGTTTAGGAAATGTACTCGACCCTGATTTATTGCTTACAAAATATGGAAATGATCCTGTAAGGTGGTACCTCATTAAAGACATATCACTAGGAAATGATGGAGATTTTCAAGATAAAAGATTTGTTGACATCATCAATAATGACTTAGCTAATACAATTGGCAATTTATTAAATAGAACATCATCTATGTCTAGAAAATGGTTTGATAATAAAGTGCCAAATAATGAAAAAATTCTAAGTGAAAATAAATTAGAGAATTTTGCCAAAATTGCAGTAGAAAAATATATTTATAACTTTGATAACTACAAATTAGATTTAGCAGCTAATGAAGTACTTAGCCTAGCAATTAATACAAATTTGTATTTGAATGATAATCAGCCATGGCTGCTAATAAAAGAAAAAGATAATCTACCTCTAGTTAAAGAAATTATTTATAACGTTTTAGAAAGTACCCGAATAATAGGATTATTATTACTTCCTTTATTGCCTGAATTATCTACAAAAATTAATGAACAACTTGGTTCAACATATAATAAAAATGTTCCCTGGCAACAACAATTAAAATGGGGATTATTAATTGGTGACTCGTGTCTTCCTAAACCATTTCCAATAATTAACAAACTTGAGTATGAATAAAATATATAGATTAATATTTTTTCTTCAAGTTTTCCTTCTTGGATGTACTCCTAGCGTAATTAATGAAAATGAAATAACAAAAAAAATAAATAGTTTGGATTTGAATATTTTTGCTAAAACCGGAGAGAAAAAATACTCTATAAAAAGTCCATATTCAATTTACGATAATATTAAAAATAAATTCCAATTTAAAAACACAACTATAAATATTTTTTACGATGGTAAAACCAAGTATGTTATTAATTCAGATGAGTCAACATTATCTAATAAAAACAACCTCGTAGAATTGATAGGCAATGTAAGACTTAAAACAATTGATCAAGACGATGATTATTTGTATGCAGATTACTTTATGTGGAATATCGACGAAGCCAAATATCTATTGACAGGTGATGTACGATTTGAAAACAAAAATGTAATATTAACTTCAGTAAAAGCAGTGTTAGATTCAGATAATGTAATTGAGTTTTTTGATCCTGTTAAATATATAATTAAGGATGATAACAATGAAAATATATATGAAACCAACTCTGAAAATGCTTACTATGATATGAACAAAGAATCCCTAAGTTTTAAAGCAAAAGATAAAAAAGTTCGCTCGAGAATTTATTTTTAAATATTATTTTTAAAAAATATATTATTAATTTTTTTCGACCAGTTATTTATCCATTTTTCATCAGACTTAGTAAAACATTTTGGACTCCAACCTCCAATCAATATGAAAGCCTTCCTATTTATTGGTACGACTAAGATAGATGGAACATTAGGACAAAAATTATAAAATTCACCTCTACCTGGGTAAAATTTTGTGTTTGCTAATGATATTAATTTCATATCTTTTGTTGATCTTAGACATGTTTCTCCAGGCTTAAACTCATTACTTGAAGTGATTCCCCTCCTCAATATATTAACGCCATTATTGTGAATTAATATTGCTGCTGCTGCTGTAGAAGTTAATATTGCTTCAGACCCCCATGCAAGTTCATCAATAACTTCATCCGGCATGTTTCTATCGAAGAGAAACTTATTTTCTCCTTTTAAAGCAGCTTTCTCACCAGCTAATGGTTCGAATTGTTTAAATAAAAAACCTATCAAAATAATAATTAATGAAGCTATTGAGGCTAACACTTGTGCTCTTTCAAGCTCAGGAGTGATTGTTTCTATTGAAATGAAATTTGCTATTTGAAAAATAAAGAGTATTGCACCGACTAATATTAATGATTTGCCATTGAATCCCATATTTCAAATGTGCTATTTCTAATTAAATTATGAAAATATTATATTGTTTAGTACATTTAAAATTACTCAAACATATGGTTTTTAATATATAATTAATCAAAACCTTTTAAAATGAATCTAAAAATTAATAAATATATACTTTCTCTTATCTTTACTGGCTTAATTTTTATCATCCCCGCGACTACATTCGCAAATGAAATTATTAGCTTAAATAAATATTTTGGTATTACTCCACAGAAGACTGTTATAAATTACGAAAAAAGTCAGCCTTCATCTATTGACAATCCTGTAGTGGATCCAAATTTTAACACTATGAGATCAAAAGATACTGAGAGTTCAACTGCTACTTATATAGTTATAGGTTTGTTAATTGCTGCCACAATTATTCCTTTAGCAACATGGTGGTATTTCTCTAAATAATAGAGAATTTATGAATGCCAAGGATTTAAGTATTAGTGAATATTCATCTTATATAGTTTTTATTACAGGAGGGACAAAGAGTGGCAAAAGTCAATTCGCGGAGCATCTTGCAAAGGATATAGAAAAATTATCATATGTTGCCTTATCTGAAAACAATTGGGATGATAAAGAATGGCAAGTTAAAATTAATCTGCATCGAAAAAGAAGGCCAAAAGATTGGAAATTAATAGAAACAACAGACCTATTAAATACATTAAGGAATGAAAAAGGTCCATTATTAATAGATTCGATTGGCGGTTTCGTTATGAAAAGTATTGGCAAGGAACAAAATGAATGGTCAACAAAAATGGATTCACTTATAAGTCTTTTAATGAAAAGAAAAAGCATAACAATTATTGTTGGAGAACAAGTAGGTTGGAGCCTAGTCTCTGAATATAAAATTGGTAATACTTATATTGAAAGAATCGGCGAACTTCAAAAGAGATTAACCAAAATATCAAAAGATAATTGGCTGGCAATAAACGGCAGAGCAATCAAAATAGATGAAATAAGTATTGAAATACCTACTTAAAATTGGAAGTCGCTCTTTTTGAACCTAGAATCCCACAAAATACTGGTAATATTGCCAGATCATGTGCTGCATTTAATGTACCTTTAAATCTTATAGAGCCCTTGGGTTTTAAACTAGAGGATAAATATTTAAAGAGAGCAGGATTAGACTATTGGCCTCTAGTTACTGTTAATAAATATGAGAATTTTGAAAAATTTTTGAGTTCAAAATCAACAAAAAGAATAATTTCTTTTAGTAAAAAAAATGGATTATACTTGAAAGATTTTAAATTTAAGCAAGATGATATTTTGCTATTTGGGAGAGAAGATTCAGGATTACCAGATTCAATTATTAATAAAAGCGACTTTTTAATATCAATATTTATGCCGAATTTACAGACTAGAAACAATGATCAAAAAGGTGTTAGAAGTTTAAACCTTTCTGTAGCATGCGGAATTGCTATATATGAGGCCCACAAACAAATAAATTTTCAAAATGGTAATTAAGTACAACCAATGACTTACAATAATCCCATGTCTCGGTAGCTCAGCTGGTTAGAGCGGCGGATTCATAGCCCGCAGGTCGCGTGTTCAAGTCACGCTCGAGACATTTTCAATACTTTTCAATTGAATGAACATAGGCGAAATTTTAATTTAATAAAACTATTAAAGAAAATAATGTTTAATTCACTCGGCACAGTCTTAGATCCAAAGAAATCTAAAGCAAAATATCCAGAAGCAAGGGTTATAGTTCTTGATGATAATTTTAATACATTTCAGCATGTTGCAAATTGTCTTCTAACAATAATCCCTAGCATGAGTGAAAAAAAGGCATGGGATCTAACCTTAAAAGTTGACAAGACAGGATCGGCGGAGGTATGGAGAGGTAATCTTGAACAGGCAGAGCTATATCATGAGCAACTCTTCAGTAGAGGATTAACAATGGCTCCAATTGAAAAAACATAAAATAAGTAAGGTTGACAGAAAATTTTTGGCTTGTGAATTCGAATCGTACAAGAGTTAAAAGGTTTTCAAAGAATAATCTAAATAAAGATAAATTTTTTGAATATATGTTTATTGACTCTGGGAAAATTCTTGGTGTTCTAGGAAAAGAACCACCTCTTATGACAACCAGAGAAGAACTTAAAGTTGATAAAGCTAGAGATGAATGGAAAAAATTAATCACTCAAGGTTGGAGGAGAACCAAACCTGTTTGGGAAGAATCTTAGTATCCAATATTGTTACTAGGGTTAGTTATATAAATTATGAGATTAAGGACGTAGTTAGCGGGTAAATTTAATGGCTTCAAAAGTAACAAAGCTATTCCTTGAGTCACATTAAATTCTTTATTTTTCATAAAAAAGAAAAGTCTCATTTTAATTATAAAAAGACTGTCAAATAAAAACTAAAAAAACTCATTAAAATATATATAAGCATTTATTGATAAAGGTTTTAAATATCTTACCTTAAGCAAAAGATCAAGAGCTTTATTAGGTATTGGGATAGTTGCTATAGGTATTGGATTAATATCAAAAAAAGTAGTTAATTATCCAGCTGGAGGTTGTATGAAAGGAAATCAAGAAATAACTTTCAATATGTAGTCATTAATCTTCTTAAATATTCCTTAATTATTAAATCCAGTCAACTTTGATAACTCTTTTAGTGAAAGGACACCTAAAATTAGTTTTCCATTTATTTCCCATGTGGGAAACCCTTTGATTTTTTTATCAATACATAATTGAGTTTGACTGTTTATGCCATCTCTTGCACATTCAACTACATTAAGTTCTCTATAAGCTTGCTTACCAAATAATTCACTTTGAATAAGGCAATTAGGACACCAATATGCAGAATATTTAACTACACCATTATCTTTAAGGTACTTTGCCAACTCAATAGATTCCATAGTGCTTTCTGAGGTGACTGTAAGTTCTCTTTGATTATTCAAGTGGGAGCTATGAACAATACTTGGCAAAGTAAGCAAAACTAATAATGGGATTAATAAGCGTTTCATTTATTTACTACTTTTCCGCCATATTTTCTAACTATTTTATCAACCAGAATTCGTATATCTTTATTTTTGAGTTTCTCTATTTGCTGAAGATTTTCAAGAAGATCACATATTTGATCCTGTGTATCTTCATTTAATTCACTTACTGCCATTTATATAATTAAAGTTTTTATATTCCAATTTTAAATCAAAAGTAAATTTACATACTTATTGTATTTATATTTTTTTATTGCTATTTTTTTAAAGCGGGCTAAGGTTCATATCTCCACGAGGATTTAGTCCGCTGAATTTTTAAATATTCAATTTATTTTGGATCCATCTTAAAGAAGTTGATAAAAAATAGTCTTATAAATATTTATTATTGCTTAATTTCTAAATTCCATTGAAAAGTAATTTAATTTAAACATTAGGAGTGTGACACTATTTATTAAAAATATTATTATTTCGCTTCATAACTTTCTTAAAATACTTAAACTCAATAAATTCATGCATCATTTTGATATCATCACATAACACTTTTTTATTAACTGTATAGTCGTCCCCATTCTCTGGAAATTTATTATTTTCTGAGCATGTTTTTTGATCTAAGGAAAAATTGATCAAGTCACCCTTATCAAGGCTATTTTGACCAAAAGATTCATTTAATTCTCCTCTAGACCTCAACGCTTCTTCTACCAATAAACCTGTAACTTTTGACTGACTAAATTTATTAGATTTGCACAATTTTTCAATAATTTCATGAACTTCTTCACTTGGCAAAAAACCAATTCTTTTCCTCGGAGAGGGCATAATTAAAAAAAATTAGTGTCACACTTGCACATTACAAGTGTTGCACTATATTTGATTTAAGTCAACTAATTTTGCTATGCATATTTTAATATTTCCTGCTGGATTTATTCTTTGGTATCTAGCTTATGAAGCAAAACCTATCTTTAATGATGAAGCAACACTTCATTGGGAAGAGAAAAATACTAATAAAAGAAATAAACTTTTAAATATAATCAATGAAAGCTTTTAAAATTTACTATCAATCGATTTTGACCATTCCTTGTGCTTATAATCTAGATCTGAGATTAACTGTTTTTGATAAGTAAATTTGAGTTGATTTTCGTTAAGTGATTTTTTTGTGATAATCATCTCTTTAGAGAAAAAATCAGGAGTGTTAGAACTACTAATTTTTTTTTGAACTTCCATATGAGTAACTCATCTATTTTTTTTATATGATTCAGGGGCTTATAGTCCTAATATTTTTATAATTTTTTTATATTTCCTTAATATGTACTTTCAGCATGTTTGTAAAAAATATTAGTTTATTAGATAGAAAAGGTTATATTAAAACAAATATATATGTTTTATTATGAATCTTAAGGAGAGAGGCATTACTGTTGGAGATTTACTAATCATATTAATAATAATAACCTCTACGATATTAATTAAATCATTTAGCAAGGATAAAAAAACAACCCATAATTTTAGTAATCAAGAGCAAGTATCTTATAAGGAAAATATATTTCAAAAATTTATTTGAATTACTTATATAAATTATCTATAAACTCTTTTTTTGATTTGTTTAACTAATTAAATTTCTTATCTAAATTTCAGGAATTGATTTTTATCAAACAATGAGTTTAAGTAGTTTAAATATTTTGATGAAATGATTTATGACATTCCCATTTCAAATTATCCTTTAAATCATTAAAATCATTTGATATTGAAACTAAATTCACCATTTGAAGAATTTGAGTTTTATTTAGCCTATTAATAGCAATAAGTTTATTAAGCATTTCTAAAACAGATTTATCATTAATATTCATTGTTTGTATAAAACTATGATTCTTCAATTCCTATACCTTATCTTATAATTTTAAATTTACTTTTAAAATTTCATGATTTATTTATAGACAAAAATAATAAATATCTAAAAAATCATCAAAAATAAAACTCTTACTGATAAGTAAAAATCTTTAGCTCACTTTTTTATAAATTCGTTTATTGTAAAAAGAAAAAAATGAAAAAAAACTCCAGGAAAGAATACCTCAATAGAGATGAAGTTAATGAAATGATTGAATCTGCATTAAGAAGACACAATAGAAGATCTACAATAATATCAAGTGTACTTGGCTGGATTCTAATAGGTGGCTATTCGTTTGGACTTTTTCAAGCAGTTCAGAATGTCTAATTAATCTTTTTTTAAATAGAACTTCCTAAATGATAAATTAATATAAGACTGAGTATTTATTATGAGGGAATATATTGAGGAAAATCTAACAGTGATAAGAAAATATTTAAAAAAACGAAAAAAGTATACATCAAAATTAAATAATGCTTCGATAATGGAAGAATTCAAAGAATGGAGCAAAGATCCTTTACCTGAGACAGAATCAATTTGGACTTTACCTGACTTAACGAGAAATGAAAGACTAAAAAATTTTTGTCGCTCCATTAAAAAGGAAATATGATAAGTTTTTAACTACCTAGTTGTATATGATTTACCTTTAAGTAAAAATAACCCGCAAATCCAACTATATTCAATATTACAACGAAAATCCAAGCTCCAATTGGCTGATTAGAATCAAATTTTTTTATTTTAACTTTTTCCTTTAGTCTCTCAATATATTTAGCCATAATCAAAAATATTAAAAAGAATATTCATAATTATAGATAGTTGAATTTAAAGGAATCTTAAATAAAATAAAATTTCTTCTAATTGGAAATTTTACTGTCAAGCCTGTTAATGGGATATTTAATTAACTCCTTTTTGAGATTTTTTAAAAGTTTGTTGTGATTCAAAATTGTAAATTTCCTAGTAAAGGAATAATGCCATTTCATTGAATTAAAAAAAAACTTGCTAATTCATTATTTTTAAAATTATAATACTCATTACGGTCATTCAGACCATACTTAATTTAAATAAGGAAAATTTTTTTCATGAGCTTAAGAGTTGGCCAAGAAGCACCAGACTTTAGTGCTACTGCAGTATATGATCAAGAGTTTAAGGAGATTACACTTTCAGATCTAAAAGGTAAATGGGTTGTTTTATTCTTTTACCCACTAGATTTTACATTTGTATGTCCAACTGAAATCACTGCATTTAGTGATAGATACCAAGATTTCTCAGCTCTTAATACTGAAATACTTGGGGTATCAGTTGATAGCAAACACTGTCATTTGGCTTGGATACAAACCCCAAGAAATGAAGGCGGAATAGGTGATATTAACTACCCGTTAGTTTCTGACTTAAAAAGAGAAATTTGCCAGGCGTACAATGTTCTTAATGATGATGGAGAGGCTGATAGAGGTTTATTTCTTATCAATCCCGAAGGAGTAGTTATGCATACGACTGTTAACAAGGCTCCTGTGGGTAGAAATGTTGATGAAACGCTAAGGATTCTTCAAGGTTATCAATACGTTGCGGCAAACCCCGATGAAGTATGTCCGGCAAACTGGACTCCTGGAGAGAAAACAATGTTAGAAGACCCCAAAGGTAGTAAGGAATATTTTTCTGCGCTATAGAAGGATTAGAAACATTTAAGTAATAATTGAGTAATAAATAATTATAAAAGAATAAAATATAAATATATTCAAAAAGGGGATGACATCCCCTTTTTTAGGTATGGGCACGATCCAATCGCTTAAATTAGTTTTATATGATATGAAGGACCACGCATAAAAAGAAATTTCTATGGCGACTAGGATAAAAAGATTAATTACATTTAAGTCATTTAAACCAAAATATCTATAAATATGAAACTGATCATCAACACTAATATTATTAATTTGAAGATGCCAGAGATAGAGAGAAATCAAAATAAAATTTACCAATATTATTTTTTTTAACAGAAACCTAGATTTCTTAAAAATTAATAAGATAGAAATTAAAAATATGAAAATACTTAACTGTGGAATATCGGGTTTTAGCACATTAATTCCCTCAAGAAATAAATTAAATAAAAGATCAAAATTTATATATATATAATCAGCTATTAAGTAAGAAAGAAATATTAAATTTATTGCTACTAAGAATAATAATCTTTTTCCTTTAATTATTTTTAAACTATCAATTTTATCCTTGTTAAAATTATAGAATGTATAGTTTTTTAAAGAGTTTAAACACACTATAGATGGACATATTGCGCCGCTCAAATAGTAAAGGATTGAATAAAAGGAAATTTCATTAATATTGAGTGAATACAAATTAAGCCATTGTTTTTGTACAAATGGAAGAATAAGTAAAAATGTAAGTGTAATTAATAACTTCGTTGTGTTGTTTTTAATTATCAAGAAGATATTTTTTTTAATTTAGATCAATTAAATCAAACTTTCAACAATTTAGAAGTTGTTATTTTAAAAACTTTTTTATCTATAGTTTCTTGATTTAAAAGTATATCAACTAATTTATCTAGTAAGACTCTATTTTTTTTCAATATTTTTATTGAATTATTTAATGAAATTTTAGAAATTTTTATGATTTCATTATCTATTCTAGAGCTGGTATTTTCTGCTATGAGAGGCTTTCTTCTAAATAATCCATCTCCTAAATACATTTCATTATTATCAGAATCCATTGAAATTGGACCAATAATTGAAAATCCATATTTTGTAACCATTTCCCTTACGATATTTGTCGCATAAGAGATATCATTTAAGGAGCATTGTGTAATTTCACCTTCACCAAAAACTATCGTTTCTGCTGCTCTTCCAGCTAGAGCAATTTCAATTTTTGATAATAATATTTTTTTTGAAATCAAGCCACTAGAAATCACATCTTCGTCAGGGCATATTTTTGTATATCCTCCTATAGATCCAGATCTAGGTAAGATCGTAATTTTATCAACTGATTCAATTCCATTTCTCACAGCAGATACAATCGCTCTGCCCACCTCGTTATAAGCAATAATTTTTTTCATATTTAGAGAAGTTATTAATGAACTTCTCAGGCCGATGGTTATTTTATCAAGAGCATTTTCTATATGAAGATCACTGATTAATTTAGATTCGTCTCTAGCACAGTGAATAGCACTCTCGTTCATCAAATTTGCAAGATCCGCTCCCGAAAATCCAACTGTTCTCGAAGCCCAATATCCTAAGTCAACTTCGCTTGAAAGAGGTTTAGGAAGTGAGTGAACTGAAAGAATTTTTTTTCTTCCATCTAAATCTGGAAGCATTACTTCAATTTTTCTATCAAATCTACCTGGTCTTAATAATGCTGCATCCAAAATATCTGGTCTATTTGTGGCGGCTAAAACAATAATCCCAGAATTATCAGCAAAACCATCTAATTCGGTTAGAAGCTGATTAAGGGTTTGTTCTCTTTCATCATTTCCACCTCCAATCCCAGACCCTCTTTGCCTGCCAATGGAATCAATTTCATCAATGAAAATTATACAAGGAGATTTTTCCTTGGCCTTAGAGAACAGATCACGAACTCGGCTGGCTCCAACACCAACAAAAAGTTCTACAAACTCTGATGCCGATATTGAGAGAAAAGGCACTCCTGATTCACCAGCAATTGCTTTAGCTAATAATGTTTTTCCTGTTCCTGGTGGTCCTATTAAAAGAACTCCCTTAGGAACTTTTGCTCCCAGATTTTCAAATTTCTTTGGTTCTTTCAAAAATGTTATTACCTCTTTTAATTCCTCAGCGGCTTCAGGGACACCAGCTACATCATCGAATCTCGTTTCTACATCATCAATAGTTACAAATTTAGCTTGATTTTTGGTAAAACCAAAGGCTCTGGAAGCCAATTTTGATGTACTCCTCAATATTAAAACTATAGCTAATATGAAAATCAGGAAAAGACTTATTGAAGCAAATGAATTAGCAGCTGAGGCTTCTTTTCTACTATTGTTAATAGTTAGATCCACCTTATTTGCAGTAGCCTTTTCAAGGATTAATTGATCGTTGTAAAGGATAGGTATTTTAAATTTATCGCCATTTTTATACAGAACATCAATCTCTCTTTGCCTAGGATAGAAAAATATTGATTCTATTTTCCCTGTCTCTATATCTTCTAGAAGATCCGAATAACTTGATTTAGAATCTGAATATGAGAATTTTGATCTAAACACTAATCTTTAAAAGTGATTAATAAAGCATATATGCTTATTTAAAAAATTGACGTATATAAACAAAATATACTCAAAAGTTTTGGAGATAACCAGTTAAAGGTTATATTATTATATGGAAATAAAGAAACAGAATGGCTGTACCAAAGAAGAAAAAATCGAAGAGCAAAAGGAACCAAAGGCACGCTGTCTGGAAAGGTAAAGCGGCATTAGCAGCTCAAAAAGCTATATCTCTAGGCAAATCAGTTTTAACTGGGAAAGCTCAAGGTTTCGTTTACCCTATTGAAGAAGAAGAGGAAGAATAGGTTTTAAGATCCTAACTTAAATGCCTCAAGTATAACGGCATAAATTGCACCAATTCTTAATTTATCAACTACGGTCCATAGATAATAAAATTTTGAACTTGCGGTGGGTTTAATTCTTATAATAATTTCAATAAAAACAATAATTATTGGGACCATAATTAATTCATTTTTACCTTCAGATATAAATTTTGTAAGAAAATTTGCGAACAAAAAATAACCTGTCAAAACAGAAATTAGTCTAATAGATTTTGTCCTCCATGTATCACTAAGAAAACCAAAAAATAAATTATTTAACTGGAAGGTGATTCTTGAAAATTTAGTTTTTTGCATTACTAATAGAGACTAGGTAATCACTTAGAAAACTGTAGTCAACATATGATTTTTTTAGTTTAGGGCCTTTAATTACATTTGCCACATTATTCTCATCACCAAGACTGTCTAAAATACAATCTAATTTAATATTTTCCTCAAGAACAATTGGTATATTTGAAGGCACAAAAATTGTAGGCAAGTTAGCTGCCAAAGAAGATTTCAATCCAGGATTGGAGTCTTCAAAAACAATTGAGTTGTTTTTTTTTATACCACTTAATTGGATTGCCTTTAAATATGGTAATGGATTTGGTTTCTTAAATTCAACGTCTTCACTTGAAATAATGAACTCAAAAGGGTTGAAGCCATTAAAAAGATATTCAACAAGTAAATTGACTTGGATTCTTGAACTTGAAGTAACAATAAATTGTCTTACTTTTTTTTTATGTAATTCATTAATTAATCTAAAAACACCAGTTTTTAAACTAACGCAATTTTTTTTTATTATTTCCAAATAATGAAACTGCTTTGTTTCATGAATTTTGAGAATTAAATCTTCTGAGAAATCATAATTATTAGATTTAGCGTAATAAGCAATCCTATTTTTGCCCCCATTTATTTTCAGAAGTTTTATATATTCATTAGTGTCCCAATTCCAATTAACAGCAAGATCATTGAAAGCATTATTAAAAGCAGGTAAATGTGCCTCTAATTCGGTATTCGCGATGGTACCATCTAAATCCCAATAAACAGCTTCAAGATACTTCACCAAAAAGAATTTCTTTTATTTACGGTAAAATACAAGAGCAATTATTGCTGGTCCTGCCAACGCAACTACAGCTAAAGGAATAAGTGTTGCCATGATTAATGAATATGTTTTGTGATACTATTTTTACAAATAAATGATGAAACTGTACTGATACGTTACAAGATTGAATTAAATTATGAAATCATGGACATGTATAGAAAAATGTGGAGCTTGTTGTAAATTCGACTTGAACGAAAGAAGTGATTTGGCTGACAAGCTTAACAAAGAAGATATAGCTTTGATAAATTCGATGACTGATAGAGACGGTTGGTGTAAAAACCTAGACAGAGAAAATAAAAAATGTTTAATTTACGAAACTAGGCCACATTTTTGCCGAGTAAATGAATTTTCAACTACATTTAAAGGATATTTGAAATCTGGTGATAAATTTTTAATAGATTGCTGCAAACAACATATTTCATCAAATTATGGGTACCAAAGTAAAGAGATGAAAACTTTTAAAATTGCCGTTTCGGGAAAATGAATAGTAAATTAGAAAAGAAGGAAAACAATATAGAAAAAAGTTTTTTTTCTATATTTATAACGACTTTTACAACAATCTTTATTGCTGAACTTGGCGATAAAACTCAGATAGCCACATTGATGCTTTCTGCGGAATCGGGCAAACCAATAATAGTTTTTCTTGGAAGTTCTCTAGCATTAATAAGCTCTAGCATAGTGGGAGTTCTTATTGGTAAATGGGTATCAAAAAAAATATCTCCTAGCAAATTTGCCTTATCAACTGGTGCTTTAATGATACTGATAAGTATATTTTTAGCTTATGAAACATTCAAAAATTATTTGTAAATGGTTTTAAGTTTATTACTATCAACTTTTCTAACCGTATTCATAGCTGAATTAGGTGACAAAACTCAACTGGCTACTTTAACTTTAAGCGGCACTTCAAATAAACCACTAGCAGTTTTTCTAGGATCTTCTTCAGCACTTGTTTTTGCAAGTTTACTAGGAGCTTTAACAGGCGGTTCTATTTCAAGTTTTTTGCCAGAAGTGGTTCTTAAGTCAATTGCCTCCATTACATTTTTTATCATTGGTATAAGGCTTTTTATCAACTCTTTTACTATTGAGAAAGAAGAAAAAGAAGAGAAAGAAAATAATTAGTTTTAAGCTTGGATAATAAGGTGTAATAATGAAGTGTATAACACTAAATTAATTTATAATTTCATTTAGATCATGTTCACAGCATCCTCAATAATTGATAATCTTAATCAGTCAGAAAAATTAGAATATAAAAAATTATGCAGATTATTAAAAATAACGAAGAAATCTGATAAGGATAAATTAGATATTGCTTTAACAGCTCTAGAAAAACTTGAAATAATTAATAAAAATGAAGATGATGAATATTCCTGCATAAAAGATAGTGATCATCTTGTCGCCAAAATAAGATGTAGTAGCAAAGGCTATTGTTTTGCTGTAAGGGGAAAAGACAAAGAAGATATTTACATTAAAGAAAATCTACTTAACTATGCGTGGAATGGAGATAAAGTTTTAGTAAGGATAATAAAAGAGGGTTATAGAAGAAGATCACCTGAGGGAATAGTTGATTGTATTCTTGAAAGATCAAATCAAATACTTCTTTCTAAAGTTGAAATAATAAATAATGATGTATATGCAATCCCAATAGACGATAGGATCCTTTCTAAAATTAAACTTCCAAAAGAGAATAAAAAATATACTTTCAATCCAGACAATAAGAATATAGTAAAAGTTGAGATTGATAGATTCCCTATTGGTCAAGAAGAAGGACTAGGTCATGTGATACAAGAACTAAAACTAAACAATAATGAAGACTATGATACAGACTTTGTTTTATCTAAAAGCAATATTGTTAAATCATACGATTTAAATCATATTGAATCAAAAAAAATTGAACAAAGGGAGAGGATAGATCTTACAGATAAAAACTCTTATTTATTCAAAAGTTGGAATTCTAATAATTCTCCAATGCTCCCAATGATTCAAGTAGAGCAGGGAAAAAATAAAAATACTAAATTATGGATACATACAAATAATCTTGCAGAAAGAGTAGATCTAAATAGTAAAAAATCTCTAGAAATATTATTCCAAAGCTTTGAATCATTACCCTTATTGAATGATTGGCAAAACTACCTTGGCGAAGCCATAATAAATAATTCTGAATTTAAATTTGGTGAAAAGAATGAAGCAATAAGCCTCTGCGTCAATTTAAATAGTGATAATGAAATAATTGATTGGTCATTTCATCTTACTTTAGTAAAGTGTACTCTTATTGTTGGAAGTGATCATACTGACGCGCTTCTATCTAGAAAAAGCAAATCAAGAATAACCTCTCGTGTATTAAAACCTATAAAGGAATATGTCGACGATTTAGATAAAATACTAGAAATTTCATGTTCATTCAGAGAAAACCATCTTTTGAAGGGTAAGGTTGAAATTCCTGCACCACTGAATAAGATTGAAGCACTAGAAGAATTTTTTATTCACAATCCTGCTGAAGATTCAAAAGGATATTTTGAATCACTAAATAAAGAAGATTGCCAAACTTACCTTTCACCAATACTTTATGAAGCTAATTTAATATGGTTCAAACATTCAAATCAATATGGCTTAAAAAGTTTAGGATACATCTCAAATGGAGTAGATTACGTTAATGCTAATGAAATTATCAAATATTCAGAATTCATTGATAATGATGTAGAGCTTAATGAAGATGGCAATTTGACATTTAGTCAAGTAATTAAATTATGTGACGTCGATAATAAAAAAAGAATCTTACATAAACTTCTAATTAATGAATTTAAGGATAATGAAATAAGGTTGATATCTAAAGAACCTGATAATGATGAATCAGAAAAATTATTTATTACTCCATGGACAATTCCCGGATTTAACTTCACAAATCTTATAAATCAGTACTGTATTTTTAATATGATAATAAATGGTAAAAAATCAAAGAAAAATAATATAAATGAAATTAATATATCTGAGAGTAATTCATTAGAATTAGTAAATTGGGATATATTTAATTCTTCAATTTCAAAAAATCTAGAAATATTATTTAACAAGTTTGTGGTAGATAAACTTAATGAATTCAAGTACAAAGTTAACCAATATAAATCTAATATGATAAATATTAAAAAAGTAAGAAAAGCAGAAAAATTACTAGGTAATATTTATAGTGGATTTATTTTATCAGTGCAAACATATGGTTTCTTTGTTGAGATATCAGATCTAAACGTAGAGGGTTTAGTACACGTAAGC
Organism: uncultured Prochlorococcus sp.; assembly: GCA_902571145.1. Lineage (GTDB taxonomy): Bacteria > Cyanobacteriota > Cyanobacteriia > PCC-6307 > Cyanobiaceae > Prochlorococcus_A. Next base: position 29,342 of record CACGAP010000005.1, read on the forward strand.
ACTCTTAATAATGATTGGTATGAATACAGATCAAGGCAAAATCTATTGATTGGAAGAAAATCCAAAAAATCATATAAAGTCGGAGATGCAATAGAAGTAAAAATAATAAAAGTTGATATTCTTAAATATCAAATTGATTTAGAATTAACCTAAATAAATATTCAAAAATATATTATGGAAATATTGACAAAAAAATTTAAGATGACTTTTTATAATTATGTTTAAAAAAAAATATTTACTTTTAACTCTTTTTTTAACAATTATTTTTCAAATTTTATTATATACAAATAATAATCAGAAGACTTCATTTAGATATTTTAAATGGACCCTTCAAGAAGTAACTATAGGTAAATTAATCAGTATTTCGTTTTTTTCTGGTTTATTTGTAAGCACTTTATTTAATACTACAATTACTAGTACTAGTTTCAGAAAAAAAACTTTCGAAAATGTGGAAGATGATTTTGTATCTAATATTAATGATGAAGAAATAGAACCAAACTTTGAGATGCCGCCACAAAGGGATATTAGAGAAACTCAACCAACAATTTCTGTTAATTACAGAGTAGTCAAAAATATGAATGATGATAATTTAAAAAAAGATCAAAGTTATTCAAATCGGGATAATATTGATGATTGGGATAATGCTGATAATGATTGGTAAAAAAATAATTTTATTAAAAAATGTTTTTTTAATTTATAATGACTCTAAATATTATTTTTTATGGAAGAAAACTTAAAACCAAATAATAAAGCTACTAATGAAATATCTGAAAATGCTACTAAATCCAATTCTGAAGAAATAAAAGAACCTAAATCAGAAGCACTAGATGTTAAAGGAAATAATTCTGCTTCTAAAGTTGACGTAAAAAATGGAAATGATATACCCGTTAAAAATATTCCAAAACCCAAAAAAGAACTCCCAATAGAGAAAAAGCCTTTTCAAGAATTTGTCAATGATCATTTAATTCCTTCTTTAATAGGAGAGATTAATCAAAGAGGATTAGAAATAAATTATATAAATCTCCAAAACACCAATAGACCCATAGCAGGAGATAAATGTTGGGTTATTAATTGTGAAATTAAAGATACTTGCAACTTTTGGTTATCTTTTGAAAAGGACGACATAAGTTCTTTAAAAAGTATTTCTTTATCCAAACCAAATCAAACACCTAGCATTATTGAATCATTTCTTATTGACGAAAAAAGGATAACCCTCAAATTAATCATTTCAAGAGTATTGCAGAGATTAAATGGACAAAAATTGATAGGAGTTAATTAAAAAAAAAGAATAACACCAAGTTAACTTTTCCCTCGAAAATACAAATAATAGTAAATAATAGTAATAACAAAACAGTTAAAGATGTCCCAATCAACTATTGAATCTACAAATAAAAAAGAAGTAAATAGAGGAAAAGCCCCAGCAAAGGAAACAATTTTGTCACCCAGGTTTTACACGACAGACTTTGAGGCAATGGAAAATATGGATTTATCAATAAATGAAGAGGAATTAGAAGCGATATGTGAGGAATTTAGGAAAGACTACAATAGGCATCATTTTGTAAGAAATAGTGAATTTGAAGGGGCTGCTGAAAAGTTAGATCCTGAGACAAGAGAACTTTTCGTTGATTTTCTTGAAGGAAGTTGTACATCAGAATTTTCAGGTTTTTTACTTTACAAGGAGCTTAGCAAAAGGATTAAAGACAAAAACCCACTTCTGGCTGAATGTTTCGCCCATATGGCCAGAGACGAAGCTAGACACGCAGGTTTCTTGAATAAATCTATGAGTGATTTTGGATTACAGTTAGATTTAGGTTTTTTAACAGCAAACAAGGATTACACCTATTTTCCACCAAGAAGTATTTTTTACGCTACCTATTTATCTGAAAAAATAGGCTATTGGAGATACATTGCAATTTATAGGCATCTAGAAAAAAATCCAAATAGCAAAATCTTTCCACTGTTTAATTATTTTGAAAATTGGTGTCAAGATGAAAATAGACATGGGGATTTCTTTGATGCTCTGATGAAAGCACAGCCACGTACTGTTAAATCTTTAAGTCAAAAAATTACGATTGGCGGCTCCACCTTTACACATCCACTATTTGACTACTTCCATAGATTTAGATATTTCTTGAATAATCTTCCATTAACATCTAAGTTATGGTCTAGGTTTTTTCTATTAGCTGTATTTGCAACTATGTATGCAAGGGATTTGGGAATTAAAAAAGATTTCTACAGTTCACTAGGTTTAGATGCCAAAGATTACGACCAGTTTGTTATTAATAAAACAAATGAAACGGCAGCCAGGGTTTTCCCTGTAGTAATGGACGTTTATGATAAATCTTTTTATGGAAGATTAGATAAAATAGTAGAGAATAATAAGGTTCTTTCTCATATCGCAAGCAGTGATGGAAATAAATTATCTAAAACTCTTAAAAAATTACCTAAATATTTATCAAACGGTTACCAGTTATTAAGACTATACTTGTTAAAACCTCTTGATAGTAAAGATTTCCAACCTTCGATTAGATAATCTTTCATACAGAGAAGATTTATAAAGTCATATGCTTTCGTCTCAAATCAAATCAAATGAAATCATTTTTGGTAGTTGCAATAAAGATTTATTAGAAGAAATTATTTTCTATGGGATGGGTCTTGGGGCTGATTTTGTAGAAATATTTATTGAGAATACAGACAACTCAAGCGTTCTAGCTGAAGATGATTTCATTACAAGTGTAAGCCCATCATTTGGAAAGGGTGCTGGTATTAGAATCTTCAAAGATAAAGAGGATGGATTTGTAAGTACAAATGATCTAACAAAGAATGGCTTAATGAGGTCGGTTTCTGAGGCTATTGAGATGTTAGACATCAAAGATAATCAAATAAGAGAGCTATTTAACGGTCTAGATAAACATAGGGACTACAGTTTATCCAAGAAAAAATGGATTAATGAAGTCCCATCGATTCATGAGATAAGTGAAAAACTATTAGTCAGCACAAAGTCTCTTAAAAAAAATAATAAAATAATAACTAGAAAAGGAAGTTACTCAAGAAGTCTTCAAGAGGTAATTATAGCCTCCAGCGATGGAACCTATGTCTCAGATATTAGGCTGCATCAAACAGTTGGACTCAACGTTATTGCTAGTGATGCCCAATATAGATCTAGTGGAAGTAGAAGATTTGGATCGTCAGGATTGCCTCATGAATTCAGATTATGGGATCACGAAAAAGCAGCTAATGATGTATTCGAAAGCTCAATGAACATGCTGTATGCAGATTATGTTGATGCGGGCCAAATGCCTGTTGTATTAGCTAATAAATTTGGTGGTGTTATATTCCACGAAGCCTGTGGTCATTTACTTGAAACTACTCAAATAGAGAGAGGAACAACACCATTTGAGAATAAATTGAATGAAAAAATTGCACATGAATCTGTAACAGCAATAGATGAAGGAATTTCAGAGGGATCCTTTGGTTCATTATCAGTAGATGATGAAGGTATGGAACCCGAAAAATCAGTTCTTATAAAAGATGGAATTTTAAAAAAATTCATATCCGACAGGGCAGGTGAATTAAGAACTGGCCATAAAAGAACAGGAAGTGGAAGAAGACAGAATTATTCTTTTGCGGCAGCTTCACGAATGAGAAATACTTATATAGCTAAAGGTGAGCACTCGAAAGAGGATTTAATCAATAGTATTAGTGACGGTCTTTACTGCAAATCAATGGGTGGTGGTAGTGTAGGTGCTACAGGACAATTTAATTTTGCAGTAGAAGAAGGATATCTTATTAAAAATGGAAAATTAACTAATCCAGTAAAGGGAGCAACTTTGATTGGTGAGGCTAAAGAAGTTATGCCAAAAATATCAATGTGCGGAAATGACCTAGAATTAGCTCCTGGATTCTGTGGATCCATCAGTGGAAGTGTCAACGTTACTGTAGGCCAACCTCATATTAAGGTTGACTCAATCACTGTTGGCGGAAGATAGGATATGAATTCAAAAGAAATAACAACTCAAATCTCTGAAGCTGCAGATTCTCTAAATCTTAAAAAATGGGATTATGGTGCAAGCTTTTCTAATGATTATTCTGTTCAAGTAGATAAAGGTGAGGCTAAACAACTTAAGGCATCACAAAAGCAAATTCTAACTATAAGAGTTTGGAACGAATCTAATTTAGTTGGTATTACAACAACCAGTGATATAAGTGAATGTGGTATTAAAAAAGCTCTAAATCAAGCAAATATTGCATCTGATTTTGGCAACAAGAATGAAAGAACAGAATTCTCACCACAAGCCAAGGATCCTATTGAAGTTAAGGACTCAAAAAAAAGAAATCCTGTTGGTATAAAAAAATTACTTACTCTTTTAAGAGAAGCGGAGGTAAAACTATTAGAAAGCCATGAATCCATAAAATCTGTTCCGTATAATGGTCTATCTGAGAGTTTTTATGAGAGAGTTTATGCAAATAGTGATGGTGCCTTTCGAAGTTATACCAAAAGTCAAGCTGCACTTTATTTATTTGCAAGAGCAGAAGAGAAAAACAAGAAACCTCGTAGTTCAGGTTCTGTAAAACTTGGATATGGAGTTGAAGATATAGATATAGAGTCGTGTATTAAAGAAGCTTCTAATAAAACAATTTCTCATTTAAATTATTCATCTATTAAAACTCATAAATATTTAATATGTTTTTCCCCTGAGTCTTTTTTAACGATCATTAATGCCTTTAGTTCAATGTTTAATGCTAGAAGCATTTTAGATGGAGTTAGCTTATCTAATAAAAATTCTATTGGAGAGAAACTATCTACAGAAGCACTGAATATTTATGATGATGGTCTTCACGAAAAGAATATTTCTTCATCACCATTTGATGGAGAAGGAACTCCTACCAAAAGACTATGTTTAATTAACAAAGGGATACTTGAAAATTTTATGCATTCTGAATCAACTGCAAGAATATTTAAAACAATGCCCACAGGCCACGCTGGAATAGGATCAAAAGTCTCAGTATCTCCTGATTGGATAGTAGTTGAGAAATCAGAGGAAAACTCAAATCTAAAAACATCATTAGATCACTCTACTTATGAGGGAGAATTTGTTTATATTGAAGAATTAAATGCAATCCATGCAGGTGTCAGAGCAAGTCAAGGTTCATTCTCTCTTCCATTTGATGGATGGATCTATAAAAACGGTAAAAAAATCTCAATAGAATCTGCAACAGTAGCAGGGGATATCAAATATCTTTTGAAGAATATAGTAAATATTGAATCAAACCAAGAAGTAACAACAAGTGGAATTTCTCCACATATCTGGGTAGATAAATTATCAATAACTGGTGACGCGTGAGAATTATATTCTGGGGAACACCTGAATATTCAATTGCGAGCCTTGATATTTTTATTAAATCTAAGCACGAAGTAATTGGAGTAGTTAGCCAACCCGATAAAAAAAGATCTAGGGGAAATAAATTAATATCCTCACCTGTTAAAAGCCTTGCCGAGCAAGAATCTATAAAAATTTATACTCCAGCAAAAATCAAAGACAATATACATTTTATAAATGAACTTAAATCACTATCTTGTGATCTATTTATTGTTATAGCTTACGGGAAAATATTACCCAAAGAGATATTAGAAATCCCAAAATTTGGATGTTGGAACGCACATGCTTCATTACTTCCAAGATGGCGTGGTGCAGCCCCAATCCAATGGTCACTAATTAAAGGCGATGAATTTACTGGAGTAGGAATTATGAAAATGAATGAGGGACTAGATACTGGCGACTTATTATTGGAAGAAAAAATTAAAATTGATAATGACGATAATTTAAATACACTATCAGAAAAACTTAGTATTTTATCTGCAAAATTATTTTTAAATGCCACATCACTAATCGAAGAAAATATTTACAATAATACTAATTTTCAATTAACAAAACAAAATGCCCTTGGAAGAGAAATTACTTACGCACGAATGATTGAAAAATCAGACTTTAGAGTTGATTGGGGTAATGAGGCAATTGAAATTTTTAAAAAAATAAAAGGATTATACCCACGAGCAAATACAACTTTTAGAGGTAAGAACCTAAAAATACTTAAAATCAAAGTTTTGAGTAGTGATGAAATTAAAAATGAAAAATACCTTTTCATGAGCAATTATTCAAAACCAGGTATTATTCTTGCTGTAAAAGAAAATGAAGGGATAATAATTTCCACTAAAACTGATCCGATCATTTTGTTAGAAGCAAAACTTGAAGGCAAAAACATTTCTAGCAAAAAGCAATTGATACAACAGTTAAAGCCATCAGTAGGTGAATATCTCTCAGATTAAGTTTTAGATTCTTTTTTAGAGAATCCCCAAATGAAGGCAATAAGAATCAAAAAATAAAAATAATAGTCTGGAAGAATAGATTCTTTAATTAACGTATTTAGTAAAAGTTTAATCCCCACTATTAAAATTGCTACGTAACCAGCTGTTTCTAATCTAGAAAATATATCCAGAAGTTTTAGAAAAATCCCCGATGTAAATCTTAAGGCTAATACTCCAATCACTGCTCCAAATATAATTAATACGTATTGATCACTGATAGCGACTGCAGTAGTGATACTATCTATGGAAAAAGCAAAATCAGTTATTGAAAGAAGCGCTACAACCCTTAAGAACCTAAAATTATTTTTATTATTATCTGTCCCATTTTCATTGTTTTCTATATCTGAATTTAAAAAAACATTTGAGAAGAATAAGTATATTAAATAAAAACCAGCAAAAACTCTAATAAGAATAAACTTTAGAAAAACATTAGATAATATGATCAGAATAATCCTAAATAATAAAGATATTGTAATGCCAATATTTAAGGCTCTTGACCTTAATTCTGAACTGTCAAGGGATTTAGTAAGAGAAGCTAGTGCGACAGCATTATCTGCCGATAGTAATAATTCTAGAGCGATTAATATTGGTAAAAGTGTAAAGATTTCGTACCAACTATCTACCTGATCTAGTGTGGGTATAAAAGAATTTATTGCAGCTGAATCCATCAAATATTATTCACAATCAGTATAAAATCTAATATAATGTATCGGATATTTGTAATCAAGATTGATAACTATAAATGAGTTTAAATACTTTAGTTGATTATATTTCGAACTCACAAATTACTTCTGAATTAATAAAAAGAATTTCAAAAAATAATGAATTAAATATTGTTGGTTCAAGTAGATATGCAAAATCAATAATCTTAGATAGCATCGCAAAAAAAGAGGGAAAAAATATATTATTAATTTGTCCTAATGTTGAAATTGCCTACAAATGGATTGGTTATTTTGAAAGTATAAATGATAAAGCAGTTTTATATTATCCTCCAACAGAACATCTACCATACTCATCAATTAATAAATCCAAAGAGATTGAATTTAGTCAGCTTACTGTTTTATCCAAATTAATAAAAAAAGATAAAAATGAACTTAATATTGTTATATCAACAGAGAGATCACTACAACCTCATCTAATTAATAAAAACTTATTAATTGAAAACAAGTTAGATTTGCAAAAAGGTGTTCAAATCGAGATTCAAGAATTAGCAAATAAACTTACTTTGCTTGGTTATACGAAGGATAATGTAACTTCAACAGAGGGATTCTGGAGTAGGAGAGGGGAAATAATAGATATTTATCCTGTCAATAATGAGTTTCCTATAAGATTAGAATTTTTTGATAATGTAATTGAGAAGATAAGAGAATATGATCCCAATACACAGAAAACATTAGAAAGTATCAATAATATTGAAATAATACAGGCTGGATTAGATTTGCTAATAAAAGAAAAGTTAAATAATTTTTCTAAGAACGGTATTTTTAATTCAGAAGATATAAATAAAAATAATCTTGATCGTTATTTAGGAATAATTGAAGAAGAACCCTCTAATATAATAGATTTTATTGATAGGGAAACAATTCTTGTAATTGATGAATTAGAAGCTTGTACGAAATTTGCAAATAATTGGTATCTAGATTCAGAAAGTAATTTTGATAATTGTAAGTATGAATTAAATGATAACCTTAAAAATAATGATATCAATTTAGAGGCAAAACCTAATTTACATTTAAAGTTTGACGAAATATTAAATTCACTAGGAAATTTTAATTTGATAAAATTTTATGAATTTGAATCTAAAGTCAATATTGATAATAAGTTTTTATTAAATGATAAAAGAATAAATTCATACTCTAAAAATATAGGAAAATTATCCAATGATATAAATAAAAATATTAAAAACAATGAAAAAGTATGGATATTATCAGCACAGCCATTGAGAACTAGGACTTTACTTTTTGAGCACGAATGTAATACAAACTTCTTAAACAATCCTAATGATATTGATGAAGCATTTAAGGCTATTAATAATTCAACTCCTTTAATTCTAAAAAATAAGAACAATTACGAAATCGAAGGTTTTTATCTTCCGATATGGAAAGTTGTCCTAATTACAGATAAAGAATTATTTTCACAACAATCTCTTTTTAATAATGTATTCATAAGAAGAAAAAAAAGAAGTGTAAATTCAAACATAAATGTAAATAAGATTAGTCCCGGTGATTTTATAGTTCATAAAAATCATGGAATAGGAAAATTTTTAAAAATAGAAAAAATAAATATAACTGGAGATTCAAGAGATTATTTAGTCATTCAGTATCAAGATGGCAAGATAAGTGTTGCCGCTGATCAACTTGGTAGTGTTAACAGATATAGATCAAGTGGAAAAATAAAGCCAAAAATAAATAAATTAGGAGGGACCGAATGGGAAAGAATAAAAGATAAAAATAAGAAACAAATCAAAAAAGTTGCTGTGGATATATTAAAACTTTATGCAAAGAGAGAAAAATTAAAGGGGTACATTTACCCAAAAGATGGTCCTTGGCAAGATGAATTAGAGGAATCATTCCCTTATCAACCAACACCTGATCAAATTACTGCTGTAGAGGAAATAAAATCTGATATGGAAAGCGATAAGCCAATGGATAGGCTAGTGTGTGGAGATGTAGGATTTGGCAAAACGGAAGTGGCCGTTCGGGCCATTTTTAAAGCTATTACATCAGGCAAACAGGTAATATTGCTAGCACCTACAACAATACTAGCTCAGCAACATTGGAGAACAATAAATAATAGATTTTCACCTTACCCAATAAAAGTTTCATTACTAAATAGGTTCAAAACCGTTAATGAAAGAAAGGAAATCTATGCAGGGTTGAAAGATAATAAAATAGATTTAGTTGTAGCAACGCACCAAATTTTAGGAAAAGAAATTGAAATTAAAAACTTAGGACTACTAGTTATTGATGAAGAACAAAGATTTGGAGTAAGACAAAAGGAGAAAATTAAAAAAATCAAAACCAACATAGACGTTTTAACTCTTTCGGCTACTCCAATTCCAAGAACTCTCTATATGAGCTTATCTGGACTGAGGCAAATGAGCTTATTAAATACTCCTCCTCCATCAAGAAGATCAATAAAAACATATTTATCTGAAATAGATATGGATGTTATCAGAACTGCAATTAATCAAGAACTTGATAGGGGAGGACAAATATTTTATGTTCTTCCAAGAATTTCTGATATCGATCAAGCTGTAAACAAATTAAAAAATATGTTTCCCAGCTTAAAATTTATTATTGCTCATGGGCAAATGAACGAAACAGAGCTTGAAAATGCAATGATTGCTTTTAATAATGGAGAAGTAGATCTAATGATATGCACAACGATAATTGAAAGTGGATTAGACATCCCAAAAGTAAATACAATTATTATTGAAGATTCTCACAAATTTGGATTATCACAACTTTATCAACTTAGGGGGAGAGTTGGTAGAAGCGGTGTACAAGCACATGCTTGGTTATTTTATCCAAATATAAATAAAATTAATGACGCTGCGAAACAAAGATTGAAAGCGATTAAAGATTTTTCAGAACTGGGAAGTGGATACCAACTCGCAATGAAAGATATGGAAATAAGAGGTGTTGGTAGTTTATTAGGAGAAGAACAAAGTGGAAAGGTAAATGCTATTGGATATGATTTATATATAGAAATGCTCCATGAGGCGATTTCAGAAATCAGTGGGCAAGAAATACCTGAAGTAAACGACACTCAAATTGATCTACCAATAAATGCATTTATACCTGCAACATGGATATTAAACAGAGAAGAGAAGCTTGAGGCTTACAAATCTGCTACTGAATGTTCAAGTAATAATGAATTAACTGAATTAGCTACAGACTGGGTGAATAGATATGGAAACTTACCCAAACCTGTTGAGTCCTTAATTATGATAATGAGACTAAAATTACTAGCTAAAAAATGTGGTTTTAATAAGATCAAGCTCAAAAAGCCAAACATCTTGATTGAGACAAAATTAAAAAATTCTACTTTTAAAATTCTTAAAAAATCTTTGGCAAGTAGTGTTCAAAATAAATTTTATTTTAATGAAGGCGAACAATTATCGATCATCACTATAAGGGGTTTAGGTGTAACTGAAATTCAAAATCAAATTGATCAACTAATGTTGTGGTTCAGTTCTTTTGAGAGAGAAATAAAGAATTTCGATAAAGAACTTATTAAAAGAGAATAAATTATTAAATAATTATTTAAAATCCGCGAATCAGTTTGATTTCGGTTAGGTTTATAAAAATTTATTTATTTTATGGGTGAATATATAGACGTCGGAATACAAACTTCGATTTTACCCTTATCAATTATTCTTTCATCAATTGTACTAGGCATATTTGCATTATTTGGAGAAGAAACAGAAAATGATGATGATGATTCTGATTCAGGAAGTGGTGGACTAATGCAACCTATTTGAAATTATTTATAAAAAATTTGTTTTGACTTTCTCTTAGAGATTTTCAACAACCTATTAAATGAACCTATTATTAAAATAAGAGAAGTAAAAGAAGAGACAAAAATAAAAATCACCAAAAATATTTCGTAAAGATATGAAAAGAGGTTAATTATTAATAAAAAAGATTTATTAATCGTAGTGGGTAAGTTTTGTAGGAGCAAATTTTTATTAGGAATTAAATAATTTATACAAACTAATAAAATACTAAAAATAAACAAAAAGAAAGATTCAGTAAATAGTCGTTTTTTAGATTTTCTTCTTAAATTTAATTTTTTTTTAAAAATATTTTTATCAGATTTAATATTCAAATTTGGGATGTTTAAATCTGCCATACATCAAAGCTCTAAGAATAGGTTTGGATTACTCTGAAAAGAAATTAACCTATAGTATCGCGTTTGTATTTAAGATGCTAATGGATCTTTATTCTGGATTTATTTGTTCTTTTTTTTCTATATTTTCAAAAGGACTATAAAAATAGATAAAAGAAGAAGAGAATAGAATTAAAGAGCAAATTGCAATAAACGGTGGGATAAAGAGATTGAAAAATTTAGCTTTTTTACTTAACCCAAATCTTAATTTTTTAGGAATGTTAGTATGTATATCAGTTATTATCCTTCTTACTTTTGGCGATTCATTTAACTGATCAAAACAATTTATGGTATCTGAAAGCAATGAATTACCAATCTTTAAAACTAGAGGCTTAACATTTGGTTTAGAGCTCTTGAGAACAATATTATGTATATGGAGATTATCGGCTTTTATATCGATTAATTTAGACTCATATGTTGGGATTTCGTTTTTGATTAAAAGATTTGAATAAATATAAAAAGCATCCATAATAGGCCCTAAATGTTCAATTTTGCCCTCAATAAGTGGTTTATCAACTATGGTTAATTTCCATTGAGAAATTATAGATATTTGATCTTTATTTTCATTATTAGAATAATCTGGCAATCCGATTATTTCGAGACTTACTGAAGATTGATGAAATGACAATTTATTTTGGATCATATTAAAAATCGTATAAAAAATTTTTCAACTTTTGATAACCCTGATTTGAAATGCAAAAAGATAAAATAAGCAAACACTTTATTATAATCTCATCATTCTCAGCTTGATTTAAAAGCTTTTTCACTCTCACACTATCTATATTAAATCTCTCTTTAATCAACTCAATAAACCTTTTATTAAAATCATTCCAAATAACTGAATTCTCATCAATATCTTCTTTAGATTTCAGTATCTCTCTGATATAAGGATATAAATATCTAGACATTTCAACTGTAATTCTAATTAAGGCATCGAATTCGTTAAGTTTAATATTGTTAGTAACATAAGATTTTCTCAATGGGTTATTGTTCCTTAATTTCCAAATAGTTATTTTATTTGGTAGGACATTATTTAGATTAAGTCTATTTGATAAGGCGAAAAGGGACTGGATTCCATTTAAGTCTATAGTTTCTAGTATTAATAATAATAAATCAAGTTTCTCTATAGATTTTCTTGATACCTGATTTCCTCTAATTAAAACTGTAATTGTTCTTTATTAAAATATGGACAAATTATAACAGAATTATTAATCCATTTTTTGAAATAAAAATGAATATAACTTATCTAGCTCTTCAATAGTTAGCATTCCATAACTCCACAATAATATTGGTAATGGAGTATTATTTTTTAAAGATAATTTTATACCAAGTTCAATAGTAGATTCATCTAAACCTAGTACATTAAATAAAAAAATTATCATTTCTCTAGATAAATAATTATTCATGAATCCTATTTAATACTTGAGTAAATAAGAGATTTAGTCATTTGATTAAGAACTAATTTTCTTGCAAAAAGAAATTTATTTAAAAGTAAAAATGAAAATTTCCTTATTGGAAATAAAAAAAGGTTTCGATTAGCAAAAATTGATATCAACGAGTCAGTTATAAAAATAGTGACAATAATATCTAAAATTCTGCTTGAAAAATACTTAAATTTAAATAATATCAATTGCAATTTAGTAATAGAAGTATTTTTATTAAAAAGATCATAAATAGTATTAACATCTCTCCAGCAAGTATTTAGACCTTGACCACCAACAGGATGAAATGTATGAAATGCATCTCCTACAAAAACTAATTTTTTAAAATTTAAAACTGGTAAATTTAAGGATAATGAAACAGGAAAAATATTAAATTCGCCAATTATTTGGTCCAACTTAAATTCATTAGGCAAGATTGTTGATAAATTATCCATTAAAAAATTCTTGTCAGAATTCAACCTTTCAATTGTCTTTAATGTACTGGAAGTCCAAATTACTTGATATAAGTTTTTTTCTAAAGGTAATAATGCAAGTGGGCCTTCTTTTCTAAAAATTTCATAAGCTCGTTTTTCACGATGACCTCTAAGAGAAACTTTAAAAGTTAAACAAGACTGACTATAAGATTTTTTTATATCAACAAAATCTATGAATTTTTTATCAAGTGAGTTTGCTCCTGTTGAAAAGAATTGATAATCAAATAATATTTTTTTACGTAACAATCTCTGTGGTGTAATAAAAAAAATATTTTCATAATTGTCAATCTCTTGAAAAAATACGTTCATGAGATCCGAATGTTTAACTACCCAACCAATATTTTCGGCAGAACTTATATCATCATCTAAGTCAGAAGTTGATAAATTGGTGAAAGCAGAAGTTACGCTATCTGAAATGGAAAGGGTATCAAAGCCAAATAAAAATGGTTCTATTTTTTCCCAAAGTCTGAATTTAGATAAGATTTTTCTTGTTGAGTGAGTAATTGCATAAGTTTTATCTTTATCAATTAATCTATCTTTTGTTAATAAATCAGTTAAAAAAATATTGCAATCAAATTTTGAAAGTGCAATTGAAAGTAATAAACCTGTGGGTCCTGATCCAACAATTTTAAAATTGAATTTATTTTTCATCGTATTATAAAAGCATCAACTACCTATTCAAATAAATATAGCAAATTTCCTCAAATGCCGGCCTTAGTAAATAGGGGTACTCACCAACCCATAAGTTAATTTCAGGAAGCCAAGCATCGGTCAAATAAAAATCTCTGTCAAAATTACGGTTATCAGATGTTATTAAACATCTGATACTCGAACCAACCCTAATTTGACTGTGCTTATTTTCCATAGGAAAACTTAATTTTTCCAAATAACCATCTTCATCTTCTAATTCAAGTACTAACCAAGTCCTTTTGTTTTCGATAACTTCTAATCGACCTTGCCTATTAGATTGTTCTCTTGAACTTTCAATCTTTTCTGTTTTATAGATATCTGATACATAGCCATCAAATATAGAAAAAAATTTATATTTTCTTAATTGCAAGTTTTTCCTACTTGATTCAAGAATTGGGCCCCAAATTATATACAAAAAGAAGCCTACACATAGGAATAACCAGAAATTATTAGTTTGATCTCCAGTCGAACTAATAATTAATGAGATAAATCCACCAATTGAAGAAACTATTACTCTTTGAAGAATTTTTCTAGGATTCCCCAACGCGTACTTAAATTGGCTTCCTGTACCAACTGCAGGAATAAGTTTTGAAATTTGACTTGAATTAATTGGAATTATCATTTTAAAAAATCAATTTTTCAAGTCCGTAAACTAAAGTTTCATAATTACCAATTTTTTTAATAGCCTGTAGAACTCCTGGCATATATGCCTTTCTATCAATAGTGTCATGTTTAATTGTGTAAGTTTCACCTGGAGATCCCATAATTACTAACTGATGAGCGAGTAATCCTGGTAATCGCACAGAATGTATATTAATTCCTGAATCTCTGAGCCCACCGCGTACACCTTTCAATGACTCAGACTCTTTTACTAAATTCTGATTAAATTTCTTTGGATATTCTTCAATCATTTCTGCTGTTTTTATGCAGGTCCCACTAGGAGAATCAGCTTTTTGATTATGATGCATCTCAATTAATTCAATATTGTCGTAAAACCTTGCAGCTACAGATGCCGCCTGCTGAAGAAGAACCATACCTACTGAAAAATTAGGAATTATTGCACAACCGACCGATGCTTTCTGAGCAAAAACAGACAAATCTTTTATTTGCGAAGGGCTTAGACCTGTAGTTCCTACTACTGGTGATACCCCATATGCAATAGCTGATCTGGTATTTTCATATACAGAGTCAGGATGCGTAAAATCAACCAAAACAGGTTTGATTTTTTCATTTCTATAATTTTGACTAACGGAACATAAAGTTCCTTCAAAATCATTTGAAACAAAAACATCACAATTTTTTACATTCAATAATTCAGAAATATTTGAGCCATTGTTCTTTTCGTTTATGTCGATTGCTGCGACAAGTTCACAATCTGTAGAATTTAATACAGTATTTATAACTTCGCTTCCCATTCTGCCTAAAGCTCCGGAAACTAGTACTGGTACGGGTTTTTTAGAATTTTCAATCATTTTTTTTTAAAATTTTTTTTAAAGGTTGTTACACGCTATTTATATTGCACACAATAACGTCTTTTCATTCGTAGGCTGGTAGAAATACTTAAAGAAAATCAATGTTTACGCAGGTCCACTCAGCAAACCGCAGAGTATTTCCTGTTGAGGATAACAAACACAAAGTTGTAATAAAAGCAGTTTATGTTGTCCTTGAGCCACAATACCAAAATTCCTTAACGGAAGCTGCAAAGTCAATAAATAAAATGAATGGGCCTATAGGTATAGACCTTAGCGGCTATCTTATCGAAGAACTTAGGAATGATAGTAATTTTGAAGATTTTAAAAAAGATATAGCTAATGCAGATATATTCGTAGCTTCTCTAATTTTCATTGAAGACCTTGCTCAAAAAGTGGTTGATGCAGTATCTCCTTTTAAAGACAAACTAAAAGCATCAATAGTTTTCCCCTCCATGCCAGAGGTAATGAGATTAAATAAGTTAGGTTCATTTAGCATGGCCCAACTTGGTCAATCTAAAAGTATTATTGGAGATTTAATAAAAAAGAAAAAAGAATCTGATGGAGCAAGTTTCCAAGATTCAATGTTGAAGTTATTAAATACACTACCTTCAATACTTAAATATCTACCAGTAGAAAAAGCTCAAGATGCCAGAACATTTATTCTGAGTTTTCAGTACTGGTTAGGTGGTACCACTGAGAACTTAAAAAACTTCTTGTTAATGATTTCTGAAAAGTATGCTGTTTCAGAGATCATAAAAGATCAAATAGAAGAATTCAAAATTCAAGACCCAGAAACATTCCCAGATTTAGGAATTTGGCATCCTCTTGCTCCTTGCATGTTTGAAAGTCTTAAAGAATATCAAAATTGGGAAAATAATAGGAAAGATATAAATCCTAAAGATGACAAAACTCCAACAATAGGTTTAGTGCTTCAAAGGAGTCATATCGTTACGGGAGATGATGCTCATTACGTTGCTGTTATTCAAGAATTGGAATACAGAGGTGCGAGAGTACTACCTATTTTTTGTGGAGGTCTAGATTTTTCTAAACCAGTTAATGAATTTTATTATGATTCGATAAATAAGGACCAACCTATAGTAGACGGAGTTGTATCTCTAACAGGATTTGCACTAGTTGGTGGGCCAGCAAGACAAGATCATCCTAAAGCTATTGAAGCCCTAAAAAGGCTAAACACACCCTATATGGTCGCACTTCCATTAGTCTTCCAAACCACACAAGAATGGGAAGATAGTGATCTAGGTTTACACCCAGTTCAGGTAGCACTTCAAATTGCAATTCCAGAGCTTGATGGTGCTATTGAACCTATTATTCTCTCAGGTCGTGATGATGCTACAGGTAAGGCGCATACGTTACAAGATCGAGTTGATTTAATAGCTGAAAGAGCCATAAAATGGTCATCCTTAAGGGTTAAACAAAGAAAGGACAAAAAATTAGCCATCACAGTATTTAGTTTTCCACCAGACAAAGGAAATGTTGGTACGGCAGCATACTTAAATGTTTTCGGTTCAATTTTCAGAGTACTCCTTGAAATGAAATCGAAAGGATATCAAATAGATGAACTTCCAAGTAATTCAAAAGAATTAATGGAAAAAGTAATTAATAACCCTGAAGCAATGGAGGGATCTCCAGAGTTAAATATTGCTCATAAAATGTCAGTAAAAGAATACGAGGAGTTCACACCATATTCACAAAGGCTTGAAGAGAATTGGGGTAAACCACCTGGAAATCTAAATAGTGACGGACAAAATTTACTTATTTATGGAAAACATTTTGGAAATGTTTTTATAGGTGTACAACCTACATTCGGTTACGAAGGTGATCCGATGAGGTTACTTTATTCAAGAAGTGCGAGTCCTCATCACGGTTTTGCCGCTTATTACACCTATGTAGAAAAAATCTGGGGAGCTGATGCTATTCTTCATTTTGGAACTCATGGATCACTCGAATTTATGCCTGGTAAACAGATGGGTATGAGTGAAACATGCTATCCGGATTCTCTCATTGGATCATTACCTAATCTGTATTACTATGCTGCTAATAATCCTTCTGAAGCAACTATCGCGAAAAGGAGAGGTTACGCCTCAACCATTAGCTATCTAACTCCTCCAGCAGAAAATGCAGGGCTCTACAAAGGACTTAAAGAATTAAGTGAACTTGTTGGTTCTTATCAACAATTAAGAGAAAATAGTAGGGGTATTCAAATAGTTAATGCAATAGTAGAGACCTCTAAACAATGTAATCTTGACAAAGATGTTGAGCTACCTTCAAAAGATGTAGAAGAACTATCAATTGATGAAAGAGATTTATTTGTTGGTAATATCTATAAACAGTTGATGGAAATTGAAAGTAGATTATTACCTTGCGGTCTTCATACTATTGGAGAAGCTCCAACAGCAGAAGAAGCAGTCGCAACTCTTGTAAATATTGCATCATTAGAGAGAGAGCAAGAGGGATTAAGATCTCTTCCAGGATTGCTAGCAGAATCCATAGGGCTGAATATTGAACAAATTTATGATGGTAATAATAAAGGGGAACTCAAATTTGTAGAGCTAAATGAAAAAATTATAAAGACAGCAAGAGAGTCTATTTTTGCCATGGTCAACTCTTTAAAAATTGTTGATGGCAGAGTTTATTTAGAAAAATCACTTCTTTCCAAATTGTTTGACTTCCTTAAAGTATTTGGTTTGAATTTACCTACCCCTTGGCTAAGGGTATGTAACTTAAATGGATTTAATGAAGTTAACCAGAAGGAATTAAATAAATTATTTGATTACTTACTTTTCTGTTTGGAACAGGTCTGTGCTGATAAAGAAATGGATAGTCTCATTAAAGCATTAGATGGCAACTATGTTTTACCTGGACCAGGTGGAGATCCTATACGAAATCCAGGTGTTTTACCCAGTGGTAAAAATATCCATGCACTTGATCCACAATCAATCCCTACTACAGCAGCAGTAGCTGCTGCAAAGTCGGTTGTAGACAAATTAATTGAGAGACAAAAGGAAGAGCAAGGGAGCTGGCCTGAAACAATAGCTTGTGTTTTATGGGGTACTGATAACATCAAAACTTATGGAGAATCACTTGCTCAAATCTTATGGTTTGTTGGTGTAAAACCAAAACCAGATTCTGTTGGAAGAATCAACAAATTAGAATTAATCCCTTTAGAAGAATTAGGTAGGCCAAGAATAGATGTAGTAGTTAACTGCTCAGGAGTTTTTAGAGATTTATTTATAAATCAGATGGCATTAATAGATCAAGCGGTCAAATTAGCGGCTGAGGCAGATGAACCATTGGAATCTAATTTTGTAAGGAAACATTCGTTTGAACAAGCAGAAAAAGAAGGTACCTCTATCAGAGAAGCTTCAGCGAGAGTATTCTCTAACGCAAGTGGGAGCTACAGTTCAAATGTTAATTTGGCTGTAGAAAACTCAACTTGGGAGGAAGAAAATGAATTACAAGAAATGTATTTATCACGCAAAACATATGCTTTTAATGCTGATAATCCAGGTGAGATGAATCAAAAAAGAGAGGTATTTGAGTCAGTAATGAAAACAGCAGATGTTACATTTCAAAACCTTGATTCTTCAGAGATTTCATTAACAGATGTAAGTCATTATTTTGATTCAGATCCAACAAAATTGATTAAGACACTTAGAGATGACGGAAAAGAACCAAGTAGCTATATAGCTGACACTACTACTTCTAATGCACAAGTTAGAACACTTGGAGAAACCATCAGGTTAGACTCAAGGACAAAACTTTTAAATCCTAAGTGGTATGAAGGTATGCTTAAATCTGGCTATGAAGGAGTTAGAGAACTTTCTAACAGACTTAATTACACTCTTGGTTGGAGTGCAACAAGTGGTCAAGTAGATAATTTTGTATATGAAGAAACTAATGAAACATTTATAAATGACGAAGAGATGAGGAAAAGATTAATGGATCTTAATCCTAATAGTTTCAGAAGAATTGTTGGAACTTTGCTAGAAGTTAATGGTAGAGGATATTGGGAAACTTCAGATGAGAATATTGAACAGTTGAAAGAACTATATCAAGAGGTAGAGGATAAAATTGAAGGAGTTAAAGAATAATAAATTTATTATTTTCTGTAAATCTTATCAGCTACTTTCAGGATTTGATAATTTAGTTTGACGTTGTGAACCCTCACAATGTCAATATTAAATTGAGAACAAAGACAACTTATTGCAAGTGTTCCTATATCTCTTTCTTTAGGATTTTTCTCATTCAAAATTTCTCCTATAAATCTCTTCCTAGATGCACCTATCAAAACTGGCAAATTCCATTTTTTAAATAAATCTAAGTTTCTCAAGATTTCCAAATTATGAATGATATTCTTTGAAAAACCAATTCCAGGATCCACTATAATATTTCTTTCAGATATATTTTTTTCTAAAGCATTTTTTATTAAATTATCAAGCGAGCACTTAACATCACTCAATACATTCTGGTAATTAGAGAGTTGATTCATATTTTGACTATTACCACGACTATGAGTTATGACGAATGGACAGTTGAATTTTGATACAACATCCAAAATTTTTATATCTCTTCTTCCTCCAGTGACGTCATTTATCCAGTTAGCACCATTTAAAAGAGCTTCATAAGCCACTTCAGAATTAAATGTATCAATAGAAATTAAAACATCTGGAAATTCAGATTTTATTAATTTTAGATATGGGATCAATCTTTTTATTTCTTTACTAGATCCAACTTCTTCAGCCCCAGGTCTCGTACTTTGAGCGCCAAGATCAATAACATCAACACCATTGCTCAAGAAATGGTCTACTTGATCTATAACTTTTTTTGTGGAGTCTAATTCACCACCATCACTAAATGAATCAGGAGTTAAATTAATAACTCCCATAATTGAAGTTTTTTGGCCCCACCCTTTTGGCCATGGATTTTTCTTATTGATAATTTGCAATTCTCGCAAAACTATTCGGATCTAATGAAGCCCCTCCAACTAACACACCATCTATATCACTCATTGACATGATTTCGTCAATATTATTAGGTTTAACAGATCCACCATATTGAATAATTACATCATCAAAACCTATTAATTTCCGAATCAAAGAACATATCTTATTAGCGTCTTCTGCCTCACATGTTTTACCAGTGCCAATAGCCCATATTGGTTCATAAGCAACAATTAAATTAGATGGATCTGTATTTTCTAATCCTTGTTCAACCTGTCTAGTAATAACTCTAACAGCTTCTCCTCTCTCTCTTTGTTCTAATGTTTCTCCTACACAAACTATTGGAGTAAGTCCACTAGATTGAGCAAAAAATGCTCTTTTATTAATTTGTTCATCACTTTCACTAAAATATTTCCTTGGTTCACTATGTCCAACGATTGCATATGATACACCATGTTCAAGAAGCATTTTTGGAGATATTTCTGCAGTGAATGCCCCTTGATCTTCCCAATGAATATTTTGACTAGAAATTTCTAAATAATCAAAATCAGAATTATCCGCAAAGGTTGAAATAGCTGTAAAAGGTGGAGCAATAACAACTTTACGATCGTCTTTAATGTTTTTTATTAAAGGAATAAACTCTTCTAAGTAGGATTTAGCTTCCGCACAAGTCATGTGCATTTTCCAATTACCAGCAATTACAGATTTTCTCAAAATACTATCTCCAAGAAAAATATACTAATACAAAGTGAGTTGAATAAGCTAACTATTCAAAAATTAATTCATTTTTTAGAAATATTACTTTATCTCCTTTGTTTAACTGCCTTCCTCTCCTAGTCTCAATTACACCATTAACCTTAACAGAACCGGATTTGATAAAAATTTTTGCTTCGCCACCAGAAGATACCAAATTTTTCCATTTTAAGAATTGATCCAATTTCATTGTTTTTTATACTCAAAGATATTGATAAAGTAAGATAAACAATTAAATATATAATATCTTGAGACTAATACCACCAGTCAGGCCATATTCAAATAGGTTTATCAAGGGTTTTATATGCATGCTTATTTACGTAGCTTGTTGGCCTTTATTAGCTTATTTAGCTGGAAACTTAATCCCAGCAATTGGTTCAGGTGATCTCTCAAAAGTTTCTAGCATAATAATTAAGTCTTTAATTGTATTTTTAGTTCAAAAAACTGCTCAATTTGGACAGGATGTATTCATAGCAAAGCCATCTTTAGAAATTAGTGAAGTAATGAGAGGAAATTTATTTAGCAGAATTCAAAAAATAAAGATGAATTCTGTTGAAAATATTTCAGCTGGGGACATCACATATAGACTTACGGAAGATGCTGACAGGGTAAGCGAAGTTATTTATAAAACAGCTCAAGATACTATTCCATGTTCTTTACAGTTGTTAGCGGTAATAATCTACATGTTTTATTTAGACTGGTCACTAACAGTATCAACATTAGTTTTAGCACCATTAATTATTCTTTCAGTTAACAGTTTTGGAAAAAGAGTTTTATTAGCATCCGAAAAAAGTCAAGAATCAACAAGTAATTTAGCAGGTTTAATAGGTGAATCTATAAATGGAATGTCCACGATAAGAGCTTTTGCTGCAGAAAATTGGATTGAGAAAAGATTTTATAAAAGATTAAGTACAAATAAAAAAGCAAAATATAAAACATTAAAACTACTTGCACTTCAACATCCAGTTGTAGGATTTGTTGAAGCATTTGGAATATTAGCAATATTAGGTTTAGGAGCAGCAAGAATTAATCTAGGCCTTCTTACAAGCCAAGAATTTAGTAGTTTTTTTGCAGCAATATTAATGCTTATTGATCCAATAAGCCATGTAAGTACAAATTATAATGACTATAAACAGGCAGAAGCTTCAATAAAAAGGTTGCAAAATATAAATAAAGAACCAGTCGAAGATGATAAAGAAAATTTACGAAGGATATCCAATTTTGAAGGCAAGATAAGTTTCAAGAAAGTAAATTTCGCTTACAAAAAAGATAATCAAGTACTTAAAAATATCAATTTAGAAATTAAAAGAGGGGAGGTCACAGCATTTGTTGGAGCTTCTGGAGCTGGCAAAAGTACAATGTTGGCTTTGATATTAAAGTTTATAACTCCAAATAATGGAGACATTTTTATAGATGATAAAAATCTCAAAATATTAAATACAAAAGATATTAGAAAAAACATTGCACTAGTACAACAACAGCCTTTTTTGTTTTCAGGAACAATTATTGATGTAATAAGAATGGGCAGAAATTTCACCAAAGAAGAAGTTATAGAATCAGCTAGAAAAGCAAATGCTCACAACTTCATTCAAAAGCTTCCTGAGAAATATGAAACTGAGATAACTGAAAGAAGTTCAAACTTCTCGGGGGGGCAGATACAGAGGATAGCAATTGCAAGAGCAATACTAGGGAACCCATCAATTCTTCTTTTAGACGAGGCCACGAGTGCGTTAGATGCAGAATCAGAATCTGAAGTACAAAAAGGACTTAATAGAGCTATGAAAGATAGAACAGTTATTGTAATTGCTCATAGATTAGCCACTACTCAAGAGGCAAATAAAATAGTTGTTTTCGATAAAGGTGAAATTATTGAAGTTGGGAAACATATTGATTTAATAAGTAAACCTGGGATTTATAAAGAATTATGTGAAAAACAATTGATTAAAAAATTATGACTCTATCTTATTAATTAAAAAAGTAAATCCATGAGCGAAAACACAAATGATTCTGCAGATCCAGTTTTAACCTTTGAAGGCAAAAAATATTTAATAAATGAACTTTCTAATGAAATAAAAGAATCTATAAAAGTATTACAAATGGCGGAGACACAACTTAAAATGCACCAAGATACCCTCAAATTACTTTCAATTAGTCGTAGCTCTTTAGTTAATCAATTAAGAGAAAAACTAAAAAACTTGGAATAAAATTTTAATAATTATGGATTTCTTGAAGAGAGTAAGTATTAATTTTATTACATTGCAAAGCTTTGATCGCCTTAATGGCTGCTTTCGCTCCAGGAATAGTTGTAAAAGTGGGAATATTATATTCTAAAGCAGCACGTCTTAAATAAGCATCATCATGAAGAGCCTGTGAGCCAATTGGGGTATTAATTATTAATTGAATAAGTCCCGAACGAATTAGGTCCTCAATATTTGGTCTTCCTTCATGAACTTTTAGAACTTCTTCAACTTGAATTCCTAGATTAACCAAATACGCAGCTGTGCCTTTTGTTGCGATTAATTTAAATCCTAAAATCAAGAGTTCTCTGGCAACTTCCTCAAGATTTTTTTTATCCAAATCATTTGTAGACAAAAAAGCTACTCCTTCTGAAGGAACACCATTACCTGCTGCCAATTCCGACTTGGCATAAGCAATTCCAAAATCTTTAGCTAAACCCATTACTTCTCCAGTAGATCTCATTTCAGGACCAAGTAATGTATCAGATCCAGGAAATCTTTTAAAAGGTAAAACAGCCTCTTTTACTGCCTGATATCTCGGAGTAAATTCTTCTGTGAAATTAAGATCTTCTAAAGTAAAACCTTGCATTAACTGAGTAGCTAATTTTGCAACAGGTTTACCTATGGCTTTTGAAACAAATGGAACTGTCCTAGAAGCTCTTGGATTTGCTTCAAGAATAAATAATTTATTTTCTTTATTATTTGTATTTATTACTGCAAATTGCAAATTAATTAAACCAACAACATTTAATCTTTGTGCAATTAATTTAGTCCAGTTTCTTACATTTTCTATTGTGGATTTTGAGAGAGAAATGGATGGTAAGCAACAAGCTGAATCTCCTGAATGAATTCCAGCAGGTTCCACATGTTCCATTAGGCCTGCAATTACAACAGAGCCCTCTGAATCGCATAAAGCATCAACATCTATCTCAATTGCATTATTCAAATATTGATCAAGAAGGATTGGATGATCAGGCGATACCTTAACTGCTTCAGAGATATATCTTGATAATTCATTCTCATCTTTAACAATTTCCATTGCCCTTCCACCTAAAACATAAGAAGGTCTTACAACTAAGGGGAATCCTATATTTTTTGCTACTATTTCTGCTTCATTTTGATTACGTGCAATACCGTTTAAAGGTTGTCTAATACTTAATTCTTCAAGAATTTTTGTAAATTCCTCTCTATCTTCTGCTAAATCTATAGATATTGGGGAAGTCCCAAGAATTTTTGATCCAGTTCTGATCCCATCATTAGATTTAAGCCATTCAAATAAAGATAACGATAATTTCAGAGGAGTTTGACCTCCAAATTGAACAATCAAACCATAAGGGTTTTCAGCTTCTATTATGTTAAGCACATCCTCCAAAGTTACAGGCTCAAAATACAAAATATCGCTAGTATCATAATCTGTTGATACAGTTTCAGGGTTACTATTAACCATTATTGTTTTATAACCATTTGTAGAAGCTTGATATGATGCATGACAACAACAGTAATCAAATTCGATTCCCTGACCAATTCTGTTTGGACCTCCTCCTAGAATCATAATTTTTTTTGATTTACTATTTTCAGAAATCTCGCTATCAAAAATTTGAGAATTAAAATTAATGAATGATTCTTCGTAAGTTGAATAATGATAGGGAGTTGATGATGAGAATTCTGCTGAACAAGTATCAACAGTTTTATAAATTGGAATTATATTAAGTTTTTTTCTATACTTTCTTACTTCAAAAAATTCAGAATTAGTTAACTTTGCTATCTGTTGATCTGAAAAGCCTAATTGTTTAGCATGTAACATCAAGTCCCTATCAAGAGTATAAAGTTCCTTATCTTTCAAAAAATCATTTTCAAAATTAAAGATATTACGTAATTTTTCGATAAACCATAAATCTATATTTGTAATTTCTTGAATGTACGTATTAGTTTTCCCAAGCTGCATAGCTTTTTTAATTAGGAGGATTCTTTCAGATGTAGGGTTTCTTAAACTATTTTTAATTTGACTCTCATTTTTAAATTCGTCTTGTGAATCACATTCCCATCCAAAAACACCTACTTCTAATGACCTTAATGCTTTCTGAAATGATTCTTCAAAAGAACGACCTATTGCCATTGACTCACCAACAGATTTCATGGCAGTGCTTAAAGTATTAGAAGAGCCTTTAAACTTTTCAAAAGCAAATCTTGGGACCTTGGTAACTACGTAATCAATAGATGGCTCAAAACATGCAGGTGTTTTTTTTGTAATGTCATTAATAATCTCATCAAGTGTATAGCCAACGGATAATAAAGCTGCAATCTTAGCTATTGGGAATCCGGTTGCTTTACTTGCTAAAGCCGAGGATCTACTCACACGGGGATTCATTTCTATAACAATTACTTCTCCATTAGATGGATTTATTGCAAATTGAATATTACTCCCTCCTGTTTCAACTCCTACCTCTCTAATGATTTTCAATGACAAATCCCTTAATCTCTGATACTCCTTATCTGTTAAAGTCTGGGCAGGAGCGACTGTAATCGAATCTCCAGTATGGACACCCATTGGGTCTATATTTTCAATACTGCAGACTATTACAACATTGTCAGCAGTATCTCTCATTACCTCTAGTTCAAACTCTTTCCATCCAATAAGTGATTTTTCAATCAATATTTGATTACTTGGACTTTCCTCTAAACCTGATTTACACAATTCTACAAATTCTTCAAGGTTAAAAGCGATACCACCTCCTACTCCACCTAATGTAAATGCAGGCCTTATAATAAAAGGATAGGAACTAATTTTTTTGGATACCTCCATAGCTTCATCCAGATTAGATGCGATGCCTGAAGGGCAAACTTTTACATTAATTTTCTCCATCGATTCTTTAAACAATTTTCTATCTTCAGCTTTATTAATAGCTCTTAAATCAGCACCAATTAATTCAATATTATTTTGCTTTAAAAAATTTGACTCTGATAGTTTAACGGCAAGATTCAAAGCGGTTTGCCCCCCCATAGTGGGAAGAATCGCATCAGGTTTTTCTCTTAAAATGATCTGAGAAACAATTTCAGGAGTCAATGGTTCAATATATGTTTTACTTGCGATCTCAGGATCAGTCATTATTGATGCTGGATTTGAATTTATTAAGACAATTTCATAACCAGCATTTCTTAAAGCTTTGCAAGCTTGAGTACCAGAGTAATCAAATTCGCATGCTTGCCCTATAACAATCGGTCCCGAACCAAGAATAAGAATTTTTTTCAGATCACCTCTTTGAGGCATAATTTAAAAACTTCATTTATCACATGCTACTTATAAATCATCAGATGTTAATCAACTTACTTGAAAAGCAACATTTGTTTCTATAGTATTGGAAGAAATTAATATTTTATGAGCGAACTTCAGCGACTTAAAAATTTGTTGCCTCCGGAGAATGAAAGTTGGGTATTTGTTGAAGCTGCTGCGGCTATAGACCCACCTTTAATAACACTTGAGGAAATCGGTCGTGACGAAGTAGAAATTCAAATAGATTTAGAGGAATGGGATAACTTTGCTATTGACCATAGAAATTTATTATTTTGGCACGAGGTGGGAAAAATTCAAAATGACACAATTCCCAGAGATGGATGGGAAATGGCTGCTCTTGCAATAGGTCTTGGAGGGGCTATAGGAGAGTTATGGGTCCAAGATGGTTTACTTTTATTACTTGCTCTTGGTTTATCAAGTTTTGCAGGCTATAGATTATATTTAAAAAATAATTCAGAAAAAAAACTTCAAGATGCTATTTATGCAGATGAAAGAGCTATAGATCTTGCTTGTAGATTTGGATACAGCATTCCAAATGCTTATAAAAGTCTTGGAGGAGCATTAAAGGAGTTAATAGATAAGACACGAAAAAAGAAAAAAAGAAGTTTCTTTGAAGACAGATTAGATGCCTTAAGAAGAAGTGCAGAAAAAGCAAGATCAGAATTATCTCAGCAAGAAGGTTCAGAAAAATCAGTCTCAAGCGAAAATGTTTATGGACAATAAAGATTTGGTTTTAATGGCAGCTAAAGCATGTGATGAAAAAAAGGCAAAAGATATAAAACTTATAAAAATTGACAAAGTATCTTTTATAAGCGAATGGATTTTAATCGCAGAGGGATTATCTGATGTACAAGTTAGATCTATAACAAACTCTGTAGAGGGAGAACTTAGAGAGAAGGCTAAAATTGAACCGATACGAAAAGAAGGGGTTAACGAAGCGAAATGGGCTTTACTCGATTATGGCGATTTGATAGTAAATATTTTTCAACCAGAAATAAGAAAATATTATGATCTTGAATCGTTTTGGAGTAATGGGGATAATCTTATATTTCCATAGTATATTTTATGAACGAATCTAAGTGTCCTGTACCTAGAGAGCAACAACCAACAAATGAATTCATAGAATTATCAAAATCTAAAGTTTTTTCTTGGCCAAAAACAAAAAAGTCACTAATTCTTATTTTGGTTAAATTCTGGGTAGGAGCTTTTGTTATATTTCTTGTCATTTCTTCGGGAAGTGTATATTTTAAAACATCCCCTTTAAAATATATTTTATTAAGCTTTTTTAGCAGCTTATCAATACCTCTTTTAATTTCATTGAGGTTATATTTAGGTTGGAACCATATATTTAAAAGATTAATATCTGAAAAAGTTGAGTATGAGGAATCAGGTTGGTATGACGGTCAAGTATGGGAAAAGCCATTAGTTTTGAAAGAAAAAGAATCACTTATTGCCTCAATTGAGGTAAAGCCCATTTTAAAAAATTTAATTCAAATTTTTTCTTTTATCTCAGTCCTAGCTTTGTCTGGTATCTTAATTTTTCAATATAATAATTTTTAAATGAGTTCTAATTTCAAAAACCTCTACACCTCTAACAATCCTCCCTTACAAGCAACCCTAATAAGAGGATCAAATATTGAGTCGATCCACAAAATTCATGCAGTTATCACTGATAAAAAAGGGAGGGTTTTAATGTGTGCAGGAAATCCAGAATACAAAAGTTTCATAAGGTCAGCACTAAAACCTTTTCAAGCCATACCTTTTGTTAGCAGTGGAGCTGCATCAAAAATCAATAATGAATCAAAATCAATTGCTTTAGCATGCGGGTCACATAGTGGATCAAAAATTCATACAAGGGAAGCATTTAAAATTTTATGGGAATATGACATTGACATTAAAAATCTAAAATGTCCAAAATCTAAGACAAGTGCATTAGAACATAATTGTTCTGGTAAACATGCTGCTTTTTTAGCTACATGCAAAAAAATGAATTGGCCATTAGATAGTTACTTAAAGGGGGATCATCCTCTTCAAATAGAAATATTCAGAATTGTATCTGAATTACTTGAAATCCCGTCATCTGAAATAATTGCAGAACGTGATGATTGTGGTGCACCCACTCTTTATTTAAAACTATTAGAAATGTCGAGGTTATATTCACTTTTGAGCAGTTCCGAAAATCCTGAATTAGAACAAATAAGTAGAGCTATGACAATAAACCCAACAATGATAAGTGATAATAATAAATTTGATACAGAAATAATTAAAGCTTCTCATGGGAACGTTATAGGTAAAGGTGGAGCCGAGGGAATACAGTGTCTATGTAAAGTAAATGAAGGGATAGGTTTAGCTTTAAAAGTAGAAGACGGTTCAAAAAGAGCAAAGCATGCTGTTAGTCTTCACTTACTAAAACAGTTAGAGTGGATATCTGACTTAAGAATTCAAGACATCGAAGATAAGGTGTTTAATTTCTCTGAAGGAGTACGACTTGAAGTTAAAGGTAAAGTAAAATTCCAAGAATCCTAAAAAAACAGAAAAAATTAACCCTTTCAGATGTATGCTATGTATATGACGCGGGGTAGAGCAGTCTGGTAGCTCGTCGGGCTCATAACCCGAAGGTCGGAAGTTCAAATCTCCCCCCCGCCACCATTTAAAAGCAGCTTTATAGCTGCTTTTTTAGTTGTTGCAATATTTTAGAAATTATAAAAATAAAGACTATAACGTCTTCACTAACAAGAGTTTATAATAAATTATTTGAGATCTTTTTGAATAGAAAATTTTAAGTCAACTCTAACTATTAGGCCAGTAATGATAAAAAGTATTCCGATGTATGTATTCAAAGATAGGTCCAAGTTATTAAATTAATTTTATAACTAAATTTTAACTCACAAATCATATCTATTAAATACGCCAATAAAAAAAATTTAAAATAATCTGAATTTTGAACATTTACATCTTTAATAGGTAATTTAATAGGGTAAAGTAAAATTTTATATTTAGAAAAATTATATGCAGAATTTGCTACAGCGTGATTTAGGTTCAAGCATGTTATCAATAGCTGTCATATTGGGTTGGTTAGGTTTGTTTTTTATTTTTTTGAGAGTATTAACAATTTCAATAAAGAGAATACTTGAAGCTGTTTTCAAAAAATCGTAATTATTGGAACATATCAATAATTCTGAATTAATCGCATTAATCAACTATCACTAAGTATAATAACCTAAAAATGTCAATTTTAGATAAGGTTAAGATAGGTAATTCAGTTCAAGTTAACCTAGAACTATCGAGGGATAGACTTACCAAAGAAACTATTGACGCGATAAATGTTTCTTCATTAGGTAAGATAAGTGATTTCAGAATAACTGATGGCAAAGGTATTGGAGTTGTCTTGCAATTATCTAATGGAAAAGAGCAATGGTTTTTTGAGGATGAAATTGATCTTATCGACGAAAATGGTAATATAATTAAAAAAAATAATGATAAAAAAGAGAATAGTAATTTTATATTTGATTTTTTAAGAGAATTAAATTATGAGAATAAAAATAAAGTAAGCGAGTTACTTAATCCAATTAACTTTTTTATCTGGCTGATTGTATCGTTTAAAGATATTTTTTAATTGATTAAAAAATTTTCTAAAATAAAAATAATTTAAAAATTTATTTAAATATAAAATTTCAGTAATTAAAAATTGAAATGGTACAAAATATTATCGAAGTAAGAAATTTATCTAAGTCATTTGATATCTCTTCCAAAGAACCAGGCTTAAAAGGAACAATTAAACATTTTTTTAGAAGACAAACAAAAAGTTTAAAAGTTATAAAAGATATAAGTTTTGAAATCAAAGAAGGAGAAATTGTAGGTTTTCTAGGTGCTAATGGAGCTGGGAAAACAACAATATTAAAAATGCTTTGTGGACTAATTTATCCAAGTGAAGGTTCGATTATGGTTTCAGGCCACTTACCTTTCAGGAGAAAAGAGAATTTCCTAAAGAATATCACCTTAATAATGGGACAAAAGCAACAGCTTATTTGGGATCTTCCGCCAATTGAATCATTCTATTTGAATGCATCAATATATGACTTAGATAAGTTCGAAGCTAATAAGAGGATAAAAAAACTATCGGAAATGCTAGAAATTGATGAAGAGCTATTCATACCTGTTAGAAAACTTTCACTAGGCCAGAGAATGAAATCAGAATTACTAGCAGCTTTGATACATGAACCAAATATTCTATTTTTAGACGAGCCGACACTTGGATTAGATATTAATGCACAAAGAAATTTAAGAAAATTTCTTCAAAAATATAATAAGGAAACTAATGCAACGATATGCCTAACCAGTCATTACATGAAAGATATTACATCGCTATGTAAGAGAGTTATATGCGTGCACGAAGGAGCGATATCATATGATGGAAAACTTGACCTATTATTAAAAAAACTTTCTCCTGTTAAAGAAATATTAATAGTTTGTCGCTCAGAAGAGGATGCAATTAAATTACACAATTCCGGATTTACTGTTAAAAATAAAATAAAGAATGAAATCACTTTAAAAGTTGAAAACAATTCTATTACCTCTTCACTAAAAACGATCCTAAATAATTTTGAAATTGAAGACCTTTTTAT
The DNA here is from genome assembly GCA_902571145.1 of uncultured Prochlorococcus sp. Lineage (GTDB taxonomy): Bacteria > Cyanobacteriota > Cyanobacteriia > PCC-6307 > Cyanobiaceae > Prochlorococcus_A. The sequence continues at coordinate 60,547 of CACGAP010000005.1, forward strand.
AAATGAACCACCAATAGATGAAGTTATTGGGAAGGTATTAATCAAGAAAGATTATGATATTTAATTTGATTAACCGTAAAATATTCACCTTATTAAAAGTCCAATATTCAAACATGATGGAATATAGGGTAGAAATTGCATTATGGGCAATTTCAGGGATTATTCCTTTTTTCATGTTAAATATTTGGACAAATAATAATCTAAATGAATCCATAAACATTAGTGAGGTAATGCTTTCTAGGTATTTCTTATGTGCTTTTTTTGTAAGACAGTTTTCTGTAGTTTGGGTTGTATTTAGTTTTGAAGAGGATTCTCTTATGGGGAAAGTATCTCCGTATTTAATCCAACCTTTAAATCCTTTTTTCAGATATTTTGCACAACATCTTGCTGAACAAATAACGAGATTTCCTTTCGCACTAATAATCGCATTTTTCTTTTTTATTTTTAATCCAGAAAGTATATGGATACCAAATTTAGGTATTTTACTCTTATCGATAGTATCTACTTTCTTATCCTTCTTGATTCAATTTTTAATCCAGTCAATAGTTGCATGTCTTTGTTTTTGGACAGAGAAAGCATCATCGATAGAAAGATTGTTATTTATTCCAACTTTATTTCTCTCGGGTCTTTTAGCTCCAGTAGTTTCATTTCCCTCATATGTTAAATCTTGGATTTATTGGACTCCTTTTCCATATCTAATTGATTTCCCTGCGAATTTACTGTCTGGTAATGAAACAAATATTAGCGGAGGCTTAAGTATGCAAATTCTATGGATTTTTTTACTTTTCCCATTATTTAAGAAAATCTGGTCTGAAGGAACGAAAAAATATACAGCAATGGGGTCATGAATTTAAGAAAATATCTAAAAGTTTATAAAAAATTCTTACATACGTCTTTAGCTTCTGAATTGGAGTATAAGACAAATATATTAGTTGATTTAATTACTGCAATTTTAAGTTTAATAGGGAGCATTTTTCTATTATCTATTTTCTTTCAAAATAATGGATATATTGGAGGCTGGAAGTTTGAACAGGCACTCATAATACAAGGCATTTATACAATTTTGAATGGAATAACAAATACATGGTTTAATCCAAATCTTACAGAAATAGTTAAACATATAAGAGAAGGAACATTAGACTTCATACTTTTAAAACCTATTGATAGTCAATTTTTTATTTCATTAAAAAAAATAAATCCATCTGGATTTTTAGAAATATTGCTTGGATTTTTCTTATTACTCTTCTGTATAAGAATAAATCAAATAAGTTTAAGTTTAAGTTTTCTGACCCTATCCTTGATTACGATAAGTTGCTCGATTTTTATTTTATATAGCCTATGGTTTTTTATCTCTACTACTACTATTTGGTTTGTTAAGACTTGGAATGCAATAGAAGTATTAAGATCATTTCTTTATATTGGACGATTTCCTCTAAATTCATTTTCATTTTCTTTAAGAGTTTTTTTTAGTATTTTCATTCCTATTGCTTTTATAACTACAATTCCTTCTGAAGTTTTTTTAGGACTTTCTCAATTGTGGAAAATATTGCTTGAAGTTATTGTTGCTTCAGTATTTCTCATAACTTCAAGAAAGTTCTGGTTATTTGCATTAAAGTTCTATTCATCAGCATCTAGCTAACAATTATTTAATAACCTCCCTGCAAAATTCCCAAATTTGTTGTTTACTTTTCAAATTAGAAAGCCTAGATAATTTCTTAAAATGAGGTTTAGATTTTTCAACAGATAAAAGCCTACAGTTGTATTCGATATTATGATTTCTAGATAAGATTCCTAATTTGAGTGCAACATCACAAAGAATTATTATTAAAGTGAGAAAAAAAACTATACTGAAAAATTGTGAAATTGATTTTGAATAATTTTCATTTTCAGTTTTTAATTCAAACTTCATTACTTAACTATATGCTGGGGGCACTTAATTGCAGCAATAGCAACAGCCGTAACTTTGAAATTATCTGACTTCTCAATAACCTTTTTAACTTCTAATGGTCCAAATTTATTACTTGCATCACTGTAGGAAAGAAGTAAAGATTTATAGTTATCATGACCTAGATTTCTATACTCACAGAAATTATCCCCAACATAATTTAATAGAGTTAGTAAAGTTAATTCAATCATTAAAGGATTTACTAGAAAGTTCTTACGAATGATACTGTGCAGGACATTTTTAACAAGTAAAATTACCCAAAAACATTTGAAATCATAAAATAGAAATTTTACTCATAAACTTTAAAATTACAAATTTATTTCACAATTTTCAAATTTATATTTAAGAAAATCGTTAAAGCACTATCTGTAGTGTCACTAACTCATAATAATTGCGCTACAGATAGGGGGTTGCATTTTTTAAGAAATTGGTTTAAAAATAAGATTCCCCATCACCCGGCCCCACATATGTGAGGCCTTTTTTTTTGTTTTTAAAATAAGGTCTCTTTAAAAGTTTAATTTAGGAAAAAGAGTATTAATCCCTTAATAAGGAATAAAGATAATAATTAATTAATTTTTTAATTTATAATCATGCTTCAGAATTTTTTACAAAAATGTCCAGCTATCCTGAAATAATTTTATAAAAAGCTTTTTATTGATTTAATCAATAAGCTAATACCCACCAAAATACAAACTGATATAAAAGTCTTCTTAATAAGTATATTCCCATTTAATTTTGACAGGTGAGCACCGAAAAATCCTCCTGTAAAGGAACCAAATATTAAAACTAGCAATAAATTAAATGGAACAGATCCTATTCTTGCCAAAAATACTGCTCCAGCAAAATTCCAAAAAATCCCAACAGTAAAAAATGTCATACTTACGGCTCGAAGAAAATCCATTTCAAAAGTTTTTATTAATAGTATTGTTACAAGCAATCCAGTTCCTGAAGAAATAGAACCATTTAATATACCTATAAGAAAAATAAAAATTAAAAATCTAATTTTATGAACAAAATTAAGCTTTTTATTACCAGATGACAAACCTAAATCTGGTTTAAGGAATGAGTAAAAAGCTAATAATATGGAAATTATTCCTAACATTAAGTACAAGTACTTTTCTGATATATATTCAACTAGAGAAGCTCCCAAAATCACTCCTGGTAATCCAAAAATTAAAATTTGCCAAGCAACACTCATATCATTACCTAAAGATTTGTAATTTCTTAAGGACCCCCCCATTCCTAGTGCTACTGTTGCTAATTTATGACTAGCCAGCGCCTGATAATAAGGAACTCCAGATAAAATCAATGCTGGCAATTGTAATAAACCTGCTCCTCCTCCAGAAATAGCTGAGAACGTATTAGAAAAAAACGATATTAAAAATATATAAATACTCTTAAATAAAGAATGATCAAAATTTCCTAATAATATTGTAAACAAATAAAGCATTAACTATAAATTGCCCTTTTTATTAATAAGTGAAAATTATTCTTTTCATAAGAAACTTTTGCTTTAAGAAGTCTTATCTTCTTCAATCATACTTTAAAAAAAACTGTTATTATCATAAAAAATTATCAAGAATTTTATGCATAAACAAGATGCAATTTACCTTGATCAGTTTTGTCCCAAAATAAGTAATAAAAATTGGAGAGAGTCACTTAATAAACTTACTAATTATAAATGTATTTATTGCGGTAAACCCTCAGAATCACTTGACCACCTTCACCCAATTTCAAAAGGGGGGATTAGCAGTACAAGTAATTGCGTACCATGTTGTTTGTCATGTAATGGGAAGAAATCAGATTCAGAAGTTCTTAGTTGGTACAGAAAACAAAAATTTTATGATCCTCGAAGAGCTATGGCGATCCGAGCATGGTTTAATGATGATTTAAAACTAGCGTCAGTTCTTTTGAAATACTTAAATTAAACAATGAATGATAAATTGATTGAGATTCGAAGAAATATTTTTGTATATACTTGAATGTGATCCTTCATTTCAGTAAGTTATGTTTTTATTAAATTATTTTTAGTCTTTCTGAATTTATATTATTGCTCTTAAATATCGAGATATTAGAATAATCATCTTTCCACATTATTGGTGAATCTATAACTTTTCTCTCTGGAGACTTTACTGAAAAAATCAATCCAAATACAAAAAGAATAGTAATCAATATTATTGTCAATACTAATTTATCTGAAATATTATTCATTAACCTAATCTATCTTGAAAAATTTTTGTCAGGAGTAGTTTTTTCGTAAATTTCTAGAAAATATAATTTAAAATAATTAACTCCCTCATTTCCAATCAATCCAATTGACCGTCCGCAATCATTTACTACTTGTGATGAAATTTGATTTGCTAAGTCACTTTTCTCAATCCATTTTTTTTGAGGATTGTAAGAGAAAGATATAATGTTTTCAGTTTTTACAATAGCTGATTTCATTGCTTCATCTTTAGAAAGACCATTTTGGATAGCATTGCAATATTTCTTAGAGAAATTATTAGAGATCCTATTTTGTAGCAAACTAACACTAGGATCGGACTTATCAAAAGCTAAACCTATTGCAGGTTTTAATTGAAAAATTATAAATAAAAGTAAGACAAAAAATAATTTTAACAACTGCTATTAGTCAAGAGTTTATAAGTAATATAATAGTATTTTAAGATTGTCTTTTCAATTAAATCTGATAATTATTAAAAGCGAATTAAATTTCAATTTATTAATAATTAAAAGTATTGCGATAAGTTCAGTAATAATAGTCAGAGGTTTATTTGACTACAAATATGTACGAATCATTGATGACATTGCTATTTTTTCCTGATTGGACAAATGGATTACCTTCAGATTTCTTAATTCTTCATTTTTTTGTAGGAGCTGTGATTTTTCCATTCAACATGATTCATGCTAAAGCAAGGAAAATTGACAGTCAAAACCCACAGGAAGCCTCTAATGGGTATAAAAATTCAGATAATGCAACATTTTTTGGATACGAGGAAATCAATTAAATTTCCATAAAATTTATTTAAGGAATTAGTTTATTGATGATAATTTCCCTAAATACAGCTTTAGATCTTAAAATTTTCAGTCCCAGTGAACCTATAGGAATACTCATAATTTTTATAGGATTAATATTTACTGGTATGATTTTCTATATTATTTATGCTGTAAGTACTAACAAAGAATCCTTAGAAGACAAAAAAATAAGAACTAAAAAGGAGTACTTGCAAAAGGAGAAAATAGGAAAATTATTTCCTAAGAAAAAATAAATTTAATTGCTTTATTACTATAAAGATATTTATTTATATTATTAATTATTAAATCAGTAGGATCTAAAAACATTAGCTTTAGTTCTCTTAAATCAAACATTTTGTAAAATCTAACTATAACAAAAAACTTTTTTTATGAGGACTTCATATTGTTAATTGCACAGCTAAATTATTTTCATATCAAGCAAAAAATGTTACAAATGGAAAAAATAAATTGAAATCTTGGAGAATTCACCTCAATTTCTATTTCTTGCTAGTGGAGTAAATAATGGAGAAGGGTTTTGGTTTGTGGGAATCAAAAATTGCGATGAAAATATCCTTGAGGATGAAAATCTTTTAGATTGCCATAGAAAAGAATTAATAGGTAATGAATCAGCAAAAGATATTCTTTTGGCTATTAATTTAAACGTAAATAATTTATTAGATGAACTAAGAAACAAAAAATATTTAATTGCAAGACCTTCAATGGGGATTCCATTTGATATCCCTTTAGAAATCTTGGAAAATATTTTTGATTTTTGGTTAGATATTTATAAAAATCATGAAGCCTGGGAAGCTTGTTTAGGACTTCTTAAAGTTAGAAAAAGGATTCCCCTAACAAACCTAATTCAAAGCGGAAGTTTAAAGGGAAACTCTAAAAAATGGGCTATAAAAATTGAAACTTTACATACTTATGTTCCTTCTTCACTTAAAAATGAACAATTAAATGACCCCATGTGGGAATAATTTTATCTTTAAATACTAAAAATATTTACTTCGTTGGATATTTAAGTAAAAATAAAATAACTAATAATTTTAAAATGAATAAACCATATTCTTTTAGTATCGATCAAATGAACGGGATAGTTGAGGATACATACGCCAAGATAATAAATGAATGTGAAAATTTAAAAAAAAATACTAATTGTCCAAACGAACAAGTAGTAGCACTTTTAAGTGTAATTGCTTCAAATTACGCACCTACAACAGAAAAAAACGAAAATTAAGATGATAAGTTATTTTACTTGGAGGGAATTTGATAAGAGCGTAGAACAAATAGCTAATAAATGTAGGTTTAAGGAATTTTCTGGAATATATGGAGTTCCTCGTGGGGGATTATGTCTTGCTGTAGCACTAAGCCATAAATTAAAAATTGAATTAATTTCAGAACCGATTAAGAATTCTCTAATAGTAGATGATGTTTATGAAACAGGCACTACATTGGCGACCTTCAAAAATATTGAAGGAGTAATGTTTTTTGTATTATTTAGTAAAATCAAACCTACATGGTGGAATACAGTACATCTAACAAAAAAAAGTCAATGGATTGTTTTCCCTTGGGAAAATTCTTTAAATTCAAAAAGTGACCGCGAAGATTACATCAAAAAAAGAGTTTTAAGTTGAGAAAGAAATTATATTTGGCTAATCCATATGGATTTTCAAAACAAATTAAAACCCTCTTACATGAATTTACTGAAATCTTCAATGATTTAAATGTAGAAGTATTTGAACCTTTTGAGAGAGCAAAAAGATTAATACAACAAGAAAGTGAGTGGGCATATGAGGTTGCAAGAAGTAATTTCCTTGATTTAAAAGAATGTGATTGTATTTTGCGATTGTCAATGGAAATCCACCAGATGAAGGTGTAATGATTGAATTAGGTATCGCAATTGCTTTAAAAAAGGGAATCTTTTTATTCAGAGATGATTTTAGAAATTGTTCTGATAGCAATCAATACCCCTTAAACCTGATGTTATTTCTCGGACTGCCTAAAGATAATTGGGAAAAATATTATTTTGAATCATTACAAGATATAAAAAGTAATAAAAAAAGATTTGTGGAGTGGGCTGAAAATTAGCCAAATAAATCGTCAAGCCAAGATTAAAAGTTTTTAATTTAAATATGTCTGTTAAAGTGTTAGAATAAAATTTATTTAGAAAATTTTGACACAAGTTACAGTAGGAGAAAACGAGGGGATTGAATCTGCCCTTAGAAGATTTAAAAGACAAGTATCTAAATCTGGAATCTTTGCAGATTTAAAAAGACTTAGGCATCATGAAACCCCTATTGAAAAATATAAAAGAAAATTGCAACAGAGAAGAAAAGCAAGAAGAAGGTAATCCCCTATAAATTAAAAAGTTTTTGTGAATTTTTTATATTAATAATTTTTTATAGAGTTTTAAAAAAAAATTAACTATCTAAGCTTTTTAAGCTTCTTAACAAGATTTATTCCAACTCCTGACACGGCAAGAAGATCTTTTTCAGAAGCAGCGATAACTGCATTTGTTGTTTTAAATCCAGCCTCATATAAAGCTTTTGCGCTTTTTGCTCCAACGCCTGGAAGTGTGGTCAAAGTTTCAATATTTTTCTTAGAATTTACCGCTTTGGATTTTGTTTTAGTTTTTGCTTTTGTTTTTGCAGGCTTTGCTGCTTTTTTATCTTTTTTTAAAGGAGTTTCAGGAGTTACTGCACTTTTAAATAAAATTGATTTTAGTTTGCTGAGAAATTTAGAAATCATTGAAATATAAAAGTAATAAAATTAGCTCTTCAATTTAATAATATCAAGTTCCAGAGGAATTAATAACAAGAATATAACTAATTGAATAGAAGTAATTTATTTACAATTATATAAAGACACACATTTAATATTTATGCAAGCTTAGGAGCCATTGCAAGGTATTTTAAATTATTTTAAAAACTATAAAAAGATAAAATGAATATTCAAAATTTAAAGGTGTTTATCAATAGTAAAGTTAAAATCATATAAAAGACCAGATCATAAAAATGAAGCTTATTTTTATAAGTGGGCCTTCCGGAAGCGGGAAAACAACTTTATCAAATCAAATAATAAAAAAAAATAAAAATGGTTTTGTGTTAAGTACCGATAATTACTATAAGACAGGTTTAATAAGTAAATTACTACCAAAATTTGTAGAAGGTTTTTATGATAGAAGTATTAGTTTTAATAACAAATTATTCAAAAAAGATTTTGATTTTATTTATAAAAATGGAATTTCAATCTTTGATCGTTATTATAATTTCGAAAATAAAACAATTCAAAACATCTTAAACGAAACAAATAATATTAGTTTTTTAATTGTTGAGGGTATATTTGCTAAAGAATTTTCAAAGACTTTATATAACAGGGATTATATTTTTTTAGAAATAAAAACTAAAAAAAATGTTTGCATGAAAAGAGTTGTCCAAAGAGATATTAAAGAAAGGGGTAAGGGTAAAAAACAAGCTGAAAATGATTTCTTAAAATCTTGGAGCATTTATTACGAAAAATTCAAACCTTATAGTATAAAAAATAATACAAATAAATTCATTATTGAAAAGAACACTGATATAGATCACATTCTAAAAAAGTTATTTAATTAAGTCTTTAATTTTTTTCTCTAATATTAAAGCACTTAAAATTGAGCCTTCAATTCTGCCAAATCCATCCCCTTCAAACCAGTCTCCACAAAATCCAATTCTATATTTTTTACTTAATTGTAAAGATAATGGTACGGCAAGGCCAGAAGGCTGCGAAGCTCTCCATTGCATGATAGATATTTTTTCATCAAAAGTTAATTTATTTACTAAAGAATTGTCTTCAAACAGTTTATTAAAATTTGTAATTATTTTTTGTTTAAAAACTTCTTCATCTTTTGAACTTACATAAGAATTAATTAAGTCTGAGTTTTTTGAATGTACTACAATTCCTAATTTATTATTATCTTGCAGCTGAAAAATAATTCTTTCAAATCCATATTTTTTTTCTAAATTATTTTTTAAATAAAAATACCTTTGTTTTTTAGAATAATAATCTTTATAACTATAATTTTCATTTGTATAAATTAAAAAAGTTAACCTGGGAATAAATGTTTGTTCTTCTAAGGAATTCAATATTAAATCTATTTTTTTATCATTATTAATAGGAATGGCTTTTCTTAATGGAATTTGATTTACGTTTAATATTTTTAAAGACCTCTTATGTAACAACAAATTAGTTGAACAAATTAGATATTTAGACTTGAATTTTTCGCCATTTTTTGATGTTAGTAACCATTCTTTATCATTAAATTTCATATCAACTATTAAAGTTTCAAAGAAAAAATCAATTTTCTCTTTTAAATTATCTGAATCAATTATCTTTTTTGATAATTCACTCATAGAATCTAAAGATTGATAATTAACCCCACAAGAAAATTCAGATCTTTTTATTAAATCTAAATTAGAAACCTCATTTAGAAAAAATATATCTGAGTCTTCAATTTTTATAAATTTATTTTTCAGTAATTCATCTATATATCTTTTTAATAGAAGATTATTTTTACTGTTAGATATATTTAAATTTGGAGAACCATGGTTTAGTTTCCAACCTTTATATTTTTTACTTATTCTTGTACTTGATCTCCCTCCAAGTCCACGACCAATTTCAATCAATCCAACTTTTTTTGTACTATTATTTTTCAGATAGTTCGAAGCGAAAACACACGCAGATATACCACCACCTATTATTAATAAGTCATATGTAACATCACTTTTCATAGATTTAATGTTGACAGAAATTATCTTTCATTTTCTAAAAAACTAGAAACAGAATAAAGTTTCTCTGATGATGAAAAATCAGATTCAATTACAGGTGTAATATTATTTTTTTTATAAAAACTAACTAAATCGTTTGTGAAATCAAAAAAATTCTCCAAGGCATATAAACACTTTTCAGATATATATACCTCTTTCCAAGGACGAAATTTAAACCGTGCTATAAATTGTTTAGAAGGAATAAATAAACTTCCAAATAAATTTAATTTTTCCTCTTTTGCTGCGTTTTTAAGGTAATTCACCTCATTGTGAAGAACTTTAATATCTGTACCATATTGAAACCAAATTGAATTTATTAATCCAGTCGAAATTTTTTTCTCGAACCTTTCTCTTTCTGAAGAAATATTATAATATTTTTTCAAATATGGATTGTAAGCTATACCTAATTTAACTTTTAAATTTTTTTCTTTTTTTAAATAAGCTAATACATCAACTGAGTCAAAGTTTTTTTTCTTATTTGATCCCGATACAAGAAGAATTTCATAATTTTTATTAGTCTGAGAACTCTTAACAAAATCTAAAAATTCCTGATAGGATTTTTCTTTATTTTTTGAATATTGATGATAAAGACTATAGTGATAAGTAACATTAAATTCATTATAGTTTTTTGATATATATTTAATAGTTGAATTAAATAAATCCTTCTTTATAAGTCCTTTACATGGAATATTAATATTTTTGATATTGTTTAATTTGCAGAAATTAAGTTTATCTTCTAACTGAGAAATATTTTTAAATGATAATTCAAATCTTATATTATTGTTCATTATTTAGTAGTCATATTTAGTCACTCAACATATTAACGAAAACATGCATCTGCTACGATTCTTATTTTGGAAGTCGTCTTTTTATTCTTAGACTTTAGAAAATAACTAGGGGAAATCTCTAATGCAGCTTTTAAAGAAATTTTATCTTCTGCAGATTTTGAAATAATTTGATTAAAACATTTCCAATTTTCTAGTATTACTAAACCGGGCCATGATAAATAAAGACCTACAAAAATACCGAAAAATAAAAATAAAAAAAACCTCATGACGAATAAAATTATTAGTTTTACTAATTAAAATAAAAAACAATAGCTTAATTATATTGGAAAGTAATTAATAAATTATTTCCTTTCTTCTTATCGCAGATATTTAATCCATGAAAGATTTTCATGAACTCGAGAGGTTAGAATAACAAAAAAAGTATTATTTTAGAATATGGCTAGCCAAGATTATCTAATTGCAATAGCTTTAATAGAGCAAAACTTAGTTAGAGCAATGCCTCTTGGAGGTAAAGAAATTAAAGATAATTTAGAGGAATTAGAAAATTTTAAGAAACTTGGAGAAGAGGTAATTTTAAATCTTCTAATGAGAGTTTTTCAAAGAAGTGATGAAGGTGCTTTAAAAAGGGCTTCTAAAGAAAAAGGTTTGCTCCTTGTTCATATGCATCCTAAAAGAATGCAGAAAGAGCTTCCATTCATTAAATCTGAATGGATAAGAGATGGAGATACACAACAGTTTCTAAAATACCTTGGCAATCTCTCAAAAGAAGTATGGACTGCATCTTTCGTAAAATACAAGGGGATTGAATTTACTTCTATCTCGAAGAATGATGAGATCTAAAAGATATTAAAAATATTTTCTTTTCAAAGAATTTCTTTCTTTACAATATTATTTCTCATTACAACTCTAAAGCAGTTTCTACCATTACCAAAATCAATTGAGGAATAGTCAAAATCATTTTTAATATGCAAGGCGCAATTGCCCTCAATACATATACAAGATTCAATAACTCCTCTTTGAATAACATCATTAACGTAAGGTTCCCTCTCTTTCTCTTCATCGAAATGGGGGCAGGCAATACCTTCAACTATGCCTAAGCAATCAATTATGGCTAATTCATTAGCATAAGAATCAGTAATACCCTTATCGAACCAACAAATAGCCCCAGCACTTACACCACTCATTACAATTCCTTTTTCATAAGCATTTCGCAAAATTTTATGTAAATCCCATTCTTTCCAAACAGCTAACATACTTTTAGTATTTCCTCCGCCAACATAAATGATGTCTTGAGTTAAAACTTTTTCTTCTAAGTTTTCTGTTCTAGAGAAAAAATCAATATGACTTGTTATACAATCGAGTTTGGAAAATGCTCTATAAAAATTTAGTTTGTACAAACTACTATCACCAGATGCTGTTGGAATAAAGCAAATTTTTGGTCTTTTTTTATTAATTAATGAGATTATATATTTTTCAATTTCAAGAGAGCCTAAAGAACGTCCAAACCCTCCTCCACCAATTGCGACTATATTTTTACTAGGCATACTAAATAGAAAATTTGTTTATGAATTTAAGACAAATTACTAGTAAAGATCAACTGGAATTAAAGAAGGTTTATTTTGATTCGATTCAATCTTTAGATGAAAAAATTTATAGTCAAGCGCAAAAAAGGGCTTGGTCAAGCCAAGCTTGGAATAATCCAAATTTTGATAAGTCAACAACTAAAGGGAAGGGATGGCTTCTAAGTAAAAAAGGAATAATTATTGCTTTTGCCACAAGATATCCCAACGATAGAATTGCGTTATTTTACTGTAAAGGCAAATTCCAAAGAAAAGGATACGGCTCTAACCTACTTCATAAATTAGAAGATGAAGCTAAAAAAGAGGGTTTAGATTCTCTTTCAACTGAAGCAAGTTTAATAAGTTATGAATTATTTTTTAAAAATGAATGGAAAATTATACGTAAAGAAAAAGTAATTATAAATAACATTTTTTTCGAAAGATATAAAATGACTAAAATTATAAAAAATAATTAATAATGTCTGGCAAAAACAAGGGATTAATTCTGATTCAAAGGGTTCTAATTTGGGTGTTATACTTTTTTTCAGGATTTATACTTTATTCAAAACAAGGTATTTTGCCTTCATTGATAATTACTTTCTCAAGAATTATTTATCCATTATCTATTTTTTGGTTACAAATAAGAATTAAAAAAAGAACCAATTTTCTGCCTATTGATTCAAAAATGACAACTTCGCAATTGTGGTTCAATTTATTACCTGTTATTGCATCCCTATTAACAGTAATTTTTTCTTTAACTAATTCTTTCTTATATTTCCTAGG
>CACGAP010000006.1:0-66611 GCA_902571145.1 uncultured Prochlorococcus sp.
AGAAACAATTTATTGCCAAAAATATTACATTAAAAAAGGCTTAACTTTAAATTAAGCCTTTTAATGAAAATCAACAATTTGTATTAGATAAAACCAGGAATGATTTGGCCTGTGGTTAAATATGCTCCAACTAGAGCAACAAAACCTAACATAGCAAATCTACCATTAAGCTTTTCAGCAACAATTTTTTCTTTTTCAACTATTTTTGGTTCTTTATTTTTCATTAGAACCAACCAGGAATGATTTGGCCTGTTGTGACATAGGCACCAACGGCTGCAACGAAACCTAACATTGCTGCCCAACCATTAAAACGTTCTGCTTCTGGAGTCATTTGTTTATGTAATTTGTAAATAAATATAACATAATTATTTAATAATGTAAAGAAAATCAGTTTTTATTCCTAGTTTTATCAGGAAAATTTAAAAACTGCTACATATATGTGTCGAAATACACCTTATCAGTGTTTTTATTTGTGTTCTGATGTTTTAAATCTAGAAAAAAAAATAAGCTTTTCCCACCTTGTTTTTTAGAGGTACATCCTCATTTAAAGGTAATTTAAATTATTATATTGAAAGAGTCAGCTAGTAGGGATACAGGCTGACTCTTTTTTTTGGTTTTGACTAAAAGTAGTTTTTAGAATTCAAATAATTGCTATTAATAAATTAGATATATATGAATTTATGTCATTTGCGACCTACTACATGCATTTAATTTTTGGAAGGATTCCTTCTCTAATTAGTTCTGATTTAATACTTTTTATCTTACCTGCTCTTACAGTTTCAATATTATTCTTTAGCCTTCAAATAATGTTTTTCAAGACTCCTAAATTGAGAAAGGTTAAATAATCAAGGATTTTAGAATTATTCTTTTACTAAATCGCCCGTTTTTTTTTAATTTTGGATAACAGACTTTTTTTTTCGGCAACTCAAAGAAATAGAGACTGCATTGGTGATGTACTATCCCGAATTATAAAACAAGGTTCAGTATTAGAAATCGGGAGTGGCAGTGGTGAGCATGGAGTGATTTTTCAAAAACGATTTCCTGGAATAATTTGGCAAACAAGTGACCCAGAGTTAGTGCATAGAAAAAGTATAAGTTCTTGGATTGAGTATGAGGACCTAACTAAGAAAATGCCCCAGCCTCTTGAGATTGATGTAGAAAAAATTCCTTGGAAAATTCCATTGCTATTAGCTCATTCTTTGCAAGGAATAGTCTGTATAAATATGATTCATGTAGCAGAGTGGTCTTGTACTGTGGCACTCTTTAGAGAGTCAGGAAAATTACTCAACAAGGGACAATTTTTGATTTTGTATGGGCCATTTAAAATTTGTAATAAGCATACAAGTGAAAGTAATTATTTTTTCGATAATTCATTAAAAATGCAAAATGATCTTTGGGGTATTAAAAATCTTGAGGAAGTTTGTGATGAGAGTAAGAAAAATGGTTTTTCTCAAGAGGATATTATTAAGATGCCTGCAAATAATTTTTCAATAATTTACAGAAAAGTTTCTTGATAAGGGAAATATAAATATCAAAAATTAATTAAAATTAATCATATTAGATGATCAACCTGATAGTTTTTTGCTCCATTCTTTATGCTTTTGATCTAAATCTGAAATTTTTTCTCCTAAACTCAACTGTCTTTCTAATAATTCAACTTTTGTAAGTGTTATTTTTTCCGAATAAAATTTAATAGGTTGTTTACCATGCAAATTGTCACCACTCATAAGATTTCTTATTTTAAATACTTTTCTAAGATGAAAAATTTGCTAATGCCAATTCTTTTATATTCTTTTCAGATTTGTGCAAATTAATGTGATAAATAATTAAATTTCATTGTGTTTTTAATCGACCATTTTGTATGAAGATTGCCATATATATCTTTTTCTCTTGATGTCTGACTCGACAGCAACGCAATTGCAAGCAATATGCCATAAAGCTTTGTGTATTGGATCAGGATTAAAAAGATATGCTTTTTTAAAGGCTTTTTTAATTAAGACAGTCGCCTTTTTTGCATGATAATGTGGGATCGTTGGACATACATGATGAACGACATGGCTAGAGCCTATATTATGGTGAAGAAAATTAAGGACTCTACCGTAAGGCCTGTCAATAGATAGAAATGCGCCTCTCATAAAGGAAAATTCTGTATTTGACAGATGAGGTACATCTGAATCCGTATGATGAAGCCATGTATAAACTACTAGCCAACAATTAACCACTAATAAAGGGCCAAAATAAAGAGCAATTACTGGAAATAATCCATACTTGAAAACTAAATAAATAATTCCCACTAATGTCAAACCTATACCAATGTCTGATATCCAAACTTTCTTGGCCCATATTGATGGCCATAATGCTTTAGAAAATGGTTTAATTGGCCAAAAATGATTTGAAGTGCCATATTTAACCCCCCCTGTACTTCCCGTAAGTAAATAAGCAGGCCAGCCAAATATTAGATGTAGAAAAAGTTGAAGAATTCCATAATTTTTCTTACCTAAGGAATTTGAAAAATGCAATTCTTTTTCTCCGCCAACTTTTTCTGTAACTCCATTCCCTTTAATGACTAAAGGGACGTGAGTTTCTCCATTGGTTATATTATTTGTGAATCGATGATGAACAGAATGGGAACGCTGCCAAGAAAAATAAGGCACTAAAAGTAATGAATGAAGTAAATAACCAGTTATGGATTCCAATGTCTTGTTCTTAGAGAATGCTCCATGTCCACATTCATGGGCAATTACCCAGAATCCCATTGCAGTGGTACCTGATAGTATTGCGTAAATAATCCAAATTGGGATCATTTGGGGGTTAAATGGAATAGATAACCCTATGGCAACTACTAATGATTGAATTAAAGCTGATTGTAAAAGATACCTCAATGAAGTTTTGGTATTGCACTTAAAGTAGTGTTCTGGGATAACATCTTGAAATTCTTTTATGCTTGGAATATCATTATCCTCTACTACAAGCGCTTGGCCTTTAAGACCTGATAAATTTATATTACTCAAATTTTTTTGGTTAAGAATTTTGTTAAATAAAAGTGAATTTATATATTCTATTATCCATCACAGGATCTCATAATTAAAAGGACTTAATATCTTTTTCTAAAAAGTTTTTATGATTTTAACTTTATCTTCAAATAAAACTATTTTTGGTAAGCATTTTTATTTTATTCTTTTTTCTCAATATTATTAATTATTTACCTTTTTTTATGATGATTGTCTTTGATCTTCTTCAAAGCTTAATTAATTTAAAGACCGCGTATGTACCTCTTAGGTAAACCAGCTTGTTTACGGGGCTTCACTAAAATAGGTAGAACAATAACTCCTACCGTGAAAAGACAGATTGGAGCAACTACCATCAATATTGATTCTAGGGACATGGATAATTCTGAATTTACTTATAAATAGCAGTATTTTTTTTTTAAGTCATGCGTATTTATATCTATTTTGAGAGAATAGATTCAAAATTTTTATAAATTATTAAGCAAAAAAGAAAAAAAGCTTAAAAAAAAGCAACTTTTTCAAAATTCATCCTAACTACTTAACCATTATTTAAATAGTTATTAGTTATGGATCAAGAAAAAAATTGGATGCTTATGACTTATTATTGTCCAACTCATGGTGATTCAGGATTAGTAAAACCGATTCAACTAACAAAAAAAGAAATTAGTAAAACATTCTTAAAAAAAGGTAAGAGTTCTAAAAATTAATTTTTAGAATAAAACTATAGTTTTATGAAAATGTTCTAAATCTTGATTGAAATCTGATTAATAAAAATCCTACAAAAATCGAATAAGCTGATTTTTTATTAGCAGTATTAGAAATATATTGAAAAACATATCTTAATTTGTATCGGAATCACATGTTAATTCACATTGATTAAGATCGTGTGATGATATCTTTTCTAAAATTCTTAACATATCAATTTCGGAAAGCTCTCCATTCGAGTTCCATTTTAAAGTTGTTTTCCTTTGAGGTGAATTTTTTTTATTCATTTTGCTCACCTCCCTTTAAATGAACTTCTAAACAACGAGTAATACATTCTTGATGACCATCTACAATACTGCATTCAGTAATACACTCGAAATATGAATTAATAGAATCTATTTCTGTATTCTGGTTGGTAGAAACAAATGAATCATTCATAATATTGTTGGATTTATTTGGAATAGAGATATAGCACGAATTTATGTTCAATAATTTAATTTATTAAGTGAATCAGAAAAAATAAGTATTATTTACTAAATTTTTTTTGCAACTGGTTTACCTTTAAAAAGATAGTAATATCCTTCTTTTAAAACACAAAAGTAAAAAATAATTTTGATTATTTAATATCAATTCTTTAAGTTAATTTTTCAAAAAAATCAGCATAAAGACTGATTTACTTTTAAGTAATTTAGTTAGAAGATAAAAAAGTACACTTTTAGATTTTCAAATGAAATCATTAATTAATTGGCTTTCTAAAATGTTTGAGAGTATGGCAAATGCTTTTATGCATCCTTTAAAAAATGACTTACCTCCATCTATTGGTACTCATGCCTATAGTAATGTTCCTATCAAAAGAAAATTGAGAAGAAGATTGAATTAGGTATTAACTTATAGGAATTAATTTTTCATTTTTATTGTCCCAAATAATATATTTGAAGCATTTATAAAAATCTCTTAATTTTAAGAACTTTGATTTTCGGAGCAAATGAATGTTTGCTTTATGACAAGCTCTTAAGTTGTAATTTGGTATTCTCTCAGAGAGATGATGAATGCTATGGAAGGATATGTCTGCTAAAAACCAATTTAGCCAATTAGGGATATCTAAATTGCTACTACCTAAAATAGCTCCATCGATGAGATCCCAATTTTTTGTATTTTTAGCATATGCATTCTCATAGTTATGTTGTACGAAAAAAACACATATTAAAGTTGCTGCTGATAATGTTAATACAATGGAATAAAATGATAAGAAAAAAACTAACCCTAACCATTTACACATAAAAAAACACCCTATTATTACTATTATGTTATTGATTATTAATTCACTTATTTCATCGAAATTATCTCCATAATCAGAAAAAGGTGGTTTGACTCTTGAACTAATAGCTAGAAGTTGAGAAATTTGTCTTTTTTTAATTTTGATAAAAGTCTCTTTCAACATATCTTTTATTAAATTAAAAATAATGATAACAAGTCCTAATCTGGGTTTTAAAACCAAGTAAAAAAAACCGCCAGGGAAAAGCATCATCCAGTTTCGACTTACTTTATAAAATATTTGCTCTCTTTTTGTAAGGGATTCATAATCCTCAAGACTTAAAACATCTACAGGCCCTTTGTAAATTTCCCAATTTCCATTATTTCTATGATGAAATGCATGATCAATTGACCATGACTTCTGGGGAATACCATTAACCAAGCCAAGTAAAAATCCAAAGAAGCGGTTTAACTTCCGTTTTGTAAAAAGAGAGTTATGACCGCAATCATGCATTAATGAGAATGTTCGAGACGAGAATAGAGTTAGTAGAACTATCGAAGGTATTAATAGAAATCCTTTAATCAATAATGAAAAAGGTTGATTTGTGATGTGGTAGATGATTAACCAAATTGAGATTATCGGAAAGATGGTAGAAATAATTTGATAAGAAGCTCTAAAATTATTTCTTTTTAGAAATGGCTTTATTAAAAATTCACTTCTATTTACTCTAGGCATATTTCTCTTATTTTTTTTGATACTAACAATTTTTAAAAAGTATTGATTATTTAATAAACAATAAAATATTTTAAAAATCAGACTAAAGAATAAATTCTTTAGACATAGTTCTCAATTGATCTAGATTTAATCTTTCTAAGTAATTTTTAAAGTCACTAAGATTCTTATTAGAGTCAGAATTTTTACTCTCGTAAAGAAGACTGTTAGAAATTAACTCAATAAGATGATCTTTATCCATAACTCCTTATAGACCAAAATTCCTGTTAAAAAAATTAAGGTCTTGAATTCGAGATCAATAATTCATCTCTATTAAGAGTAATTTTTTATAAATTTTTTAAATCTTGTTCTATTTTTTCTAATCTTTCATTTAATTCTTTTTGTTCCTTAATTAAGGCTTTTTTCTTTTCTGCAAGTTCTCTGTTCAAAGGAGAATTGAAATATTTTTGGTAAGAGATAAAAAAAACTGCTATTGCTACTGCAATACCAAGAGCGCCAATTATTAAAATTGGAGATGAAGGAAAGTCGTAAAATGGAATTGACAATTTACTTTACTAAAAATAAATTTTAGCTATCTCATAAACAAAAAAATGAGTAATAAATACTTATTTTTTAAGAAGATTTTTGGTAATTACGCTAGTTATTTTGTAAAAAAAAAAGGTTAATCTTTAATTAAATTTTTAAATAAGTATTTGTACAGCTGCCAAAGAATGAATAACTAATAATGATTAAATTAGTAAAAAAATTTTCATGAAGAAAATCATAAATAAAAAACATAATAAAAATGAACCATGGTTTAAATGGTTAACGAGAGAACTTAATTCTTATGAAGCTTTTCAGGATTTTGAATCAGGCAAGAATCCACGAGATGTAGCAGAGGATTTTATTTCTAGAAATAGTTCTGCTATTTCAGAAGTTTTTGATGATTTTGATGAAGAAGATAAAGATACACTCGATCAGTTTCTTAAATTAACCGAATGCGAGATGCATGTGTTTAGAATTCTTGAAAAACAAATAGAATTTAGAAACAAGGTAAGATTTGTAGATTTTAAAAAAAGAAAAAAATGAGGAGTTAATTGCTACACAAGTTTATTTTTCCCGTTACCAGTCTTTCCAAAGCCTAACCAAATAAACCATAAGATCCATCCAAAGATAGGTATTAAATTAATAAAGATCCATTTCCAATCTTTTCCAAAATCTTTGATTCTTCTTATATCAATGGCTATTTGAGGAATGATACAAACTATACCATAAGCATTGAAACCAAAAGTTTTTAAAAATATTGGAATTGTTAGGAAAGAAATTATAAGATTCGCTAGTTGAACTAACCACCAGTCCGATCGAGATGTGAATCCTTCGAAGTCTGTAGCTTTAATCCAAAACTCTTTATATGCTCTGTAAAAATCATTAAACATAAATTAAAAATTCAAAAATTGAACATATTCTATTAAATCTTTAATTTATTAAAATGATATTTATTACCTAAACAGGATCAAATAAATTCATATCATTTGAATCTTGATTTGGGATCTCATTTTTATTTGGTAATGAACAGAATCCGTCTTTGCAAATCATCTTTTCGTTTGCAATACTGTTAGTTTTTGAGAATACGTTTTTGTTATTGTTATTTGAAGATTCTTTCAGCATTTATATAAAAAAAATTAAATCCAATATTTAATTAATAACTCAATTGATTTTAATAAGCAATAAATTTAATATTTATTATTTACTTTTTTTGATTTGGCAAGTCTCTCCAAAATAGCGCCATTATATAAATGAATAAAGATATAGAACAAATATAAAGTAAAGAATTTAGATGCATTTTTATTTATTAAAGTAATTAGTAGGAGAGCCCCAGTCACAAAAAGGAACAACTATGAATTTGTAGTTGTTTAACTTAATAATCCATCAAATTCTAGTATTGATTTAAGTTTTTTACGATTTATCCTTATTTATATCTGTTAAAGCTTTTCTTCCTTCTTTAAGGGTTCTCAAGACAAGCCAAGACAGAGAGGCAATGATAAGAATAGTAAGTGTAATTAGGGAAATATGAGTTGTATCAATATTGTTAATCAATTTACTGAAATTTTTTTCAGAGATTGTAATTTAAAATCTAAAAGATTTCAAACGTCTGTTCTAGAGTAAGCAGGTATAAGCATTCCACCATCTTGGTCATCGTTATCATCATCGAATCCACCTCCTAGAAGCAACTCAATGATTACAAGTACAGCTACTGGGTAAAGACACCATAATATTGCTGTAAAAGGACTTACTGCTGAAGAGGCTGAGTAAATATCTGTCATGGATTGATAATAATCTAAAGAAACAACAATTGTGGATCCTCCGAGAAGTGTTATTCAATATTTTTATAAATATTTTTTAAACTTTTCTCTGTCGCACGAATAAATCTTTAGTATTTTTTGATATTTTTATTCTTCAATATGAAAATGAATAATAATTTTGTTGAACCTTATGAAAAACTAATAATGACATAATGAATCGCGTTATTGTTATTTTTTATACTTAACAATAATTGTAGAATTTTGATTCAAAAACTATTGTTTATCTTGATTTTATAAATTCTATGTTTTCTTTCACTTTTGATCCTTTGGATGCGATATTTGGTATATCAGGAATTGTAGGCTTCTTTTTCTTTGTTTCTGCTGCTAAGGGAACTTTCAGTATCAATACAAAACCAAAAAAGGAATTAGATTAGAACTGATTCTGTGAGAAAACTAAATTGAGATTTTGAATCTAGTATTCTTAAAGGGCTTGTTAATTATTACTTATTCCATTGTTTAGAAATAAACTCAAGAAAATCTTCTAGGTCCTCTTCAGGACAATTTGTTTGTTTTTGCAAATCAATGCAAATTTGCTTAATATTTTCAAAAGCTTTTTTTACTATTTCGTTTTTTTCAATAACCTCAAAATATTCTTGATCAGTAAAAGGCATAATATTAGTTCCCCTTTTGAAAATTATTTATTAACCACATTTTATCTGCATTGACTTAGCAGTAAAGAGAGAAAAAATCTTATTTCTTCAATCTAGCTGCCTAATCGATAATGTTTTTTGATACTTTTGGTTATTTCCCATTCGCAGTAAAGTCCAGCAGGAAACTCAACAAGATCTCCAGCTTTAATAAAATAAATGTCACCGTTTTTCGTACTAATTTTCGCTTGGCCTTCTATTATTAAGCAAATTTCTTTATCATCGTAATTCCATTGAAATTTACTTGGCTCACATTCCCAAATAGGCCAACTTTTTATTCCATACTTAATTATTGTGCTTGCATTACAAGGGGAAGTGATTATAACTTTCACGAAATAGTTCGGATATTTTTTTTATTTTACAAATAAATGAAATTTATATTTGCAAGAATGTGTATTTGTTTACTGTCTTTTATTTTTTTTGGTTTATCATAAAAAAAATTAAAAATTATGGACGAGCTTTCCGTATTGTCAATTTCATTATCTATAGCTTCTCTCGGGATATTTTTATTTTTTTTCGCTTCAAACGATGATGATGATCAAGATGGTGGTAAGTTGATTAAATCATTCCAAAGAATTAATTAATCTCAAGTAAATAAAATATTTAATAGAGCTTTATAACCTATAAATCCTACATAAATACAGCTTAAAAAAATAAAATAAACCTCCATTGTTCCAAGTCTTTTTTTCTTTAAAATTTTCATTTTTCTATGTTTTTATATGATAATTTTATTTAACCTGATTTCTATTAACATGAGTATTTATTACATTAACTCTTAGATTAAATAATTATTAATGCTAAGCCAAAAATTAAAAAACAAGTAAAAAATATTATTTTTTTGGTAATTTCTCTTTCCTCATTCTTAGCGAAAAGTAAAGAAATTACTGGAGATGTGCTTAATAATGCCCAACCTATTCCTATGGGAAGAGTTTTAAATACAATTTGTTGTAGCAATATTCCTATATTCGTTCCAAGAAGTATTGAAAGCAAAAATCTTTTTTGTTCTTTTTTTTCTATGTTTTTTAAGAAAAAATTGATCTTAAACCCTTTTAAAGTTATTAAAAAAATTATTGCACCTAATAATCTTATCTCAGTTGTAATGAATGGTGATAAATTGCTTTGTAGGAATACCATCCTTGAAAAAAGGCCTCCAAGAACAGCACATAAAATTGATAAACAAGGAAACGCAAAAATCTTAAAATTATTTTTTTCTGATAAAGGTGAGCTTTTATCTTTAAAATCATTCCCTTTTTTGAGAATTATGAATAGCGAAATCGATACTATGATTACCCCAAACCATGATTTAATTGTTAAATCTTCATTAATAAAAATTTCCCCTGAAAAAGCAGCCAACAACGGAGAAAGAGTTTCTACAGATAACGTTTTTCTTGTCCCGATTGTTTGTAATGACTTTAGGTAGAAAGTATCACCTAAACCAATACCTATTATTCCACTAACTAATAGGATAAATATATTTTTTAATTCAGTTGTAGAATTAATATTGATAAAGGCAGGTGTAAAAACTAAAAAAGCTATTATATTTTTTATTAAATTGATATCTATTGTTTTATATTTCTGAGTTTGCGAGCGCCAAATAAAGCACGCATAAGTCCAAGATGCAGCAGCTCCAAAAGCAGATAGGATTCCAATCAAAACGAGTAATTTTTAGAAATTTTATTTTATAAATTGAGTAAATGCTAAAAAGAATACATAAATAAGAATCAAAACCCCTGGTAAATACTGAATTAGTGATTTGAAATTATTTTTTTTCATATTTACTTAAAATAGTTTATTAATTCTAAACAGTTTTTTTATTACTGGGATATAGACTTTCTAACTTCTTTCTTCTTTGAACTTTCGCATTAATTCTTTCTTCTTTTTCTTTTTTCTTGATCTCATCATTTATCTTGTTTTGTCTGTAACCAAACCAAAGTAAAACCCAAATAATAGAAGTTATTAAGAGAAGAGCCGTATATTGACCAGTCATAGGAAAACTAGCCTCAGAATATTTGACGTAAGAAAATATTAAACTCATTTAATTAAGTTAAAGCATAAAAATAACGACTGCGTTGATTTTTTTTGATATTTAAAAATTAGTGAATTGCAGCTAATTATTGAAGATTTTATTTACTTTTTGATGGTTTTTGGAATAATTTTTCTTTATAACTCCTTGCTATTATCGGATAGAAGCATATTGAATGATAAGTTTTTGGAACCTTTTGATTTAGCAGTTGTAGGAGGCGGTGCAGCTGGTTTTATGACAGCAATAATTGCTGCTGAAAATGGAGTAAAAAAAATAATAATTCTTGAAGGCACTTCAAAACTTATGGAGAAAGTAAGGATTAGTGGAGGGGGAAGATGTAACGTCACTAATGCGACATGGATACCGAATGAACTAGTTGAGAATTACCCCAGAGGTGGAATTCAGCTCTTGGAAGCATTTAATCGTTTTGCTGCTGGAGATGTATATGATTGGTTTGAGAAAAAAGGGTTAAAATTAAAAATTGAGGAAGATCTGAGAGTTTTCCCAGTATCTAATTCTTCTTCAGATGTTATTGATTGTTTGAGAAAAAGTGCTTTATCAAAAAACGTAGAGATTTTAACAAAATTTTTTGTAAAAGAAATTTCAAAAACTCCAGATAAAATATTCAATATTTTTAGTCTTAAAAATGCAAAGGTAACTGCAAAAAATATTATTCTTTCAACTGGAGGTAATCCAAGCGGATATAAATTAGCTCAAAATCTTGGACACACCATTGTTAAACCTGTACCATCGCTTTTTACTTTTTCTACAAAAGAACCAAATTTGGATGAATGTAGTGGGGTATCGATAAAGGGCATAGATATAGAAATTAAATTAAAAAATAAGAATTTTCAAAATAGAGGCGATTTACTAATAACTCATTGGGGGTTTAGTGGGCCAGCAGTATTAAAACTTTCATCAATTGCAGCAAGGGAACTTTATAGCCAAAAATATAAATTTAATCTAATCATTAAATGGTCTTCTTTAAGTTATGAGGAGTTAAAAGAAAAAGTTAATTATTTAAGATTAAATAAAGGCAAGGTGAATCTTATTAATAGTAGACCTGTTCCACTATTAACAAAAAGATTATGGATTTTTTTATTAAAGAAAATAGGTATTGATAAAGAGAAAAAGTGGGCTGATTTACTGGCGAATGAAAGAGAGAAAATGATAAATACTCTAATGAGGGATAAATATATAATTTCAGGTAAAGGTCCATTTGGAGAGGAATTTGTTACTTCTGGAGGCGTAAAAATTAATGAGGTTAATTTTAAAAGTATGGAGAGCTTAATTTGTCCAGGGTTATTTTTTTCTGGAGAAGTTTTGGATGTTGATGGGATCACTGGTGGATTTAATTTTCAACATTGTTGGACAAGTGGATGGATTGCTGGGATAGCAGTCTCAAAGTTAAATCAATCAATAATAAATTAATAAGTAATAAATCAGTAAGTAACAATTCAATAAGTTTATCTTTTTTTTATTAAGTATTAGACGGAAAAAGTTTTTTGGAGAAACTTTAATTTTAAAGTTTTAATTATTGGTGAAGATTAATGCAGAATCTTGTATCAAAAAAAGAAGAAGAGGAAAGAAGATTAAAAGCTTTAGCAGAATATAGGATTTTGGGAACCAAGCCAGAATCATGTTATGACGATATTACAAAAATTGCTGCTACTACCTGTAATGTGCCTATTTCTTTAATGACTTTGGTAGACAAAGATAAACAATGGTTTAAATCCAAAATAGGACTTCAAATATCAGAAACTAGAAGAGATTGGTCTTTTTGTACACATGCAATAAAAGAAAATAGTCCATTAATTATTCATGATGCTTTCCAAGATGAAAGATTTATAAATAATCCATTGGTAACTGGAGATCCAAAGATTCGTTTTTATGCAGGTTTTCCCCTTAGAAATAGTGATGGTAATAAGCTTGGAACTCTGTGCGTAATAGACAGAAAGCCAGGAAATCTAACCACACAACAATTTAATATTATGGAATTATTATCAAAGCAAATAGTTTCATTTTTAGAGCTTAGAAAAAAGTCATTAAATTTGCTAGATGCTTTATCTAATTTGCATAAACAAGAAGGTATTTTATCTGTATGTTCATATTGCAGAGAAGTGAAAAATAAGGAGGGCGATTGGATGCATTTAGAAAAATATCTTTCGAAAATTAGTGATATTAGATTCAGTCATGGGGTTTGTGATAATTGTATGGAAAAACATTTCCCTGATGTAATCGAAGTATGGAATAAAAAGGATTTCTTTGAAGATGGTCAAAAAAGGTTTTTAGAGTCCTAGATTCAATACCTGACTTTTTATTGTTTAATTTATTTTCTAAACAAATTCTTTATTTGGTGGTTAGT
Organism: uncultured Prochlorococcus sp.; assembly: GCA_902571145.1. GTDB lineage: Bacteria > Cyanobacteriota > Cyanobacteriia > PCC-6307 > Cyanobiaceae > Prochlorococcus_A. The sequence goes on from CACGAP010000006.1 coordinate 13,078, forward strand.
ATTGTATAAATTTTGACTAGAAAATGTTATTAGGAACTTTATTGACAGATGAAATTGCTAAAAGTGCATTAGTAGCATATGTTCATTATTTAGGAATAATATTGTGTTTCGGTTCTCTTTTGTTTGAAAGATTGACTCTCAAAGTAGGTCTTAATAGAAATGAGACGATCTCAATGATAATTGCAGATGTGGTTTATGGTTTGGCAGGAGTTGCGATATTAGTTACTGGGATTTTGCGTGTTAAGTATTTTGGTCAAGGAGGTGATTTCTATACAGGTAATCCTGTGTTTTGGATAAAGGTTTCTCTTTATATTATTGTGGGATTACTTTCTTTATACCCAACAACAACCTATATCTTATGGGCCATTCCATTAAGTAAGAATAAATTACCTGAAATATCTGAAAATCTAGTCAAGAGGTTCAGACTAATCATCACTACTGAATTAGTGGGCTTTGCAACAATACCTTTGTTTGCAACTCTCATGGCTAGAGGTGTAGGTTTAGGTTGAATAATTTATTTCTAGAAAGAAATTGTTTAATAAGTGCAAACAAACTATATAGATGGAGTTTAAGTTATAAAATTTCTAAATCTAGAAAAGAGCTTATCTTTATTGGTTTAAATCCCTCATTATCGGATGAAGTTTTCTTGGACAACACAACAAAAAAGATAATCAAAATTTCGAAAAATAATAATTACGGCAAAGTAAAATTAATAAATCTATTTGCTCTTATTTCAAGCAAACCAGAAAAACTTTTTAAACATAAAAACCCTGTGGGTTATCGAAACAATGATCATATTTATAAAAACTTAAAACACTGGTCTGAAAATAAAAATTGTGATTTATGGTTAGGTTGGGGTAACAAAGGAAAATTTCTAAATAGAAATAAAAGAATATCAAAAAAAATAATGCAATATAACTCAATCAGAAAAAATAATTTTGATAATCCTTTGGGACCGCTTTTAATTAAGAAAACAATCAAAGATAATCCAATACATCCTCTATACTGTTCTGATAATTCTATTCTCAAAGCTGTAAAAACGATTTGATGCCAAGGTTTAAGAGGCGATTAATTTAAACTTATGTTAAAATAGGGTTAAGAGTGGGTTAAATTATGAGTAACACAAAGCAACTGAAAAAACTTAAAAACTTAAATGTAAAAGCAGAAAATTGCCTTACAAGAGACGAAGCACAAAAAATATTGATAAAGGCTAATAAGGCTCAGAGTAAAATAAATTTTTAAATTTAATATTTGCTTTTTTTTAGGAATAATTTATCAAAAAATTTTACAAATAGTTTTCTAATTATTTAGAATTTTTTTATTCTATTTAATTCTGATGGTTTTTAATATTATTAAAATAAGAAAATCCTATGATAGATTTTTATCAAGAAGAGATTGGCTGCATTCAATGCATTCATTTTCTTTCGCAGAGCATAGAGATCCAAAATGGGATAATTTTGGGAAAATTAGAGTTATAAACGAAGATATTATTTCTCCTAATGCAGGATTTAATACACATTCTCATGCAAATATGGAAATAATTACTTTCGTAACAAAAGGAGCAATAACTCATAGAGACTCTTTAAACAATCTTGGGAAAATTCACAAAGATGAAGTACAAGTTATGTCTGCAGGTACTGGGATCTCTCATAGCGAGAAGAATGAAGAAAATGAGATCTGTAAGTTGTTCCAGGTTTGGATATATCCTCAAAAAGAAAATATCAAACCTCGATATGATCAAATTTCATTGAATGAAAAGTTGTGGGACAACCTTATTTTTAATTACAAAGACGGTAAAAATAATAAGCTTTTTCTAAATCAAAGTATCTCTTTATGGCGTTGTAAATATAAGCCAATTAAAGAAAAAAAATTGCCATTAAAAATCGATAAATATAATTGGATACAAATAATAGAAGGTAATCTTTTATTAAAAAGTAAAGACTCTAATTCAAATATATTTCTCGATTCTGGAGATGGCTTGGGTTTTGAAGTTAATTATTATGATGATGTTTCTATAGATACTGAAAAAAAATTAGATTTTCTCTTATTTTCGATGCCTTCCTTATAATTTATCTGTTATTTTACCCATCAACTCCTTTATTAAATGCATTTAAGGCTTGCAAAGCCATATTAATGTGAACTTCCATAGCACCAAGTGCAATTAAAGAATTTGGTGATTTATCTTTTAGTAAATTCTCTTTTCTTTTTGATAACTCATTAACTACTTTCTTAGTTGAAGCTTCCCAATTGTTGATTAACTCTTCAAATTCTCTTTTTTCAGGGCTTTCTATTTCTGCTAATTCATCAGAAAAATGAGAATCCCTTTGTGCTTTAAGCATCAAGTAACTTAATTTTTTATGACTTATTGCTTGAGGTAAATTGTTAGATTCACTCATTGATAGTGATTAATTTATAACCAAAATCTAACTAATTAAGTGATTATTTGCTAGAGGGTAAACGGTTGTGATGACCGACCTGAAAATTACGAAATGATGCTTGAACAAAAAATGGATTCATTAACCTTTAATTTTTCACTTATTAGTTTCTTGAAATAATCTCCACGTTCTTCATAATTTTTAAATTGATCAAAACTAGAGCATGAAGGTGAGAATAATAATGTTCCAACACTATTATTTTTTAAATAATCAAAAACAAAATTTAAAAGCTCTTTTAGTTCTGAAAATTCAAAAATATTTTTTTTAAATCCTTCATTAATAAGCGCCATTTTTAGGACTTTTGAGCTTTCTCCAAAAAGGAAAACACATTTAACTTTTTTCTTTAAAACTTTTATCCACTCACTATATTCATTGCCTTTTAATCTACCCCCAGCAATGATTATTATTTGACCTTTAATTGAACTTATTCCCGCAATAGATGAGTCAAAATTTGTAGCTTTACTATCATTAATGATTTCTAGATCATTACTTTTATAAATTGTTTCCATTCTATGGGGTAATTGTTTGTAATTAGATAAAGAATTTTTAATCTTCTTGCCAGATAATCCAACTTTTCTTGCTGCTGCAATTACCAATAAAAGATTTTGAAGATTATGCCTTCCTTTTAAAGAAAAATGTTCAATTTTGAATAATTTCTTCCCTCTCTCAAAAATGTATGCTTGATCATCTATCCAATAATCGCAATGAATAAAATTTGATTTATCGAAACTAGTTGTTATCCAAACCCCTCTTGATAGCGAACTGTAGTGATTTCTTAGGTTTTTATCGTCATAATTATAAATTCTAAAATCAGATTTTTCTAACAAGCTTTTTTTTATGTTGAAATAGTTTTCAAGTGTTTTATGTCTTTCAAGATGATCTTCTGTGAAGGTTGTCCATATTCCAATATTAGGTTTTACTTCTGGAGATATTTCTATTTGATAACTGCTTAATTCAGCTACAACCCAATCAATTTTTTCATGTTTTTTGGAGTGAGCATACTTACATAAAGGTGTACCAATATTTCCAGCAAAAGGAGCATATAATCCAGTATCGCAGAGTATATGGCTTAGTAGATGAGTAACAGTAGTCTTGCCATTAGTTCCAGTAATACCTATCCAATTTGTGTCTTTTAAAATTTCCCATGCAACATTAATTTCTCCAATTACTTTAATTCCCTTTTTTTTTAATTCAATAATAGTTATATGGTCATAAGGTATTGATGGACTAACAACAACAGATTCGATCTCTTTCAAAAAAGGTTGAATTTCTTCAAATACAAATTCTTTATTTAGAGAAACTATGATATTAAGCTCTTCTAATGCTGTTTTTCTTTCTAAGAATTCTATCCCATGTTTACTTTCCCAAACAATTACTCTCTTATTGATGCTTCTCAAATACTTGGCAGCCCAAAATCCAGATTTACCTAATCCAATTATAAGATTAATATTTCTTTTACTTGAATGATTATCTATCATTAAATTTATAATTGCATTTATATTAATTGTGTTTAAAGGGTAATTCAATCATGAGATTTTTCTTCAGTATTTATAGTATTCGCCCAAGAAAAGTTAATTAATGGAAGATAATACTGCAAAATATTGGTTCTCTTGGTTTTATGAAAAGTGGGAGAAAAATGCTCCAGGTGAATTAATTGAACAGGGTTTAACTCCGTCTCAGATTGCTGAGCGCTTTGTTAATGAAAACCATGATAGTTTTATTCAATTGTCAAAAAAAATTGATGAAAAAAATTATGATGCCTTAACAGAATTTATGAAACTCTCAGAGAGTGAATTACATATCTTGAAGTATTTTCTAAAGTTAGTAAAAATGAAAAATTTATAAGAAGTTATTAAGTATTTCGAGGCTTTTATCCCATAAATTTTTTCTTTCTTTTTTATTCATGGCGAAAGGAGAAGTAGGGGATAGTTTTGGATGACCTCTGAAATTAAATCTAGGACCATAATGATCACCGCCTCTTGCGTCTGGTGAAGTAGCTGCAAAAAGCTGAGGTAAAGCACCCATCTCAGCAGTTTGAAAAATAGGACTAAATAATTCCAATGAGAATGTTTCTAATGGACCAGGGTTAGGTTTTTGAGCAGTAAAGAGATTTGTTTTTGCAATTCCTGGGTGAGCAGCTAAAGAAAGTATATTTTTGTGCTTTAGGTTCTCATTTAGTTCTAATGCAAACATTACATTTGCCAATTTGCTATTGGAATAAGATTCCCATTTGTTGTAATAGTTCTCGGCTTTCAGATTTTTCCAACCAACTTTGCCAAAAAATTGTGCTCCGGAAGTCACTGTCACTATTCTAGATTCTTCTTTTTTTTCAATAATTGGAAGTAGCTTTAGAGTCAAAAGCATATGAGCTAGATGATTAACTGCAAATTGTATTTCATATCCTTGAGCACTAAGTGTTTTAGGCGGATGCATAATGCCTGCATTATTGATTAGTAAATCCAAATTTTCAAAATTATCAAAAATTTTGGACTGAATTTCAACAATATTGTTTAAATCTGACAAATCTAATTCTAAAGGTGTAAATAATCCTTCAGGATTAAGACCTTCAAGCTTTTTGATAGTTTGATTAGCTTTTTCAAGTGATCTACAAGCTATAACAACATGAGCATTTTTTTCTGCTAAGGCCTTTGCAGTGTAGTATCCAAGACCACTATTCGCACCAGTAATTAGCGCTGTTTTGCCGGTAAGGTTTGGAATATTAGATGTTTCCCAGTTAGAGATTTTAGGTTTTGAAATAGTGGCAGTCATTTAGTAATCCTGCAAATTGCTTTGGAATTTAACCAAATTTAATTACTTTTCCACTGTAAATACTGAAAGTCAGTATCGTGAGCTCTTATTGAAGGCACTATTTAATATTATTTTTCAATTGCATATTGCCATTCGTTATTTTGAGATAAACTTTTCTCTCTAAGTAACTGTAATTTCCTACTATTTATTTTTACAACTATCCCATTAGTTGGATATTTTGCAAATATTTTTTTATCTAACCAATTTTTTTTATATATTTGGATTTCGCTTGTATGATTTGTGAAGTAACTGTCAGGGGTGCTGAAGCCACATTTTTTAAGATAGTTAAGGGTTTCGTATTGATTAAGTCTTCCATTAAGTATTTGGAAACAGCAAAAGCGGAGACTTTCTCCAATCCCTTTCTTATCATTGAGGTATTTTCTTGTAATTCTTTGGGAAATGCCGGCAACTTGGTTTGTAGCGTATAGTTCACCTCTAATTTGAAAATCTCGTTTGATAGGAATACAATCGGGGACATTTTTAATTTGTTTAATTTTGCTTGAGACATCAAATCCTTTTTTTGTAATAGCTTTATTAAACTTGCCATCTAGATATCTAATTGCAATAGCACAGCCATCAATTTTTGGTTGAATGCTTAATCTTGTTTTTGTTAATAAACTTTCCAAAAATTCTTTATAGTTTTCTTTGGCTAATTTTGGCAAAAGTTTATTATTTTTTTGATTAAAGTAGTCAGTCTCTCGCTCTACAGGAATAAAGAGCTTTTCAAGTTGCTTAAATGCATCATCCGAAATTATGCCTTCACCTATTCTGTATTGTTCATCTAGATACTTAACATCTCTCACTAATAAATTATTCATAATAATTTTGATAAATATTTAAAAATCTTTTAGAAAAAATCATTTAAATAAAGATTTGAAAATTAAAATTAGATCTAAAAAGTAATTGAACACTAAATATCCTCCTACGAAGAGAGCGATTTAAGAGTATAAAATGTACTGATAAGACGTTTAAATTAAATACTTCAATCAAACATATTTACTTAAAAGTGAAATAGAAAATTTTAAGGACTAATTAAAGGCAAATTTTTGAAATTTCTATCAATACAAAAAAAAATTTTTTAAAGTTATGAGAAAATGTCATTTACATTAAAAGCTCAAAATACCTGGGAAAATTTTGCGAAATACAAAATCAATGATTATGCAAAATTAAGAAATTTTGATTTTGGGCCAAATAACGAAAGTTCAGTTTCAAAATTATCGCCTTTCATTACTCATAGAATATTATCGGAATATGATCTGATTCATGATATTAAAAGTAAGTACAAAATCAAAAATTCAACTAAATTTGTTGAAGAAATATTTTGGAGAGTTTACTGGAAAGGGTGGATGGAAAATAGACCTAAAGTTTGGAGAAATTTTATTTCAGAAAACAATCTCGATTTTGATTATGAGTTATATGAAAGTGCAATTAATGGCAATACAGAATTAGATTTTTTTAATTCTTGGGTAAATGAATTAAAGCAGTACAACTATTTGCATAACCATACAAGAATGTGGTTTGCGAGTACTTGGATATTTAATTTAGGCCTCCCGTGGCAATTGGGAGCAAAGTTTTTCTTTAAATATCTTTTGGATGGAGATGCTGCATCTAATCTCCTTAGCTGGAGATGGGTCGGAGGATTGCAAACGAAGGGAAAACAATATCTTTTTTCATCATCAAACCTCAGAAAGTTTTCAAATAATAGATTTAATGTAGAAAAAATAAGTAATCAACAAATTTTTCTTGAAGAATCTAATCAAATACCATTTGAAGATGAGATTTATAAAAATGATATGGATCCTAAATCAGATAATCTGATTATGTTTGAAAATGATCTACACCTTGCAACCCTTAAAAATTTACTTCCAAGCTATAAAAAAGTATTTATTATCCTTTTAAAAAATGAACAAAGACAAATTAAATTGTCTAAGTCTGTATTGAAATTTAAACAAGATTTGGTCTCTGAATTTGTAGAGAATTTTGATAATGTTGAACAGATTGATCCTTACTCACTGGAAAATACTTTTAAAAATACCAACGCAATAGACATTATTTATCCTGGAGTGGGAGAAAATTATGATTTCATAACTGAGTTTAAAAATTTACACCGTAAAAAAATTTTTAACCTTGTTAGAGATGAAGAACTATTTGCTTGGAAATTCGCCAAAAAAGGATTTTTCAAATTTAAAGAAAATATTCCGAAAATCAATCAGAGAATATTAGAAAATTATTCAAAAAATAATTTTTAACTTAGTTTAATTTCTAATCAGAAAACCCCCTTTGGTTAGTAAGTATAAATACTTATTTAAGTGCTTCTTTTGCTCTTTAATCCACGATGGATACTGTGACTAGTTATTTTTACTTAAGGATAATTTTTTTATAGTGCTTTCAACAATTCTTACCAAGTCGTTTAGCAAAGATACTGCTTTATTAATTCTTAGAGTTATTACTGGAACTGTTCTTATTCACCACGGTTATGAGAAATTAGCAAATATAGAAAATTTCGCTGATGCTTTTGTCAGACCATTACATCTTCCATTTCCAATATTTTTATCATACATAGCGGCTTTCTCAGAAATAGGTGGTAGTTGGTTACTAATTATCGGCTTGGCTACAAGATTCGGAGCTCTGGCAATTGTTGGAACAATTTCTGTGGCTATATACCATGCACTTGTTACTTCAGGTTTTAATATTTTCTTACTAGAGCTTTTACTTTTATATTTCGCTTCAGCAACTTCAATTGCATTAACAGGGCCTGGTAATTTCTCCTTAGACGAAGTAATTATCAGAATTTTGAAATCAGAGGATGAAGAGGAAATTGTATCATCAGCAAATGTAAAATCTTCCAAGCAAGTTGAAGAAAAAGAAGAATCAAGCAAAGGTGGTTTATTTCAATTTTTGCAAGCGAACATTCTCTCAGATACTTCAAGCTAACTTTTTAGGATAAAGGTTATTGATTAGTTCTAACCTTTTTCTATAACTGTTCCTCTTCTCAAGTTTTATCTTAATTGTTGCTTCGGAAAGACTTATAAAAAGCCCTATAGCGGTCACCCAAGATAAAAAAATAAAAGGGTTTTCTGGAATTTCTGAGAAATTCATATGAATAATACTTCTTTTTTAAAACTGACTGATCACTATATGTTTTTCAACCTAAATATACAATTTAGAAATATTTAAGGATTAATTTCAACTTTTTCCCATTTCTTAACCTTTTCCCAAAGATATCGTTTATGAACAGGTTGTTCTAATTTAAGAAGATCTACTGAATCGATTTCAAAATTTAGAACTACAAAATTTTCTGACTTGGGAAGATTGGTTAATATTTCACAAGTAGATTGGACTTCTGGGTTTATTTTCTCTCCAGGATATCCCCAAAACCAAGAAGATTTTGATTTTTCTGATAATAAATCCCAATAATTTTTGTTATCACTTAATTCATGTATTTTTCCTTTGAATCTATATTGTGATTTGGTTTTCAAAAAGAACCATAATATTTCTGCATTAGGGTTAGATTTTAAATGCCCAATTTTTTCACTTCTTCTATCTGTAAAAATAATCATTGAACTATCTTTATGCCATCCTCTAAAAACGACTGTTCTTAATCTTGGCTGATTTTCTTCGCTGACTGTTGCAAGCTGTATCCATCTATTAGAGGTTGATTTGCCCTCTTTTTTTCTAGAAGATTTTAAATCTTGCCTCCAACTGGGTAAGTTGTTATCAGGCATTTAATTTAGGCAAAATTAGACCACTTTTCTTTTTGTATTCTTCGAACGAATCATATTTTGAGAGCGATTTATCTTTTTTTATCATTCTTGGCACAAAAACTATAGAGAAAAATATCGCAAGAATTACTAATGGTATGAAACTCATTGAAAGTATGGCGAATGATAGATAAATCAGTATTTCTCCTAGATAATTTGTATTCCTTATATTTTTGAAAAATCCTTCTTTAATTAGATCTTTTTTTAATTTAAGAGAAAAATATTTTTGGGCATCACTAGCAAAGTGTAGAAACACACCAATTATATTTATAGATACAGATGCAGCTATTACGATATTTGGAACAGATTTCTGAGATGAGATAAGAATGTAGGGAGCTACCCAGTAACTTCCAAGGAAAATAAAACCAGTAACTGAAGTTAAAAAATTGATTTTTTCTCTAAAGTAAGGATCTGGGAATATCTTTTCTTTTAAAAGCCAAAGTAATCCATAAGTACCGTGCAGAGCTAAATAAACGTAGGGAGCGATTGTAAAATTATCAAAAAAAATCATTAGGCCTATCACAACAAATGCAGTGAGCCCCTTGTGAAGATTAATTATTTGATTAAGTTTCATCTTTTTTAATAATCTAAAAAATGAAATTATTTTCTGTGGATCTAACCTAAGTCGTCAAAAGTTTTGATGGGCGATACTGGATTCGAACCAGTGGCCACTACCGTGTCGAGGTAGTGCTCTACCACTGAGCTAATCGCCCAAATTGAAGAAATTTTTTATTCCCCTTATAAGAAAATAGCAGGTTGCGTTTCATTTTCTAAGTAATTTAACTTTCCATCGTTCTCTTTTGGTTATTTCTAAATTTAGAATTTCGATAAATCCTTTATTTTCAAGTTCTAGTTTGTCGCCAATTTTTAGATTAATAGTTGGTTTATTAACTTTGCTTCCATTTAATCTGAGCATTCCATTTTCTATCCTTTCAATGATTTTGGTTCGTGATACCCTAAAGCCAGCTGAAGCAATAGCATCTAATCTTGTTGAAGCTTCTACTGTATTAACAAGTTTTTTTGATCTTCCAGAAGGTATTTGTAATTCATCTATATCTACTATATTAATTTTTACTTTTACATCTCTTAAATAGAAAATCTTTTCATCTAGATGCTTAATATCTGAATTATCAATTATCCCTTGTGCCCCCCTATCACCAATAGTCCATATATCTCCAACTTTTATTTTATTAACCCCATTTTCAACTAAGAGGGATCTAAAGTCGTCTTGTGTAGCATTATCAAATAAAAAATTTCCAATAATTTTTATTCCTTTAGCTGGAAAATTACTTTTTAGCGCATCCTCTTCAGGAATATTATCTCCTCTAAAGCAAGCTATCCTAGATCTTTGAGAAGAGGAGAATCCTCCATAAATAAAAAATTTGAAATCATTTAAATTTTCAAAATCTTTTAAAATCTCTTCGCACATATAAGTTGAATTAAACCCAGTCCAATAAGTTTCCCAGTGTTTGTAAGCTAAGTTAGCAATATTTATTAATTCTTCAGTTTCTTTTTTGTAGTTTGAATTTAATAAGATTTCTTTTAAGTCAATCATTTAGCCTTCTAAAAAAATTATATCTTTTGCTTCTGATTGTTTTATCAATGCCCAAGGTAATTCAGTTCCAATTTGATTTTCAAGCAGGACAAGCCATTTACCCTCTTTATTTAAATTTATAATTGATCTCAACTCTTTATTCCTATTAATATTGATACTTGCAGAAGAAACGACACTACCTAAATATCCTGAACCCATTCCTAAAAGACCTCCAATTAAGGATTCACCGATGTTGTTCAAACCAAGAAAACTGAAAGTAGATAAATTTGTCATATTAGAAAAAGCTATTCCAGCTATAAAACCAAATGGCATTAGCCATCTACTCATTTCTTTTTGCCTAATCTTTCTATCAAGTTTAGGATTTAAAACTCTTATATCTTCAAAATTTTGAGATTTGAATAAGAGATTTGCTTTCGCATTTAGCAATTCTGTTTCATCGGATGATATTTTCTCACTTTTTGGTGGGATCAAAATAGCTTCAGAGAGCATTACTGATTTTTCTTTGAAAACTTCAAATAGTTGGATGCATTTATCAATGTCTTCAAATATCACAATACTTTTTGTCAAATTTCAATCCTCAAATGTTTGTGTGTTATTCAAATTAATAAAATAAGATACATACACTATAGATTAAGTTAAAGTAAAAGATTAAAGAACCAATCTTAAATGACAAAAGTTCTCATTACCGATCCAATTGATCAAACAGGAATCGATATTCTTTCACAAGTTGCTCAGGTTGATCAGAAGATAGGAATCTCAGACTCTGAGCTAGCTTCCATTATTAAAGATTATGATGCTTTAATGATTCGCTCTGGAACTCAAGTAACTGAAGAAATTATTAACTCTTCAAGTAAACTGAGAATTATTGGAAGAGCAGGAGTTGGAGTTGATAATGTTGATGTTAAGGCTGCTACGCAAAAAGGAGTTCTTGTTGTTAACTCTCCAGGGGGTAACACAATAGCTGCTGCTGAACATACTATAGCTATGATGTTGGCCTTATCTAGACATATTCCAATTGCTAACATTAGTACTTTGTCAGGTAAATGGGAAAGAAAGAAATTTGTTGGTAATGAGCTTTATAAGAAAAAATTAGGTGTAGTAGGTTTAGGGAAAATTGGTGCTCATGTAGCGAAAGTTGCTAATGCATTAGGAATGGAAGTTTACGGATATGATCCCTTCGTTTCAACTGAAAGAGCTCAACAAATACAAGTTAAACTATCTGAACTAGAGGATTTATTCAAACAATCTGATTATGTAACTTTGCATTTGCCTCGCACCCCTGAGACAGAGAATTTAGTAAATATAGACGTCCTTAAAAGTATGAAAAGTAGCGCAAAATTAATTAATTGTGCTCGTGGAGGCTTAATTGATGAAGAGGCATTAGCAGAAGCTTTAAATAAATCATTGATTGCAGGCGCTGCAATAGATGTCTTTTCTAAAGAACCTTTGGAATCTAATTCACCACTTTTGAAAGTTGAAAAGAATCTTATCCTTACCCCACACTTAGGAGCATCTACTCGGGAAGCACAAGAAAATGTAGCTGTTGATGTTGCAGAACAAATAAGAGATGTCTTGCTTGGTTTGTCTGCAAGAACTGCAGTAAATATCCCAGGTTTGAGCCCTGATATTATGGATAGTTTAAAACCTCATTTGCAGTTGGCTGAAACAATGGGTCTACTTATAAGTCAGCTTTCAGGTGGGCAGATCCAAAAACTAGAAGTAAAGCTTCAAGGTGAATTTGTTCAACATCCTTCTCAGCCATTAATAATAGCTAGTCTAAAAGGCCTTCTAAGTAAAGCTTTGGGGGATAGGATTAATTATGTGAATGCTTCTCTAGAAGCAGATTCAAGAGGTATTTCGGTAGTCGAGAATAAAGATGAGGCGAGACCTGAATTTGCTAGTGGGTCGCTTCAGTTAACCACTTATGGAGATAACGGTGACCATAGCGTAGCGGGAAGCATTTTTGCTGATGGGGAATTAAGAATTATTAGTATTGATCAATACCCAGTTAATGTATCACCGAGCAGATATATGTTGGTTACTAGGCACAGAGATATGCCTGGCATTATTGGCAAGCTGGGGTCTTTATTAGGTAGCAACAATGTAAATATTGCCTCAATGCAAGTTGGGCGCAAAATTGTTAGAGGGGAAGCTGTTATGGTTCTAAGTATTGATGATCCAATACCTAATAAGTTGCTTGATACCATTATTGAAGTAGATGGGATTACCAACGCTAATCCAGTTACTCTATAAAGAGGCCAGCTCTATTAATGGCAATTAAAGATTGGTATAAACTAACTTTTCTGATAGAAAGTGATTCTGAAGAAATTATTATTTGGAAATTAAATGAGCTGGGAATATTTAGCTTTTCATTTGAATATTTAATTAAAAATGAAAATAAAAAAGAAGTTAATATATGGCTTCCAATTGATGATTGGGATGAGAGTTCTAGAAGTGGTTTTGAAAAAATAATTAGCAAACTTTTAAACATTAATCCCCTTAAGAATCAATTTTTTGAATGGAGTATTATCAAAGAGGAGGATTGGTTAACAAGTTGGAAGAAATATTGGGCTCCTGAATTAGTAGGAAATCATTTTTTAATATTACCTTGTTGGATAAATCTAAATAAAAAATTTAAAGATAAACAAATCATAAAAATTGATCCTGGAGCAGCTTTTGGTACAGGAAGTCATCCTTCAACTTATCTTTGCTTGGAAAAAATGGAGAATATTTTATTTTCTGATAAAAAAGTATTAGATATTGGGAGCGGTAGCGGGATTTTGAGTGTCGCCGCAAGATTACTTGGAGCTAAAGAGGTTTGTGCAGTGGATAATGATTATTTAGCTATAAATTCAACAAAATCTAATTTCCAACTGAATTTCGGTAATTTAAACAAATTAAATTCATATTTGGGATCTTTTAATGAGGTAATTTTAAAAAATCAACTCGAACAATTTGATTTTGTTTTATGCAATATTCTTGCTGAAGTAATAAAAGGAATGATTCCAAATATCTATAAGTGCTTGAGAAGCAATGGGGAAGTAATTTTCAGTGGAATTCTGAATTCACAAAAGGATGAAATTATAAAAATATTAATTCAGCATGACTTGAAATTATTGGATGTATCAACTAGAAAAGATTGGGCATGCATATCTGCGCAAAAAGCCAGCGATCCAACCTAAGTATAAGTTTTTCTTATAGATACTCTTTCATACATTTTATTGTGTCATTTTTTACTTCAAAATCTCACATATCGACCTAATCGATGTTAAAAATGTATTTGATAGGTATTAATTACCAACAATTTTTTATTTAAATGGCTTCTTACAAAGTTACTCTCATCAGCGAAGGTGAAGGCCTCAATTCAACTATTGAAGTACCTGATGACCAATACATCCTCGATGCAGCTGAAGAACAAGGTATCGACCTTCCTTATTCCTGCAGAGCTGGTGCATGTTCAACATGTGCTGGAAAAGTTACTTCAGGTAGTGTTGATCAGTCTGATCAAAGTTTCTTGGATGACGACCAACTAGAAGCTGGTTTTGTTCTTACTTGTGTTGCTTATCCAACATCTGATGTAACAATTACAACTCATGCTGAGGAAGAATTGTACTAATTATAAAAATTTAACTTTTCTAAGTTGATTATTGATTATTTCTCTGCCACCCTCTATGAAGGTGGTTTTTTTTTTGTGAATGGATAAATTTGAATTTTTCAAGACTGGCAGTGTTCAATCAAGTTATGGTGGTCAGTACAGTTATAAGGTAATTGGCCCATGTTGCAGACTCTATGATAGGGAAGAGTTACCTTGGCCCTGCTCAAGGCTTGCTTGGAGAAGTAAGGAGCCTAGTTGGAGAAGAATAGGGTCTAGGTTCGTTGCTGATATGGCCTCAAGAAAATGTCCATCTTACTCAGTTCAGATTTTGGAGCCTGGATCAAAACCTGTTGAGACAGTTATAACTCTTTTTTCAAAGAAATTTTCTTCTGATATACAAGAATGGTGGTACAGCAAAAAACCAGGCTCAAAAGAACCTGGTAATATCTTCCCTTCTGAAATTGGTTAGCTTTAAATATTATGCTTTTGGCTTTGGAGGCATGTAACCTTTTAAGCCAGTGCATTCAAGACTATCAATTGTATTAACTCCAGTTTGTGAGTTAGTTCCACTAGCTCTTTCACATAATGATTTTCTTTGAGAAAGATCAAGATTTGCATCAGTAAAATCTGCCCCATCAATAATTGCTCCATCAAAAACACTTTTCATTAGCTCGCCATTGGTAAGATTTGCATCTGTAAAATCGGCATTATCAAAGCGTGTTGCATATGCAATAAGGTCCGTCATATTGGCTCCTTTAAAACTAGAGTTTTTTGCAGTCGTCACACTCATATATGCACCTTGAAGATTAGCTTCTCCTAAATCTTGATTAGATAAATCATATTTAACATATTCAGTATTATGAAGGTCAGCACCGTGAAGATCATCTTTTAGAACGTCAACTGATGAAGGATCACTAGGATAGAGTGCATTTGCAGATATTGGATTAATAAGTAACCCAATAATTAATGAAAGAAAAATAAATAGTCTTTTACAAGACTTATGTAGTGATGAAAAAATAGAGACCATTTCGATCGACATCAAATAGAAAAACCTAAGACTATTATTTCATGGGTTGGTCATTTACAACGCTCCTGCTAACGAACTGTTGCAGTTTATTTTATTTCTGCCGTTAGAAAATCTTTTGCAAGCTGAGTATTTGGAAAAACTTTTTGAGCCTCTTTAAGCAAATCGCTTGGAGTAATTGCGTTTTTATTAGTATATCTTGGACTTAAATGAGTAATAATTAATTTTTTTGTGTTAGATAATAATGCTGTTTTGGCAGCCATGATTGTTGTGGAATGTAATTTTTCGTATGCCATGCTTTCATCCTCCACTGAAAAAGTCGATTCATGTACGAGTAAATCGGCATTTTTTGATAGTGAAACAGCTGATTCGCTAAACACCGTATCTGTGCAATAAACAAAACTTTCACCTTTTCTAGGAGGTCCACAGAATTCTTTCCCATCGAATGTCCTGCCATCCGCTAATACGACTTTTTTACCTTGTTGCAATTCTGAATAAATTGGTCCAGGTGCAATTTTTAGAGACTCTGCTTTTTTGATATCAAATATACCTGGTTTGTCTTTTTCACTCACCCTATAACCATAAGCAGGTATTTTATGTTTAAGACAGGCGCAGTTTACTTTAATTTTGTTGTTTTCAAATAGGATTTTATTTTCTGATGCAAAATTTTCAACTTCCACAAAATTTAATGGAAAAGACAATTTGCAAAAACTACTTTTAAGTGATGAATTTATAAAACTTCGCAACCCTGAAGGACCGTAAATTTGAATACCCTCACTATTTCCTGATAAACCTAAGGTAGCTAAAAGTCCAGGCAAACCATAAATATGATCACCATGCATATGAGTAATAAATATTTTCTTGATTTGTGAAGATTTAATATTGCTTTTCATTATTTGATGTTGCGTTCCTTCTCCGCAATCAAAAAGCCAAACTTCTGATGACTGTGATAATTTAAGTGCTAGGGAAGAAACATTTCTCGTTAAGGATGGGACACCTGAGCTTGTTCCTAAGAAGGTGATATTCACTTATTTATGATATTTTTATTGTTATATCTGGATTAAATTTAGACTTTTAGTCAAACTTAGGCAAATTAAGCATTTGTTTTTAAACAAAGTGATACTTAAATTTAAAAATAACTATAGAAAATTTTGCCTGATAAGTATTTTATTTATTTCTATTTTTCAGAGTGAAAGTGTTTTTGCATCCAGAGAACCAATCATTAGAGTTTTGATATCAAAAAATAACAATTTAAGGATCAGATCAGATAGATCAATTCCTTTAACAATAGAGGGTAAATTTTTTTCACGCAAAAGAATAAAAGGTCTAACTTTGAAAAATGAGAAAAATAGAAAAATTTTATATTTTGATAAGAATAAACAAAAAAAATATGACTTAAAAAGTAATCAAAAATTTCGAGTGAGTTCTTCCGATGGAAGAGGTATTTGGGTAGGTCAGAAGAGATTTGCTGGTAAGCTTAATCTCTTTGTACTCGACTCCGAAATATTGGTAGTAAATGTTTTAGGAATAGAAAAATACCTTAATAGCGTAGTGGGTTCAGAAATGCCAACAAAATGGCCGTTTGAAGCATTAAAGGCACAAGCAATTGCTTCAAGAACTTATGCTTTAAAGCAAAAGGGAAATAATTTATTTGATATAGATTCAACCCAGAAAAATCAAGTCTATAATGGCTTGGAATCAAGAACTTATAAAACTATCAGAGCCGTTAAAAGTACAAGATCTTTGGTTTTAACGTATAAAAATAAATTAATTAATGCTTTGTTTCATAGCAGCTCAGGTGGAATGACGGAAAATAGTCAAGATGTATGGAAAAATAAATATCCATATTTATCAAGTGTGAAAGATTTTGATAAAAATAATCCAAAATTTAGATGGCAAAAAAAAATTTCGAGTAATGAATTAATAAATTTATTTCCAAAGATTGGAGGTTTAAAAAATATAGAGATTTTAGATATTACTAGTACAGGGAGGGTAAAAAATTTAAAACTTATTGGGGCTTATGGTTCTGATCAAATATCTGGGGTAGATTTTAGAAAAAGATTAGGCCTGAACAGTAATTTTATCAGATTTAAATTTTTTGAGGAAGAATTAAACAACAATACTCCTCAACAGAAAGGGTTGATAGTTTTTGGACAAGGATCAGGTCATGGAGTCGGAATGAGTCAGTGGGGGGCTAAATATCTGGCGTCTAGAGGCCAAAAAGCTGAAAGAATATTAAAGCATTTTTATAAGGGTGTGCAGGTTAAACCTTTTAGAAAAGATTACCTATAGAAGTTATTTAGCATTAAGGACTAATTTTGGATTTATATTAGATTGCTCTTCATTTAAGAAACCTATCCCAAGTAGTATTTGTTTTTTATCTATTACTTTTATGGGTTTTTTGTAATCAAAAGATTTGTTTTCCTGGAAGTAATTAATATCAACTCTAATTGCTCTTCCTGTTTGCCAAAAATTGATTTGTTCTTCGGTACTTAAGACAAATGATGAAATATGATTAAGAGCAGAAATTGTGGGAATAATGAAATTTTTCGAGTTTTTTTTATCTTTTTCGATATCAGATATTTTTATCGAGTTTTGTTCATCAAAGCCACAAGCTGAAATTCTTTTTAGCTGTAGAAGGCAACCCTCGGAATTAAGAATTTCTCCTAAATCTCTTGCAATTGCTCTTATGTATGTGCCAGCTGAACATTTAACTTTTATTTCTATTATTCCGTTTATTTGGTCCCATTTCATTAAAGTAAGTTCGTCTATTTTTACTTCTCTTGGTGCTAATTCAAAAACTTCATTCCTGAAAGATTTTTTATAAGCTCTCTCTCCATTAACATGCACACTAGATACTTTCGGCGGGATTTGTTTAATAATTCCTCTAAATCTATTTAAGTATTGATCTAATTTTTCATCACTGATTTTAGGCCAACTTTTTTGATTAATTATTTCTCCGTGAATATCATCAGTGTTAGTTCTTATCCCTAATTTAATTTGTCCTATGTAACTTTTACCCTGAGGTAGATATTGAATAAATCTTGTTGCACTGCCTATCGCGATTGGTAGTATTCCTATAACTTCTGGGTCAAGAGTTCCTGTGTGACCGACCTTTTTTGTATTTAGTAACTTTCTTATTTGTTTAACACAATCATGTGAAGTACATCCTTTATCTTTATTAATTACTAAGAATCCATCTTTAGTTTCCATTTTTAATATTAAGAATACTTTGAGAAAGATTTATAACCATCCTATGATTTTGATATTGGAAATTATGAGAAAGAAATTGAAAGACAATAATTTTATTTTAAAAGAGTTTTTAGACAATGCTTTTAATTTGAAATCACATTTAATGGAATACTTATCTATTAGAGAATGTGATTTAGATGGATTCCTTGCAAATGCAAAGATGAATTTGGCAAATTCACATCCTGGAGATGCTTTGAATGATGTTTCGGATTTTTATACTGAAATAGTTGGAGATCGGCATGTAGCTGATTTAGCTGCTTGGCATCTCACGAGTAAGGAATACATCGCTGATACTTTAAAACTTCAGCAGAGATTTTCTAAAGATTTGGTTTTAGATTTTGGAGGAGGAATTGGAACGCATACCTTAGCTAACGCTATGTCTTCAAAAGTTGAGCATGTTTTTTTTGTAGATATAAATCAAACAAATAGAAATTTTGTTGAATACAGGGCAAAGAAATTAGGAGTCGAAAAAAAACTTACTTTTTGCAAGACAATTCAAGATACACAAATATCTAAATTTGATACGATAGTTTGCCTTGATGTTTTGGAACATCTTGCTGATCCAGCTTCACAAATTGAGATTTTCAATGAGTTTATGGATCCTAATTCTATCGCTTTATTTAATTGGTATTTTTACAAAGGTGATCAGAATGAGTATCCTTTTCATATTGACGATATTGAGATTGTTGAAAAATTTTTTGAAACTCTTCAATCAAATTTTTTAGAAGTATTTCATCCTATTCTTATAACTACAAGAGCTTATAAGAAAATTAGATAACTATATTAACTCTTTTTCTATTTCTTAAATTTCTTTTAATGCTTTCGAAACTTACTATTCCTTCTTTGAGTGCAAAAAGTGTGTCATCTTTACCTTTTCCGACATTGGTCCCGGGCAAAAAGGATGTACCTCTTTGGCGAATTAAAATTGATCCAGCAGTTACTTTTTCTCCTCCATAAGCTTTCACGCCCAATCTTTTGGAATTTGAATCTCTTCCGTTTCTAGTAGAACCTGTTCCTTTTTTATGTGCCATTAGAAGTGTTTAATTTGTAGATTTTTCGGATTTTGGTTTAGTTTCCTTTTTTACAGTTTCCTTTTTAGAAGAAGACTTAGGAACGCTTTTCCCTATTGTAATAGATTTTACCATAACTCTTGTAAGTTCTTGTCTGTGTCCCATCTTTCTTCTTGTCTTTTTTTTGGGACGCATCTTGTATACGAGAATCTTCTTATCTCTTTTATGAGAGACTACCTCTAATTCAATTTTTGCATCTTTAACGTAAGGTTTACCAATAGTTATGGACTCTTTGTCTTTTAAAACTAAAACTTTTTCCAGTGTTATCTTGTCTTTTTCTTTTGCATTTAACCTGTCTATGTCATAGTATCTATCAACTTCGAACCAAAATTGTTGACCTGAAGTTTCTGCTATTGCATACAATTCATTATTTTCTGAAGAATTGTTTGAGGAGTTTTTAGAATTTGTCATATTTTAAAGACGCCACTAGGCTCAAATTAATAATTTGATTAAGCCCAAAAAGCTATCATAATAGTTTGTTTATTTTCTTATTTTGTAGTGTAATAAGTCAAGGGTTGTTTTAAATCTTTTATATCAATTCAGGAACTATAACGATGGCAGCAAGGAAAACATATATTTTAAAACTCTATGTTGCTGGAAATACTCCTAATTCGATGAGAGCTTTAAATACCTTAAGAGAAATTTTAGATAATGAATTCAAAGGAGTTTATGCTTTGAAAGTTATCGATGTACTTAAGCAACCACAACTTGCAGAAGAAGATAAAATTTTAGCCACTCCAACGTTAGCTAAAATTTTACCGCCACCAGTTAGAAAAATAATAGGTGATCTTTCAGATAGAGAAAAAGTTTTAATTGGTTTAGATCTACTTTTTGATGAATTAACTGAAACTGAATATAGTGGAGATAAATAATATCTAAAAATTTTAAATTTAAAATAATTTCAAAATTTATTTTATTTTTGTTTAATTAGTACAAAAACTATGAATGATAAGAAATTTGGCAAATCAAATAAAATGCAAGTACAAAAATTACCAACTGGAATAGAAGGTTTTGATGATGTTTGTAGGGGTGGGTTGCCTGTATCTAGAAGTACCCTCGTTAGTGGCACCTCAGGAACTGGTAAAACTGTTTTTTCTCTGCAATATTTACACCATGGAATTTGTAATTTTGATGAGCCTGGAATCTTTGTAACATTTGAAGAGTCACCTCTGGATATTATTAGAAATGCCGCAAGTTTTGGTTGGGATTTACAAGAGTTAATTGATCAAAATAAACTTTTTATTTTGGACGCATCTCCTGATCCTGATGGTCAGGATGTGGCGGGTAACTTTGACTTGTCCGGTCTTATTGAAAGAATTAGTTATGCAATTAGAAAATATAAAGCTAAAAGAGTTGCAATAGATTCAATAACTGCTGTCTTTCAACAGTATGATGCTATTTACGTTGTTAGAAGAGAAATATTTAGATTAATAGCAAGATTAAAAGAAATAGGTGTGACGACAGTTATGACTACAGAAAGGGTGGATGATTACGGACCAATTGCAAGATATGGTGTAGAAGAATTTGTATCTGATAATGTTGTTTTATTAAGAAATGTTCTTGAGTCAGAAAAGAGAAGAAGAACTCTAGAAGTTCTGAAGTTAAGGGGTACTGTACACATGAAAGGTGAATATCCATTTACTATGGGAATGGATGGAATAAGTGTGTTTGCCTTAGGAGCAATGAGATTAACGCAGAGATCCTCAAATATTAGGATTAGCTCTGGAGTTAAAGATCTTGATGATATGTGTGGTGGAGGATATTTTCAAGATTCCATTATTCTCGCCACCGGAGCAACTGGTACCGGCAAAACAATGCTTGTATCAAAATTTGTTGAAGATGCTTATAACAATAATGAAAGAGCAATACTTTTTGCGTATGAAGAATCTAGGGCTCAATTGCTTAGGAATGCTACCAGCTGGGGCATAGATTTTGAAAAAATGGAAAGTGATGGGTTATTAAAAATTATTTGTGCATATCCTGAATCAACTGGTTTAGAGGATCACTTACAAATTATAAAAACGCAAATTAATCAATTTAAACCTAAAAGAATGGCAATAGATTCTCTCTCTGCATTAGCAAGAGGTGTAAGTTTGAATGCTTTTAGACAGTTTGTAATTGCTGTGACTGGTTATACAAAACAAGAGGAAATAGCAGGATTTTTTACTAATACTGCAGAAGAATTTATGGGAAGCCATTCTATAACTGATTCTCATATCTCAACAATTACAGATACCATATTGTTGCTTCAATATGTAGAAATAAAAGGAGAGATGGCACGAGCTTTAAATGTTTTTAAAATGCGGGGTTCATGGCATGATAAACGAATAAGAGAATTTATCATTACGAATAGTGGCCCAGAAATAAGGGATTCTTTTTCTAATTTTGAACAAATATTTAGTGGTGCCCCTCATAGAGTAATGCCTGATCAAAATGTTCAAAATGTTTTTAGAGGAATAGATAATAATTAGATAACTTCTTTAATTTCAGAACCTGAAAAGGAATCTGAGTTATTAATGGCTTTTGCCAATAATTCATCTTTATCAGATTGTGCCAAGGCTAAATCAAACCAAAACGTTGTTCCAACTCCTAATTCACTGGCCATACGAATCTCCCCACCGTGTTTTTCGATTATTCCTCGCACTATAGATAAACCTAAACCGGTGCCTTGCTCAGTATGAACAGAATTCTCTACTCTATAAAAACGATCAAATATCTTTTCTTGATCAGTCTGAGATATTCCAGATCCAGTATCAGCAATCTCAATTCTTACTTTTGGGAGTGGTGAAACTAATTCACATTGAGGGGCCCCATCATTTTGAATACTTGGAGGAAAAGCAGGACAGGAATCTGGCCAAGTATAAGCTCTTATAATAAGAGCGCTGTTTTTTGGACTAAATTTCAATCCATTTCCTAGTAAATTATCAAAAACCTGCAAAAGCAAATCAAAATTTCCAAGTATTGGAGGAATAGTTTCCTCTATGTCATGAGCTAATGAAACATTTTTTTCTGAAGCATTAAGTCTATAATTTCTAAGAGTCTGTTCTATTGCTGGTTTAATATCCATTTGCTCTAGCTGAACAATTTTCCCAGATTCTAATCTAGATAAATCTAATACATCATTTACAAGTCTTGTTAACCTATCAGTCTCTGAATTTGCAATTCCCAAAAATTCTATTTGTTCTTCATCAGAAAGCTGATCTTTTAAATCATGTAAGGTCTCAACATAACTTTTGATATTAAAAAGTGGAGTCCTTAATTCATGAGAAACATTGCTTATGAATCTATTTTGCGCCGCATTAAGTTCAACTTCTCTGGTTAAGTCTTGGATTGTTACAGCAATTCCTTTTAATTCAATTTTGTTTGTATCTAAAACTGCTTGCAATACAACTCTTAAGGTTCTTGCTGGTTCTCCTAAACTGAACCTTAAATCGTCCTTCTCCTTTTCCCTGTTTAAAATAGATTCTATATTTGTATGTAAGTCGTTTGATAAAATTTCGGGAATTTCATTTAAAAAATGTTTGCCTTCTAGAAATCTTCCTTCCCAACGAAATAATCTTTTTGCTGTAGGATTAGTAAGTACAATATTGCCTTGAGAGTCCAATAATATTGCACCATCAGCCATTGTAGCTATTAATGATTGCTGCTTGATTTGTGCCGCTTTTAGTTCTTCTATATTAGCTTCGTCATAATTTTCTAACTGTGTTGCCATTCTGTTAAATCCATTTAAGAGTTCTCCTAGATCACCTGTCATGGGTAAAGAAATTCTAGATTTAAAATTTCCTCTTGAAATTTCTCTAACACCTCTTACTAATTCTCTGACTGGTCTTGTAATTGTCAGTGCATTAAATACAGCTCCAAGTATTACTAAAACCCAAATAGAGATAAAAACTGCAATGGTTACTTCTCTTGTTAGGGCAGCACTAGCTAGTGCTTTTTTATTAGGAGTGACTCCCAGAGCTAAAGTTCCAAGATATTTGCCTTTCCACAACATTGGGACAAATACATCTGTTACTTGACCTTGAGGTGTCGCATGCTGCCTAACTAAAGGAAACTGTGGTCTCTTCTTCAATTCTGAAGGTAGTTTTAATTTTCGAGTAAGCTGAAATTGACTGTCCGAGCTTGTTGGTGTTGCACTGATCGGTATCCCAAGTTGAACAATATCTTCAGCATCAGTAAAGAATATATAACGCAAGTTTCTGCTTGATCTCCAAAATTTCTCGGCTACATTTGAAATTTCTTTTTTTTGATTATTAGCGACTAATTCTGTAACATTCCCAGATAACAATAAGCCAAGATCTCGAGCATATCTAGTATCATTCATACCCGCATCTCTTTGAATGCTATTTAATGCAAAAAAAGTTATGCCTGTCATTAGGAGGCTTACGACAAGAGTTGCTATCGCTAATAACTTTGTTCTTAAGCTGAATCCACTCCACCAAGCGAGAAGTCCATTAATCCAATAGTTAGTACTGATATTTTCATTATCAGTGATGTTATATTTTCTACTTTCTCGATTATTGGTATCCACCATATGATTAATTCTCCTTAGAAAAGTTTTTTCTAACTTGATGACCTATGTCATTTCTAAAGTAAATACCCTCAAAATGTATTTCTTTTAAATTTTTGTATGCTTTTTCAAAAACCGTGTCGAAGTCTTTATCTTGACAGACAATACTTAAGACTCTTCCTCCAGCAGTTAATAATTTACCACTTTCACTAAAAGAAGTTCCTGAGTCAAAAATTTGACAATCATTTGCATCAATCTTGCCTATTTTTATTTGGTAGCCAGTTTTATATTCGTGAGGGTAACCTTTAGAGGTCGCTATTACACAACCACTAACTTTTTCAGAAGTATTAATTTTTTCATCACCAGTTAAACTACCCATTGAGCATTTTTCTAGAAGAAATACAAAATTTTGATCCATCAAGGGCATTATTGTTTGACATTCTGGATCACCAAATCTGCAGTTATATTCTATAACCTTGGGCCCAGATTTTGTGATCATTAAACCAAAATAAATTACGCCTCTATAGTTAATATGTCTTTTATTAAGCTCATTTATAGTAGGTTCAATTATCTCTTTGATGATTCTATCGAGGTAATCTTTTGTTAATAATGGGGCAGGAGAATAAGCCCCCATACCTCCTGTATTTGGGCCTTCATCGTTTTCATTAAGTCGTTTGTGATCTTGGGCCGTTGGAAGTAATGTATATCTCTTCCCATCGCATAAAGCAAAAACTGAAACTTCTGGCCCTTGAATTTTTTCTTCTAAAACAACTACATTCCCAGAGTTACCAAATCTTCCATTAAAAATTGTCTCTGCTGCTTTAAAGCATTCATCTTTCGAATTAGGAATAAAAACACCTTTACCTGAAGCAAGACCATCAGCTTTTACTACAAGTGGAATTGATGATGAATTAATAATTTTTTTTGCTTCTTCAAGAGAATTGACTTTCCAAAATTTTGCAGTTGGAATGTTTGCATCTTGCATAAATTCCTTCGCCCAAGATTTGCTAAATTCTAGTTTTGCTCCATCTTTATTCGGACCAAACACTTTAAAATCTTTTTTTCGAAGAAAATCAGCTAATCCATTTGCCAAAGGTATTTCTGGTCCAATAACTACTAAATCTATCTTAAAAAAATCAAGCTTTTCGACTAGTTCACTTTTATTATTTATATCAATATTTATTCTTTCACATTTATTTATTCTTTCTGAACCAGCGTTACCAGGTATTAAATAAACTTTTTTAACTAATTCATTTTTTTGAATAGCCCAAGCCAAAGAGTTTTCTCTCCCGCCATTTCCAATTATTAAAATATTCTCTAATCTAATGGATGTCCCAGAACTAGGTGAATGAATTCCCATATATTTGTTTTTTAAGGTTATGAGGTTTCGATCAATAATCGGTTAAAATGAAAATAAAGTCATTTGACGTTGATCTTTAATAATTATGTTAATCATAGAAAGTACTCTACTTATAATAATGAGGTCTTAAGTTAATGAATAAAAAATATGAGTTAATTTATGAAGGCAAGGCAAAAAAAGTATTTACTCATGATGATGCAAATAAAGTCAAAATTGAATTTAAAGATGAAGCTACAGCGTTTAATGCGTTGAAAAAAGAAAAATTTGAAGGTAAAGGCAAACTTAATTGCTTAATAAGTGCGAGAATTTTTGAGATCCTGATTAAGAAAAATATTCCAACTCATTTTATTGAACTTGAAAATGAAAATACAATGATTGCAAAAAAAATAAAAGTAATTCCATTAGAAATTGTTCTAAGAAATACTGCTTATGGTTCTTTGTGCAAACAAACTACTATTAAACCTGGAACTTTGTTATCTAAACCATTAATTGATATCTATCTTAAAAATGATGAACTTAATGATCCCCTTATTACAAAAGATAGGATTGAATTAATGAATATATTAAGCTCTGATAATCTAGAGTTAATAATAAATTTAACCTTAAAAATTAATTTAATCTTGAAAAGTTTTTTTAAAAATATTCAACTTCAACTTGTAGATTTCAAGTTGGAATTCGGTTTTGATATTAGAAACAATATTATTCTAGGGGATGAAATAAGTCCTGATAATTGTAGATTGTGGGATCTAAATCAAAAAAATGATATGATTGTAAGTCTTGATAAAGATAGATTTAGAAATGATTTAGGTGGTTTAATTGAAGCTTATAGTGAAATCTACCGAAGAATTAACGATTTTCTTAAACCTGATTGATTAAATAATGAGGTGTTAATCTTAATAACAAGTATTATGCAAAAACATTTTTTAAAATTTGGAAAGGTTTTCATAAATGTTGCCTGCACTCCATTGATGTTTATACCAAATAATTCTGAACTGGCTGCTAAGTATTTGCCAAATGATGTTGATCAATCAATAAAAACCTTGGAAATACAAAATATTAATAATGTTTTATTTCAAGGGATTGATATTAAAAAAGAGAAAAAAATTCTTCTTGCAGAAAATAATAATGATATTAGTGAAGAAAGTGTTCTTGTCTCAGAAATAATTATCGAAGGTTGGGAAAATCATCCTGAAGGTAGAAAACTTGAATTGGCTGCATATGATTCCATGAGCATAAAGCCTGGAAGTATTGTTGATAATCAAATTTTAAACAAAGACCTCAATGCAATTTATGCTAGTGGTTGGTTTTCAGGAGTTAAAATTAAGTCTCAAGATGGGCCACTAGGTGTGAGGCTAATAGTAAATGTAGTGCCTAATCCAATCTTGAAGAAAGTTGAACTTAAACCAATAAACTCCATAGTTTCAAATGAGTACGTAGATGATATTTTTAAAAACTATTATGGGACAACTCTTAACCTAAAGGAATTTCAAAATAAGATAGAAATAATAAAAAAACGTTATGAAAACGCGGGTTATTCTTTAGCTAGAGTTAGTGGCCCCGATAGAATCTCTGAGAACGGAGTAATAATACTAAAAGTTTCTGAGGGCATTATATCTGACGTAAAAATAAGATTCCCAAATTCTGATGGTGAATTTATTATTGATGGAAAACCTAGAAAAGGGAAAACAAAAGACTGGGTTATAAAGAGAGAGTTAAAAACACAACCTGGCACCATTTTTAATAGAAAAATTTTAGAAGCTGATATAGGTAGACTCTATGCCACATCATTATTTGATGATGTAAAGGTTTCTCTTGGACCGGATAATTTAAATCCTGGTCAAGTCATAATTTTTTTAGACTTGAGTGAGCTAAGAACAGGATCTTTAACAGGTGGTCTTGGTTATAGTAATAGTTCAGGTATCTTTGCCTCAATTGGTTTGCAAGAAACAAATACACTAGGAAGAGCATGGTCTACAAATTTAAATCTAAATTTCGGAGAATATTCAACCACCTATAATTTTTCATTAACTGATCCATGGATTAAAGGAGATAAACATAAAACATCTTTTAGAACAAATCTTTTTTTAAGCAGAGATTATCCACAAGAATTTAAAAGTGAAAACAATGGGCGCTTATACGCAGTAGATGATACAAGTACTTCAACCTCTGATACTTTCTCATCAATAGTTTTAGAAAAAACAGGGGGTGGATTCTCTTTCTCAAGACCATTAAATGGTGGAGATCCATTTAAGGGTGCTAAATGGAGAGTTCTTGCAGGAATGAACTTTAAGAAAGTAAAGATGATTGATGGTGATGGAAACATAAAACCTTATGGTGATCAGACTCCAACAACTGGAAATATAAATGATATTATCTGTATTGGATTTACTCCAAATGATGGTTCATGCCCTGATGAAAATACATTAGCGAGTTTTATTGCGAGTACTTCTAGAAATAATTTGAACAGTTCCATTAACCCAACTGCAGGAAATAAATTTACATTTGGTACTGAACAGTTTGTTTCAGTGGGGAAAAATTCTCCTACTTTTAATAGAATGAGAGCATCATACTCTTATTTTATACCGACAAAACTGATCAATTTAACCAAAGCATGTAAATCTAGTAAAGCTACTAGTGAAGATTGTCCTCAAGCTATTGGTTTTCAATTTAAGGCAGGAACTATTCTTGGGGAACTGCCTCCTTATGAATCATTTTGTATTGGAGGAACATCATCAGTTAGAGGCTGGGGATCTTGTGATTTGGCTGTAAGTAAAAGTTTTGTTGAAGGTACTGCAGAATATAGATTCCCTGTTTGGAGAATGATATCAGGAGCTTTATTTGTTGATGCAGGCAGTGATTTAGGTTCTCAAAATGATGTTCCTGGAAAACCCGGCAAATTATTACAGAAATCGGGTTCTGGTTTTTCGCTCGGAGGAGGGGTTGGTGTAAAAACGCCAATTGGGCCATTAAGATTAGATATTGCTAGTAAGGACCTAAGTGGGGATTGGAGATATACACTTGGAGTTGGATGGAAGTTTTAAGTGTTTTCTTGGCCTGCTAATTATGATTTCTGCTATACCTTGGCTGGTGTTATCTCCAGAGAAGGTATAGGCCTTCATAGTGGAGAAAAAACAAGAGTTACAATTTCTCCTTATGAAAAAGAAGGATATTATGTCTCTTTCAGGGATAAACCTGGCGAGATTTTTAAGTTAACACAGGATTTAATTGGAAGTACGATGCTTTGTACGGCAGTTAAATTGGGAGGGCGAAATTTATATACTATTGAGCATTTACTATCATCAATGGCTGGGTGTGGGTTAAGTTATATTCATATTGAGGTTGATGGGAAAGAGATTCCTCTTTTAGATGGATCAGCAATACAGTGGGTTAAAGATTTTGAGGAAGTAGGTATAAAAAAGGCGCCTAGACCAGATAATTTCTTTCAAGAGATTAATAATTCAATAATTATTAATAAAGAAGACTCAGTAATAGCAGCAACCCCATCTACAAAAACTACAATAATATCAACAATAAATTTTGCCTATAAAGCGATTGGAAATCAAACTTTTGTGATTGACTTAAATCCAAAAAGTTTTGTTGAGATGGTTGCTCCTGCTAGAACATTTGGTTTTAAAGATCAATTTCAAGAGTTAAGTGAACTTGGATTAATAAAAGGCGGAAGTTTGAAAAATGCCCTTGTTTGTGACGGTGATAAATGGGTTAATCCACCATTAAGATTTGATAATGAACCAATAAGACATAAAATTTTAGACCTAATTGGGGACTTGGCTTTGGTAGGGTTACCTAAGGCTCAAATTTTAGTTTATAAAGGATCACATTCTTTAAATGCTTTGTTAGCCTCATCGCTAAAAAATTAACTTTATCTTTATTTGTTTTGGAAAAGAAATTATCTAGTGAAAATAATCACCTTTCCTCCGAGCACATACTAGGTTTATTGCCTCATAGATATCCTTTCGCTCTTGTAGACAAAGTCATAGAGCATATTCCGGGGGAGAAAGCGGTTGCAATAAAAAATGTAACTATAAATGAGCCTCAATTTCAAGGACATTTTCCTGAGAGACCCTTGATGCCAGGAGTTCTTATTGTTGAATCAATGGCCCAAGTTGGTGGAATAATAGTAACGCAAATGCCTGATCTTCCTAAAGGACTTTTCGTCTTTGCTGGAATAAATAATGTTAAATTCAGAAAACCAGTTGTGCCTGGAGATCAATTGATAATTTCTTGTGAGTTATTGTCTATTAAAAGACAAAGATTTGGAAAGGTCAAAGGTGAGGCGCACGTTGATGGTAAGTTGGTTTGTGCTGGAGAATTAATGTTTTCATTAGTTGATTAGAGATATGGATCATAAAAATACTGAATTAAATTCAAAATTTAGTGGAGTCAAAGTCCACCCAAATGCTTTTGTTGATCCAAGTGCCGAATTACATGATGGTGTTATTGTTTCTCAAGGAGCTATAATCGGACCTGATGTAACTATCGGAAAAGGAACTGAAATAGGAGCGAATGCTGTTATTTCAGGAAGAACACAAATTGGGATTAATAATAAAGTTTTCCCAAGTGTTTTTATAGGTCTTGATCCCCAAGACCTCAAATATAAAGGTGCACATACTGAAGTAATTATTGGGGATAATAATACTTTCAGAGAATGTGTAACTATTAATAAGGCAACTGATGAAGGAGAAAAGACAATTATTGGGAATAATAATTTGTTGATGGCTTACACTCATATCGGCCATAATTGTGAACTTGGTAACAGGATAGTTTTATCAAATAGTGTTCAAGTTGCAGGCCATGTAAAGATTGAAGATAAAGCTATTATTGGCGGTTGTTTAGGTATTCATCAGTTTGTACATATCGGATATCTAGCAATGATTGGCGGGATGACAAGAGTAGATAGAGATGTACCTCCTTTTTGTTTGGCCGAAGGGCATCCAGGAAGATTGAGAGGTTTAAATAGAATTGGAATTAAGAGAAGTGGTTTAATGGAAAATGAAGATTTTGACTTAAAATTACTTCAAAGTACTTGGAATATACTTTTTAAATCTAATGATGCGATTTCAAATTCATTAGAAAAAGTAATAAAAGGAAAATTAGATATTTCATCTTCAAGATTATGTAGTTTTTTAAAAGAGTCAATATCTAAAGAAAGACGAGGCCCAATGCCTTTATTGAATGTATGAATAAAAAGATATTTATAAGTACTGGAGAAGTCTCTGGTGATTTGCACGGAAGTTTGTTATCAAAAGCATTATTAGATGAAGCTAAAAAAAAATCAATAGATTTAGAAATTTGCGGATTAGGAGGGGAAAGGATGAAGAAAGAAGGCGTAAAAATTCTTCAAGATACTACATCAATTAGTGCAATAGGAATTTGGGAGGCTTTACCTCTTATTATTCCAACAATAATAATTCAAAAAAGGTTCTACAAATTACTAAAAAAATATCCTCCTGATTGCTTAATTCTGATTGACTATATGGGACCCAATATAAAAATTGGTACTAAATTAAAAAGATCGAAGACTAAAATTCCAATTTTTTACTATATTGCTCCTCAAGAGTGGGCTTGGAGGGTTGGTAATAATACTACGACAAATCTAATAAAATTTTCTGATAAGATTTTTGCAATTTTCAAGAAAGAAGCAGTATTTTACAAAAAAAGGGGCGGAAATGTTTTTTGGGTTGGACATCCAATGATCGATTTAACAAAAAAACTCCCTTTAAAGAAGGATGCCAGATCTATTTTAAACCTTCGCCCATATCAAAACATCATACTTTTAATGCCCGCATCAAGACCTCAAGAATTGCGATATATATTACCTACTTTTATGAGGGCGGCTAAAAAATTACAACTAAAATATCCAAGTTTGGTTGTCTATATTCCCTCCTGTAGGGATGCTTTCGATGAAATATTCAAAAAAGCCTTGAGAAAACATCAAGTTAAAGGACTTGTGATTTCTCAAAAAGATAGTGCAAAATTAAAGCCTTACATTTATTCCCTCACTAAAATTGCTCTTTGTAAATCTGGGACAGTTAATATGGAATTAGCTTTATATGGAATCCCACAGATTGTTGGTTATAGAGTAAGTAGAGTGACTGCTTTTATTGCAAAAAAAATTCTCAATTTCAAAGTAAAATTTATTTCCCCTGTAAATTTGTTAGTTAATAAATTAATAATCTCTGAGTTTGTACAAAAGGATTTTGATGAAAAGAAAATTTTTTATAAATCTTGTAGGATTCTTGAGGGGAAGTCAGAAAAAATAAAAATTAAAAAAGGTTATGCTTTTTTAAAAAAAGAATTGGGAGAACGGGGCGTAGTCCAGAGAGCTGCTAAAGAGATTATTAATTCTATTATTTGAACTTTATAATAAAAAATGAAATATTTCTTACCTCTAATAATTGTTCTTTCAATATTTATTAACCCTCTAAACGCTTTTGCAGAGGAATTGATTCTTGCAGGAGGTTGTTTTTGGTGTTTAGAACATGATTTAGAGTCATTAAAGGGGATAAATTTTGTACAAAGTGGTTATTCAGGTGGAGATTTGCAAAATCCTACATACGAAAATCATGAAGGACATCAGGAAGTAGTTTTGGTAGATTATGATTCCACATTGGTAACTTTACCTAAAATACTTAGGCTCTATTTCAGAAATATTGATCCTCTTGACGGTAAGGGTCAATTTTGTGATCGTGGAGATTCTTATAGGCCAGTGATCTTTTTCAAAGATGAAACTGAGGAAAGTGATGCAACAAATGCAATTGTTTCAGCCTCTAATGAATTGCGAGTTCCATTAGAAAAAATATATGTAGAACTAAAATCAAAAGGTCAATTTTGGTTGGCTGAAGAATATCATCAGGATTTTGCTGAGAGAAATGAATTGAAATATAAGTTCTACAGATTCTCATGTGGGAGAGATCAGAGGTTGGATAAATTATGGGGCGATAACGCTAGATCAACAAATCTTTGGAATGAATTAAATTAAATATAGTTCTTTATTTTTAATCCATTGAACAAGAGTTTTAACTCCAAAACCAGTTGCACCTGATGGGTTAATTCCTTTATTCTTGTCAGTCCAACAAGTCCCAGCAATATCAATATGAGCCCATTTAATCTCTTTATCAAAGAATTCTTCTAAAAACAAAGCAGCGGTTATTGAACCACCTGCTCTAGGACCTGTATTTTTCATGTCAGCTATATGGGACTTTAAACCCTCTTTATAAGATTTTTGTAAAGGCATTTGCCATAATTCTTCTCCAGACTGGGCTGATGCAGTTTTTAGGTCATTTGCTAGATCATCATTATTGCTCCAGAATCCAGCTACATCATTCCCTAATGCAACAACAATAGCTCCAGTTAAGGTTGCGAGATCTATTATTGAATCCGGTTTTAAATTTGATGCGTAAGTTAAAGCATCAGCTAATGTGAGTCTACCCTCTGCATCAGTGTTATTTATTTCAATTGTTTTACCATTAGATGCTGTAACTACATCTCCAGGATGTACTGCAGATCCATTTATCATGTTTTCGCAAGATGCCACAATGAAATGAATTTCTAATCCCTTTGGTTTTATAGCTCCAAGTGCTTTTGCCGCTCCTAAAACTGCAGCGCTCCCGCCCATATCATATTTCATCATTTCAATTTGAGAGGCTCCTACTTTCAAGTTGTATCCACCAGAATCAAAGGTTAAACCCTTTCCAACAAGAGCAATCTTTTCTTTTATAGGACCCTCTGAGCTCAAAGTAAGATGTATAAATTTAGGATCTAGATCAGAACCTTTTGCAACAGCTAAATATGCACCCATTCCTAAATCTTCACAATCTTTTGCCTCTAAAATTTTTACTTCCAAACCATGATCTTTAGCTATTTGAGAAGCCTGAATAGACATTTCTTGGGGCGTAAGACTATTTGGAGGGGCTGCTACAAGTCTTCTGGCTAGTTCTACACCTTCACATATTTTTTCTGTCTCTTCAAAGCTAATATTCTCAAATTTTTTTAAATTCAAAAACTCTATTTCTTTAAGAACTTTCTCTTCATCTTTTTTCTTGTTGAATCTATTGTCCTTATAAGCAGATAATCTAGCTGACTCTGCTAAATGATTTATTTTTAGTTTTGAATTAATTAATTCCCAAGGTAGCAAGATGCTGATTTTTTCATTTTTATCAACCGTTTTTCTAATTAGATTTCCTATTGAGTTTTCTATATCACTTTTTTTTAGGTCTTTCGATTTGCCAAGACCAACTATGATTAAAGTTTCTAATTTTTGATCTAAAAATTCAAAGCTAAGAGTTTTTCCTTTTTCTCCTCTGAATTTTTTTTGAGTAACTTGTTTTAGTAATAATTTTGGGTCAACAACAAATTTTATGTTTTCAAGTTGACTTGCAATTTCTTCCTCTAAAACTCCAAAAATTAATGAAGCACCTTGCCAGTTATCTAGATTTTTTTGGAATGTGGAAAATTGCATTTGTAAAATGGATTTAATTAACTTTTAGTTGTTTGTGAAGGTAGTTGCCCACCTATCTCGGGTTTCTTTATTAAAGGGTGGTAACCATAAATATATCAGTTGCTGTTCTAATTTACGTCTTAATTTTACTTCTTTAGGAACATCTAAGAAGAAACGAATATCTTGATGACTTGAGAGGTTATTATGGGCTAGGGCTTCTTTGTAGTTCATGAGGTAATTTTTACAGTCATGTTCTCCCTTCCATCTTTTATTTGCTACGTTTGTTTCTCCTATATAAAGTATTATTTTAGAACTCTCCATTGAGTCAATTACAAAATATATTGCTGGACCATTGTGTATATATTGATTTGTTCTCCAAAAATTTAATGATAATGGCTGCAGCGAAAACGGATCAATTTTTCTTTCATTTAAAATTGTATTTATAGGAAGACATGTTTGGTGCAAAGTTTTATTGTGAGCATCTTTTGAAATTTTAAATTGGTGATTATGGATTTTATTTCTCCATTCAGTTAGCATTTCGCCTTTGATTTTTAGATTATTTGAGTGTTGAAAATTAATTGATGTATTTACATTTGAACTAAATAATTCAAATTGTCTACTTTGATTTGAAATATTATTAACGTTGAATTTTTCCAATATCTATAAAACATGTCTACTAAATTTACTTCTGAAAAAATATAAATCAAAGAATTATTTATAAACTAAAATTTATTAATGTTCTAATCAATTTAAAAGTTTCTTGTTATCTTGTAATTGAGTCTTAATCTTGCGAAGTAAAAAAATAGAAATGGGATTTTTTGAGTCAGACATCGTTCAAGAAGAAGCTAAAAAGCTTTTTACTGATTACCAAGAACTTATGAAACTTGGCTCTGATTATGGAAAATTTGACAGAGAAGGAAAAAAAATGTTTATTAAAAAAATGGAATCTCTTATGGATCGTTATAAGGTTTTTATGAAGAGATTTGAATTGTCTGAAGATTTTCAAGCAAAAATGACAGTAGAACAATTAAAGACACAGTTAAGTCAATTTGGTATTACTCCTGATCAAATGTTCGATCAAATGAACAAAACCTTAATAAGAATGAAGGATGAACTTGATAAAACTTCTTAAATTTAACTGTTAAAAATTCATGTCAGATAATTTAATATTGCCATCATGGCTGTCAAGAGGAATAGAAGAATATTTTCCAATTAAGGGAACAGATCAAACCTTTTCTGAGATAATTGATCATGCTAAAAAAAATAATAAAAAATTAAGGGTTAAACTCGGGATAGATCCAACTGGGACAGATATCCATCTTGGACACAGTATATTGTTTAAAAAACTTAGGGCATTCCAAGATAATGGACATATTGCAGTTCTAATTATTGGGGATTTTACTGCTCAAATTGGAGACCCGACCGGGAAAAACAAAACAAGAGTTCAGTTATCGGAAAAACAAGTTAAGGATAATGCAAAAACATACTTAACCCAACTAGGGATGGGAAAGCCAGCTAATGAATCTATTTTAGATTTTGATTCAAAAGATAGAATAGAAATTAGATATAACAGTGAATGGTTAAAAGGATTAAATCTTAATTCGATAATTAAATTAATGGGGAGTTCAACAGTTAGTCAAATGCTAGCTAAGGATGAATTTAATAAAAGGTACACTTCGCAAGTTCCAATTGCATTGCATGAATTCTTATATCCACTATTACAAGGTTACGATTCGGTAGTTGTTCAATCAGATATTGAGCTTGGAGGTACAGATCAGAAATTTAATATTGCAATAGGAAGAGATCTTCAAAGACATTTTAAACAAGACCCTCAATTTGGTGTTCTGCTGCCAATTTTGACAGGTTTAGATGGAGTTAAGAAGATGAGTAAATCTGAATTTAACACCGTCGGTTTGACTGAAGATCCTCTTTCAATGTATTCAAAATTAGAAAAAGTACCTGATAATATAATACCTACCTATTTTGAATTACTTACTGAATTAGATTTAAGTTTTCTTGAAAAAACAAACCCTCGTGAATTGCAGAGAAGAATGGCTTTAGAGGTTACTACTTTATTCCATGGGGCTGAAGAAGCATTAAAGGCGCAATCAAACTGCGAAAAATTATTCCTTGGACACAAAGAAAAAGTTGGAGAAATTCCAGAGATTTCTTTAAAAGAAGTAGTTTTTCCAGTAAAGTTTTTTTACTTGTTAAGTGCTCTAAAACTTTTCAAATCTAGCAGTGAATCCAAAAGATCTATTAAAGGTGGGGGTGTAAAAATTGATAGTCAGAAAGTAATAAATCCTGATTTAGTTTTTAATTCAAAAAATGATTTGGAAGGGAAAATTTTGCAAATTGGGAAAAAAATAATTAAGAGGTTTGAAAACTGAAAATTGATGAATAAAAGATTTAATTCAGAAGATAAAATAATATTGGCAATTGATGGATTAGATGTAAGTCAAGCAAAATTACTTCTGGAAAAATGTCCTAATATTAAGTGGGTCAAAGTTGGTTTAGAGCTTTTCGTTAGAGAAGGTCCAAGAGTTATAGAAATATTAAAAGGTTTAAATAAAAAAATTTTTTTAGACTTAAAATTTCATGATATTCCAAATACCATGCGTGCTGCATGTTTCCAAGTTTCAAAATTAGGGGTTGATATAATTTCTATCCATGCTTCAGCAGGTCTAAAAGCCCTTAAGGATTCGAAAAAAGCATCTTTAGAAGGAGCCACTTCAGTCAGTGTTAAACCTCCATTCGTTGTAGGAATAACTGTTTTAACAAGCTTTTCTCTTGAAGATTTTCAAACTGATCTTGATAGAAATAATTCAATTGAAGAAAATGTATTGAGACTTGCAAAATTGTCTTTTGATGCTGGATTAGATGGATGTGTTTGTTCCCCTTGGGAGGTGAAAATGTTGAGATCTATTTATAAAAATAATTTTGAACTTATTACACCAGGCATCAGATTAAATATTGACAGTAAAGATGATCAAAATAGAATTATGACTCCCCATGAAGCTATAGATAGTGGCGCTTCTAAGTTAGTCATTGGTAGATCAATATCAAAAGCTATAGATCCTAATAAAGCTCTGATAGAGATATTTAAATCTATTGATTCTGATTGATTTTGGATTCTTCTCCCTTAAGCAATCTTGTTATGTTTGTTCTATGTTTCCAGATTACTAATAATGCCACAATTGAACTTATAAAAAAATAAGAGTGTATAAATTTACCTAAGTAAAAAAACATAAAAATAGGAAGTAAGATTGCAGCTGAAATACTGGACAAAGAAACAAATTTAGTTTTTGTTAGGACTATTAAAAAAATACCAAGAGATGCGAGTCCAACTTTCCAAGAAAGAGCTAAAAACATACCTAATCCAGTCGCAACAGCTTTTCCTCCTTTTCCTCTAAGCCATATTGGCCAAATATGTCCTGAGATAGCTGAGATCCCTGCTAAAACTTCTATTAATCCTTGATCTGTGTAATATTGAGCAATTTTTACTGAAATAAGGCCTTTCCCAACGTCAATGATAAATACAAAAAGTGCTGGCCATTTCCCAACATTTCTTAAGACATTTGTGGCACCTGTAGATCCAGAACCTATAGTTCTTAGATCTATATTTTTGAGATATTTTCCAATTAAAAAACCTGTAGGAAGTGATCCTAAAAAATAACTTACAAAAATTATTGAGATATTCATAAAGCCTAGTTTAGTTCAAGATCATCGTAAATTTCATTATCTGAACCAGCAAATGCAACCCATAATGGGAATTGAAGTATAGGAATTTCGACAGAGGTTTCTGCTGCATCAATGATAATAAATGGCAATTCTTCATTCGCTTCTAATCTATCAGCTCTCTCGATTACACCTTCAGGCCTTTCAAAAAGAACAATCCCACTATTAGGTCCAAAGTCATCCCTTGTGAGACCAAGTGAATCTTGAAGAATTCTTCTCCATTCACCTAAACGTTCAGGCTGCGAAGCTAAAATAAGAGTCTGAAACTGATCTCCATATAGTTCGCCAAGAATAGATATTAACCCCGCTGATAACAAGGCATTTTTTTGTCGAGAACCTCTACTTTCAAGAGAACCTCTACCGCCCATGTTAAAGAACCAATCATCCATAATTTCTATATCTGTTGAATCAAGACTCCGTCTTAATTTCCAAGGTTCTGCATAAAAATCAGGTTGTTCTGTAAAACTTGAAAAGCAACTTTTTATAATCTCTTCATCTGGTTTAAATGTTTCAGAAAGAGCGGGAACACTAACTACATTATTTGCGCTATTCTCCTGTTTTTTCTCATCAAGAGGAGAAGGCTTTACGATTATTGGTTGTGAAACTAATTCAAGTTTCTCTACGTTTTGTGAAAGATTTTGCAAGGCTCCAGTTAAGTACTCTTGAAAGCCTTTAACTCTTTTAGCAATATTATCTGACTGTCCTTTAAAATTTGACTCAATATCTTTTTCTATTTCTTTTTTTTTGGTTTCTAACTCTTTTATTTCTTTAGCTAAAGAGTCTTTTTTTGTAACGAGATTTCTAAAAATTTCATTAGAAATTTCATCAAAAGATTTAGTCGATTTATCATTTTTTGGTGTAATTTTTTTATTTTGCGTTGTATTTTTTTTACTAATTTGTTTGGTTTTATCATCTGAAATTGACTTATCTGGTAATAATTCCTTTTCAGGATTATTGTTGGAAATTTCTGTATTGGTCATTTAAATAATTTTGATGATTGGCAAAGTATGAATTTTAAGAATTTTTAATTTCTAGGGAATCAACTTTTTTTAAGAGCTCATCTTTTAATTGCTTTGGATTAAATAAAATTGGTAACAAATGAGGACTTGACTTTTCTCTAAAATAAAAAATACCTGGGATTACAGGGAAAAAGAATTTCCATGATATCCAGTTTTTGAATGGAAAAGTTCTAATCTCTTTCCCTAATTGTAAAACGATAAAATCATCATTTGTTATTTTTATTCTTAAGGTGAATGACTGAAGTAATAAAAAAAAGCTAAAAGAAGCAAAGACTATTGTTGGCAAAGAACCAATATTCAAAAACAAAAGCATAAAACTTAAAACTATTAGAATGATTGGCAACTGAAATGAAGGAGATATTATTACTGTTTCCTCTTTTTTTGATTTGGTATTAAACATGGTATCATCCAAATAAAATTTGCGTTAGTAATACATCCATTAAAGATACAGTAACGAGTGTCATTACAACTGCACCTGTTGTACTTGTTCCAACTTCTTTTGGACCTCCTTTAGTTGTGAGTCCATATCCACAAGCAATGATTGAAATAAGTAACCCGAACACTACAGATTTTATTAACATTGAACTTAAGTCTGTACTGGTTAAACTCACATTACCTGATCTTACAGATGTCCAAAAAACTATTGGAGGAACTTTATAAAAAATTGTGCTCCAAATTTGTCCACTCCATAATGCTACAGATAAAAACAAAAGACACTGTATTGGAGACATTATTACCATCGATAGTATCCTTGGGACTACCAAATATTGGACTGGTTCGGTCCTTAACATTGTTATTGCTTCAATTTGTTCTGTGACTTTCATAGTGCCCAGTTGAGCAGCATAGGCAGTGGCAACCTTTCCAGTCATTAAAGTAGCAGTTAGAAGAGGAGCCATTTCTCTCGCCATGCCTACTGCTAATAAACCTCCAATTTCACTTGAAACCCCCATACTTGTAAGTTGAGATGCAACTTGAATATTAAAAACTGTACCTGCTGCAATTCCTGTAATTAATACAATTAATAAACTGCCGGGACCTGACTCCATAAGTTGGTCAAAGAGATCATTTTTGGAAATTTTACCCTTAAAGATAAAATTAATTGCTTGCCCACCAATGATTAAGCTGCTTAGAAGTCTTTTGAAAAAATTAAGGTAATACATGTCTTTATATTAGTTTGTAATTAATTTTCGATCCCATTTTCGCATGATTAAAAGACCAATTATTACTAATACTGAGGGTATAAATCCAATGCATAATCTAATAGTTAATTGTGCTGAGTAGCATTGTTCAATAATATTTAGACCATCATTATCAACAAAGCATGATTGATAACCTGATAAATACAATAAAAATCCTAATAATTGAACACTAAAAGCGATACCAATCTTCTGAATAAGTACCATCCAAGCAGTATATAGTCCTGCCGGTTTCTCTGGGTCTTCGTCTATTGCATCAGGAAGTAGTGACCAAGGGATAAGAAAAGCAGTTGAAGCTCCAATGCCAATAAGACAGATTATGAAAATTAAAAGAATGAACAGAAATATGTTGCCGGCATTTAGGAATAAACTATCTCCAACTCCTGAAATTTTTGATAATGAAGGTAAAAATAATGCTGCCGTACATGAAATAATCCACATAATCCCTCCATAGTTTAAAGCTGAAATCCTGTTTAATTTATTTGATACTCTGGTCCATATTTGTAAACCCACTAAAGCGCTAATTTGGAAAGGAATCGGGATCCACTTGGCGATATATGTTGGTACATTCAGTACATCTTCTACATATATTAATGCTACTGTTTGCATCAATTGTAAGGCGCACCAGAGAAGAATATAAAGCGTGATAACTTTTAGAAATTTTTTATTTCTGAAGATCCTTTTGAATTGAAGTGTTATGGCTTCAACTTTTCCTGAAGGCCTTCTTGCTTTTTTGGCGAATGGAGCCAAACCCCAACAAGAAATTAATGTTGCAGCAACTGCAATACATCCGCTTATTTTACCCATTAAAAAATATTCATTATTTGCTGATCCTTCAGAACCCAATACAACTCCAGCAATAATTAAACCAGTTAGTCCCGCAATTATTGAGCCAGTAAATCTAGATGCGTTTAGTCTTGTTCTTATTGCTGTTTTTTCAGAAATTTCAGTAGATAGAGCTGCAAAAGGAAGATTAATACTTGTATAAGCAGTCATTACGATTATAGAAATAATGGCATAGTAAATAGTCTTGGTTAGTACGGAGCCAGTGGCAGTCCACCATATCGCAGCTAAAGAGAAACCAAGAGGAACAGATGCGACTACCATCCAAGGGATTCTAGGCCCCCATCTTGATTTAGTACGATCACTTAACCATCCAATTAAAGGATCATTTATTGCATCCCATATCTTTATTAACATTAATAATGAACCTGCAATTATTACTGGTAAACCAGCCGAAATAAAGAATTTGAATAGAAAAAAACCAAATTGCGTCGCGACTAAACCTGTGCCTGCATCTCCTAGCCCATAAGAGAACATTAATCTTGTCGTTGATCTAGTAATATTTTTTTTCGAGTGTGAATTTTCCAATCTTTTTGCTTTGTTGATTGTTTGATAATGTATTATTGCAATGGTAATTCTATTACTTAATGCGGGCGTGGTTTAGTGGTAAAACCTCAGCCTTCCAAGCTGAAGATGCGGGTTCGATTCCCGCCGCCCGCTTTAGAATAAATTATTTTTTGCCCCAAATACTTCTTCTGAAATGATTAATAAAGAGCTTCTACTCTTTATTGAAACAAATTTTTCATTGATAGTTAAGGGTTCAAAAATATCAGACGTGCTAGTGTCAATAACTTTTAACCAATTATATTGACATTTCGGCAAGGGGAAATCGATGCTTTTTG
Source organism: uncultured Prochlorococcus sp. (assembly GCA_902571145.1). GTDB lineage: Bacteria > Cyanobacteriota > Cyanobacteriia > PCC-6307 > Cyanobiaceae > Prochlorococcus_A. Next base: position 54,544 of record CACGAP010000006.1, read on the forward strand.
AATATGCATTTAAACCTATCCAGACCAGCGGATTAGTTATGCCTTTGTTAATGCTAAAAGCAACTGTGTGAGACCAACTACTCCAATCGGGATTATCTAACTTTGTTCCATGCCAATGATATGTTGGAATATTTTCATTAGTTTTATTATTAGGGAAGAATGATGGATTAAAAATATTTATTAGTTTTTTTCTGATTTTTATAACGTATTTAAAATATTCTAATAATTCCAAATCTTGTTGACCATGTTCCCAATTCATCCAGCCCAATAAATTATTTTGGCACCAAGAATTATTGTTACCGCCTTGTGATCTTCCTATCTCATCACCCATAAGTATCATTGGAACACCTTTAGAGATAAGTAAACTAAGAATAAGATTTTTTTGTTGTCTTTTTCGTAAATCATTAATTAATAAGTTCGTAGTTGGTCCCTCTATACCATGATTCCAAGAATTGTTATGGTTATCACCATCTCTGTTTTGCTCTCTGTTGGCAAAATTATGTTTTCTATTGAAAGTTACTAAATCTTTCAGAGTGAATCCATCATGTGATGTAATAAAGTTTATTGATTTTGGGAAAATAGTATCTTCTTTATAAATCGATGGAGAGCCTTTGATTTTATCGCTAATATTCCAAGCTGTATCTTTGTCCCCCTTCCAAAATCTTCGCAAATCATCTCTAAAATGACCATTCCAAGTGAAAGTATTTTTAGATGGGAAATCCCCTAATTTATATAAACCACCACAATCCCATGGCTCACTTATAAACTTTATATCAACAAGTTCTGGTTCACATTCTATATCTTCAAAAATTGGAGGATTATCTAGTGGCGAGAGATTCTCTCCTCTTGTTAAGGCAATACCCAAATCAAATCTAAAACCATCTACTCCAAATTCACTCGCCCAGCACTTTAATGATTCAATTATTAGTTTTCTAACTAATCCTCTGTTTGCTGCAATAGTATTCCCACATCCAGAAACGTCCTGATAATTTTTATCTTTACCTATAAAGTAATAAAGGTTTTCATCTATACCTTTCCAACATATCGCAGGTCCTTTGTAATCTCCTTCAGAGGTGTGATTGTAAACGACATCTAAAATAACTTCAATTTCTGCCTTATGACACTCCTCTACTAATTTTCTGAATTCTTCTCTATTCTTTTCAGCTGATTCATTCGAAAGGTATTCAAAATGGGGAGTAAACCAATTAATTGGACTATAACCCCAAAAATTATCTAAACCATTTGGTGCATCAGTTGGATCAAAACAAAAAATTGGAAGTAATTCGATTGTGGTAATCCCCAGTTCTTGGAGATATGGGATTTTTTTTAAAAATTTCTTGAAACAACTTTCAGTTTTATCAGTTGATTCAGTGAAGGATTTGATATGAAGTTCATAAATAATTGTTTCTTCCCAAGAATGTTTCGGTCTTGGAAAATCCTTAAAATTAAATAATTTTCTATCGCAAACAACGCTTTTAAGACAAGAATTAGTATTTTCTTGCGCTTCTAATGCATTTTCTCTTTTATAACTGCCCCACCCAGTTATGCCCCTTGAACATGGATCGAGTAGTACTTTTTTTTCATAGTTATTGTTGATCGAATTATTTTTTTGTTTTACTCTAAAAGCATAAATACAACCTTCATTTAGATTTTTTACCTCCGCATGCCAGTAGGGACCTGTATTATAATTCTGATCTAGTTTCAATATACTTTTTGGGGAAATAGAGCCCTCATTCTCAAACAATAAGATTTCTACATATTCTGCATTTGTGGCTACTAGAGAAAAATTAACACCTTCTGAAGTTAGAGAACTTCCTAAGGGAAATGGTTTACCTTTATTGATATGCGTCACTTTCTCTTTATCATTGATTAATTAAATATTTAGATAATTTATTCAAATTACTGATATTAGAATAATAGATAAAAAATTAAGAAAAAAACTAAAATTTAAGGTTTCACTAATCAACTTTATTTGATTTTGAGATTATTAATTTCCAAATTAATTACAATTTGTCTATCCATCTTCTTAATGCATAAAAAGATTTATAGAGAAAGCTTAATTGTGAGAAAACTAGATTTTTCTTGATTTCAAAATACAAATTATGTTTTTTCATGTGATGAGAAGGAAATATATCTGAAAATTAATAAAACATAATAAATGGCTCATATTCTTAACTTTATTTATCTTTGACATTTTTTTTTTGATAAATGAAGTTGGATTTCTTAAGGATAAATCAAGTGCTACCAATGCTTTTAGCTGTTTTATAGTTAAAGGCGCTAATTTTACATAAAAAAAAAGTGAGGCCATAAAAATAAATAATGGAGCTAAAAATGTCCCTAAGATTTGTATAAAGCTTTGCGCCGCCGGCATTTTCGGTTGCCGTATTTGTATTTGCTCCATATGATATGCAAGTTCGAGGTTTTTAGGCTTGCTTAAAACACTTGTCTTTAAATCTCTGCTTTATAAACAATTCAATGAACAAAGCTGATTTAGTAAACCTTGTTGCTGCTCGTACAGAGCTCACAAAAACTGATGTTTCTTTAGTTGTTGATGCAGCTATTGAAACTATTGTTGACTCAGTAGTGGAAGGCAAAAAAGTCTCCTTACTAGGATTTGGTTCTTTCGAGCCAAGAGATCGTTCTGCAAGACAGGGATTAAACCCTAAGACAGGCGAAAAAATAGCAATACCTGCTAAAAGAGTTCCAACATTTTCTGCAGGTAAACTTTTTAAGGATAGAGTTCAAGGTTAATCTTTTAATCTATTTCTTCTTTTAATGGCAAGGTGCTCTTTTAGAGCATCTTTTTTTTTAATTTCAATAAAAATGAAAATAGCTAAATGACCAAAACTATTAACAAAGTATCTCAAATTTTGAAGTCTTAAGAAGTAATGAAATATTTAATTTTTTTATTACTAAAATTTTTGTTGTTATCTAATTTTGTTATTGCAGAAACAATACCAACAAAATCCAAGATTTTAAAAAACGCAAGTTATTGTATTAAAGATTCTCAAGCCCAAGTTTGTAAAGAGTTAGTTTTTGAAATAGAAAAACTTCAATTACTTGTATTTGATCAAAATAGATTCAAATGTCAATCAAGTTTATTGGGGATTCAGTCGGCAATTATTGAAGCTCATTTTTTAAAAAATTTCTCAAATGAAAGAATTTCATTTACGATCCCATATGTGATTAAAAATTGTTAATTATTAAAAATATTTATTTTTTTGGAATATCATAAATTTGGATTTTAAATTTTGATGGTAAAAGGTTTCTCTGATAATGAAGTTAAAAATGATGCTGAAATACAAGAATCAAAAAAAGAAAAAAAAGGCTTAGCAGCTTTACTTAAAGGCAAGAAATTTACGTACACTTTGCCAGGTAAAAAACAAATAAATATTTTTGGATCAATTGTATTAGGATTAAATTTGATTTTAATATTGCTAGTCATCCTTTATTTAAAGAATCAAGAATTCCATGACTTTGTTTTTAATGTTGGCCGTTAAATATTTTCAGATCGAAAAGATTTTTTAAATGATATATTAAAATTTTAGAAATTCTTATGAAGGTAGTAAATTTAGTTTTTCAAGTATTTTTTTTGTTAGTTATCCTTCTGTTTTTGATATATTTTCTAACAGGTTATGACTCAGCTTTTGAGGCAGATCAGAATTGTCATTCATATCTTTCAAGTTACGATAACATATCTGGAAATTATGGTTGCGATCATGATACTGAGACACATCAGTGGATACTTTACGAGTCAAATGACAAAAAAGAACCAGCTAAAATTATTAAGAAATTTAGGTACAAATTTTTATAAATCAAATTTTTTATAAAAAAACTTTGCACTTATTATTGATATTATCGCTGTAATTGCGAAAGTGAGATACTGATATATGCTTCCTTCTAAGTAAATTTTATTTTTATAAAGAGGATAATCAATTAAAGAGCCTAATGTTCCCCAAATTATTACCCACACAGATATGTATAGGATTGCTTTTATTGGATTAGATTTTTTTTCTTCCATTTTAATTGATACCAAAAATTGAAGAAGTCACAGGCCTGCCGCTAAAAACCAACTCGGTTAATATGAGCATTAAGAATCCAATCATAGCTGCTCTACCATTTACAAGTTCAGCACTGCTATTAAATCCAAAAACATTCTTAACTTCATCACCCTGATTGTCTACCCATTTTGAGTATTCATTATCACTTGATGATGCATAACTAATATCATCATTTTGATTTTCCATTTGAGAGCTGTTTTCTTGCATTGATTTTTAGTTTATTCTATTAATTTTTAAACTAATTTATTATCCAATTAAACTCGATATTATAAAAAATATTAAGGCAAAAATTATTATCCATAAAAATTGTAATCTCAAAATTAATTGACAAATATATTTAATATTCTCTCCAGTGCAATTATCTCCATTCGCATTGATCATTGGCTTTTCAATAATCTCATTTTTATATTTACTTTTTCCACCCAATTTTATACCAGAAATATAAGCAAATATAGCTTCTGAAACCCCAGCATTAGGCGAATCATATTTTTTACCATCAATATAGCTTTTTTTTATGATTGATCCATACTCATTAATTTTGGGACTAACTAAAGGTAATGTTATTAAAACTAATCTTGAAGGAACAAACGTAAAAATATCTTCAATTTTTGCACTGAAAAAACCTAAATATCTAAAATAATCATATTTGTAACCTATCATTGAATCTAAAGTACTTACGGCTTTATACGAAAAACCAAGTGATAAAGGCCCTGGCAGAAAAATTGAAAATTTCATCAAAAAAATTCCAATAGAAATCCAAAATAATGGCCCAAATATGCCATCAACAGAATTTTCGGTAAGACTTTCTGTACTTGATCTCAAGAGATGTTCTAAAGAAGATGAACTTACATCCCTACTTACTATCCTTTGTACCTTCTCTTTGATTTCCCTATTACTTTTGTCATTAATTTCTTCGCGTTCTATTAGCGCTGCAATTTCTTTAACACTTGAAATAAGTCCTTTAGTCGCAATACAACTCGAAAGTCCAAAAAAAATTAGCAATCCACTAAAAAAATTATTTCTTGATTGAAAATAACTGAGTTCTATCAATTTACCTAAACCAAAACTCATTCCAATGGTGGATATAGCTACGATAAAACCTCCCCAAAACAATATATTTTTATTTTCCCCAAAATTATTTATGAGGGAATCAGATATTTTTTTTATGTAAAAGCCAATTACTTCAACAGGATGGATTAAAAATCTTGGATCGCCTATCAATAAATCAAAACCAATCGATCCAAGGAATATTAAAAATAAATTTATTTCAGCCAACTGAACATCGAGCGCAGACCTTTACCTACTTTTTCAATTTCATGTTTTGAGTTTTCTTCTCTTAATTTTGTCATTAAGGGTTTGTTCTTATCGCATTCTTCCACAAAATTCTTAGCGAAAGTTCCATCTTGAATATCTTTTAGAATTTTCTGCATTTCTTTCTTTGTATCACTATTGATAAGTCTTTTACCACTTACATAATCTCCATATTCTGCAGTATTTGAAATGGAATCTCTCATTTGAGATAAGCCTCCCTTCACCATTAAATCAACAATAAGTTTAACTTCATGTAAGCATTCGAAGTAAGCAAGTTCGGGTTGATAACCTGCCTCTACAAGAGTTTCAAATCCTGACTTGACCAGTTCTGATAATCCTCCGCACAAAACCGCTTGTTCGCCAAATAAGTCAGTTTCTGTCTCTTCTTTAAAGTTTGTTTCAAGAATCCCAGCTCTCGTTCCTCCAATTCCTTTGGCGTAAGCCATTGCCAATGATCTTGCACTTCCGGATGAATCCTGCTCAACTGCAAAGAGTGCTGGAACTCCTTGACCGTTCTGATATTCCCAACGAACAGTGTGTCCTGGTCCTTTTGGGGCAATCATTACAACATCCACAAAACTAGGAGGTTTAATAAGTCCGAATCTTATATTGAAGCCGTGAGCAAAACTTAATATCTTTCCTTCTTTTAAGTTTGGTTCTATTTCCTTAAGGTAAACATCTTTCTGAAACTCATCGGGGAGTAGAATCATAATCCAGTCTGCTTTTTCGCAAGCTTCAGAAACGCTAAAGACTTGTAGACCATCGCTAATGGCTTTGCTTTCAGACTTACTTCCTTTATATAATCCAACAATTACATCCATACCGCTATCTTTAAGATTTAAGGCATGTGCATGACCTTGTGATCCATATCCAATAATCGCTATTGTTTTATTATTTAAAAGACTTAGATCTGCATCTGTGTCGTAAAAGAGTTGTGTCATTAGTTGTGGCTTCTTTGCGTTTGATAGTTGTTATTTTAGACATTAAGGTGGTAATAAAACAAAAAAATTATTAATTTAAAAAATTAAAATTAAAATATTAATTTAGGAAGTTTAAGACTGATTTGCTTCGCTTGGATGTGTAATTACTCTATCAATTAATCCATAATTTTTTGCTTCCTCCGCACTTAGAAAATAATCTCTATCAGTATCCTTTTCAATTTTCTCAAATGATTGGCCTGTCATATCTGCCATAGACATGTTTAACATATCTTTAATTCTTAAAATTTCCTTGGCTTCTATTTCAATATCACTTGCTTGGCGTTGAGATGTCCCTCCTAAGGGTTGATGAATCATTATTCTGCTGTGAGGCAAAGCAACTCTTTTACCTTTTGTACCAGCGGCCAATAGGAACGCTCCCATGGAGGCTGCGAGGCCTACGCATATAGTTACTACATCACTTTTTACGTATTTAATAGTGTCATAAATTGCCAAGCCAGCAGTTACTGATCCTCCTGGGCTGTTTATATACAGATAGATAGGTTTGGAATTATCATCGGAATCTAGATAAAGCATTTGTGCAACAAGGCTATTAGCAATACCATCATTTACTTCTTGTCCAAGAAAAAGAATTCTTTCAACACCTAGTCTTGTATATATGTCGACCCATCTTTCGTATTGACTTCCTGGAAGTCTGTATGGCACGCTTGGAGTTCCTATTGGCATGATTTTAAAATAGTTTTGTGAGTGTTAAATTTTATTTGGGAGATCTTTTTGACTTGTGAGTATTCTGTCGATAACTCCATAATCTAGTGCTTCTTGGGGGTTGAGATAACTCATCCTGTCAGAATCTTTTGTGAGTTCTTCGATTGTCTTCCCAGTATTACGAGACAAAATCTCGAGCATTGATTTTTTATTTTTCAAAACTTCCTCAGCTCTTATTTGTATATCGGTTGCTTGGCCTCTTGCCCCGCTTATAGGTTGATGCAAAACAATAGAAGCATGTGGAAGAGCGGCTCTTTGTCCCTTAGTGCCAGATGAAAGAATAACTGCAGCAGTACCCATTGCTTGTCCGATACATATCGTGTGTACTGGAGGCTTAATATAGCTTATGGTATCGCAGATAGCGAAAGCTTCTGTTTCAAAACCAACAGCGTCACCGGTGTACCAACTTGTCCCAGTTGAATTGATATAGAAATATATTGGTTTTTCTGGATCCTCAAACTCTAAATAAAGAAGTTGAGCAATGATTAGCTCAGTAACATCCATTCCTAGTTGTCTTTTCGCATCATCATCTGAAAATAATGGTAAACCAAGATAAACTATTCGCTCTTTCAGCAAAAGAGAGGGTAGGTCTGGGGGCGGGGTCCTCATAACGGTGTTTTCGCCGTAATAAGGAGCAGATACAGTCATTTGTATCACAAAATTAAGATTGAACTGATTCTAGCTAGATTTAGCCCTGTGTCGCTGGTGATTTAAAAGATTTGTTTGACTCAGGATTATTTATTAGTTTTCCAAAGACCATTCTTCCAGTAGGAGTTTGCAATGCTCCTGTGATGACAATATCTAATCTACTTCCAACAAAATTCTTTGCGTCATCAATAACAACCATTGTGCCGTCATCTAAATATCCAATACCTTGCATTTTTTCTTTACCTTCTCTCACGATTTTTATATTAAGTGACTCTCCTGGTTGTACTTCTGGCCTTAAAGCAATAACCAAATCACTCAAATTCATAACTTTTAATTCTTTAACTTCAGCGATCTGAGATAGATTATAGTCAGCCGTAATTAAAGTTCCTGTCATATCCTCAGTAATTTTAAGGAGTTTTTCATCTACCCCATTACCTTCATACTTTGTTGGGTTTATTACAAGTCTTCTCCCATATAAATCTCTTAATTCTTTTAATAACTTGAGACCTCTTCTGCCTTTCGACCTTTTTTCATTACTGCTTGAGTCAGCTAAAGTTTGTAATTCATCAATTACACTTTGAGCAACAATTAATTGCCCTTCCAATAAGCCGCAACTTAATAGACCATTGATTCTTCCATCAATAATTACGCTAGTATCTAGAATTTTTGGACTTGCAGCGGGGAGAATTCCTTCATTTACTAGATATGCATCAGTGTTATTTGGATTGAATAATCTCAATAATGTCCTTCCATGGGTATCTGCTAACTTATAACCAAGCACACCAAAGAAAATGTTGCTTAATATAGCTGCTAATGGTTTTGCGAAAAAAACCTCTCTAGGGAAGGGAATTAATAGTATTGGAGCTAGTAGGAGATTCGCAACAAGTAATCCTAAAATTAATCCAACAGACCTACTTATTAATAAGTCCGTAGGCATTGTTCTTATTTGATCAAGAAAAGTCTTCCTAAGTTGAAGGAATACAAAACCAGCTGCTAATCCTACAAAAAAACCAATTATTGCTAAAACAATTCTAAAACCTTCTACATTAGACACTTGTTTAAGTATGTCTACTGGCAATAAATCAACACCAAGCCACCCTGAAGCAGCCCCAGACAATACAAATAAAATTAATACTAAGATATCTGTCATATCTATAATCTACTAGGATTTATTAATTGAGTAAATAAGGATTTTATTTTTTTCGATCCTTAATACTTTTTTGGAGCTTAAAAATGAATTTAAATTATGAATAAGTATCCAAGAAGTGCTTATGTGCACATTCCTTTTTGCCACAGAAGGTGTTTTTATTGTGATTTTGCAGTTATTCCACTAGGAAACGAGGTTGAAACTTTAAAAGGTTATGGAAGCAAAACAGTTCAAGAGTATTTGCAATTTCTATACAAAGAAATATTGTCAATTAAGGATAAATCACCTCTATCGACACTTTATATAGGTGGTGGTACACCATCAATTTTAGATCCTGCCCAAATCAAAGAATTAGTTGATCTTTTTAAAGAAAATTATGGAATTGACTATGGTGCTGAAATTACTATGGAGGTTGATCCAGCAAGTTTTACTCAAGATGATCTTTTCGGATTCATAAATGCTGGGATAAATAGATTTAGTCTTGGAGTTCAAAGTTTTAATAATCAGATACTTCAAAAGTCGGGAAGGCGTCATTTGAAAGAAGATGCAGAGAAATCTTGTTTATGGTTGAAGAGAGAATATGATTCTGGTTTAATAAAAAGCTGGAGTTTAGACTTAATTCAAAACTTGCCACTAAGTGGATTTAAAGAATGGCAAGATGACTTAAAAAAAGCAATTACATTTTCACCACCTCATCTATCTATTTACGATTTAAATATTGAAAATGGTACTGTTTTTAAAAAATTAATTAATTTAGGCAAATTAAAACTCCCAAGTGATGAAGAAGCTTTTAGGAATAGTGAATCAACCCATTTAATTTTAAAAAACTCAGGGTATTCAAGATATGAAATCTCAAACTATTGCCTTCCGCGACATCAGTCGAGACATAATAGAGTTTATTGGAGTGGTTTAGGCTGGTGGAGTTTTGGTCAAGGTTCCACTAGTTCACCTTGGGGGGAAAAGTTTACTCGACCAAGAGTTAGTAAAAAATATAAAGAATGGGTAAAGAGACAAGACGAATTTAATTTAGATGCATCCCTAACTAATAAGGAGTTTGTTTATAAAGAACTTGATGAGAAAATAATGTTGGGATTAAGACTCAAAGAGGGTTTAGATATCAAAGAAGTGTTTAAAGAACAAAACTGGGAAAACAAAAAATTTGAAAGCAACTTCAGTAAATTGCTTGAAGAATGGGAAAGATTTCTTGAAAGTGGGCTACTTGTAAGAAAGGGGAATAGATTCTTTTTAAGTGAGCCTAATGGCATGGAACTTAGCAATCAAGTTCTTGTTTCTATGTTTAAGTGGTGGGATGAGATTAATTAAGTCTTTCAGAGTCTACCCATTCTTTTAATTTATCTTTAAATAATTTCTTCCCTTGGATAATCGGTTGGCAAAATGGGGGTTGATTATCATTTAGACCTAACAAATCAGCAGTAACTCTTACTTGCCCATCGCAATAATTACCTGCGCCGATACCTATTGTGGGAATTGTTAAAGAATTCTGTATTTCTTTAGCAAGTAAATCAGGAATATGTTCAAGCACTATTGAAAAACATCCTATTTCTTCAAGGATTGAAGCCTCTTTCTTAATTTTTTCTTGGCTTGCTAAGCTTTCTCCTTGTTTTCTTAATCCAATATTTAGATAGCTTTGTGGTGTAAGACCTATATGACCCATAACAGGGATTCCCATTCTTATTAATCTAGAAATAACTTTTTGTATTTCCGGTTCGGCTCCTTCTACTTTTACGGCTTTTGCATAAGTGCTCTGTATGATTTTCCCTGCATACTCAACAGCCTTATCCTCACCACATTGGTAAGTCAGAAAAGGCATATCTGAGACTACTAGAGGTTGTTCCTCAATTTTTTTCTTAAATCCTCTTGAAACAGCATTAGTATGATAAATTATGTTTTCTAAAGTTATTGGCAATGTCGATTTGTATCCTAAGCAGACCATTGCTAATGAATCTCCTACTAGTACAAGATCAACATTTGCTTGTTCTGCAATAGATCCTGATATGGAGTCCCAAGCAGTTAGTGCAATGATTTTGCGAGATTTTTTTTTATAATTAACTAGGTCTGAAGGTAACATAATAAATTTATGTATCTTTTTTAATCAAGAATTGCTAGTATAATTTTGACTCGGCCTTTCGCGGTTTTAACGCCTAAACCTGGTCAGGACCGGAAGGTAGCAGCCACAAGGGATGCTTGAGGCAGGCGAGATAACCGAGTCACTCTATTTTACCTTTTAACCTAAATCTTTTTTATTTTGCCTTAATCTCAAAAACTCAGGAATACTTGCTCCTGATTCTTTATTTTCGGAATAATTATATAAGGGTTGATTAGATAATCTGTTTTTTATTCTTTGCTGGTTTAATGGTTGGGTTGTTTCAAATCCTGTAGCAATTACAGTAACTTGTATCTCCCCTTCCATTGCTTCGTCGACCACTGCACCAACAATAATATTTGCTTCTTGATCAACAACATCATAAATAATTTCAGATGCGGAAGTCATGTCTTCTAAAGTCATGTCTTTGCCACCAGTAATATTAATGACGCAACCCTTAGCTCCATCAATTCTAGCTGCTTCTAATAAAGGACTATTCATTGCTGCCTGTGCTGCCTCTATAGCTCTCGATCTTCCTGAACCTATACCTATTCCGAGAAGAGCAGTTCCTGCTTCGGTCATAACTGATCTTACGTCTGCAAAATCAACATTAACTAAGCCTGGGCAAGTAATTATGTCACTAATCCCTTTGACGCCCATCCTTAGAACATCATCAGCATTCCTAAATGCTTCTTGAAGAGGAGCTCCTGCAATAACATCTTTTAATCGATCATTTGGAATGACAATAAGAGTATCAACGTTTTCAGCTAGTCTTGCGATACCCTCCTCTGCTTGACGCATTCTTCTTTTTCCTTCAAAAGAAAATGGCTTGGTTACTATACCTACTGTTAAAGCCCCACTTTGCTTGGCTACTTCTGCAACAACCGGAGCTGCTCCTGTACCAGTTCCACCACCCATGCCAGCGGCTATAAAAACTAGATCAGATCCTTCTAAAGCTTGTTGGAGCTCTTCTTTGGATTCTTCTGCTGCTTTTTGCCCAATACTTGGATTCCCACCTGCACCTAAACCTCTAGTAAGGTTTTGTCCAAGTTGAACTCTACTTTCTGCAGAAGATTGTAGTAGGGCTTGTGCAT
>CACGAP010000007.1:0-60438 GCA_902571145.1 uncultured Prochlorococcus sp.
TAATCCATTAATTAAGTTTAATTTCTTAACTGTAGGAATTAGGGCTTCATAGACTAATTTACCAACAATCCAACTAACTTTTTTTGGCTTATTTATTTTTTTAGGTAGGTTTTGAGTCTTCTCTCTTAATGCTTCTAGAAAGTTTCTAATAGTCCCAACTCCATTAGATTCTTGTGGCATATTTTCGTAGGTTTTGTAACTAGGTAAATTTGTACCAGCAATTAAATACCATTCGTCAGCTAGCCAACAAAAACGAGTCCCAAGAGTAATTTGTAGAGAGGCTTGAATCCTCTCTACTTGTTTAATCGTTTTTTTTGCATATTCTGGGCTTATTGACTTCAATCCATCATTTTCAGGTCTAAATTTTGTAAGTCCTACAGGAACTATTGCGACTGAAAGTACTGTTTGAGAGGTTTTTTTGTAGAATTCAGCAAGTTCCAAAATTGATTTTTCAAGAATATCCCCATCATTTATATCTGGACAAACAACAATTTGAGCATGTATTTGAATAGAGTTTTTTTCAAACCACGAAATTTGATCAAGTATCACTCCTGCTTTTTTATTTTTTAATAATTTTTCTCTTGTGGCGGGATCAGTAGCATGAACTGAAATAAACAGTGGGGATAGTTTTTGCATAGCAATTCTTTCCCAGTCTTCTTTTTTTAAATTCGTAAGAGTTAAATAAGAGCCATATAGAAAACTTAATCTATAATCATCATCTTTTATATAAAGGCTTTTTCTTTTACCACTTGGTTGTTGATCAATAAAACAAAATGGACATTTATTATTACATTGCTTGATTGAATCAAATAATGCATCTTTAAAATTTATACCTAAATTAACGTCTTGATCTTTTTCAATATTTATATTGTGAATCTTATCATTTTTATCTAAAACTGATATGTCTAAAATTTCTTCAGTAATTAGAATCTGATAATCAATTAAATCTCTTGGTTTTTTCCCATTAATACTAATAATAGAATCACCTGATTCAAATCCTATTTCTTCAGCAATAGAATTAGCTTCAATACTTTCAATTTCTGCAGGGTTTATTTTATAAGTAATATTAGGAACCAAAAGATCAATGGAATCTTCTGTGTAATTAATTTCTTGCCACACAATTTAAGGTCAAATACTCTTATTTATATTTATTCTAAACTTATATATGACTCAAAGTGTATTAAATACTTTTAAAAAACTAAATATAGGTGTGAATATATGGGCCTTTTATTTATTAAAATATGGCATTCGCAGTTTTCTAAAACACGATTTAGATTAATTAAAATAACCTTTTTCATTGAAAGAATTAATTACAAAAAATTTAGAAGTAAAAGATAAATTCAACTATGAATCCCATAAGACAGTTGATTCATACGAAAATAGTTTTTTATCAAATCCTATTTCTTTAAGATTGTGGTCTTCTTTTTTTGTAATTTTACCTATTTTTGTTCAAGCCCCTTGGGTTAGATTAGAACCAATAAGTGCTCTTTGTTTTACTTTTGTTATTTTCTTGCTGGCAATTGTTTTGAATCAGAAAGGATCAAATAAGTGGTTTATTGTCAGTTCATTGTTGCTTGGAATATCAGGGAGTTGGCTTGGTGGATGTTTGTTCTGGGGATGGTTAAGCCCATTTCCTATCCTACACATACCTGTTGAAGCTGTAGTTCTCCCATTAGCTTTAATTGGATTGGGTACTAATTGGAAAATAGGTTCAAGTTTTTATATCTCTTCTTTATTTGGAACCGCAGTAACCGACCTTACAATATTTTTAATCGGAATCATGGATCAATGGAGGCAGGTAATTACAGCAGATTCTGAAAATGCACCAATGATTCTTCAAAAAGCTTCAGAGAGTCTTATTCAAATAAAATCATTATCTATTATAGTTTTTGTTGCTCTTATACTTTGGTTTATTTCAAAAGAAATTTTAGATTCTGGTACAATTAATACTACTAGTGGTAAAGCACTCTTAGTTTCCGGTTATGTAATTCAAACGACATTAATTGTTGATGGTATTTTTATTGTTTTAGCAATTCTGCAACCAACTTTTAGTGGATTGGTTTAATGTTAAGGCCTCCATTTTCGCAAGAACCTATACCATTAAATAATTGGGATGTAATTGTTATAGGTGCTGGAGCTGCTGGCCTTATGACTTGTCTTGAATTACCCTCAAATTTAAAAGTGCTTCTTTTAAATAGAAATACTAGTAAGGTATCTTCCAGTAGATGGGCTCAAGGTGGAATTGCATCTGTCGTTAGACAAGATGATTCATTTGATCTTCATGCTGAGGATACTTTAAAAGCAGGAGATGGACTATGTGATTTTCAAGCTGTAAAAATGCTAGTTAAAGAAGCCCCAGGTTGTGTAGAAAGGTTGCAGAATTTAGGGATGATTTTTGATCAAAGTTTTGATCAACTAGCTACTACCTTGGAAGCAGCCCATTCACGAAGAAGAGTCTTACATGTTAAAGATCGTACTGGAAGAGCATTAGTTGAAGTTTTAGAAGATCATATCGAGAATCAAAAAAATATTCTTCACTGCAGGGGTGTAAGAGTAACTGAACTTCTCATTGAAAATAAAGAATGTAGAGGAGTCCAGGTTCTTGATGGAGCAAATTTGTATTGGATTAAATCTAGAGCTGTTGTTTTGGCTACAGGTGGGGGTGGGCATTTATTTACAAATACAACAAATCCTGCTCAATCCTCAGGTGAAGGGATTGCTCTTGCATGGAAAGCAGGAGCTGCTATCGAAGATTTAGAGTTTGTACAATTTCATCCAACAGCTTTAAAATTTTATGGTGCTCCTTGCTTTTTAATATCTGAGGCACTTAGAGGGGAAGGAGCAATCTTAGTTGATAAAAATGGTGAAAGTCCAGTTAAAAATCTTGAAAATCGTGATCTAGCTACTAGAGATCAGGTAAGTAGAGCAATTATTAAAAATATGCATGATAATAATGTAGACCATGTTGGCTTAGATCTTCGTTATATTGACCCAGAAAAAATTGTAGAGCGCTTCCCCACGATCTTAAGTCGATGTCAGGATTATGGCGTTAACCCTTTAAATGAGGTTATTCCCGTAGCTCCTGCAGCTCATTATTGGATGGGAGGCGTTAAAACTGATCTAAATGCATCTTCAACAAGAAAAGGATTATATGCTGTTGGAGAAGTTGCTTCTACAGGTGTGCATGGTGCTAATAGACTGGCAAGTAATTCACTTATGGAGTGTCTTGTTTTCGCAAGAAAAATGTCTTCAATTGTTTTGACTGATCTTTCTAAATTTGGAAAATCTGATAGATCATGTCAAGAGTTTGATATTGAAGATCCTAAAGAAGATCAAATTTCTATAATTGCTGAAAAAATTGATGAACTAAGAAAACTATGTTGGTTAAATTTAGGTGTATCTCGAAATAAGGTAAATATGAGCAAATTTTTAAATTACATTCAAAATGATATAGATAAATTAAATAAAAATGATTTACTAAATAGTCTTGAAAAAATAAAATTTGATCAAAAAATAAAACTTAGTGAACGCAATAGAAGAGCATTAAATCTTTTACTTGATTTAAAGAATAGACAAATAACAACCATAACTTTATTAAAAGCTTGTCTATTTAGAGAAGAAAGTAGAGGAGGGCATTATAGAGATGATTTCCCTGATAAAGATAAAAATTGGGAATGCCATACTAGACAACAGTTAGATCAAAAAATTCAAAAAAGATTTATTAAAAATTAAGATCTCCCTGATAGTCCGTTTTTGTTGCTAATTCATTTAACTCACGCGTACCACTAATAATTTCTCCATTTATTTCCCAAGAAGGAAATCCACTGATTCCTTTCGTTTGGCATAGCTCATACTCATTATCTTTACCATCTTTAGCACACTCAACTACTTTTAATTCTTTAACTGCTTCCTTACCAAATAATTGTTTCTGATCGTGGCAATGTGGGCACCAGTACGCACTATACATAACAATATTGTTTTCACTTAAAAATTTTGCAAACTTTACTTTCTGGGCAGAGCTTGAAGTGGTAATTATTGGCGATACATTTTCAGTGGGGTTTGCAACATCAATAGCATTAGAAGGGTCAACGTTTGTTGACCAAATTAGACCTCCCAGCAGTACACTAATAGCTACAATGAAACCTCTAAAAATCATAGGTTCTCTACTTTCGAACTTTGCTCCAATCATAGAAACTATAAAGATAGAAAACGATAAAATTGCTGAAAGTATACAAAAAAAGCAATATGCTTGAATCTTAAAAAACATTATATTTATCAATAAAAAGCTAAATGTTGATGACGCACAAGAAATTAGAAATACTAACCACCATAAAAACTTATTTAGTTTTTCTTTTGGGGAAATTAAATTAAGCGAAAGTATTATTGTGATAACTAATATTGATAAATATGTTATAAATCCAGCTAATGATAGAGGTATATTAACTTGATTATTTTCAAATAAAGTACCCCAAGGACTATTTAAAACTGTTTCACAACCATTTTGTATCCCTGGGCATGAAAGCGAAGTAAATAATCCCCAGTTTTTTAAAGTAATTGAACCTGTATCAACTATGCCCATAGTGCTAAGAATTGCGATTATAATTTTTGGCCATTTCAATTCTATTTTATTTCTTCTGTTGAAAGTCTTAAGAGTCATACAAAAAGAAAGTTTGTTATTTACATTATCTATCCTAATATTATCTTGGCATGAGAGTTACATACGAAATGCTGTTTAAATTTTTTAATTTTTATTTTTCAAGTTGTGAAACAAAATAGTCTCAATGTAAAAGAAAAAAAACTATCTAAAATTGCATTCAGTCATGTTGGTTGTGAGAAAAATCTTGTTGATACTGAACATATGCAAGGCTTATTAGATAAAGAGGGTTATGAAGTTGACAGTAATATAAATGATGCAAATGTTGTTATTGTAAATACTTGCAGTTTTATTGAAACAGCTAGAGAAGAATCTATTAGAAAAATTCTAGAATATATAAATCAAGGAAAGGAGGTAATAGTTGCAGGTTGTATGGCTCAGCATTTTAAAGATGAGCTTATAAAAGAAATCCCTGAAATAAAAGGTTTGGTTGGAACAGGAGATTATCAAAAGATAGCCAAGGTTTTAGACAGAGTAGAAAAAGGGGAAATCGTTAGTGAAGTTTCAAAAATACCTGAATTTATTGCAGATGAGGAAATGCCTCGTTTTGAAGATAAAAATAAATTTGTTGCTTATCTTCGCATTGCTGAAGGCTGTAACTATAATTGCGCTTTTTGTATTATTCCTAAGTTGAGAGGTCCTCAAAGAAGTAGAACAATAGAATCTATAGTTTCAGAAGCTAAAAGTCTTGCAAAAAAGGGTATTCAAGAAATCATATTAATTAGTCAAATAACAACTAATTATGGTCAAGATATTTATGGAAAACCATCATTAGCCAAACTTTTGAATGAGCTTTCTAAAGTTCCAATTCCTTGGATAAGGATACATTATGCTTATCCAACAGGTTTAACTGATGAAGTTATTAGAGCTTTCAAAGATTCGAAGAATATAGTTCCTTACTTTGATTTGCCACTTCAGCATAGTCATCCAGATATATTGAAGAGTATGAATAGACCTTGGCAAGCTTCTTTGAATGAATCAATTTTGGGGAAAATTAGAGAAGAAATTCCATCTGCTGTATTAAGAACTAGTCTCATTGTTGGTTTCCCAGGAGAAAAAAAAGAACATTTTGAACATCTTCTCAAATTTTTGGATAGGCACAAATTTGATCATGTGGGAGTGTTTATTTTTTCTCCAGAGGAAGGAACTGCAGCTTTTCATTTGCCAAATAAAGTATTTCCAGAGGTTGCAGAGGCAAGAAAAGATAACGTTATTTCAGTTCAACAAAATATCTCTAGAGATAAAAATCAGTCATATGTTGGTTCAAAAATGAAGATTTTGGTAGAAAAAATATCAGACAATAACGAATTAATTGGTAGGTCCTACAATTTCGCTCCTGAAATTGACGGAACTGTAATTTTATCTGTTAAAGATACAATTGATTTGAAAAATTATATTGGTAAATTTGTTGAAGCAAATATTTCTTTTGCGGACGAATATGATTTGTATGGGGAGACTATTAAAATTTTGTAGTTTTTTTTAAATTAATTTAACTGCTCTTAAGAGCTTATCTAATGCAAAAGCAGCTCCAAAACCAAAACCAATAAATGCAAAATAGAAAATGATGTTCATTAATTTTTTTATTTTTATTTAATTTAACATCAGATGAAAAGATTAGATTTTTTCGTTTAATTTCTTAATCTTGGATATAGGGTAATTTTTTGTACAAACATTCTTCTGCTTTTTGTAGTTCTCGGCCTAAATATAGAGCATGGTCGAATCTGCTTATTAAGTCATTTCTTTCTTCAGTGATCAATATTCCAAGTTGTTTCGCACTAATACCTTTAAAAACTTCATTACTAACTCTTTTATTTTGAGAGTCGCATTTGATTGGTTCATTTGTTTCTGGGTCAAGCGCATAGCCTTCCTCATCGATGTTATTTAAAAAGTGCTCTAAAATTATTTTATTTTCTTCTAAATCTACTTTTATAATAAAATAACCATTTGGATCTAAGTCTATATATCGGTTGGATAGAGTAATATCAATCTTTATTTTTTCATCTAAACTTTTACTATAATCCATCCTTAGAAGTTAATAAAACTATATTACTAATATAATCTTTCGTAAAGCCAAATAATTTTTTATTTAAAGGGTATAGAATTATTTTCAAATTCAATTTCCGTCTCGGTTTGTTTATTAACTTCATTTAGCCAAGGATAAATTATATTTTCCATATTTTTGTCAAACCACTTATGCAAGCTAATTGTGCTTTTTGCAAAAAACCCCCTCCGCCTTTTATGTTTACCACCTGCTCCAGGATCAAAAAAATGGATACTATTTTTTATTGCCCATTCAATTGGCTGGTAATAACATAATTCAAAATGTAAATTAGATATGTCTTCTTGACTACCCCAATATCTACCCCATAAGTTGTTTTCATTTTTAACGCACATCGACATAGCAAAAATATCATTTGAATCATTTTTTGATGCGCTAAAAAGTAAAAGATTTTTTTTATTTTCAATAATTTTTTCGAAAAATGTAGATGTTAGATATTTGCTTCCCCAAACTCCCCACCTCGAGCAATGCTGTTCATAAAAATTATGCATTTTTTTGAGGATTTCTTGGTTGATATTATCGTTATTAAAAATTTCTATTTTAATATTTTGTTTAGTAATTGATTTCCTCTCTTTTTTGATATTTTTTCTCTGATTAGAGTTAAATCTAGAAAGAAAATCATCAAACGTTTTTTCTCCATTACTCCTCCATTCACTGCTGGAATTTATCCATTCATAGTATCCCAAAGATTTAAGATGGTTTCCCCAGCTTTCATCAATATATAAAAAATTACAACTTAAAATTTTGTTTGTAATTGCAAAGCTTTCGATATTGTTTATGAGTAAATTTGTAATTTCTTTCTTATCTTTATTTTTTTTATAAAGAAATTGATATCCATTTACAGGACTATAAGGACTCATTCCAATTAATTTCGGGTAATAATTTAACTTCAGATCTTGAGCCAATCGTGCAAATGATTGATCAAAAATGAATTCTCCATAGCTATGATTTTTTAAAAAAAGTGGAGCAATTCCTAATATTTCTTCATTCTTATAAGCAACAAAATATAGAGGCTGCCAACCAGTTTCTCTTGAAACACTTTTTGATATTTCAAGGTTTTTAAGCCAATTCCATTCATAAAATGGATTATTGATTTCATTTGCCAATTCGTTCCATATCCCCTTGGAGATTTCTTTAATTGACAATTTGACTTCAACTTTGTGTACTTTTTGGGTCATTTACTATTGAATTTATTTCAAATTTTTTTGTAATGAAGATGGATTTCATTATTCATTAAATTTTTAATTGATTTTATTTCCCATAGTCTTTTGAGATTAAAAATTTCATTTGTTTGTTCTGTAGGAATCCATGTATATCTCCCTCCAATAATTCGTGGAATTATTGTAATTTTTATATCTGTTATTAGATCCTCTTTTATAAATGAATTTATAAGTTTTGCACCTCCTAAAAGAGCTAGATTATTTATCCCTTGTTTTTTTAGTGAAATTAAAGTTTTCCTCCATGAATCTTCGAAAAAGAGTTGCTTCTCGAAGTCATTATTCGAAGAATTATCAACTTTACTTGAGCTGATTAGCCATCTTCTAATTGGTTGACGAAAGTATTTCCAATTACTGTTAAAGTTTTTGCTATTTGAAGCAACGATAGAAATTGGTTGGCTGTTTGATATATTTACTTCGTCATTATCATTGAGATTTTTAATTAAGTAAGTTGATTGATGGGCTATTAAAGTACCTAAACCAAAAATGGTTGCGTCAACCATTGATAAGTTTTGATTTAACATTTTTTTATCTTCTTCACTTCCAAGATGCGATTCTCCACCTCCAGGAAATGCTATTCTCCCATCAAGACTAGATGCTATAACAATTATTACTCTTGGGATACTCAAGTTTGTGTGACTAAACTATTTTCAAATTTCAACTGCAATGAATTGGTTAACTTTTGATCAACATAAATTTCTGCAGCATTATTTGGACTCTCTTGGAGTCTTATTTTGTGCAATGTTGCACCAAGGTTATGTATTGGTTTTTTAAGAATATCAGAAATATATAAAGCTATATTTTCAGCAGTTGGAACACAATTATGGAAAAATTCGACGTCTTTATTTAGAAAAGTATGGTCTAGTTGTTCAACAACTAAATCGTTAATTATCTCTTGGAGGGCAGATAAGTCGCAAACCATTCCTGTTCTTTTATCAATTTCTCCTTTTACAGTTATTTCGACAAGATAGTTATGACCATGTCCATTAACTCTGGCACATTTCCCATATATTTTTTTATTTTCATCAAAGGATATCTCTTCTTTTGCAAGTCTATGAGCGGCTGCAAAATGAGTTTGTACTGTTAAAAATGCTTCCATGTTTTTTCCAAAATAATCAGCCCATAAATTTGGGTTTTCATAAAGTCTTAGACTTGTAAGAGGTAAATGATCCTTCAGACGACTCCAAATGACCTTTACTAATGCTTCAGTTGTAGGAAGTATACCTTCTTGATTATTAACATTAAATTCAGGCCAGACATCATTTAAAAAACGAAAATCTAATTGTCCAGTAACCTTATCTTTAATAGCGTGTTTTACATCAGAGAGATTAAGTACCATTCCATCAGAGTCTAGTTCTCCACCCATTGAAACAATAAGTTCATAATTATGACCATGACCTGGTGCAATACTGCACTTTCCAAAAAGAGATAAATTTTCTTCTGGGCTTTTTTCAGGAAGCCAATAACGGTGACTAGAACTAAAGCAGGCACGTCGAGTTATGACGCATTCACGTCCTTTTCCATGAGATGGTTTGGATTGTGTAGAAGTCATAGCTGTCTGCGATAATACTATCTTAAGGTTTTAAATACGCTTTTGTCTTTATGGAACAATCCATTATCGAAAAAACAGTTCATGCTATTAAGGGCAGAAGCATATTTTTAATAGGTATGATGGGTTGCGGTAAGTCACAAACTGGTTTGAAGCTGGCTGAATTATTGAAGTATAAATACATTGATTTAGATTCATTAATAGAGAAGTTGGCAAAAAAATCTATCAATCAAATTTTTAAGGATGAAGGAGAAGATAATTTCCGCGAATTAGAAGCAA
This sequence comes from uncultured Prochlorococcus sp., assembly GCA_902571145.1. Classification (GTDB taxonomy): domain Bacteria; phylum Cyanobacteriota; class Cyanobacteriia; order PCC-6307; family Cyanobiaceae; genus Prochlorococcus_A. The sequence continues at coordinate 9,759 of CACGAP010000007.1, forward strand.
ACTGCCTTAAAGAAACTATCAAAATTCCTTCATTAGTAATCTCAACTGGGGGAGGCATAGTTACCAAATCGGAAAACTGGGGAATCTTAAGACAGGGAATAATTGCTTGGATAGATCTCGACAAAGATATAGCAATTGAAAGATTGAAAAATGAAATTGAAAATAGGCCACTTCTTCAGGGAGAGAATCTAAATGATCTATATATGAGCATTTTTCAATCTAGAGAAAATTTGTATTCTCAAGCAGATTTAAGAATTCAAGTAAAAAATGAAAATATTGAAGAAGTCGCTATGAAAATAATTAATGCAATTCATATACAAATTATCAGTTAATCTGGTTCAATTCTTACTGCAAACCATTTGATAACGTATCCAAATTTTATTTCTAATTCATAAGTGCTTTCCAATAATTCTTCAAAAAATTCCTGATCAGGATCTTCTATATTTTGATATATTGTTTGTGTTTCTGTCTTACTAAGCCAATTCTTCAACCATAAAATTGCTTCTTGCTTTGATACAATTTTTTCCTTTGAATCTGGCTCTAATAATACATAATGATCTGATGCTCTTATTAGTGGATTTGACATAATGAAAATTCTTCTTGGATTAATTCTTTGCTTGATTTTTCAAGGAATTTTTTTAGAAAGTTCTTTTGCTCTTGTAGATTCTAACGTACGAGAGTTTTTGGAAAATCGTGTAAATCAATGGCCAGAATTATATTTGCCAAATTTTAAATTATCGGATACTTCTAAGGATTTGATTTATCCTAAATGGTTCGAGGGGAATTGGCTTGTTACTTCTAAAGATATAGTTAATGATTCAGAAGAGCCAGTTATTTATAAAGTAAATTTCTTTAAGAATGATTCAGATTTAATTGTTGGTAATCGTGCAAAAAATTCTGAATCTATTGGAAAAGCAATATTTGGTGAAACCTTAATCAAGGTTGTAAATGATCCTCAATCTATTAATAATCAAATTACTTATTTAAAAGATGATTTTTATATTGATTCAAGAATTACAGGGAGAAATCAGATCCAAGATAATGATATTTTTTTCGCAGATGAGCTAGTTATACAAACAGCACATAAGCCAGGAGCTTCAAGGATTGATCAGGTAGAGACGATTAGTAAATTTCAAAAATGTTCCGAAGAAATATTGGAAGTTGATAATTCAATCAAACCATCAATTTGTGGAGTGCAATATGTTGCTTCTTATGGTTCAAAAGTTGGTGATCCTTCTATTCATGCTATCAAAACAAATAAATATAAATTGAAGTTTGAATTTATTGAGAGTTAGCACTAAAAAGATATTCTTCTAAGTTGTTCCTCCAAATGAAAAGATTTTCTAAATAAGGGTTGTTTATGTATTCTTGGCTCCCCTCACCTGAAAGAATTGGTCCTGCAGACTTTGGAAATTTAATAAGGGATAATTGAGCAGCAATTGAAATATCTGCAATTGATAAACTATCTCCAACTAAATATTTCTTGTTGATCAAGGATTTTGATAAAGCTTCCAGCAATTTTTGGAGTTCTAAATTATCTTTAGAAGACAAAACTACATTAGAAATTTTACTAAGATTTTCAAAAGGTAATTTATCAACAAGACTTTTAACTGAAGAGGGTATTTCATCTGGAAGTAATGCAGTTCTTAGCTGTGGATTTTCTATTGCAGATTTTATTAAAGCTTTTCTACAGGTTGTAGCCATTGTAGTATCTGCCCAGTCTTCAATTAGTTTGCATTGTGCAAATAATATTGGATCTTCCGGAAAAAGTGAATTGTTTTCATTTTTTTTATCTATATATTCGCAAATAGTTGAAGAGTCATTAATAACTTGATCATTACTATCGACTATTATAGGTACTTGTTTTTGACCTGATAATTTAAAGATTTCAAATTGGCCTATTCCAGGTGTTACTTCTTCAACTCGATATTGTAGTTTTTTTGCATGAAGAGCCATTCTTGTTTTTAAACAAAAAGCACTATGCCTAAATTGATATAATGTAATCATGCTGTTTAATGTTTGTTAAAACTTAGCTAAAAAAGTAATCTATTTGTGGAGCTGATGGGCGAATTTTTCTCTAATGTTGCGAGATATCCAAAGTATTTGATTTCTATCATTGTTGGGGGAATTGTTGCTTTGCTTGAACCTTTATTCAAGAATAGATCAAATCCACTAACAATAGTAGGTTTGATATCTTCTGTCTTAAGTGCTTTCATAACTGTTTATTTTGTTTTGCAAGCGATGACAAACCCAATAAATTTACATCCATAATGCCAAATAATTACCGTCTTGCAAAAGTTTCTTCTCTTTTGAAGAAAGAAATAACCCTTATTTTGCAGAATGATTTAGAAAATGATCTTATCAGAGATCATTTCGTCAATATTTCGAAGATTGATTTATCAGGTGATTTGCAACATTGTAAAATTTATATAACTTCAACTGCTCAAGAGAAAGTGAGGAAAGAAATTGTATCAAACTTGAACACTGCTAAAAGCTCTATAAGGCATAGTTTAGGAAAAAGAATTGAGATGAGAAGAGTTCCAGAGATAATTTTTAAAGACGATGTTGTTCTTGATAAAGGATTATCAGTCTTGAAACTTCTCGATGAATTAAAAAATAAAAATCAAAATAATAATTTAGAGGAAAAGGATGCCAAAAGTTGATCTACCCCTTGATCAAAGAAATATAATTATTACTCGATCAAAAGAAGGGATATTGGATATAAAAAAGATATTCACAAACAAGGGAGCTAATGTATTTGATCTACCTGCAATTAGCATTGCTGATCCTGATGATTTGAATCCTCTTGATGAAGCATTAAATCAAATAAATGATTTTCATTGGATTATTTTTTCCAGTAGTAATGGGATCAAATTTGTGGATAAAAGACTTAGATACTTTAATAGTTCATTAAAAGAATGTTCTAAAAAAACAAAAATCGCCGTAGTCGGAGAAAAAACCTCAAAAACTCTTGATGATTTTGGGATTAAGGCTGATTTCATACCTCCAGAATTTGTTGCTGAAAGTTTAATTGATAATTTCCCAGTATCTGGTTATGGACTTCGAGTTTTTGTACCAAGAGTTCAAACAGGGGGTAGGGATTTAATTGCAGATCAATTTAGAAAGTCTGGTTCTCGTGTATTTGAGGTTGCTGCATATGAAACTAGATGTCCTGAATCAATTCCGGAAGAAACAATTGATATTATTTCTAATCGAAAAGTCGACGCAATTATTTTTTCAAGCGGTAAAACCGTAGTAAATGCTGCTTTTTTACTAGAAAAAAAACTTGGTAAACAATGGTTAGAATATTTTAATCAAATTAAGTTATTAACTATTGGACCTCAGACAACAAAAATATGTAACAAGATTTTTGGAAGAGTTGATAGTCAGGCACAAAAGTATACTTTTGAAGGACTACTAGATGTAGCAATTAATATTTTTAATTAGAAAAATTTTTTGTATAGTTCTTTTCAACTAAATCTTTGAACCTATCAATATTGGCCTGTAATTCGTTTGTAACCATTTTGCCTAAAATATTTTCTTCCATAAAACGAGCAATCATTTTTGGTAGTTCATAAGTTATTGCTAAATTCACCGTTGTGATTTGATCAGTTTTACTTTCGAAAACTACTGATCCCTCAGTTGGTAAACCTCCTATTGATTTCCATTTAAGTTTGCTTTTTTCAACTCTTTCTGTAATTTGAGCTTTCCATTTAAACCTAAAACCATTTGCAGCTAAAGTCCATTCTGTTAAATCTGGTAACGTATTAGTTTCTTCGTCAACTGTTTTTACAGATTCAATCCAGCTCATCCAAAGTGACATTGAGTCTAAATCGCTCCATGTGTCCCATACATTTTCAAGAGGCGCATTAACAACTGTTATTACGTCATGTTTTAGCCAAGTACCCATTAATTAACTTACTGCAAGATTTTTTGCTAATTCGGCTTTCTTCTCTAAGATTGCGGCGGCAGCTAAATGACCACTCATTGTAGCTCCCTCCATAGAGTCTATATAATCTTGTTTTGTATAACTACCAGCCATGAAGAAATTAGATATAGATGTTTTTTGATCGGGTCTGAAAGGTTCCATACCGGGAGCTTCTCTATAGAGTGATTGTGGAATTTGTACCACGTTACTCCAAAGCAATTTAAGGTTTTTTGAGGATGGGAATAGACGGCGAACTTCTTTATCAATTTCTTTTGTAATTCTTTCTGTGGATCTTCCCATCCATCTATCGCCAGGAGTTAAAACACATTGGAGAAGCGATCCCATATCTTTTTTTCTATAGTCTGCTGGACTTGCTAGTGCTAAATCAGCAAAACAACTGAAAGAGGCATCAGCAGAATAAAGAAGGTTATCTAATCCAATTGGTTCGTTTCCAGTATTATCCTTTTGTAATTCAGTAACCCAACCGTCATATCTTAATTGGATTGTGGCAACAGCTACAGCTCTAAGTTTTTTTAAACCTTCAAATTCTTTAAATTGATACCATTCTTTTGGAATTAATTTTTTTATTCCAGGAACATCACAGGCTGCTAGAAATTTATCTGCAAACACTGCCTTAATTCCTTCAGGAGAAGATATTTTTAATTGGTTAACTGAATAAGAGGAAGATTCCTTTTCATAAATGATTTCTTCTACCTTATGGTTAAGATGTATTTTTGCCCCTTTGTTTGTGATGTAGTCGACGATAGGTTGTGTTAACCACTTATGTGGGGAACCTTTTAAAAGATTAAGTTTTGAGGCTTCTGTTTTTGAAGCAAACATCATGAATATAGTTAGCATGCATCTTGCTGAAATATCTTTGCAATTAATAAAACCTAATGCATATGCGATAGGATCCCACATTCTTTCTAAACTTTTTTCACTTCCACCATGGTTTAAAAACCATTCTTTAAAACTAATTCTATCTAGATCTCTAATTATTTTCATTGCGCCTTCATAGTCTAGCAATCCCCTAACGATTGGACTTGTCCCTAAAGCTAAGGCATTTCTGAACTTATCTACCCAAGTAAGTTGTTCGGTGGTAAAAAAAGCTTTAAGTCCGTTAAATGGAGCACCTAAGGGGAATCTGAAGTCTAACGATTTTAAATTACCACCATTATTGATAAACAGATGAGTATGATCTTTAGGGAGTAAGTTGTCTAGAGCTCCCACTTTTTTCATTAATTTAAAAAGATTTGCATAATTGTAAAAAAATACATGTAAACCCATCTCTATGTGGTTGCCATCCTTATCTTCCCAACTTCCTACTTTACCTCCCCAAAATGACCTGCTCTCGTAAATTTCTACTTTGTGGCCTTCATCAACCAAATTGACTGCTGCTGTGAGACCAGCTAATCCAGAACCAACTATTGCAATTTTCACTTTTTCTTAAAATTATAACAAATCAAGTTTGGATAACGTTTGTTCTATGCATCCTATCGATTAAGTTTTTATATTATATATAGTAGAAATCCCTTGTTTATGGAAAATGTAGAAGTTAAACAGGAAATTAAAAATTCTGATGATGGCAAAGGTATCCTAATCACTAGTGATGCTATAGAACAAATTTCAAATTTATTGAAGGGTCAAAGCGATAAAAAAGCACTAAGGGTAGGAGTAAGATCTGGTGGTTGTAGTGGTATGAGTTATACGATGGATTTTATAGCAACTAATGAAATAAATCCCGATGATAAAGTTTATGATTATTCATTAAAAGCTGATCAAAGTTTTCAAGTTGTTTGTGATCCTAAAAGTCTTTTGTATATTTATGGAATGCAGTTAGATTTTAGTAAAGAATTAATTGGAGGTGGGTTTAATTTTGTAAATCCAAATGCTTCTCAAACTTGCGGTTGTGGAAGCTCTTTTGCAGTTTAGTAAATAATGAATAACGAAATTAATCCCATCGAAGAGGATTTTAATGCTGCTTTATCAAGATATAAAGCAGGGCAAGATTTAATTCCAATCGTTCAAGATTTTCAAAAAATTATACAGCAAATTCCAAATCATTTTGCTGCTTGGACTTGTTTATCATGGCTTCAATTACTTTTGAAAAATAATGAAGAAGCTTTGTCAGCTGCCAGACAAGCTGTTCGATTAAATCAGCAAGATCCACAAGCAAGAATGAATTTGTCTTTAGCTCTTTTGGCTACCAATAATAAAGGTGTTAGGGATCATATTGAGTTAATAAAAAAAATGTCTATGATGATGCCAGATGTGAAAAGTGAGTTGAAAGAATCTGTTGAAGACGGATTAAGTAGATATCCAGATTGGCCTGAGTTAACCAAAGTAAAAAAATGGCTGGAATTTTAAATTGTTTAACATTTTAATTTTAAGTAATGGGCATGGAGAAGATCTATCTGGCAGTCTAATAGCTAAACAATTCGTAAAAAGTGGTTATTCTGTTCATGCTTTGCCAATTGTTGGTATAGGAAACCATTACGAAAAAGAAAAAATTAAGATTATTGGTAAAACTAAGGAATTTAGAACTGGAGGAATTGGTTATAATTCTTTTAAAGGAAGACTTACTGAGATATTAGGAGGAGAAATATTTTATCTTCTAAAAAGATTATATTTAACTTTCAAAATAAGAAAAAAATATGATTATTTTTTTGTAGTTGGAGATATTGTGCCAGTTTTTTTTGCATGGGTTTGCAAGAAAGATTTTTTTACATATCTAGTTGCTTATTCCAGCCATTATGAAGGTAAGTTGAAATTACCATGGCCTTCTAAATTTTTCTTGCTCTCACAAAAAGCAAAAAAAATATATACGAGAGATTCTCTTACAGCTAATGATTTAACATTGCAATTAAAAAAGAAAGTCTCTTTTTTTGGCAACCCATTTATGGATAAGTTTTTTCATAGAAACAAAGAATTAAATAAAGATGAATTTAGTATTGGATTATTTCCAGGAAGTAGATTCCCTGAGATTTTAGATAATTTTGTTTTGATTTTAGAGGTATTAGAGGCATTATCAGATTTAAGATATTTTCAAAAAATTCAGTTTAATTTTGCAATAGTTAATGCTCTATCTTCATCAAAAATAAAGGAGATTTTTCAAAAAAGAGGGTGGTTAAAAATAGAAAATATAAAAGATAATAATCTCTTGAAATTCCAATATAAATTTTTAGAAGTGAATATATATTGGAATAATTTTGACAAAATATTATTGAAAAGTAGATGCTGTATTAGCATGGCAGGAACAGCAGCAGAGCAAGCGATTGGATTAGGAAAACCAGTTATTCAGATTGAAGGTAAAGGTCCACAATTTACAAAAACTTTTGCAGAAGCGCAAAGACGTTTGCTTGGAAAATATGTTTTTTGTGCCAGTAATTATAAAGACAAAAATGATCAAATCAATCAGACAATTAAATTGATCATAAAAATAATATACCTCATACAGCTAAATAAGAAGTTTATGATCTCATGTTATGAAAATGCTAAAAAAAGACTGGGTGCAAACAAAGCTTGTCTTAAAATGGTTAATGATATGAATATTGTTATAAAAAATGACTAAGGAGAATAATCAAAATAAGTTAAAACAAATTATCGATAATTTGTTATTAATAAATTTATTTACAGTCATTTTTTTTGCAATATTTTTTATTTTTGCAATCATAATGCAATTTAATGGGATATTTATTTTTATTAATTTTATTCAGATAGTTTGGAATCCTCTTGTAGTTCCATTGATAACAATTCTTATTATTAGTGCTTTAGTAAACGGTGTTAATTCTTGGTGGAGGCGTAAATTGCTTTCTCAAGAAGAGGATATTTAAAATTATAATTTTTGATTTTACTGCTAATTACTTTTTGTCCTTCTAAAACAACTTTCGCGCCATCTCCTAACAATATTTTTAAAACTGCTCCAGGCACTGGAAGTAAACTAGGTCTATTCAGACATTTGCCTAAAGTCTGAGAAAAGTCTCTCATTAATACTGGATTTGGTGCAACAGCATTAAATACTCCCGAATATTTTTTATCAACTAATGCTTGAATAATTAATGCACATAAATCTGTTCTATGAATCCAACTCATCCATTGCTTACCATCTCCAATTGGTCCACCTATTCCAACTTTAAATATAGGAAGCATTTTTCCTAATGCTCCTCCGTCTTTCTCTAGAACAATTCCAATTCTAAAAATAACTAACCTCGAGAAAAATGGTTTTTCAGCGGCGACCGCTTCCCATTTTTTGCAAAGATTAGATAAAAAGTCTTTTCCTCCTGGACTATCTTCAGTGAATTCACTCGATAAACTTGTACCGTAATAACCTATAGCTGATCCATTTATAATGACTTTTGGGTTTATTTTTAAATTTTTAAGGGTCTTCATCATAAATTTCGTGGTGTTAATACGACTATTTTCAATCTCCTGTTTTTGTTCAGAAGTCCATTTTTTTTCTGCTATGGGTTCTCCCATCAAGTTAATAATTCCATCTGTCTCTCTTAAAATATTTAGAAGATTTTCGTTATTCCAGTTTTTTTCTTTTGATAAATCTATTTGAAAAAAATTAAACTTATTGAAATTTAAATCAAGCTTTAATTTATTAATGGGTTTTCTACTTACAATGTATATTTCGTGATTTTCATTGAGTAGTGTTGGTACTAATTCTTTACCAACAAATCCAGTGCAGCCAAGTAGTAAAAGACGCATTTCTTATAAATGTTTATAATTTAAGGCTATTAAATTTTTTAGACGTTTGTAATTATTATTCCGGTATAAATTTTTTTTCAATAGTTTTCAAACAAGTTTTTGTATAATGGATTTCAAATAACTTTCTTGAATTTATTATGACAGATTCTATTCCAAAGAAACCTCTCAAGAAAGGAAGCTTAGTTTTTGTCGATAGAGAAAATTATATAAAAAGTATCGAAGCGCTAGCCAGTGATGATGATATACCTAATTATATCTTTGAAGGTCCTGGAGAGATTCTTTCAGTCAAAGACGAATATGCTCAGGTTCGATGGCGCAGACCTGTTCCAGATGTTTGGTTGAAGTTAGATCAACTTAAAGAATATACTCAATAAAATTTTTATATCTAAAAGTTTTTATTTTTTTTTTCTATAGACATCTTTGATTGTATTCTTTTTGCTTCTTTGATCATTTCTTTGCCATCAAATAAGTAATTATCTACGTATCCTTGTGTATATCTATCAAATTCTGACAGTGCATCTTTAACTTGTGAAAAACAATGATAAAGATCAAGGCCTAAAGCTGAAATAGACTTTGGAACTAGTTTTTTGTTATAAATTTTTTCAACTTTTTCTATTTTCTTTTGTGAAAAAATAATATAACTGCAAAAATTTTCCATTAGTTCGTCATCATATGGATCCGCAGATAGTTTTTTTATTTCGTTATTCAAAGGTTTAATGATTTGACTAATTAATCTATTTATCGGACTATAAATTTCTTTAATCCATGTTTCAACTTCTTTGTCCTTAATTGAGGAATTATGTTTTTTTGAATTAAATTTCTCTTCCCAATTATCATTTAATGAATCAAATGATGAGCTGGAAAAGGAAAAACTGCTATCATATTGTTTTTTTTTGATAGGGTCATTTAGAGTTTCCCAGGCATTTTGTATTGCAAGAAATCGTTCTTTTTTGCCCCCTGCATCTGGATGATGTTGCTTAACTAAAGAGCGATATGAAGATTTAATTTCACTTCTGGTTGCATTTTGTTTGAGACCTAATTCTTCATATAAATTTTTTTCCATTTTTATAAATTATTTATCAAAGATAACCATCTTTTCTTGCTTGAATTGAAGTATTAGATTCAAACATTGCTGTTGATAAATATCTTTCTCCAAAACTTGGAAGAATAACTATTAATCTTTTATTCATTAGTTCTTTTCTTTTGCCGATTTTTATAGTTGCTGCTAAAGCTGCACCGCTGCTGATGCCAGATAAAAGGCCTTCCAATCTAGCTAATAAACGCCCATAATAAAATGCTTCATCGTCATCTATTTTTATAATTTCATCAATTAATTTAGTATTAAGAACTTTTGGTACGAAACCCGCGCCAATTCCTTGAATCGAATGAGATCCTGCTTTTTCTCCGGAAATAACAGCACTTTTTTTGGGCTCTACGGCATAAATTTTGCAATTTGGATTAACTTTTTTCAAAAAACGTGCACAACCAGTAATTGTTCCTCCTGTGCCTACTCCTGTAACTAGTCCATCTAAATTTTTATTGGATTGGGACCATATTTCTTCAGCTGTAGTTCTTTCATGAATATCTGGATTAGCAAAGTTTTCAAACTGATTAAATTGATAGCTATTTGCAATGGTTGAAGACAACTCATTAGCTAAATCTAAAGCTCCTTTCATTCCATCTTTTCCCGGTGTTAGCTGTAATTCAGCTCCATATGCCCTCAACATTGCCCTTCTCTCAATACTCATCGTATCCGGCATAGTTAATATCAATTTATAGCCTTTTGCTGCAGCAACCATTGCTAATGCGATGCCGGTATTCCCACTAGTTGCTTCAATTAACGTTGTTTTATCTGGTGTTATCAATCCTTCTTCTTCAGCTTTGCATATCATTGAATAAGCGATCCGATCCTTAACGGACGCTGATGGATTGAAACTTTCTAGTTTGGCTATTATTTCTGGATAACAATCAAAATACTTTCTGATTCGATTTAATTTAACTAATGGGGTATTTCCAACTAGAGAAGTTATATCATTTGCTATTTCCATGAAATTATTTTTTAAATTGCAAAATAAAATCTCCTATATTCATAATAATTGTATTTAAAGATCTTTTATATAATTTTCTCAAAAGAATTTAATTTAAATAACTTCTTGCGAAAAAATATTTAGTAATATTAAGAGGTAGTTTTTATTATGATTATGTATTCGTTGGAACTAAGTCTGAGATATTCACCTTTTCCACTTTCAATTCAGAAGAAAGAATTTGATGATGTTAAACGAATTTATGATGAAATAAAAAGTTCGATGAATGAAACTTTAGAATCTTCAAACTTGATCGAATTAAGTTGTGACAAAGTGCAAGATAAATTAATTACTGTAAGAGCTAAAGAAATCATTTCTGTCCAGATATATGAAAAATCGTCAGTAGCAGGAGGAGCCAAAAGACCAGGATTTTCTTTAGATATAGATTGATAGAATTAATGCGAGATTCCCTTGAAAATGAAATACCATATATTAAATTTAAAGACGTTTCTTTTTCATATACTGGAGAAAAAGAAAATTTAATTTTTAAATGTAACTTCTCAATAAAAAAACCTGGATTTTGGATGGTCGTAGGTAAAAACGGGAGTGGAAAAAGTACTCTTTTAAAATTAATTAATGGAATAATCAAACCACAACATGGTCTCATTGATGCTAATGCAAATGTTGGTATGGTGTTTCAAAACCCTGATCATCAAATATTAATGCCAAATTGTAGGAGTGAACTCTTGATTAATATTAATCAGAATATAAGTCAAAATGAAATTAATAAAAAAATTGAATATGTTCTTGATCAGGTAGGAATGAATGGTTTTGAAAAAAGGCCAGTTCATACTCTGAGTGGTGGACAAAAACAACGCTTAACTATTGCATGCGCTCTGATTAGTAATAAAAATTTTATTCTGTTAGATGAACCTACAGCTTTACTTGATCAAACCAGCCAATTAAAAGTTTTACAAACTATTAAAAATCTTACAAGAGACAATAAAAAACCTTTATCAGCTTTGTGGATTACTCATCGTTATGAAGAATTAACTTATGCTGATGCAGTAGCAGAGTTGAAAAATGGTTTTTTATCTAGCTGGCAAGAACCATCAAAATTTCAATATAATTGATTCTTGTACTTGTCATAAGGTACTTTAAAGAGCTAAATTCATTCTATATTCCTCGGTAGCTCAGCGGTAGAGCGATCGACTGTTAATCGATTGGTCGCAGGTTCGAATCCCGCCCGGGGAGTTTACAAATCCCAGAAAGTTATCCAAAGTCACTCTAAAAGGGTGACTTTTTTACTTCTATGCCCTCTTTTTTGCTAAATAGTGGTTAGCCGAATATCTAGTAAAGTAGATTTTGATATAATATTAAGAACAGTATATAGAACATCAAAAATAGTAAAAATTTGTTTTTTAAATAATAAGTTAGCAATTAAAAAATAGTTTTTTAAGAACAGTAATTAGAACATTTATTAAATTCCCCAAAATTGAAAAAAGCTCTTTGATTGATTTTAGTTTTTTAAAATTAAGACATATATTTGTTTATTTCGTTTGCATTACTACACCATGCAGTAAATTCTAGTCATCCCACATATCCTTTTTCTCTTGATCAAAATTATTCCTTTCAAGTAATTCTATTCTTTGTTTTTGAGAATCTATTTCTGTTTCACTTACATTTTTATCGTCAATGTATTTTGTTTGTATTTCTAAGATATTTATTTCAAATTGTTCTCCAAAAAAATCTGACATTTCTTTCCATGCTTCCATTTCCTCTTCTTTGCCAATAGTATTGTTTATCTGATGAGAAATAATTTCTAATACATATTGTTTAAGTTCTTGATGGCTCATTGATTCAACTTTTTTTTGAATGTAAATTTCTTTAAGAGTTTCTAGTTGTTTTTTTGATAAATCAGAATAAATAATAGACTTCTTTTTCATAGATACTAAAATTTTTTTTAATATAGACAAAAATATGAATTTAAACATTTTGGAGAAATTAAAAAATTTTAAACTTGGTTAATTCATACATAAAGTGGAAAATCTGCATTTAAATCAATTCTTCTAAATCTTACTAAGGGCAATCTCAATTAGATATTCTTTAAATTTGAGCCATGATTTGTTTCTAATAATCCTTTGATTATTAAGAAAAAGTAAAAAGAATCGAAAGAAATTCTAAAATTTCAACTTTTTTAAAATTTGAAATTTCTATTTAATCCATTGCCATCATTAAGTTATTTGATAAATCTAATTGATAAAATTGGTTACAGTAATTCAGCAATCTTTATAAATTCTTGAGAGAATCATAATACTAAAACTTAACTTTAATTTAATAGTTCATAAATATGAAAATTTCAATCCTTTTAATTGAAGACGATCGAGATATGCGTGATTTGGTGGCTAGGCATTTAGAACATTCGGGTTTCGATGTCCAAAAAGCAGAAGATGGAATTAAAGGACAAGCATTAGCTCTTCAGTATTCACCAGATTTAATACTTTTGGATTTAATGCTACCAAGTGTTGATGGTTTAACTTTGTGCCAGCGACTAAGAAGAGATGAAAGAACATCAAACATACCAATTTTGATGATAACTGCGTTAGGTGGCCTTAAAGATAAAGTTACTGGATTTAATTCTGGAGCTGATGATTACATTACTAAACCATTCGATTTAGAAGAATTATATGTACGCATAAAAGCTTTACTAAGAAGAACCAATAGAGCACAATTAAACTCTAGTAACCAGCAAGAAATATTAAATTATGGCCCTTTAACACTTGTTCCGGAAAGATTTGAAGCTATATGGTTTGAATCTCCTGTTAGGTTAACGCATCTTGAATTTGAACTTCTTCATTGTCTTTTGCAGAGACATGGTCAAACTGTATCCCCAGCTTTAATTCTTAAAGAAGTATGGGGATACGAACCTGATGATGATATTGAGACGATAAGAGTTCATATTAGACACTTACGCACTAAACTTGAACCCGATCCACGCAAACCTATTTATATAAAAACTGTATACGGTGCTGGATATTGTCTTGAGTTACCGATTGGTTCTCAAGTGGAAACTGCTAAGCAAGAGTTCATTCAAGCAAGAAATTCCGACTTGATAAATTCTGCAGTAGATTAATTTCATATATCTTCCATTGAAATTTTTAAAAAAGCTATTTCCCATGCCAACCTTGGTTGAATGTTTTTTCTTAAGAGGTATTTTAAATTTTCAAGTTTTTTAACTAAACTGATATTTTTTCTTTTTCTCCACCAAATTGTTTGAATTAAATTTACTAAATAAATCTGCTGAAAAATTTCTAATTTTTCAGATATTAATTTAGATATTTCTAATATTTCCAGACTATTTTTAATTGGAGAATCCAATTTACTTATAATTTCATCTGAAAAATCATTCCAAATTTCAATATTTTTCAATAATTGATTTGGAGATCCATTTGCAGAGTTTATTAAATCTTCACATTTTAATTTTATATTTATCTTTAATTTAGAAGTATCTAAATATTCTTTTAAAATTGACTTGATTTGTTTACTAGAAAAAGATCGAAATCTGACGATTTGACATCTTGAGATGATTGTATCTAAGAGAAGGTTTAATTTAGATGTTAGTAAAATAAAAATGCCGTTACTAGGTTCTTCTAAGGTTTTTAAAAGGCAATTTGAGGCTGCTTCGTTTAAGAGATGTGCATCAATAATTAAAACAATTTTTTTTTCTGAGTTTATTGATTTTTGACTAAGAAAAGTTTTGATATTACGTATTTGAGCAATTTTAATAATCTCAGATCCACTTTTTTTAGTTTTTTCAAGATCGAAACTTCCTGAACTTTTTGTTGCCAAAAGAGAATCAGGTTCAATAATTAAAAAATCAGGATGGTTATTGTTTGTAATTTTCTCTTCAACATTTTCGTTTGGTGAAGACTGTTTAAAAATCTCTTTTATAAATTGAAGAGCAGTTTCCTTTTTGCCTAATCCTTCAGGACCATAAAATATATAACCATTTGCCAATGATTTGTTTTTAATTATGTTTTTAAGAAAAGTATTGACTTCTTCATTCAAGAAAAAATTATTTTTTTTAACTTCAATCATTTGTTTTTAGAAAAATTATTTAGCAAAGTCTCTTTAATATGATTAGAAATAGTTTTAATATTTTCTGAAGCAGATATTACTTTCCAGTTTTTTTGTTTGGCAATTAGTTTGAAGCCTTCATTTACTTTTTCTAAAAATCTAATACCTTCTGATTCTATTCTATCTGGAATTTCATTTTTTCTTCGGAATATGCTCTCTTCTGGAGAAATTTCTAAGAAGAAAGTGAGATCTGGAGATACTCCTTGACACACAATAGATTCAATATTTTTAATTATTTCTAAATTTATATTTCTTCCATAACCTTGATAAGCCAGTGTGGAATCGGAAAATCTATCGCTTATTACCCAATCATTGTTATTTAAAGCAGGTGAAATAATTTTGGAAACGTGTTCAGCTCTATCGGCTGAATAAAGCAATAATTCTGCAAGAGATGAAGGCTTGTTATTTTCATTATTATCAAGAATCAATCCTCTAAGTTTTTTTCCTAAAAGACTGCCTCCAGGCTCTCTTGTTGTGATTAATTTAGCCCCTGTCTTCATTAGACCACTATTAGGAAGCCATTTAGATAGTTCATCTATTTGGGTAGTTTTACCACATCCATCAATACCCTCAATAACAATAAATTTTCCCTTCATTTAATCCAAAGATAAAGCATTAATTACAACTGTAATAGAGCTAATCGCCATCAATAATGCTGCTATTGAGGGAGTAAGAAGAATACCGTATTTAGGGAATAAAATGCCTGCTGCTAAAGGTATAGCTAGTAAGTTGTAACCAAAAGCCCATGTTAGATTTTGCTTTATTTTTCTTATAGTTTTTTTTGCAAGATTTAAGGCGTAGGGTAATCCATTTAGTTGATCTCCCATTAATACTACATCTGCATTTGCCTTGGCTATTTGAGTTCCTGATCCTACCGCAATTCCTAAGTCTGAGGATGCTAAGGCTGGGACATCGTTAATACCATCACCAATCATTGCCACTTTATTATTAATTTTTAAATTTTCTATAGTCTTTAGCTTCATTTCAGGAAGAAGTTCCCATTTTACTTCTATTTCTTTACAGCCAATTTTTTTTGCTAAAGCTAAAACTGTTTGTTTCCTATCGCCACTTAAAATATTAATTTTAAATTTGTTTTTTCTCAAATTTTGAACTGTTTGAATTGAATCATCTCTGAGTAAATCTCCGATCAAAATAAACCCTAATAACTTATCTTTGATACTTACTCCAATGATAGTGTTCGTTTTTGTTTCTTCATTTTCAATGGCTTCTTTCGCATCACTATCAATAATTATTCCTTTGCTTAGTAGCCATTCAATATTTCCAATATTAATTAATCCATCAATTGACTCAAGTTCACCAGAAATACCTCGCCCTGAATGAGTGAAAATTTTTTTTATTGGAAATAGACTTAAATTTTGCTTTTTTGCCTCTTGAATTAAGGCATTTGCGATTGGATGTCTGCTTTCTTTTTCTAAACTGGCAGCTATTTTTAATAAAAATGGATGATCATCATTATTTTTGTAATCAACAATAAAAGGCTTACCCTTTGTTAAGGTACCTGTCTTGTCAAAAATAATGTGATTAATTTTTGAAGCCATCTCTATTTTATCTCCCCCTTTAAATAAAATACCTTTTTTTGCTGCTTTACCTGATGCGACAGTGATTACAGTAGGGGTGGCTAAACCTAACGCACAAGGACAAGCTATAACTAAAACGGCAATTGACAATTGAATTGCTAAACTCAGGAAATTCTCAGCATTACTCCCAAGAGAAGTATGAAGTGTATGGCTTGAGTGAGTTATTAATTCATTATTTTGACTTAATAAATGAGGCCATATGTTTTTTGCCCCCTTCCACCAAAAGAAGAAGGTTAAAGTAGCAAATATAAGTACAAAGTAAGTAAATTTACCTGCAATTTCATCAGCAATTCTTTGAATGCGAGGTTTTCTAGCGTTTACAGACTCAATAAGATTTACTAGTTTTGCAAGAGAGGAATCTCCTCCGACCTTTTGTACTTTAAGTCTAAGAGTTGAATTAAGATTTAAAGACCCACTAGATAGATTTTCGCCTTCTTTTACTTCTATAGGTTTGGATTCTCCAGTAATATGTGAAACATCAACATATGAATTACCTCGGGTAACAATGCAGTCAGCAGGTACTCTGTCCCCTGCTAAAACTTGAATCTCTTGATCAGGTCTTAAAGTATTCACTCTTATTGATTTTATTTGATTGTCTTTTGTGTAGATATTAGCCATTTCAGGTTGAAGATCTAATAATTCTCCAATGGATGAACCAGTTTGATATCTTGCCCTTTCTTCTAAGTAACGCCCAATAAGTATGAAGCCTAACAGCATAACTGGCTCATTAAAAAAACAAGGAAAACCAGTGGCAGGAAATATTAAAGATAAAAGACTTGTTGTATATGCGCTAATTACTCCAAGAGCTACTAAAGAATCCATATCGGGATGGTTATTAATAAATGATTTAAATCCATTAATTATTATTCCTCTGCCAGGAAATAATAGAGCTAACGTTGCTAATGAAGCGTGAAAAAATATATTACCTAATATTGGAAAATTTATATATCTTCCTTCTGCTAGATGACCTAATCCTGAAAATAATAAAAGTAATAGGGCAAAAGTTAGTTTTTTCCATTGATTATTCCACTTCTTTTTTTTTTCTAATTCTGCTTTATTTATTTTTTCTGAAAAATCATTTATGTAAATCTTTGATGGGAAACCATTCTCTTTGAGATTTTCTAGAACTGATTCTATTTCTATATGTTTCTGGGTAATTTCAAAATAAGCACTTTCAGTAAGTAAGTTAACAGAAACATTTTCAATACCATCAGAATTATTCAATATTTTTTCAACAGTACTAACACAACCTCCGCACTTCATTCCTTTAACGCTTAATTGAATGCTCTCCATATTTTTCACGATAGAAGCAAACTAATGCTTGACTTTATATTTAACTATAATAATAAATGTAATAGACTTTTTAAATAGTTATTTTTTAAATTACTATATTAATTTTATTAGAATTTGAGCAGTGCCTAGTAATCAAAACAGAGACAATTTTATTGATAAAGCTTTTACTGTAATTGCTGAATCTATCGTAAAAATAATGCCTATCGCTGAGAAAGAAAAAAAGGCATACATTTATTATAGAGATGGCTTAGCTGCACAAAATAATGGGGATTATTCGGAAGCATTAGAGTATTACAAAGAGAGCTTATTGCTTGAAGAAAATAAAATTGATAGGGGTGAGACTTTAAAAAATATGGCAATTATATACATGAGTAACGGCGAAGAGGATTTGTCTATTGAAACTTATGAAAAAGCATTAGTAGAAAATCCCAAACAGCCATCATGCTTGAAAAATATAGGTTTGATTTATGAAAAAAGGGGAAGATATGCTGAGCAAAATGGTGATTTAGATCAGAGAGATATTTGGTTCGATAAAGCTGCTGAAGTCTGGTCTAAAGCAGTTAGACTCTATCCTGGAGGTTATCTAGATATTGAGAATTGGTTGAAAAACTCAGGCAGAAGTTCAATAGATATGTATCTTTGATTTTTTTATTTAGATAAAGAATAATCAACTGCTTCTTTAATATTGGATATCTCTTGAATATTTATTAAATTCTGAAAATTATTATTTAGTTCCTCTTCTAGTTTTGGCACTACGATATTTTTGATCCCTAGTCTTACAGCTTCTTCTATCTTTGTCCGAAGGTTATTTGATTTTCTAACCTGACCGCTCAAACCCAATTCCCCAATAAATGAGCTACTCGCCAAAGGAGGAATATTTTTCAAGCTTGATAAAATTGATATTGCTACACCTAAGTCAGATGATGGATCATTAATCTCAAACCCCCCACCAGTAGCCACATAACAATCAAATTCAGATAATTTTATCCCTACGTGTTTTTCAATAACAGCTAGAATTTGATGCAATCTATTTATGCTTATTCCAGTTGTAGTACGTCTTGGGTTACTGTAGAAAGTCTTGTTTACCAGTGCTTGTATATCAACTGCTAATGGTCGAGTGCCTTCATTTGTAATCGTAGTTGTTACACCTGAAATATTTTCTTTATTTGTAAAAATTGAACTTGGGTTTTTTATCTCTCGTAAACCCTCCTCAAACATTTCAAAAATTCCAATCTCGAAGGTCGATCCAAATCGATTTTTTATACTTCTTAGTAATCTATGTGAGGAAATATTATCTCCTTCAAAGTTTATTACTGTATCAACTAAATGCTCTAGAGTTTTGGGGCCAGCTAAAGCACCATCTTTAGTTACATGACCAATTATTAGAAGAGCAATATTATTGTCTTTGGCAAGATTTTGTAATTCAGATGAACATTCTCTAACTTGAGAAACCGATCCTGGAGCACTTTGCATTTCATGATTATGGATGGCTTGAATACTATCTATAATTGCGAAACTTGGATTTACACGTTTGATCTCTTCAATAATTAGGGATAAATTGGTTTCTGCAAAAATTTTTAAATCAATACTTTTTTGATTTAATCTTTCCCATCTAATTTTTACTTGTTCTAAAGATTCTTCTGCAGTTATATATAAAACTTTCTCATTAAGAGATATTTTTCCTGCTGATTGAAGAACTATTGTGCTTTTTCCTATACCTGGTTCTCCTCCTAGTAAAACAACAGATCCAGGTACTATTCCACCTCCAAGCACTCGATCAAATTCTCTAAAACCACTTGTAAATCTTGATATCTTTTTTGATGTAATCTCATTAAAAGGAATAGATTTTTTATTTTTTTTTATTTCTTGATATTTAGATCTCTTACTTTTTATTTCTTCAACAATGGAATTCCATGAGTTGCAATTTAGGCATCTACCAAAGTATTGAGAAGTTTCAGATCCGCAATTCTGACAAATAAAAGTAGATAATTTGCTAGACATTTAGTCTCTGAATGAATTAATGGAACTAGAATGTTTGGGATATTGCCCCTCTACAAGTTAGATTAGGTTAATAATAAATTCTCTTACTGATTAGCTAATAGAAACAAATGGCTCTATCTAGTCAAACTAAAGAAACTATACTTGTGGCAGATGACGAGGCAAGTATTAGAAGAATTCTGGAAACACGTCTCTCCATGATTGGCTACAAAGTTGTAACTGCAAGTGATGGCAAAGAAGCACTGAAGTTATTTAAAGATTATGAACCTGATTTAGTAGTGCTTGACGTTATGATGCCAAAGCTTGATGGTTATGGAGTTTGTCAAGAGTTAAGGAAAGATTCTGATGTTCCAATTGTTATGTTAACTGCTTTAGGAGATGTTGCAGATAGGATAACAGGCTTAGAATTAGGAGCTGATGATTATGTAGTAAAACCATTTAGCCCAAAAGAGTTAGAAGCTAGAATTAGGTGCGTTCTTAGAAGAATCGACAAAGAGCAAATTCCTGGCATGCCTAATTCAGGATTAATTTTGGTTACGGATATAAAAATTGATACAAATCGAAGACAAGTTTTTAAAAGTGACGAGAGAATTAGATTAACTGGTATGGAATTTAGTCTATTAGAGCTTTTGGTCAGTAGGTCAGGAGAGCCATTTAGTAGAGGAGAGATTTTGAAAGAAGTTTGGGGATATACCCCCGAGAGACATGTAGATACAAGAGTCGTAGACGTTCATATATCAAGATTAAGATCAAAACTAGAGGCTGATCCAGCAAATCCTGAATTAATTTTGACAGCAAGGGGTACAGGATATCTTTTCCAACGGATTGTCGATATTGCTCCTTTTGATGGTAAATAAATGGGGAAAGAAACAGCGCAAAAAATTAATAAGTCCAGAGCTATTAGAAGATTAGTTATTTGGTACAAAAGAAATTCAGCTGTGACTTCTATAGTTGATACTGCTGCAAGTTCTGCAGCAACGGCTAGTAATGTTGCGGGTAATATGGTTTCCGGTGCTGGATCAGTAGTAACTACAGCTAGTAATGTTGCAAGTAATGTTGCAGGAAATGTAGTTTCAAGTGCTGAATCTGTTGTTAATACTGCTAGTAGTGTAGTTTCAAATGCTAGTACAATAGCTAAAAATACATTACAGCCATTAGTTTTTGATCCATTAAAAAGATTACAAAATAACGACAATATTTTAGATAGGGTTGAGGAATCTCAATCTAAAAGAATTTGGATCGCAGTTGATGGGATGGGTGGAGATTATGCTCCTGGGCCCATTCTTGAAGGTTGCTTAGAAGCAATAAGTAGATTTCCAATAAATATAAAGTTTGTCGGCAACATTGAAAAAGTTAAAGATGCAGCAGAAAAAACTGGTTTAGCAGAATTATTAGAAAATGAAATAGATAATAATCGTCTTGAATTAATTGATAGTGGAGAGCCTATTGGGATGAATGAGGAAGCTACCGCAGTTAGAAAAAGGAAAAATGCAAGTATAAACGTTGCAATGGATTTAGTTAGAAATAATAAAGCTGATGCTGTCTACTCAGCGGGTAATTCAGGTGCCATGATGGCTTCTGCCATATTTAGAATTGGGAGATTGAAAGGGATTGAGAGACCAGCTATAGGAGCATTGTTTCCAACAAGGGATCAAACTCGTCCAGTATTAGTTTTAGATGTTGGTGCAAATACTGATTGTAAGCCATCATATCTTCATCAATTTGCTCTTCTAGGTAATATTTATGCCAGGGATGTCTTGCAAGTACAAAAACCAAGAATTGGTCTTTTAAATATCGGAGAAGAAGAATGTAAAGGTAATGATTTATCTCTAAAAACTTATGAATTATTATCTTCTGAAAAAAGTTTTTACTTTGGAGGTAACTGTGAAGGGCGAGATGTATTATCAGGTAGTTTCGACGTAGTAGTTTGTGATGGATTTACTGGAAATATATTATTGAAATTTCTTGAATCTGTGGGAGGAGTTTTATTAGATATTTTGAGATCTGAGCTGCCACGTGGAAGGCGGGGTAAAGTTGGTTCAGCTTTTTTAAAAAGTAATCTTCTCAGAATTAAAAAAAGGTTAGATCATGCTGAACATGGTGGAGCTTTATTACTTGGCGTTAATGGTATTTGCGTTATTGGTCATGGAAGTAGTAAATCTTTATCAGTAGTTAGTGCTCTTCGCTTGGCTCACTCTGCAGTGAATCATGGTGTTATGGACAATTTAAATCAACTTCAAAAGCTTCAAGTTTTAAATTCATAAAACATATTGAGTCAAATTTATGTTTGACTAATATAAGTAACTAAAAAATTCTTTTGGAAGGAATAAATTTTAATCAGATTGGAGTGTCATTCAAGGGAAGCGGAAGTTATTTACCTGATCAAATCCTAACTAATCAAAAAATTAGTCAAAAGGTTGATACAAGCAATGAATGGATAAAATCTAGAACTGGCATTTCTGAGAGAAGAATATCTAGTTTAGAAGATAATGTTACTGAGATGGGTTATAAGGCTGCTCTAAGTGCTATAGAAATGGCTAATTGGGATATTAAAACGATTGATTTGATTGTTTTAGCTACTTCTACTCCTCATGATTTATTTGGATCAGCGCCATCCATTCAAGCTAAATTAGGGGCATCTAATGCTGTAGCTTACGATTTAACTGCAGCTTGTAGTGGTTTTTTATTTGCCTTAATAACAGCCTCACAATTTTTAAAAGGGGGTAGTTTTAAAAGGGCTATTGTTATTGGAGCAGATCAATTATCAAGTTTTGTTGATTGGAACGATAGAAGAAGTTGTATTCTTTTTGGAGACGGTGCCGGTGCATTAGCAATTGAAGCCACAAATAAATTTGATAATTTTATAGGTTTTGATATGAGAACTGATGGGGGGAGGGGTTCTTTTCTTAATCTTCCATCAACAAATAATAAGGATTCAATAGTTGATGAAATTGACTTTTCAAGTGGAGGGTTTTCCCAAATTCAGATGAATGGTCAAGAAGTTTATAAATTCGCAGTTAAAGAAGTTCCCATAATTCTTGAAAAGTTGTTGAAAAAAATGAAATATAATTCTGATCAAGTTGATTGGCTCTTACTGCATCAAGCTAATCAAAGAATATTGGATTCTGTGGGAGAAAGGTTAAAAATTCCCAGAGAAAAAATTCTTAGCAATTTAGAAAAATATGGCAATACGTCAGCAGCAACTATTCCACTAATGATGGATGAGGCTGTAAGAGATTCTAGAATTAAACAAAATGATATTATTGCTACAAGTGGTTTCGGTGCTGGGCTAAGTTGGGGTGCAGCCCTAATTAAATGGGGTTAAAAACAAGATAGGAACATTATGACAGTTGCATGGGTATTCCCTGGACAGGGTTCGCAAAAAATTGGAATGGCAAAACAAATTGAAAATTTGCCTAGCACAAAAGATAGGTTTAGTTATGCTTCTGAGATATTTGAAAGAAATTTATTTGAAATTTGCGAGTTAAATTCTGATCCAACAGATCCTCTTAGTGATTTGAATAATACAAGAAATACACAAATCTGTCTTTTTTTGGTTGAATCAATTTTATTAGATGCCTTAAAAGAAAATGGTTTTAAACCAACTTATGTTGCTGGCCATAGTCTGGGAGAAATAACTGCATTATATTGTGCGGATGTTTTTTCATTCGAAGACTGCGTTTCATTAATAAAAGTGAGATCTCAATTGATGGTAAATGCTGGGCAAGGCTCTATGGCAGCAGTAATTGGTTTTGATAGAAATGAACTTGATTTATTAGTCAAAAACAGTGAAGATGTTGTAATTGCTAATGATAATAGCTCTTCCCAAGTTGTCTTATCAGGATCTAACGAAGAGTTAGACAAGTTATCGCAAGAAATTTCTTGTAAAAGATTTCTAAAATTAAATGTTTCAGGTGCATTCCATTCACCATTTATGGATGAGCCTGCAGTTAAATTTTCTGAGTATTTAAAACAAATTAAGTTTAAAAATCCTTCTTTCCCAGTAATAAGTAATTATTACCCTTCATTATGTGACAATCCAGATGAGCTTAAAATTAGATTGGAAAATCAAATGTGTAATGGCGTAAGGTGGCGAGAAACTATGGATTTAATGGCAAAAGATAACGATCTTCATTTGGTTGAAGTTGGCCCATCAAATGTGCTGAGCGGTTTAGCAAAAAGACATATGAAAGATTTAAAAATTTCTCAAGTTTCATCATCTAGCCAAATAACTTATTAATTAAAGTATGAAAAATGATGCTTTTCAGAGATTAATCTATCAATTAGTTAGCAAACTTTTTGTATTACCAATTTATAAATTTGTATTTAGAGGTCATTTGATAGGTATAGAAAATATTCCGCAAAAAAATGCTTTTATAATGGTCTCTAATCATGGTTCTTTGCTTGACCCTCCTTTGTTAGGACATGCTCTTGGACGTAATATATCTTTCATGGCCAAGGCAGAGCTATTTAAAATACCCTTACTTGGGTTTATTATCAAGGCTTGTGGAGCTTATCCTGTAAAAAGAGGAGTTGTTGATAAAAATACCATTAAAACAGCATGTAAAAAATTATCTAATGATAATTGTATTGGAATATTTATAGATGGGACTCGTCAAAAAAATGGCCGAGTGAATAGGCCCAAACAAGGAGCAGCATTATTAGCCTTTAAAAATCAAAAATTATTATTGCCTGTTGCAATAGTTAATTCTCATAGACTAATAAGGTTCAAATTCTTTATTCCTTTGTTTTCAAAAATAGTTATTAAAGTGGGAAAACCTGTTCAACCTCCACAGAGTTCATCCAGAGATGATTTGAATTATGTAACAATGCACCTTCAAAATAAGATTAATAATTTGATTGGATGAATATTTAGTTAATTGGAGAAATAGTGTAAAGAGGCAAAACTTTTCTCCAGGATTCTACATTTGAATTTAATAAATTTTTATTTGCTAAGTCTAATAGTTCTTTTAAATCTTCTTTATCATCATAATTAGCCTCAAAAGTAAGTTCTGCACTGTTAAGTTCTTTGACAACTTTTGGTAAAACTGTTTCTCGAATGACTAGATCAGAGGAGTTTTTTTCTTTATGGCAAATTTCATATTTACCTGCAATAAAACCCTTTCGTTTTAATTTTTTGTAAATCCAGAATGATTTTTTGTTTGTAAAGATATCATTTTTTGATGCAATTCTTTTTGCCATTATTTCAAATGAACTAAAACTGTTTAGAGGACAATTTATTTGTTGTGAGATAGTTCTTGCTAAAACTACAATAAGTCGTGAAGCATTAAAATTAGCTGGCCCTACGCTGACAGATAACTTATTTATTTTTTGTAGATTTTCTTTGGAAATGAATTTGTTAAGATCATTAACTAAGTTGTTACAAAGGTCATTATCAAATTTTTTGATAAATAATTGATCAGATTCATGGGTATTGTTTTTTCTATACCCAAAGCAAAAAGAATTGTCTGTGCTATGAATCACTAACGTAGAGTAATTTTCTCTTTGTTTGAGTTTATTTATCATGTATTACCTTTAAACAGGTAATTCCATGCCTGGATTACACTTAGACCATTTACCCAATTCACTTTCAAAACTTTCACAAGATTGAACATCCCAGTCAATTTTATAATCACCATTATTATCTTTAACTATATTGACATGAATATATGGTTTTTTTGCTTTAAAATCAGGCAGATCACAAATATGATCAACACCATGATTATTCTCAACATCATGATATGTGATACATCTATCAACCCATTTACAGTTGATGCAAATGCACATAATGAATAAATAAAATGAAATATAGTATTTACACAGATCATACACTAATAATTGATGAATTAGAAACAAGTATAAAATTTCATAATTTGGATTCAATATTAGGTTTTTTACCTAAAGGATCATATTTGGTTGGTGGTTACATAAGAGATATTATTTTGGGAAGAAAAACTGAAAAGGTAGATTTTGATATTGTGGTACCTTTAAATGCAATTGAAATTGGGAAAAAGATTGCAGATAATATTGGATCAAAATTTATAATTTTAGATGAAAAAAGAGAAGTAGTGAGAATTATTCTTAATCATATTTATATTGATATTGCCAATCAGGTTTCGTCTACGATAGAAGGAGATTTGTGTTCTAGAGACTTTTCGATTAATTCAATTGCTTTTTTATTTGATAAGAAGTGTTTGGTTGATCCATTAAATGGTCTTAAAGATATAGAGATCTCTTTGCTTAGAACTCATTCTGAAAAGAATTTACTGAATGATCCTTTACGAATATTAAGATGTTTTCGATTTGTTTCAGAATTGAATTTTCAAGTTGATCTTAATTTAATTACTTTCATTAAAAAAAATAAAGAGAAATTATATCTTGTTGCTAAAGAGAGAATTAATTATGAAATACAGAAAATAGTGCATGGAGCCAATGCTCTTGATGCAGTATTGTTGATAAAAAAATTAAATATATTTGTTACTGATAATTTGTTTGAAGATTCTTTTTTTTTGGATTTAGAGCAAATTAATTATGCAGAACTTAATAAAGAAGAAAAAGAAAAATTTTTACCATTATTTTTTATTGCTCAAATTTTAGATGTTATATCTTTAGAAAAACTTAAATTTAGTAAAGCTGAAATTACAAAAACTAAGTTAATGCGAAAATGGCATTTTTTGTTGGAGAAAAAAAATATCGCTCGATTAACTGAATCAGATAGATTTGCGTTACATAAAGAATTAGAGATGTTTCTTCCAGCTTTTATTTTCTATTTACCTGAAAATTTACGATTAGATTGGCTTCATAGATGGCGTGACAACGATGATAAATTATTTCATCCTTCAAACTTACTTAATGGTGACGAAATCAAAAAAAATTTGAAGATAAAGGATGGACCAATCTTAGGAGAGCTTTTACATTATCTTTCTAAGGAACTTGCATATAAAAGATTAAATAATTTTGATGAAGCTATATATAAAGCAAAGCGATGGATTGAACAAAATGCGCCAAAATGTGATTAAATACACATAGCTTAGTTTTGTTTAGAAGTACAGACTTCAAAATCATTTTTAAAAAATTTATGAGCATTCGCATTTACATTGGCAACTTACCACAAGGATTTAATCCAAAAGAATTTGATACTCTTTTAAAGTCAGTTTCTGATTCTATTAGATTTAAAGCAGTTTTAGATAAAGATACTAAGGAATGTAGAGGGTTTGGATTTGCGACAACTAATAATGAAGATAATGCTAATTTATTAATTCAAAAGTTAAACGGTTTTGAATTTAATGGTTCTAAATTAAGAGTAGAGCTATCAGAAAAGAAGGATTCTGCTTCAAACAAAAGAAATAGTGGAAAATTAAACAAGAATAAGAAGCGGAAAGACTTTAAAAAAATTGTTCATAGTGATGCTCCTAACTTGGAAGCTCCTGACCCAAGATGGGCTGGAGAATTATCTAAATTAAAAGATTTGTTGGCTAATCAGAAGACACCTGCTTAATTATTTAATTCGGGAAATCAAAAAAGATATTGGGATTTCAAGAGCTTTGACTGAATTTTTCACAAAAGCTCTATTGTTAAAAACATCATAATCTAGTCTTTCAATAGAATCTAATATGCCTCTATAAAGACGTAAGGACGTCCATACTGGCCATCTTGCGTCAGAAGATAGCCACTTAATACCATCTTCAGACTTTTGGAACCATTCACGAGCTCTTGTTAATTGAAAGTTCATTAGTGATTTCCACTGTTTGTTTATTTTTCCTTGCAGAAGTTCTTCTTCAGAATAATTAAATTGTTCAATATCCGCCTGTGGGATATAGATTCTTCCTCTCTGTCTATCTTCTCCTACATCCCTCAAGATATTTGTTAGTTGATTTGCAATTCCAAGAGCTATAGCTGCTTCGGAAGGGTCAGGCATAGCACTCCATGGGGCTGATGTATAAGCGCTATCAATTCCCATCACATTTTGAGTCATTAAACCAACTGTCCCTGCAACTCTATAGCAATATAGTTTTAATTCATCAAAATCTTTGTATCTAAATTTATTCAGATCCATTCTCTGGCCATCTATCATGTCTAGATAAGGTTGAATACTTTGTGGATATTTTTCGATCGTATCTAGTAGAACTGAGTCTAATTCAGTTTTAATTTTCCCTTTAAATACATTTTTAGTATTTTCTTCCCATTCATCTAGATTATCAGAAAGTTCATCTTTCGATTTAGTTGAAGCTTCTTCGCTGTCCATTATTTCATCTGTTCTTCTACACCATACATAAATAGCCCAAATAGCTTTTCTCTTTTCTAGTGGTAGTAGAAGAGTTCCCAAGTAAAAGGTTTTAGCCCATAGTTGAGTTTCTTTACGGCATATCTCATATGCTTGATCTAGTAGAGAAATTGAATTTTTCAAAAAGTTTTTACTTAATTAAGAAATTTTTTAAATGTTATTAGGAAACATTTTGAAGTGTTTTGGAATACTCTTTGTTTATTGATTCCGCGCATAATTTACCACTTAATACAGCTCCTTCCATTGATGCTAAATATTTTTGCATTGTATAATCACCTGCTAAGAAGAAGTTTTTTATAGGAGATTTTTGACTAGGTCTGAACTCTTGGCATCCAGGAACTGCCTTATAAACAGATCTTGGAGTTTTGACTACTTTATATTTTCGTAAGTTTGTTTTATCGTCTCCCATGAAATGAGTTGGGAATAATTTTTTGAGTTCCTCCATAGTTGCATCAACAATATCTTGATCACTTCTATTTATCCAATCTTTTGCTGGTGCAAAAACCAATTCGAGCATTGATCTATTTGGATCTTCATATTCCTTGCAGGTGATACTCATATCTGCGTAAACACTGAGGAGAGGCGATCTGCTGAATAATAAATGATCAATATCTGTTAATTTTTTGTCAAACCATAAATGGATATTAATAACTGGCACACCATTTAGACCATCTAATTTAGAAAATGCATCTAACCCTTTCCATTGTTTAGGGATCATTAATTTAAAGAGATCTACAGGCATTGCACTTACATAAGCATCAGCAGTTACCTCTTTCTTTTCGTTTTTATCTAAAGAGGCAACAGTAAAACTTTTAACAGTGCTGTCCTCATTAAGGTTGATTTGCCTTAATGGACTATTCATATGAACTTCGCCACCACGAGCAGTAATATAATCAACCATGGGCTGGCATAGTCTTTCTGGAGGAGCTCCGTCAAGGAATGCCATTTTAGAACCATTTTTTTCTTGTAGAAATCTGTTTAATGCTGTTAATAAAACTGTAGATGATATTTCATCGGGTCCAATGAAATTAAGAGCTTTACTCATCGCTATAAAAACTTCATCATTAACTCTTTCGGGTATATTGTGCTCTTTTAGCCAATCTGTCCATGATTTTTTATCACATTTATCTAAGTACTTTTGGCCTCTCAGCATTGCAGGCACTAAACCTAATCCAAATAGAATCTTTTCATTCCATGAAAGCATATCATTATTGCTTAGTATTGCTGATACACCATTAACTGGAGCAGGTATATCAGGAAAGTCGAATCTACTGTAAGTTCCAGGCTCTGATGGCTGATTAAAAATCATTGAATGACTTTTCCATTGGAGTCTGTCTTCAATATCTAGTTCCTTAAAAAGTTGCAACATATTTGGGTATGCTCCAAAAAATATATGTAATCCAGTTTCATACCAATCTCCATCTTCATCTTTCCATGCGGCAACTTTCCCACCTAAAACATCTCTGGCTTCAAGTACAATCGGAATGTGACCATTATCGACTAAATATTTAGCGCAAGATAAACCTGCTAAACCAGCACCAGCAATTACAACACGCATTATTAAATCAAGAAATAAATTAACACTTACTAATAAGCTACATTAAAGTTAGAACATATTAGTTTTTTTCGTTGATTATTTCGCAAAATTATGGAAAAAATGCTTTTAAAATCGACTACTAGGCATGTAAGAATCTTTACTGCCGAAGTGGTAGATGAACAATTAAAGTTTCATCCCAATAAACTAACTCTTGATTTAGATCCCGATAACGAATTTATTTGGAACGAAGATTCTCTAAATAGAATAAATGAAAAATTCAATGAATTAATAAAAGATAGAGCAGGGAAGGATTTAGATGATTATGAACTTCGAAAAATAGGATCAGAAATCGAAGGTTTAATCAAATTTTTGCTTCAAAATGGTCAGCTTACTTATAACCCTGATTGTAGAGTAATGAATTATTCGATGGGTTTACCAAAGACTAATGAAGTACTGTGAATAGACCACCATCAAATAGAAGGCCAAGAAGAGGCTCAAATAGAAGTTATTATCCTCCAAATCCAAGGGATATGGATTCGTACGGTAAAAGAAGCAATAGCTTGCCTGCTTCTTCTGAACAAAAGATCAACTTTAGTACAGGAACCATTGCCGTACTTGCTGGAGTATTAATTTTAGGAGTTGGTATCGGGAGCGCTATTACCAGTACAACCGATGGCGGACAGGGAAATATAGCAAGTCAACAACAATTAGATATGGCCGTTCCAGACCCTGAATTTTGCAGACAATGGGGAGCTAGTGCTTTTGTAATTGATGTTGAAATGTATACCACTCTAAATCCATCTACGAGTTTTGTAACGCAACCAGCTCTTCAGCCAGGGTGTGTCATTAGAAGAGAGAATTGGACAGTGTTACAAAAACAGGGCGCAATTAGTAATGAAGATGTAAGAGAATGTAAGCAAAGGATGAATACTTTTGCTTATATTGGTTCCATAAGAGATAAGCCAATAGTTAAGTGCGTTTATCAGACTGATGTAAATGAAAATAAATTTATAATAAAAGGCGATGGACAAGCTGAAGACGGCGGGGTAGGTATTAACAAAGAGGCAATTCAGTTTTGATCAAAATTATATATGCTTCAAAGGGCTTTCTAAACTAGCAAATTGTGGAAGAATGTTTTTCTTAAATACTTCTGATGCTCTTGATGAATACCGTGACGGATTAGTAATTAATTTAAGTTCTCTTTTAACCTCTAAATCAGCAACGAATGCTTTGTGGATTGTTCCAGCCAATAATTCTCTTTCAATCGAAACAACAGGCAAAAAGGATGCTCCTAAACCTGATTGAACTGCATTCTTGATTGCTTCAAGAGAGTTAAGTTCCATCTCAATTTTTAATCTTTGAATATCAAGCCCAGAATCTTGGAGAAGTTTGTCAACAACTTTTCTTGTTGTAGATTGTGAGTCTAATGTTACAAAATTTAATTTGTATAAGTCTTCTTTTAGAAGCTCTTTTTTGTTCGAAAGTGGATGTTTAGATGGTAAAACTAATGCCAATTCATCAGTGGCATATGGAATTACTTGTAACAAATTTTCTAAATCTCCAGGTAATTGTCCGCCAATAATGGCTAAGTCAATTTGTCCATTGGCGACACTCCAACCAGTTCTTCTCGTACTATGTACTTGAAGTTGAACTGATACATCAGGGTATTTTTGTCTGAAGAGTCCTATCATTCTCGGCATTAAATAGGTACCCGTTGTTTGGCTCGCTCCGATGACAAGTGTTCCACCTTTTAAGCTATTTAAATCTTCAATAGCTTTGCAAGCTTCGTCGCATTGATTCAAAATTCGTTCACAATATTCAAGTAATAGTCTCCCTGCTTCAGTCAGTAGTGCCTTCCTACCACCTCTGTCGAAAATTGTAATTTCAAGTTGTTTTTCTAAATTTTGTATTTGTAAACTCACTGCAGGTTGAGTTACATATAAGAGATCTGCAGCTTTTTTAAAACTTCCTTGAGCTGCTATAGCTTTTAATATTCTTAATTGGTCGAGTGTAAAAGGTAATTCTGGCATCTATTATGCCTACAATTTCTTATAATTCTAATGCTTAGAAGCATTCTTGTTAAGAACAAAATTTATTTGAACAATTCAATTATATGGATACTCATAAAACTTCCTTAATAATCTTACTTTTGATTTTGATTTTTGCGGTAATTCATAGTGGGGGAGCTGCTTTAAGAAGCAAAGCAGAATCTATTATGGGTCCGAGATTATGGCGGTTATGTTTTGTTTTTTTAAGTTTGCCATCTGCCATTATCTTGATTAGTTATTTTTTGGCTCATAGATATGACGGAATCAGATTATGGAATTTACAGGGCAATAATTTTGTTTTTATGGTCGTTTGGTTCTTAACTGCAATAAGTTTTTTATTTTTATATCCGGCTACTTACAATTTGCTAGAAATTCCTTCGGTTTTAAAACCTAGAGTACGAATCTATGGAACTGGGATCATGAGAATCACAAGACATCCACAAGCATTTGGTCAGATAATTTGGTGTTTTGCTCATACTTTATGGATTGGTACATCATTCACGTTAATAACTTCTATTGGCTTAATTTTGCATCATCTTTTTGCAATTTGGCATGGGGATAAGAGATTAGCAAATAGATTTGGAGGAGAATTTGAAAAGTTTAGAAAAAGTACGTCCATAGTCCCTTTTATGGCAATACTTGAAGGAAGGCAGGAATTTAAAATTAAAGAATTTTTTAAGTTATCTCAACTTGGTATTTTGATTGCAATAGGCGTGCTTTGGTGGTCCCATCAGTATATAAATATTGCCGTTAAAACATTTAATTCATCATTTTTGTCGGAATTTTTCAATTGACAGTTTAAAATCAACTTATAAGTTTTTTGTAACATGCCTCAAGCTTCAGAAATTGCCTGGTTAATTCCTGTTTTCCCACTTATTGGAGCAGTGCTTTCTGGATTAGGTCTAATAAGTATTAACACGAAAATTAATAATTCTAGGGAAATTGTTTCGATAGGCTTAATTACTTTCGTTGGGATTTCTGCGGCAATTAGTTATAAAGCTCTGATTGAACAGGTCAATGGTTATCAATCAGTAGAAAAATTATTTGTATGGGCCAACGCTGGGGATTTCACAATTCCAATGGGCTTTGTTCTTGATCCTTTAGGGAGTGTAATGCTTGCTTTAGTAACTACAATTACGTTGCTAGTTATGATTTACTCTCATGGTTACATGGCGCATGACAAGGGTTATGTCAGATTTTTTACATATTTAGCATTATTTAGTAGCTCAATGATGGGTTTAATAATTAGTCCAAATTTATTAGAAATTTACGTTTTTTGGGAATTAGTTGGAATGTGTTCTTACTTATTGGTTGGTTTTTGGTATGACAGAGAGGGTGCTGCACACGCTGCACAAAAAGCATTTGTTGTTAATAGAGTAGGAGATTTTGGATTATTACTAGGTATTCTTGGTCTGTTTTGGGCAACAAATAGTTTTGATTTCAATGAAATAGCAACTGGAATTTCTCAATCGATATCTGACAATTCGATACCTATTTGGGCTGCTTTACTCCTTTGTTTTTTAGTTTTTTTAGGGCCAATGGCAAAATCTGCTCAGTTTCCTCTTCATGTGTGGTTGCCTGATGCGATGGAAGGTCCGACACCTATTTCTGCACTTATCCATGCCGCAACAATGGTTGCTGCAGGAATATTTCTTGTAGCAAGACTCCAACCTTTGTACTCAATATTCCCCTCTATTCAGTTCATTATTGCTTTAGTAGGCACCATTACTTGTTTTTTAGGAGCCTCTATAGCTTTGACCCAAATGGATTTAAAAAAAGGTTTAGCTTACAGCACAGTATCTCAGCTTGGGTATATGATGCTTGCAATGGGTTGTGGAGCGCCAGTAGCAGGAATTTTTCATTTAGTTACTCATGCTTGCTTTAAAGCAATGCTATTTTTGGGATCTGGTTCGGTAATACACGCTATGGAAGAAGTAGTTGGCCATCAGCCTGTATTAGCTCAAGATATGAGATTAATGGGTGGTTTAAGAAAAAAAATGCCATATACATCAATAACATTTTTAATAGGTTGCGTAGCAATTAGTGGTATTCCACCACTTGCAGGTTTTTGGAGTAAAGATGAGATACTCGGAAATGCTTTTATATCATTTCCAGCTTTTTGGTTTATAGGACTTCTAACAGCTGGTATGACTGCTTTTTATATGTTTAGGCTTTATTTCTTGACATTTGAAGGAGATTTCAGAGGAGAGAATAAAGAATTGCAAAAAGAGCTTTTAATAGCCTCTAAAACAAACCAAGATGAAGAAAATGAAGAACTGCATGAAGAACATGGCTCTATTCATGAGTCACCCTGGTCAATGACATTTCCCTTGGTATTTCTAGCTGTACCGTCTCTAATTATTGGTTTTATGGGGCTTCCATGGGATAGCAAAATTGCAAATCTACTAGATCCTGAAGAAGCAGAGACTGCTGCAAAAGCTTTCGAATTAAAAGAATTTTTGCCTTTAGCGATAGCTTCAGTTCTTATTGCATCAGCTGGAATCATTATTGCTTATCAGGCATATTTTGTGAAAAAAATTAATTTATCAGTTTTATTTGCCGAGAAGTTTCCTAGTATCAACAGATTTTTATCCAATAAATGGTATCTAGATGACATTAATGAAAAACTTTTTGTTAAAGGTAGTAGAAAACTTGCTAAAGAAGTCTTAGAGGTTGATTCTAAGGTTGTTGATGGCGTGGTAAATCTTACTGGACTTGTAACTTTAGGCAGTGGAGAAGGTTTAAAATATTTTGAGACTGGTAGGGCTCAATTTTACGCGCTTATAGTTTTTGGAGGCGTAATTCTACTAGTTGCTATTTTTGGTCTTCAATCTCCTCCAGTATCTTAATTACAAATGTGTGTCTTCACTGTTCATAGGGGTGAAAAAATACAGAAAATTTCTAGACTTTATTTAAGATAAATTTCTTATTAAATTGAGTACTTATTTTTATACACATTTTGCGACACAAATGTTGGGAACTTTGGGAGCTGGAATGTCTAATTTTCCTTGGTTATCTGCTTCAATTTTATTTCCAATTGTTAGTGCATTTGTGATACCTTTTTTCCCTGATAAAGGGGATGGCAAAGAGGTGAGATGGTTTGCATTGTCTATTGCATTAATAACTTTTTTAATAACTGTAGGTTCATATATAAATGGCTTTGATATTAGTAATGAAAATGTTCAACTGAAAGAAAATATTAGCTGGCTCCCTGATTTAGGTCTTACTTGGTCTGTTGGCGCTGATGGCATGTCTATGCCGTTAATACTATTGACTAGTTTTATAACTGCTTTAGCAGTTCTTGCTGCATGGCCAGTCAAGTTCAAACCAAAGTTATTTTTCTTTTTGATATTGGTTATGGATGGTGGGCAAATCGCCGTTTTTGCAGTTCAAGATATGCTTTTATTCTTTCTAACTTGGGAACTTGAGTTAATTCCCGTTTATTTATTACTGGCTATATGGGGTGGCAAAAATCGTCAATATGCAGCAACAAAATTCATTATTTATACAGCTGGTAGTTCTATCTTTATTCTTTTGGCAGCCTTAGCAATGGGTTTCTATGGTACAGAAATTCCTAACTTTGAGTTTTCTCACTTGGCAGCTCAAGATTTTAGTCAAAAATTCCAAATATTATGTTACATCGGGCTTTTAATTGCATTTGGAGTGAAACTACCAATAGTACCTCTTCATACTTGGCTTCCAGATGCGCATGGAGAGGCTACAGCTCCTGTCCATATGCTTTTAGCAGGAATTTTATTAAAGATGGGAGGATATGCTCTTTTAAGATTTAATGCACAATTATTGCCCGTTGCTCATGCTCAATTTGCCCCATTATTAATAGTTCTAGGGGTAGTCAATATAATTTATGCTGCATTAACTTCTTTTGCTCAAAGAAATCTTAAAAGAAAAATTGCATACAGTTCGATAAGTCATATGGGTTTTGTTCTTATTGGTATAGGGAGTTTTAGTAGCCTTGGAACAAGCGGAGCTATGCTGCAAATGGTTAGTCATGGATTAATAGGCGCAAGTTTATTTTTTCTTGTTGGTGCCACCTATGACAGAACAAAGACTCTTAAACTTGATGAAATGAGTGGTGTAGGACAAAAAATGAGAATTATGTTTGCCCTATGGACTGCTTGCTCTTTAGCTTCACTTGCTTTGCCCGGCATGAGCGGATTTGTTTCCGAATTGATGGTATTTACAGGATTTGTTACTGATGAAGTGTATACACTTCCGTTTAGGGTAGTGATGGCCTCTTTAGCTGCTATCGGTGTAATACTTACTCCTATTTATCTACTTTCAATGTTACGAGAAATTTTCTTTGGCAAAGAAAATCCCAAATTAATTGAAGAACGAAAACTTATAGATGCAGAGCCAAGGGAAGTTTATATTATTGCTTGTTTACTTTTGCCGATTATTGGAATAGGTTTGTACCCAAGATTAGTTACTGAAAGTTATATTGCATCTATCAATAATTTGGTCGATCGAGATTTAACTGCAGTTAAAGGTGCTGTAAAAACAAATATTTTTTCAGGAACTAAAACAAATGATATCCTAAAAGCTCCAACAATATAGTTTTTTAAATTAATGCAATATTGTTTGGCATTAAATAAATTTAAAGATATCTTGTGAGTAGATTTTATCTATCTCAAAATATCTTATTTCAATCCTATTGATAGGCAACAATTAGGCCCTAGATTGTTGATTAAGTTTCTTCAAGACGCCGCAGGGAAAGGTGAGCTTGATCCATGGGATATTGATGTAATAAGTGTAATTGATAGTTTTTTAGAGCAATACGCACATACTTTTAATCAATCTTCAAATAGTCAAATCTCATATCATAAGGATTTAGCTGAGACCAGCGAAGCATTTTTTGCGGCTTCCGTACTAGTTAACCTTAAAGCTCAAGTCTTGGAATCTGATGTTTTCAAAGAAAATTCTTCCGATTTTGAAGATGAATTTGATTTGGATGATCAAGATTGGATTGATAAAGAATTTGATATTCCAAAATATCCTGAAAAATATCTAAGGAGACGATCAATTGCACAACCAATTCTTAAACGTTCAACTACATTGGGCGAACTTGTAAGTCAGTTAGAGTCCATAGCAGAAGTTATAGAAAGCCAAGATCTTCTGCTCATGAAGAGAAAAAGAAATAAAAAATATTCTGATAAGGCTTTAATTTCTCAAGTAAAGTCATTAGCGCATCGCGAGAAACTTCCAGAAACTACTAAAGCATTAGGGAAATTTATTGAAGGATGGGAAAAAGCATTACAATGGACAGATTTTGAATATTTAGTAAAGAAATGGCAAACAGTAGAAAAAAAAGATTTAGATAAAGATCGTTTGGGAGTTTTTTGGGCTTTGTTATTTTTATCATCTGAAAACAAAATTGAAATTAAACAAATTAATTCCTTATATGGCCCAATTAAAATTAAAAGAATAATACCTGATGGTGGTTTAGCTCAATTACCTATAGAAAATCTTGAGGTAAGTAATGCCTCTTCCTCGGCTGCTTAGAGGCTTCATAGTAATAACGTATAATTTTAAAAAATGGTTTTGAATTTATGAAGGCAATGATACTTGCGGCAGGTAAAGGTACACGTGTTCAGCCTATTACGCATGTTATTCCGAAACCGATGATTCCGATTTTGCAAAAACCTGTTATGGAGTTTCTCTTGGAACTTTTAAGAGAACATAATTTTAAGGAAATAATGGTAAATGTTTCTCATCTAGCTGAAGAAATTGAAAATTATTTTCGGGATGGTCAAAGATTTGGAGTAGAAATTGCTTATAGTTTTGAGGGAAGAATTGAAGATGGAGAATTAATAGGTGATGCTTTGGGATCTGCAGGAGGATTAAAAAAAATTCAGGATTTTCAAAATTTCTTTGATGAAACTTTTGTTGTTTTATGTGGTGATGCTTTAGTTGATTTAGATTTAACACAAGCTGTTAAAAAACATAAGCAGAAAGGAGCTATTGCAAGCTTAATAACAAAGAAGGTAATTAAAGATCAAGTGTCAAGTTACGGTGTCGTGGTTTCTGATGAAAATGGCCGAATAAAGGCTTTCCAGGAAAAGCCAGCAGTTGATCAAGCTTTAAGTGACTCTATAAATACAGGAATTTATCTTTTCGAACCCGAAATTTTTAATTACATACCCTCAGCAGAGAAATTTGATATTGGAGCTGATCTTTTTCCTAAACTTGTTGAAATGGATTTACCATTTTTTGCATTACCAATGGACTTTGAATGGGTAGATATTGGAAAAGTTCCTGATTATTGGAGTGCTATTAGAAATGTATTGCAAGGTAAGGTAAGACAAGTGCAAATTCCAGGTAAGGAAATAAAACCAGGAGTTTTTACAGGTTTAAATGTAGCGGCTAACTGGGAAAAGGTTAATATTACGGGGCCGGTTTATATAGGAGGCATGACTAGGATCGAGGATGGAGCAACTATTATTGGCCCTTCCATGATTGGCCCAAGTTGTTGCATTTGCGAGGGCGCAACTATAGATAACTCAATAATTTTTGATTATTCAAAAATTGGTAAAGGTGTAAGACTTATGGATAAGTTAGTGTTTGGTAAATATTGTGTTGGGAAAAATGGAGATCATTTTGATTTGCAAGATGCATCTTTAGATTGGTTAATAGCAGATTCAAGAAGATCTGATTTGACTGAGCCATCGCCTCAGCAGAAAGCTATGGCAGAATTATTAGGCACTGATTTGATTAATATTCCAGACTAAGATTAGCTTTTTCAATAATCTCAGGAATTAAATGTTCTGTTTTTACAGCCATTAGATGAACACCATTTGCGATATTAAAAAAATCATTAGCTTGTTCAGATGCAATTTGAATACCTTCTTGTAATGGGTCTTTAGCATCTTTAAGACGATTTAAGATATTTTCAGGGATGTTTGCACCTGGTACGTATTTGTTTATAAAGAGAGCGTTTTTGTAAGACTTTAATAGGAATACACCTGCAATTACTGGAATTTCAAGAGGCTTGCTAATTTTTTCACAAAACTCTATCAAAATTTTTTTTTCCATAACCATTTGAGTTTGTATAAATCCAGCCCCAGCCTCTTTCTTTTTTCTCAATCTATTTTCTAAACCTCTTTTATTTCTGCAATTTGGATCAGCTGCAGCACCTGCAAAAATAAATGTTTTTTCATCGGAAAGTTCACCTAGAGTCGGATCAATTCCTTTATTGAAAGCCTGAATTTGTTGAAGCAATCTAACTGACTCAAACTCATGTACGGCCTTGGCATCTTGTTGATCCCCAGCTTTTATTGAATCACCGGTAATGCATAAGATATTTTTAATTCCTAAAGCATTTGCTCCAAGGATGTCTGATTGTAAAGCAATTTTATTACGATCTCTGCAAGAAATTTGCATTACTGGTTCTATCCCATTTTCCAGTAATAGTTTGGACATTGCCAAGCTGCACATTCTCATTACAGCTCTGCTCCCATCGGTAATGTTAACAGCATGTACCTTATCTTTCAAAAGTTGTGCTATCTTAAGAGATCTTATGGGGCTTCCACCTCTTGGCGGCATTAACTCTGCTGTTATTACCTTAGATTTTTTTTCTAAAGTCTGCTGAAGTTTTGATTTCAATTGCTTTTGTTTCCTAGTTGGTTAACAAGTGTACTGAGATTGTTAAACTTAATTAATATAAAAAAGGAACTGTTTAAATGCAAATGGTTGATGAAGAAGTAAACAACATTGATATGATGGGTCTCTCAACAAGGGAGATGGAAATCATTGATCTCGTAGCTGATGGTCTTACAAATCAAGAAATTGCTGTAAAACTAACTATTAGTAAAAGAACTGTTGATAATCATGTAAGTAATATGTTTACGAAAACTGGTTCTAAAAACAGAGTAGCACTTTTGAATTGGGCGATGGACAACGGAAAGATTTGTAGAGATGGGTTTAATTGTTGTACACTCCCAGACTCTGATCAAGATTAGTATTGCCCTTTACTTTTTTTGTATCATTAGCCAAATCCATCAGACAATAATTTGTAGAACCTAATTCGAAGAGTTCAGCATAGGCAATACATGCATCCTTGTCTGAATCAACAAATCTCAATATTCCTTCTTTGTCGTAAAGACCATACATCTGAAGAAAATAAAAAAATATTTTGCTTAAATATAAAGAAAATATAAAGGAAATGTGGTACCTCTGACTAGTTACTTTTTAAAGTTGTAAATATTCTTCTTTCCATTCTGAAAAAGGGTTGTTAGCAAGACTGAAATTGGAGTAATGGGTTAGACCTGTGATTTCTTTTGAAATGAAAGATGGAAGAATTAAATCTTCCTCTTCATTAGAAAGTTCAATTTCTGCAATTTTAAGTGGATAATTATTTTCTTTAAAGCAATCTATAATCCAAGGTTTTTTATCAATTTCTAAAAAGTATCTATCTTTTTTAATTGTATTTGCCAGATTTGAAATTATTGTTTCAGCATCGCTTCGTGGAATGGAGTATTCAAATTCAAAGTTGGTAAAGCCTTTGATGTGTTTTTTAAGTGCAATTTTAGAGTTTTTGCCTGTGAGCCTTACTCTAATAATCCAACCATCTAAACTTTTGGATAAATAACCTTGTTCAATATAAATTTTTTTATTTATGAATTCTTTCCAAGTATCATTTTTTATAAGAAATCTTCTTTCTATCTCTAAGGCCATTTAATTTTTGTAATTTTTTTGAGATAAATCACCCTTCCAATCTAATTTTTTTATTAGGGTACTATAGTAACTTGTGCTTTTTTTAAACTTTATTATTTTGCAGGGCGATTGCCCTTTTTTGATCTCACAATAATAATTTTCCTTAATGGTCATACATTTTGACCCGTCTCTCCATAATTTAATTTCCCCTTTACTTTTTTTTACAGGTTTTATGATTACCTTACTTGTATTAGGTATAACTATTGGTCTACTAGCCAAACTCATCGGGCATATAGGGTTAATTATCATTGCATCAATACTTGGGTGTACTATTGGCCCCCCTGCAGCCATTGAGTAGGCTGTTGAACCAGTAGATGTAGATATAATTAATCCATCACCTTTGTATTCATTAACCTTCTCGTTATCTATTTCAAGTTCTATTTGGTTGGTTGGAGAAATGTCTTCTTCAACAGATTTAAAATAAAAATCATTTAAAGCAACGTAGCTTTTTATAATCTTTTTTTCAGAACCTGTCCGATTAATAAAAATATTACAATTTAATCTATTACGAAAGTCAATTTTATATTCTTCGTTTTCAAGGATTTCAATAAAAGATTTGTCAAATAAAAAATCTTTTTCTTGCGTAAGGAAACCAAGATTACCACCAATATTAATGCTTAATAAAGGAATATCATAATCAGCTAAAGCATTTGCGCATTTTAGAAAGGTTCCATCTCCACCAAGAACTATGCCAATATTTGGTCGTAATTTTAGATTAGAAAGATCTTTTTTAATTTCATTTCTGTGAAAATCACTTTGAATTCTTTTTGATTTTATATTTTTAGCTTCGAGGACTTCTTCACAGAATTTAGAAGCCTCTTGAGCTATGGAACTATCTGAACGATATATAATAAGCACTAATGAAAGTTTCATTTAGTGGTTTTACCATTTTAATAAATTAAAACTTTCCATATCTACAGTCACCCTATTCCTATAAAGAGATAATAAGATAGCTAATCCAACTGCTGCTTCTGCTGCAGCAACAGTAATCACAAAAATTGTGAAAACTTGTCCTTGAATTAAATTATTGTCTACATAAGAAGAAAACGCCATTAAGTTTACATTTACTGCATTGAGCATTAACTCAATGCTCATAAGAACTCTTACTGCATTTCTGCTATTTAATAATCCCCAAATCCCAATACAGAATAGTGCTGAAGATACTATTAAAAATGCTTGAAGAGGAATTGATTCTAAATTCATTATAAGAAAAGTGAAAAGTTAGTTTTTATTTGTAAGTAATGGTTCTGATGATTTTTCAATTAACTCTTGATCAACAGGTAATCCAGTAGAAATATCCTTGCTCATTACATCTCTTCTAGCTAGAACTATAGCTCCAATCATTGCCATTAATAGTAAAACTGATGCTACTTCAAATGGGAGTAGATAATCACTAAATAGATGTTCACCAATTCTGATAGTTGATTCTTCTCCAATGGAGTTTTGAGGACTTGATAGGCTCCATACATTAGTCAAGTCAACTCTTATTAAAAGGCTTAGAAGGGTTAAACATATTGATGTTGATATGATTCTTCTTGATTTAATGTCACTGATGGGCTTTAAATCTTCTTTTTTATTGACTAGCATTATTGCAAAGATTATTAATACATTAACTGCACCTACATAAACTAAAACTTGTGCTGCAGCAACAAAACTTGCATTCAAAAGAAGATATAATCCCGCAACACTCATGAAAACGCCTCCTAGAAGAAAAGCTGAATAAACAATACTTTCTAGCAATACAACACCTAGTGCTCCAATAAGGATGACTAAAGATAAAACTGAAAAACAAATAATTTGAGTTGTTATTGCAATGGACATAAATTAATGGAAATTAATTGTTTGGATTAGAAACTTTATCTTTATTTTCATTGGATTCTGGCCTCATCCAATCATAAACTTCTTCAGGTAATTTACCAACTCTAGTATCTGAAGTTGGTATTTCATGGGGGTCCATGACACCTTTAGGAAGATAAGCAAGTTCTCTTAAAGGTTTAACTGAAGGATCTGTTGTAACATTTGTGGGTAGTCTACCCAGTGCAACATTATCAAAATTTAAATTGTGTCTGTCAAAAGTAGCTAATTCATATTCTTCGGTCATAGATAAACAATTAGTTGGACAATATTCAACACAATTTCCGCAAAATATACAAACTCCAAAGTCAATAGAATAATTTCTAAGTTCCTTTTTTTTTGTTTCTTTATTCATTACCCAGTCAACTACTGGTAAATTTATGGGACATACTCTCACGCAAACTTCACAAGCAATACATTTATCGAATTCATAATGTATTCTTCCTCTATACCTTTCAGAAGGTATTAATTTTTCATATGGATATTGAACTGTAACAGGTCTTCTTCGAAGATGATCAAAAGTTACTGATAAGCCATTATATAAATACTTGCCAGCATTATATGCTTCTTTGATATAGCTATTTATTTGTTGAAGGAAATTTTTCATTTTGAAGAATTTACTTAGTTATTTTATTTTAGTGGATTAATTTTTAATTTAAGTATTTTTACTTAAGATTAACCACCAAAGAATTGAGGAAATGCAAGTTTTAATCCTGCAGTTATCAAAAGATTAGCAAGAGAAATTGGAAGAAGAAACTTCCATCCTAGATCTAATAGTTGATCTATCCTTACTCTAGGAGTTGTCCAACGTAATAGTATTGCAATGAAAACCAATAGATATGCTTTCAATACAGTCATAACAATTCCTATTGATGCAGTGAAAACTTGTATGAAGGGTGCATTAATTGGTAAATTTAGAAACTTAGCTATTAATTCAACTGGAATAGGAAAACCCCATCCTCCTAAATAAAGTATTGATACCAATAAAGCTGAGAGGATTAAATTAATGTAACTTCCAAGATAGAACAATGCGAATTTCATCCCTGCATATTCAGTTTGATATCCTGCAACTAATTCTTCTTCAGCTTCGGGTAAGTCAAATGGAAGTCTCTCACATTCTGCAAGAGCACAAATCCAAAAGACTATAAAACCAACAGGTTGTCTCCATATATTCCAACTTAGGATTCCGGCACCACTTTGTTGGTTGACAATGTCAACAGTACTTAGAGAATTTGTCATTAGTACAATAGCCAGCACAGATAAAGCTAGAGGAATTTCATAACTTATTGATTGAGCCGCTGCTCTTAAACCTCCTAATAAAGAATACTTATTATTTGATGCGTATCCGCTCATAAGAAGGCCAATTGGCTGAATACTGCTTAATGCGATCCATAGGAAAATTCCAATACCAACGTTACTTATTAAAAGGTTTTGTCCAAAAGGAACAATTAGCCATGAAAGAATCACAGGGACAAGAACTAATATAGGTCCTGCAGTGAAAAGAATTCCATCCGCTTTGGCAGGAATAATATCTTCTTTGACGAGTAACTTAAGACCATCTGCAATTGGTTGGAGGACGCCAAGCGCTCCAGCATATTCAGGACCTATTCGTTGTTGGGCAGCAGCAGATATTTTTCTTTCAAGCCAAACTGTTACTAAAACGCCAACAACTGCTGCTACCAAAACTAAAAGCATAGGTAAGGGTAGCCAAATTATATGAGCGATTTCGCTGGAAAGGCCAAAACCTTTTAAGAATTCATTAAAACTATATTCGAGATCTAATCCGTATTCCAAAATTTTTATGTTATTTACTTAATAGATTAACTCTTCACAAACAATATGTGTGTTTTTTATGAAAAGCTGCAAATATTATTCTCTATTTTCTAAACCGATCCAATCTCTTGGTGAAGAACCTGTATAGATTTGCGATGGTCTGAAAATTCTATTTGCTCCAAGTTGCTCTCTCCAATGAGCTAACCAACCAGCCACTCTAGATATTGCAAAAATTGGAGTAAA
Source organism: uncultured Prochlorococcus sp. (assembly GCA_902571145.1). Lineage (GTDB taxonomy): Bacteria > Cyanobacteriota > Cyanobacteriia > PCC-6307 > Cyanobiaceae > Prochlorococcus_A. Next base: position 53,916 of record CACGAP010000007.1, read on the forward strand.
TAAATCACGAGGAATACCAAGTTTTCTATAAACAAGACCAGAATAAAAATCCACGTTAGGGAATATACCCTTAGGTCCAAGTCTTGGTATTGCCTCTCTCTCAAGTGATTTAGCAACTTCATACATTTCATCTGCTCCAAATCTGATAAAAAGTTCTTCTGCCAGTTTTTGAAGAATTATTGCTCTTGGATCTTTGACTTTATATTCTCTGTGGCCGAAGCCCATTATCTTACTTTTATTTTTTATTGCATTATCTAAAAAAGAGCCAGCATTTTCTGGGGTTTTAATCTCTTCTAACATTGCAATCACATCTTCATTTGCTCCTCCATGCAGTGGGCCCGCCAGGGTTCCTACTGCAGAGGCGATGACAGCATATGGATCTGTAAGAGTACTTGCAGTCACTCGAGCGCTAAATGTACTTGCGTTTAAACTATGTTCGGCATGTAGAATTAAACACCTATCAAAAACTTTTGCAGCTATGGGATCTTGTTCTTTTTCAGTCAGCATGTAAAGAAAATTTGATGAGTAAGTTAAATCATCTCTAGGTTGAATTGGGTCTTGTCCTTTTCTAATAAGTTGAAACGCAGCAATCATTGTGGGTATTTTTGCTATTAGTCTTATGACTGCGTTGTAGATGTAATTAGGATCATCTATTGCCCTACGCGAATAGAAGAGCCCCAAAGAAGCCGCACTAGACTGAAGAGCATCCATAGGATGACCTGTCGCAGGGAAACATTTCATCATATCTCTGACTCTAAAACTTAACCTTCGATGCATTTGAACTTCTTGTTCAAAATCTCTAAGTTGGATAGCCGTGGGTAATTCACCCCAAATCAATAGGTAAGCAGTTTCTAAAAAACTACTTTTTTTTGATAGTTCCTCAATGGAGTATCCCCTGTACAATAATTTACCTTTGTTGCCGTCAATATCACAGATAGATGAATTAGTAACTGGGACACCCTCTAATCCTGGTTTTAAAATCAGTTTTTTACTATCCAATTGCTTAATTCAATATCAAATACTTATAGATTAAAGATAGTCAAATAATTTTTAATTAACCACAAGATATGAACTTCACAAAAAATTAAAATGATTGTGTTTGAAGCTTATTTGAATAAATTTAATTTAAAAAATTTTTAATTTTGTTTCTGTATAAAGAGTTGGATTTTTTTCAGGAATATTTTGTCTTATGATTTCTAGCGATTCTTCATTTGATATTTTTAAAATATTTCTAATTAGAAAATTTAGGTCTTGCAAATTAGAAAAATATTCAATTTTATTAGAATTACCATTTTTTATATCAACTTTTGAATAAAGAAAAGTAGATTTATCTTTATTATTTTTTAGGTTGAAAAAGTTTTTTGATATTCTATCTAGTTTTTTACCATCAATTAAATGATTACTTATGATTTGTAAACCTCCTGATTCTACTGAATAGATATTTTCATAAGTTAATTGTTTTATAACATCGTCTTTTTCTTCAAGAATATCTTTGGAATATATTGAATAAATAACCTCATTTTGTTTCAAAGAATATTTATTGAAATCTTTTAGTTTTTTCAAAGCACTTAAATCAAATTGATCTTCCTTATTTTTTTCAAATGTAATAAGCCAATCTTTATTTGAATTGAGAATTAAAATATTTTGATTATCATTTTGATTAAACTCTTCAAAAAAATTTAGTTCAAAATCATTTATTAAAGGTTTTAGATATTTGTCAAAATTTTTTATATCACTAAAAATTGAAATTTCAGGATTATCTTCATTAGTATTCTCTTTATTTATTAATTTATCATAAGTAAGAATATCAATATTTTTTTTATTATTTAGTAAATATGATTTTAAAATTAAATGTTTATTTTTTAAGTCAAATGTTGTAGCTATAATATCCTCTTTATTTTCAGTAAAAATTTCCTTGTCAAAAAATATACTTTCCCCAAATTTCTTTGTAAATAATATATTTTTTTCGTTTTTTAGTCCAAAAAGCTCTCCCTCATATTGAAATTTTTTTTCTTTAAAATTATTGCTGGAGTTAATACTATTTTTGATTAATTTTTTATCCGATGAAGCAATTATATAATTATCATCTGTTCGGTATATAAAGTTAAGGAAATTTATTTTGTTTTCTCTATTAATTTTAATTATCTCATCAATCTGATCAATTTTGTTAGGCAAATTTAATAAATCGTCTATTGTTTTTTCTGGCTTAATTTTAAAAACAACCAAAATATCATCTTTAAGCTTTGTATTATTTTTAAAAGTTGAGATTATAAGTTCATTATTATAAATATCTTCTAATTTATTGTTGCCTAGATCTATACCTATGTAATCTAATATAGAGTCTTTTATTAAAACAAAGTTATCTTGATTTGTTGGATTTTTATTTTTTTCATTAATATTTAAAATATTAACACTATCTAAATTTGAAATAAATAATAATTTATTGTTTTCAGGTATATATTTTAAGATATTTAGTTGCTCAATATTTGTACTTTGCTCATTATCGTTATTAGTAGAAACTTTTTTAAAACCAAAAAAAAGTAATAAAGCTAAAAATAGTATTATTGCTACTAATCTAAGTTTCATTATCAATGTTTATTTTTATTTTTAACAATAAACTTCTTACTGCAACTTAATTTATTAAATTGTAAATAACAAATAATTTATTCTATAAATTGGGAAGTTATCCAAAATCTATAAATGCTTTTAGTCTAAATGATTGGTTTAATTCTGAGAAAGAAGATCCAGTTTTGATTGATGTAAGAGAACAGTCAGAGCTTGAACTAGCTCGTTTCTCAAAAGATTTTTTACACATACCAATTAGTAAAGTCACCTGTGAATATGTTGAAGAAATATTTGCTGATTTATTAAACAGAGAAATTGTAGTTACCTGTCATGCAGGAATAAGAAGTTATAACTTTTCTCAATGGTGCTTGGATAATAAAATTGTTAGCGAAATATGGAATTTGGAGGAGGGTATTGATGGATGGAGTAGATATATTGACCCATCAATACCAAGGTATTGATTAAATATCTAATGAAGATGCAACAGTATTAACATCTTTGTCGCCTCTACCAGAGCAATTGATAACTATATGAGCATCTTTTGCAAGAGTAGGGCATAATTTATCTAACCAAGCAAAGGCATGGGAAGTTTCAAGTGCAGGTATAATTCCTTCCAGTTCACTAACAAGTTTTAAAGCGTCTAAAGCTTCTCGATCTGTGACTGATCCATATTCTGCTCTACCTATATCTTTTAAATGGCTATGTTCAGGTCCTACTCCAGGGTAATCTAAACCTGCACTTATTGAGTGAGCTTCTTGTACTTGACCATTATCATCTTGCAAGAGAAGACTCATTGATCCATGCAAAATTCCAACTGACCCTTTAGTGATAGTGGCAGCATGTTTGTCAGTATCAACTCCGCTTCCTGCAGCTTCAACTCCAATAAGACGCACAGAAGTTTCTTTAACAAAAGGATGGAAAAGCCCCATTGCATTTGATCCACCACCTACACAAGCAAGCAAAATATCGGGAAAGGATCCAAATGATTCCAAACATTGTTTTTTAGTTTCTTCACCTATAACTGCATGAAAATCTCGCACAATCTTTGGGAAAGGGTGTGGGCCTGCAACAGATCCTAAAATATAGTGTGTGGTTTCGACATTAGAAACCCAATCTCTAATTGCTTCACTAGTGGCATCCTTAAGTGTTGCAGTTCCAGAATTTACAACTTTAACTTCAGCTCCTAGAAGTTTCATTCTGAAAACGTTAAGGGATTGCCTTTTTATATCTTCAGCACCCATGTAGATAATACATTTCAAGCCAAATCTCGCACAAACAGTAGCAGTAGCAACTCCATGCTGACCTGCTCCAGTTTCTGCAATTATTCTTTTTTTGCCCATTCTTATTGCTAATAAAGCTTGTCCAAGGGCATTGTTAATTTTGTGAGCACCAGTATGATTTAAATCTTCTCTTTTAAGCCATATTCTTGGAGTTGCGTGTTTAGTTTTGTAATGTTCAGTAAGTCTTTTGGCTTCATAAAGTGGTGTCTCTCTTCCTACATAAGTCTTAAGAAGATGATTTAATTCTTCTACAAAAAGTTTATCTTTCCATGCATTAGATGCAGCTGTTTCAAGCTCAAAAAGAGCAGGCATTAGCGTTTCAGGAACATATTGACCACCATATTTTCCAAATCTTCCCTCTTTGGAAGGTTGATTTAAATCTTCATTTTTATAGTTTTGATCTTTGCGAGAAAATGTACTTACCACTTTTTCTATAGAATAAGTATTAACTAACTATAGAGTATATTTAAAATAATGGGAAAAAAGAATTGGATAGAATTTGATAATCAAGAAAAAAAATCTGAAGAAATAGCTAAGGTAGATACTTTTGATAAAAGGTCAAAAATAAATATTTCAAAACAAAAAAAAGGTAAAAAGGGTAAGACTATTACTTTAATTAGAGGGTTAGGGACTGAGGATGAAATGTTATTAAAAGAATTACTAAAAAAAATTAAAGTTTTTTGTAGTACTGGGGGAACATTAATTGATAGTAATATCCAGTTACAGGGTGATATGGTTTCGAAATCAATTGAGTTTCTTCGTAAAGAGGGATTTCATAATTTATGAAGCAAGGGTTAGGATAGTTTTTAATTTTAATAGTCCAAGTAATGAAAGAACAAGATCAAACAAAGTCAACCAACATAAAGTGGCACAATTTAACTATTGATAGAGAAAAGTTAGAGAAAATGAGAGGTCATAAAGGTATGGTGATATGGTTTACAGGTTTATCTGGCTCTGGTAAAAGTACTTTAGCCAACGCTTTAAATGAAGTTTTACACTTAGATGGTTTTTCGACTTACGTGTTGGATGGAGATAATATTAGACACGGTTTATGTAAAGATCTTGGTTTTTCGGATGAAGATAGAGAAGAAAATATAAGAAGAATTGGAGAAGTTGCGAATTTATTTATGAATGCTGGGATAATAACTATTACAGCATTCGTTTCACCATTTATTAGAGATAGAGATAAAGTGAGAAAAATTATTGGATCTAATGATTTTATTGAAGTTTATTGTGCTGCAGATATCACAGTTTGCGAAAATAGGGATACTAAAGGTCTTTATAAGAAAGCTCGTTTGGGTGAAATTAAGGAATTTACAGGGATTTCTAGTCCATATGAAGCGCCTAATAATCCAGAAATTGTTGTTGATACAGGTTCGTTAGATTTAAATGATTCCGTTGAAAAAGTTATTAACTACCTAAAAAAACAAAACTTTCTTAACAAGGTCTAATAAAGAATATCAGCTTATTTATTTTGAAGATAATTGTCAGGTCCAATAGTTGATAACTTACTATTTTTAGCTCTGACCTGCGTATGTAGATTTTCTCTGAATTCTTTTAAATTTTTCTTTATGGATTCATCAAATAAACTTATCATCTCTATTGCCAATAATCCAGCATTCTGACCTCCATTAATTGCCACTGTTGCAACTGGAATCCCAGCGGGCATTTGAACTATTGATAAAAGAGAGTCAATCCCCTTAAGTGTCTTACTCTCTACTGGTACTCCAATTACAGGAATGCAAGTTATGGATGCCAGCATTCCCGGGAGATGAGCAGCACCTCCAGCACCGGCAATTATTACTTTTATGTTTTCTGATTCTGCATTTTTTGCATATTCCATCATTTCAATAGGTGTTCGATGGGCAGAAAGTATACTAACTTCAGTATTTATTCCAAATTCTCTTAAAATATCAATGGCTGGTTTCAATGTTTTTAGATCTGAATCACTACCCATTACGACAGCAATTTTATAAATATCTTTAGAATTCAATTCTGACAAAATAACAAATCAATTCTTTCCTATAATGGCGTGCAATTAATTTGGCGCCAGTTAGTTAGTATAAAAAGAATTAATTTCATAAATTATTATGACGTCAAATAAGATGATCGAAAAAAGTGAAGTTAGGGAGTATTTTAATGGGACTGGCTTTGAAAGATGGAATAAAATTTATAGCAAATCTGATGAAATTAATACAGTTCAGAAAAATATTAGGAAAGGACATCAAAAAACTGTAGATGATGTAGTCTCATACATCAAAAATTATCCTAAACTAACAAAAAAAAGTTATTGTGATGCAGGATGTGGTGTAGGAAGTCTTTCCATACCTTTACTAAAACTTGGTATAAAAGAACTACAGGTGAGCGATATTTCTTCTGAAATGATTAAAGAAACAAAGAAACGCATTGATGAATTAGGTTTGAATCAAGGTAGAATTATTTATAAAGTCTGTGATCTGGAAAAATTAAAAGGATTATTTGATGTTGTAGTTTGTTTGGATGTATTTATTCATTATCCTCAACCGGTCGCAGAAGAAATGGTTCAACATCTATGCGATTTAAGCAAAGAAAAACTAATCGTTAGCTTTGCTCCTTATACTCCAGTTCTAGCTGTTCTAAAAAATATTGGGAAATTATTTCCTGGGCCAAGTAAAACTACAAGAGCATATACATTGAAA
>CACGAP010000008.1:0-52136 GCA_902571145.1 uncultured Prochlorococcus sp.
ATTTATATTAAGTTTTTCTAGTGATTTATCGAAATACCTTTGTAAACTGACCATTGGTATTTCTAAATATGCCCATAATCAGTTACTTTAAATAGTTGTATATCTACCTCCATTAGATTGAATGAAGCGCGTGTTGGCCATAATCCTCGGAGGAGGAAAAGGTTCTAGACTTTACCCTTTAACAAAAATGAGGGCTAAACCTGCGGTGCCGTTAGCAGGTAAGTATCGTTTAATAGATATCCCAATTAGTAATTGTATAAATTCAGGCATCGAAAAAATGTACGTATTGACCCAGTTCAATAGTGCATCTCTAAATAGACATATAGGAAGAACCTATAATTTAAATGGGCCTTTCGGTCAGGGATTTGTAGAGGTTTTAGCCGCGCAACAGACTCCCGATAGCCCTAAGTGGTTTGAGGGTACTGCTGATGCTGTAAGAAAATACCAATGGTTATTTCAGGAATGGGACGTTGATGAATATTTAATTTTATCAGGCGATCAACTGTACAGAATGGACTACAGTTTATTTGTTCAACATCATAGAGATAATGGTGCTGACTTAACCGTTGCAGCTTTACCTGTTGATGAAGCTCAAGCAGAGGGTTTTGGCCTCATGAGAACAGACGATCTTGGAAATATAAAAGAATTCAGTGAAAAGCCAACTGGAGAGAAGTTGAAGGCAATGGCAGTAGATACTTCAAAATTTGGATTAAGTAAAGAGTCAGCTGCCGAAAAACCTTATCTAGCCTCTATGGGTATTTACGTTTTTAGTAGAAATACCCTTTTCGATCTTTTAAATAAATTTCCTAATTATACGGATTTTGGTAAGGACATAATTCCTGAAGCACTTGATAGGGGCGATACTCTTAAAAGTTATGTATTCGATGATTATTGGGAAGATATCGGAACCATTGGGGCATTCTTTGAGTCCAACCTTGCATTGACTGAGCAACCAAAACCTCCATTTAGTTTTTATGATGAAAAATTTCCAATTTATACAAGACCAAGATTTCTCCCCCCTTCTAAACTTGTAGATGCTCAAATTACTGATTCAATAGTTTGTGAAGGTACAATCCTGAAGTCATGCAGTATTTTACATTGTGTTTTAGGGGTAAGAAGCAGGATTGAAAGTGATTCGGTTCTTGAGGACACTCTTGTTATGGGGGCCGATTTCTTTGAATCGCCTGAAGAGAGGATTGAATTAAGAAAAGGAGGCGGAACACCTCTTGGAGTAGGTGAAGGAACTACTGTAAAGAGAGCAATTCTTGATAAGAACACAAGGATTGGGGATAATGTTGTGATCATTAATAAAGATCGAGTAGAAGAAGCAGATAAGCCAGAATTAGGCTTTTACATAAGAAATGGAATTGTTGTAGTAGTTAAAAATGCAACTATTGCAAACGAAACTATAATTTAAATCTTTTCGATCATTTTTCGCTGACATAAGTATTTTTTTTGAGCAATTTTGTTTAGTTGCATGCACACTATATTTATTGAGTTTTTTATTTTTTTATGTCCAAGGCGCATTTTGGTTTAATAGGTCTTGGTGTTATGGGCGAAAATTTAGTTCTTAACGCAGAGAGAAATGGATTTTCTAGTGTAGTTTTTAATAGAACTTACTCAAAAACTGAAGAATTCTTAGAGGGTAGAGGCCTTGGAAAGAATATAGAAGGAGCTGAAACTCTTCAAGAATTTGTAAATAAGCTTGAGAGACCTAGAAGAATTCTTATGATGGTTAAAGCTGGACCAGCAACTGATGCTGTCATAGAAAATATTTCTGGATATCTCGAGGAGGGAGATCTATTAATAGATGGGGGCAATTCTCAATTTAAAGATACAGAAAGAAGAGTAAATACTCTTGAAAGTAAAAGTTTTGGATACATCGGAATGGGAGTCTCTGGTGGTGCCAAAGGAGCTCTAGAAGGGCCAAGTATGATGCCTGGAGGTACTAAGGCTTCATATGATGCAATCGAGAGCTTATTAACTAAAATGGCTGCCAAAGTTGAAGATGGACCATGTGTTGCATATGTTGGGCCAGGAGGTTCGGGTCATTTTGTAAAAACTGTTCATAACGGAATTGAATATGGAATTGAACAAATACTCGCAGAAGCTTATGACCTTATGAAAAGAGTCAAAGGTATGAATGGACAGCAGATGTCAGAGGTATTTGGTATTTGGAATAATACTGATGAATTAGCTTCTTATCTTGTTGAGATAACAGAGATTTGTCTAAGTACAAAAGATGATATTACTGGAGATGATGTTGTGGAGAAAATATTAGATAAAGCTGGCCAGAAAGGTACAGGTTTATGGACTGTTGTTAGTGCTTTAGAACTTGGAGTATCAGTCCCAACTATTTATGCATCGTTAAATGCAAGAGTAATGAGTTCTTTAAAAGAGCAACGTAGTGAAATTGAACAAACTATTCCATCCAAAGAGATAGAGGATTTTGATTTAGGAAATATATCAAATGGAATGAAACCTTTATTTGATGCTGTAGTTCTTGCCACAATTGCTAGCTATGCCCAGGGTATGGATATTTTAAAAGAAGCATCTGCAGTATATAACTATGGTTTGAATATGCCGTCAATTGCTCAAATATGGAAAGGTGGTTGCATAATTAGATCAAAATTATTAAGTAAAATTCAAGATGCTTATAACAAAGATCCTAATCTTAAAAATTTAATTTTTGATGATTGGTTCAATAATGAAATTGCGACAAGATTAGATAACTTAGCTAAAGTTGTTTCTTTATCCACAAAAGCTGGTATACCAGTTCCATGTCTATCCAGTACTTTAGATTATTTGAATAGTTATAGAACTAATAGACTTCCTCAGAATCTTGTTCAGGCAATGAGAGATTGTTTTGGCTCTCATACATATGAAAGAATTGATAAAGAAGGTAGTTTTCATACTGAATGGATGAAATGATTGAAAAGGTTAAAAATGGATATTCCCTAAATATATATAAAGACAAGTTAGAACTATCTAAAGCGGTTTTTAAGTTTATTGAAAGCCAAATTATTCATACTTTAAAAAAGAAAGACAGATTTAAATTTTGTGTAAGTGGAGGTTCAACGCCTAAAGCTGTGTACCAGCTTTTATCAAATAGTGATCTTAGATGGGATATGGTTGATGTCTTTTTAGGAGATGAAAGATGTGTTGATCCAAATTCAGAATTGAGTAACTCGTTAATGTTGAAGAATTCATTGTTAACTAATTTTGGATCTAAATCTTTTTTTTATGAAATTTTCAGTGACTTAAAGACAGATGATGAAGCTATAAAAAATCAATTTATTTCTAAATTATTTGAAAAATGCGGATCGAACCCTCCAACTTTTGATTTAACATTATTAGGTCTAGGAGTCGATGGTCATACAGCCTCACTATTCCCTTATCAAAAAAATAACAATGTAGATGATTTTGTTATTTTTAATGAAGGTAAAGGTTTAAAAAGAATCTCATTAACTCCAAAGGTTCTTTCAGCTTCTTCAAAGATAGTATTTTTAGTTAGTGGAGCTTCTAAAAGAATTGCTCTTAAGAGGTTATTAGATGAAAAAGAGCCTCTCGAAAGAACACCATCAAAATTAATAAAATCTATTAATCAAATTTCAATATTTTGTGATCAGGAATCAGCAAAAGAATTAGAAATTTAGTTAAAGTCTACTAATAATTAAAATTATTTAATGAGTAAGAAAAAATTTTTATTCCAGAAAAATGAGTTCGATGGTTGGAAAACATTAAATGATACTGTTATGGGCGGATCAAGTTCAGCCTTTTGTGAAATTTCAAATTCGGGTTTAATATTAAAGGGTAATATTGTCGAGAAAGCAGGAGGATTTGTTAGTTGTAGATCGTCTATATATAAACCTTCTTTAAATGTATCTGAGTATTCATCCTTTGAATTAAATATTGATGGACAAGGAAGAACTTTTAAATTTGCTGTCGCTTGTGAAGATGATCTACTAGGACTAACCGAATTTATTCCAGGCGGACTTAGATGGATTAAATCATTCCCAACAAAAAAATTCGGGACAACAAATGTTCAAATTCCTTTTAGTGAGTTAAAACCTTCAGTAAGAGCTAATAAAGTACGTTTTCCATTTAAATTCAAGTCATCTAAAATTAAAAGATTGCAACTACTACACTCAAAATTCGGTGATGATGGATTACTTAATAATGAGTTTAAACAGGGTTCAATAAAAGTTTTAATTAAATCAATAAGTGTTATTTGAAAATCCACCTAAAAATATAGAGAGCTTAATCGCTAAGTCAGCAGATTTAACAAATAAACCTTTTGTTCATTCTGTAGTAAAAACAAATGGTGAATACGAATTCGAAGATGAAGATATTGATTTAACAGTTAATATCTTATGTCGAGATAAAGAAGGTAAAAGATTAGAAATTTATGATCTTGAATTAGAACTTTTTAAATCAAATAAAGAGTTGGTTTTAGTAATCTCTAAGCTTAACTTCCCTGATGAACCAATATTATGGTGTGGAGTTAAAACATTATGGATGGATAGCAATAATGGAAAAAAATGCAACTCACCAAAATACAGCGCTAGATTGGAAAATTTAGCTAATAGGATAAAAAGTTTTATTGATTAAGAAAATAAAATTTGAGCTGATTTATAAATCAGTAACTGCTCCTAAACTTGATGTGCTTACAATCTTCGAATATTTTGAAAGTATCCCTCTTTTGTATTTTGGTTTAGGTTTTACCCAATCTTTTTTTCTCTTTTCTAATTCTTCGTCAGATAAATTAACCTCAATTAGTTGCTTTACAGCATCAACGGTAATCAAATCCCCCTGTTTTATTAGTGCAATGTTTCCTCCAACAGCAGCTTCTGGAGCTATATGACCCACAACAAGACCATAAGATCCACCACTAAACCTTCCGTCAGTAATTAAAGCCACTTTTTCTCCGAGCCCTTGCCCAACAATCGCTGATGTTGGAGATAACATTTCTCTCATGCCTGGTCCTCCTACAGGACCTTCATTTCTTACAACAACAACATCACCAGCTATGATTTCATTATTTAAAATTGCTTTAAGACAATCTTCTTCACTTTCGAATATCTTGGCAGGACCTGTTAGAACAGGGTTTTTGACTCCACTGATTTTCGCTACAGAACCCTCATTTGCCAAGTTCCCTTTTAAAATTGCTAAATGCCCTTTTTTGTAAAGAGGATTATCTATTCCTCTAATGACACTTTGATTACTAGGAGGCTCATCTGGAATGTTGCGTAAATATTCTGAGATGGTTTTGCCTTCAATGTTTTTGCAATCGCCATGAATTAATCCTGCATTCAAAAGTATTTTCATTACTTGTGGAATCCCTCCTGCTTTATGAAGATCCACCGTCACATATTTACCACTCGGTTTAAGGTCACAAATAACGGGTACTTTTTGTCTGATTCTCTCAAAATCGTTAATGTTGATATCTATTCCTGCAGTATTCGCAATAGCTAAGATGTGCAATACTGCATTTGTTGATCCGCCAATTGCCATAATTACTGATATTGCATTTTCAAATGCTTTCTTTGTCATTAGGTCTAGAGGTCTTATATCTTTTTCTATTGCAGAGACTAATATCTCAGCACTTTTATCTGCACTTAGTTCTTTTTCAAGATCTTCAGCTGCCATAGTGGAACTATGAGGAAGACTTAACCCTAATACTTCAATAACCGCAGACATTGTATTAGCTGTAAACATTCCTCCACAGCTACCAGCACCAGGAATACAATTTTTCTCAACTTGGATTAGCCTTTCTTCATTAATTTTGCCTGATGTTAATTGTCCAACAGCTTCAAATGCACTAACAACAGTGAGATCTTCTCCATGCAATTTGCCAGGCTTTATAGTCCCTCCATAAATGAAAATTGAGGGAATATTCATTCTTGCAATCGCAATCATGGCACCCGGCATATTTTTATCACATCCACCTATAGCAAGTACTCCATCCATACTCTGAGCATTGCATGCTGTTTCAATTGAATCAGCAATAACTTCTCTTGAAACTAGGGAATATTTCATACCCTCTGTTCCCATGGAAATCCCATCACTTACTGTTATAGTCCCAAACATCTGAGGCATCCCACCTGATCTTTTTATTGACTCTTCAGCTTTTAGAGCTAACTTATTTAAACCCATATTGCACGGTGTTATGGTGCTGTATCCATTTGCAACTCCGATAATAGGTTTATTAAAATCTTTATCATTAAATCCAACAGCTCTTAACATCGATCTGTTAGGGGATCTTTGCACACCTTGGGTTATTGCAGATGATCTGAGTTTATTCATATTATTTGAGAACCTTTTTTATTCTATTGCCCCAACTCTTCAAGTTGCTTCCTAACATCAGCAATTGCAGAATTAAGTTGCTCAACTTTCTTCTCCAGATTCTCTCCTTCAACTTCATTTATGTTTTCATTTGAATCAATCGCTTCTGATCCGTCTTGAATTCTGGAAGAATACATCATTGCTTTTTGTTTTTTTTCCTCCTTTCTTTTGTCTGCTTCGGATATTAACCACCAAGCTAGACCTGCTGCTCCAATAAAAGCACCGCTTATTAATGATAAAAGATTATTTGAAGACGAATCTCTGTATTCAGACATTGGTAAAATATTTACTCCTATTATTCTATATTAGTTCTTATCTTGAAATATAGTACTTAAACGCGATAGAGGATTCCCAATACCCGGTACTAATAATTGTGTTTTTTCGTCTTCCTCATCTATACAAGAAGTGTAAATTACCTGATTAGGGAATAATTTCGCAATTTCATTTAACCCTTTATTTGAGCAAATAGCAGTTATTAAAAGAATCCTATTTGAATCAACACCTAATTCCTTTAATTTAATTAAAGTTTCTAATGTTGCTGATTTTGTTGTTATTTGTTCTGAATAAAATATAACTCCTTCATTTGATTCAATAGTTTTAGGAAGTTCTCCTAATGAGAGGGTTGAATTAGGAATTACTTCTTTAGATCCAAACCAAAGAGATAACCCTTCGGGCAACATTGCGAGCACTTTTATTGGATAATCATTATTAATAAAGAATCCATCTGCGTCTCCATTATCAGTATTTAATATTTCTTTTTTATATGGCAGCCAATTACGTAATGCTTCATATGTAAGCCATTTCCCTAATTGCTCATATCCTGTTGAATATAAAATATTTGGAGTATTTTTTTCTCGCAATATTGAAAGCCAATGTTTTATTAATGGATGGGGAGGAACAATAACCTTTAGTGACATTGCCATATATTTTCCTTTAAGATACTCTTACAAACTTTAAATACTTAAGTTCTAAAATACAGTCTTATTATGATTAAATCAATTGTTTTCCCCTCACTAAAGAATGCATTAATTACTTTGTTATTCGTTGGGATTTTATTTTTTAATTCTGTAAATTCTGCATGGGCCAAAAGACCTCCTGAGATTAGAAACCAACAAGATCTTAATTTAGAGCCAGATATGCATGGTCAAGATTTAAGTGGTAACGAATACGTTAAGTTTGATTTGAATGGGTTTAATTTCAGTGAAAGTAATTTAGAAGGTGCGGTATTTAATAATAGTAAATTGCAAAATGCAACTTTTACTGGTGCTAATTTAAGAGACGCTCTTGCTTATGCAACAGATTTTACAGACGCAGATCTTTCGGATGTTAATTTTACAAATGCTTTGTTAATGGAGAGTAATTTTGAGGGGGCAAAAATAGATGGTGCAGATTTTACTGATGCAGTTCTCAGTCGAACTCAACAAAAACAATTATGTGCGATTGCAAATGGCACAAATAGTTCCACAGGAGAGAGTACAGAATATAGTCTAGGTTGTTAATCATTAAGGATGAAAAAAAAAATACCAGTTATTGTTGTTTCGGGATTTCTTGGTTCAGGTAAAACAACTTTTCTTAGATATTTGTTAAAGGAGGGTAATAAAAAATTTGGTTTAATAATTAATGAATTTGGTGATGTTGGAATTGACGGTGACTTGATTAGAAGTTGTGACAAATGTGATGAATCTGAAGACGACTGCGTAATCGAATTAAACAATGGATGTTTATGTTGTACTGTTCAAGATGATTTTCTTCCATCAATAAAAGCTCTCCTAGAATTTAATCCTCCTATCGAATCAATAATTATCGAAACAAGTGGCTTGGCACTTCCAATTCCCTTAATTCAAGCACTTAACTGGCCTGAGATTAGGTCTTCCATCTATCTTGATGTAGTTGTTGGTATCGTTAATGGAGAATCAATGCTTAATGGTTCACCAATTAATGATTTAAATGAAATAACAAAACAATATAATGATACAGATAGAATTGATCACAACGCCTCTATTGAAGAACTTTTTGAGGAACAACTTGAAGTCTCCGATATCGTTTTAGTCTCTAGATCAGATATCTTAAATGATCATCAGTTTGATGTTGTAGAAAATAAAATCAAAGGAAGTCTAAACTCATCTACACCAGTCCTTAAATCCAAGAATGGCAAAATTGATTTAAATTATATATTTGATTTTAATTTTAAAAAAGAGACTTATAAAGAATTTTTAACTGAAGAACATGACCATAATCATGTAGAGCTTGTATCAGATTCAATTAAATCAAATTATTTCCTTAAAAAAAATGACTTTGAAAAAGAGATGTCAACAATATTGGATGAATTAAATATTCTTCGAATAAAAGGACGTATTTGGATACCAAATAAATCATTGCCTTTACAAATACAAATTGTTGGAAAGAAAATTAATACTTGGTTTGAAGAAGCTCCAGACAATTGTTGGAGACCAAATGATAATGCTGGGCTTGAATTAGTAATAATTTCCTTTGATGAAAAATCTATAAAAACTTTCAATAGAAAAATTAAAGAGAAATTTAACATTTTAAGTGAACCAAAAATGGCAATTTGACATTATAGTTAGCTGCCGGGATACTTAAGCAGTAGACAGCCCAAGATGGAAAATCCAAAAATTGTATTAAAACAAATAATCTCTGACGAAGTCATATCAATTGATAAAATAAAATGTTCAAAATGTGGTGGGGCAGGAAACTTTAAAACTCATGAAAATTCAAGAAGAACTTGCTTAGTATGTTTTGGTAGAGGCTACATAAACATCTAATAACTCAGAAAACCTATAGGTAAAAATATTTGTTTATTAATCAATGGTACTTTTTATTAAAATTTAAACTAATCTTCTAGTAGAAATTAATTTTTAATTGGACCAATTTGCTGTAAAAGTTTTTGTAAGACTAAGACCCTCAGTTTTAGATCCAGCAGGGGAAGCTACCAAATCTGCCTCTATAAAACTTGGAGCCGATGGAATAAAATCATTACGTATAGGAAAAATGATTGAGGTAAAAATAGAAGGTAATGGTGAAAACGAGGTAAGAGAAAAAATTAATTTATTATGTGATAGGTTATTCGCAAATACTGTTATTGAAGATTATGAGTATTCACTAGAAAAATTATAAGATGGATAATTTTACTGTAGGAGTTGTTGTCTTTCCTGGTTCTAATTGCGATCGTGATGTTTCATGGGCATTGGAAGGTTGTTTAGACATAAGAACAAAATACTTGTGGCATGAGTCTTCAGATTTAAGCGATGTAGATGCAATAGTTTTACCTGGAGGATTTAGCTATGGTGATTATTTAAGATGCGGCGCAATTGCAAGATTCTCTCCATTAATAAATGCCTTGGATGAGTTTGTTAAAAGCGGAAAAAGAGTTTTAGGAATTTGTAATGGGTTTCAAATTTTGACAGAATCAGGTTTTTTGCCTGGTGCCCTTACTGCAAATAAAAATCTTAATTTCATCTGTGATGATGTTGAACTTGATATCATTTCTTCAAAAGGAGGTTGGTTTAATAATGGAGGTGAAAAACAAACTATTAAGTTGCCAATAGCTCATGGGGAAGGAAGATATCATTGTGATTCTGATACTTTAAAAAAACTTGTAGATAATGAATTGATCGCTTTGAGATATAAAAATAATCCTAATGGATCCTCATTCGACATTGCAGGCATAACTAATGAAAAGGGAAATGTTCTGGGTTTAATGCCTCATCCAGAGCGTGCATGTGACAAGACAATTGGTGGGACTGATGGTCTATTTACATTAAAATCATTAATATTGAAATAAAAAAAACCCCCAATTTTGGAGGTCTTTTTTTATTTAATTTGGGAAGAAATTAAACAGTAGCTTTTACTTTTGGATCTAAATTACCTTTGGCGTAAAGATCAGCAAAGTAATTGGTGCTGTTTTGTTTGATCTTACTTGCTTGACCTTCGCACCAGAACTGCTTGTATCTATCAAGACAAACTTGCTTCATGTATTTTCTAGCAGGTTTGTTGAAATGTCTTGGGTCAAAGTTTGCTTTGTCAGCAAATGCTGCCTCTCTTACCGCGGCAGTGAAAGCAAGTCTGTTATCGGTATCAATGTTGACTTTCCTAACTCCATTTCTTATCCCCTCTTGAATTTCTTCAACAGGAACACCATATGTTTGAGGAATTTCACCACCATATTTGTTAATGATATCCAACCATTCTTGAGGAACTGAACTAGATCCATGCATAACAAGATGGGTATTTGGAAGTGCTTTATGAATTTCAGCAATTCTGCTTATTGCAAGAACTTCTCCTGTAGGTTTCCTTGTGAATTTATAAGCACCATGACTTGTACCTATAGCAATAGCTAATGCATCAACTTTTGTTTTAGCAACAAAATCTGCAGCTTCTTCAGGATCAGTCAAAAGCATGTCAGTAGAAAGTTCACCTTCAAATCCATGACCATCTTCAGCTTCTCCTTTCCCTGTTTCTAATGAACCTAAGCAACCTAATTCTCCTTCAACACTAACTCCAACTGAATGAGCAAAATCTACTACTTTTTTAGTAACTGCAACATTATATTCGTAACTAGCGGGTGTCTTTGCATCTGCCTCTAGAGAACCATCCATCATTACTGATGTGAAACCATTTATTGCTGCTGAATAACATGTTGATGGCTCATTACCATGGTCTTGGTGCATTACAACTGGAATATTAGGATATGTTTCTGTAGCAGCAAGGATTAGATGACGTAGGAAAATTTCTCCTGCATAATTTCTTGCCCCTCTTGAAGCTTGGAGGATTACAGGACTATCAGTTTCATATGCTGCTTCCATAATTGCTTGAACTTGCTCAAGGTTATTAACATTGAAAGCTGGAATTCCGTAACCATTCTCAGCAGCGTGATCTAATAGTAGTCTTAGTGGAACGAGGGCCATAATTAAAATAAGTTAAATGCTATATAAAGCATATGTTTCCGAGAGTTTAGTATAAAGAGGTATCAAATGTCACGTCATTAGATATACAAAATACTAAATTAAAGAAACTAATTTTATGACCCAGAGTATATTTTTAAGATTTTTTAGTTAGTAAGTGTAGCCTGCCACAAACAATTGCTCATCAGATGAAGGTTGAGATCCTGCTACATAGGCACCTTTTGAAGCTTCAGAGTTTGCCTGGGCTCTTGCTATTAATGCTTTTTGCCCCCCTTCAACGTCGCTTCCTTTCCAGGCCTTTAAGCATGAGTGCTGTAATGCTCTTCCATAGGAGAATGAAACATTCCATAAAGCTTTCCTGTAAAGAGTGTTCATATTATTTAAATAGACAGAAGCAGCTTCTTCACTTAACCCTCCTGATAAGAAAACTATTCCAGGAACTGAAGCAGGAACACACCTTTCCATAGTTCTTATTGTCATTTCAGCAACTTTCATAGGATCAGCCTTTGTTGGACAATCTGCTCCATTAACAGTCATAGAAGGTTTTAATAGAGTCCCTTCTAGAAAAACTCCATTTGCTTGACAGGCAATATAAACCTGCTTAATTACCTCTTCTTGAACTTCAGCGGTTTTTTCAATAGTATGGTCGCCGTCCATTAAGATTTCAGGT
Organism: uncultured Prochlorococcus sp.; assembly: GCA_902571145.1. Lineage (GTDB taxonomy): Bacteria > Cyanobacteriota > Cyanobacteriia > PCC-6307 > Cyanobiaceae > Prochlorococcus_A. The sequence continues at coordinate 11,938 of CACGAP010000008.1, forward strand.
TCAATAATTGGTACCAAACCAGATTCTTGAACGGACCTTGCATACCTAGCTAATCCCCATGCATTCTCTTGAATTGATAGTTTTGAAGGACAACCATCATTTGTAATTTGCAGAACTGCTCTCCACTTTGCAAATCTTGCACCTTGTTCGTAATATTTTGCTGCTCTTTCAACTAATCCATCTAGGCCAGAGCAAAAAGTTTCTACATCTCCCCCTCCAGGAAGTGGATTTAGACCTTTATCGACCTTTATACCTGGAATAATACCTAAATCATTTAGTTTCTTAACCATTGAATCACCATCTTGGTGATTCTGATAAAGAGTTTCTTCGAAGAGGATTGCACCACTAATATACTTCCCAAGGACTTCTGTAGTAAAAAGCATTCCTCTATATGCCTTCCTATTGTCTTCAGTATTCTCAACGCCAATTCCAGCGAGTCTTTTACCTACTGTTTTAGTGGATTCATCTACCGCTAATATCCCTTTCCCTTTAGAAGCTAGTAATTGAGCATTCTCTTTAAGCTCATTTTTGTAATAATTTAAAGCCATTCTTTAATAATTCAGTTCAATTGATTTTTCCAGAATATGAAAAAAAATCAATCCAATACTTCATCGGGTGATAATTGCTACTTATAAATGTATAGCTTTAAATTTTGATTCTTAATCCGCTTTTCGAAGATTCTCTTATGGCTTCGCAAACTTTATGACTCGCAAGTCCCTCACATAATCCTGGAATGATAGGTGTTTGATTAAAAATACTCTCAGCCCATAAATTTTGAATTCTTAAAACTGGAGCTATTCTTCCATCAGTCCATGTTTTTTCAAAATTAAATCTTGAATCTGCAGTTAGATTTTGTATTTTATTTTCGTTGTTTGAATATTTCAAATTAAAACCATGTACATAATCTTTTTGGTTTTCGCTTTTAAGAATAAGTGAACCTTCGCTTCCATATATTTCTAAACTAAATCCTCTACCATTTTTAGAAATCGATGATAAAGATACCTGACATGGAATAAGATTCGATCTGTAGTTTGATATTTCTATATTGGCTAAACATACATCTTCACTCGTAACATCATTTAAATCAGATGAATTAGGTAAAGGTCTTTTTTTTATTGATGTTGCTAACTTTCCAGACACGTTTATTGCTTCTCCAAAAAACCAATTCAATACATCGAATGCATGAGTACCTAAAGCGCCAATAACTCCTCCACCTTTTTCTTCCAATGAATACCAATTCCAAGATCTTTTGGGGTCGGATCTACTGCCCATTAACCAATCTAATTTGACTAAATATATATCTCCTAAGATATTTTCATCAATAAGTTTTTTTGTCTGAAGGAAAAGAGGTACTGCTCTATATTCAAAATCAACACATACGCTTAAATTATTAATCAAAGATATTCTCTGAAGCTCTTCAATTTCTGAGGAGGATATTGAAACGGGTTTTTCTAGGAGCAAATTTTTATTATTCTCAAGAGCTTGTTTTGCTAACTTAAATCGTGATTCGGGAGGAGTGGCAATAATAATTCCATCAATTTTTGGAGATTTAACTAAGTCTTCCCAATTATGAAAAAAATCTAAGCCCGTTTCTTTTTCTAATATCGATTTTTCCTTTTTCTCGTAATGATAAATTGCTACAGGAGTTAAGTGATCAGATTCTTTTAATGCTTCTAAATGAACTTTTTTCCCAAACCCTAGACCAGCGATTGCTATTTTTAATTTTTTATTTTTAGTATTCATTCTTATTCATTAATAAACTCTGAACAGCTATTTTCAATAACAACATCTATAAGTTCATCATTATTAGAAGTTTGCCATTTTGAATTGAATTGAGGAATCCCATTTATTGATGTATCTTTGAATTTTTTTTCATTGCAATTAATTCTCATTACATAAAGTGATAACTCTCCATCATCATCAGAATTAGTTGGATTCTTAAAGAACTTTGTTAATACACTTATTTCAGCATTTGGTAGCGGCTTAATACTCCCTTTATCAAGCCATTCTTTCCCATCATCATTCTCTTTAAGGAGAACCCAATCAACATTTCCTATCGCATATGAATAGGAGCAAAAGTTTAAAATAAAGAGTAAAAGGCTTAAAGAAAAATAAAATAAATTAGAAATTATTCTCATTTTATATATTTGCTTCTGCAAGTTCTTTTACACCATGAATTTTTAAAATTTTAGTCAGAGTATCCTTAAGATCTTTCCTTTTCACTATTACATCAACAAAACCATGTTCAAGAAGATATTCAGCCGTTTGAAAATTATCGGGTAGTTTTTCTCTTAATGTTTGTTCAATAACCCTTCTTCCAGCAAATCCAATAAGTGCTTTAGGTTCCGCCAAAATTAAATCACCTAACATCGCAAAGCTGGCTGTTACCCCTCCAGTAGTTGGATGAGTTAACAAGGGCATATATAGGAGATTTTTCTCTTTATGTTTTTTAAGTGCTCCAGATATTTTTGCCATTTGCATGAGACTTAACATTCCTTCTTGCATCCTGGCTCCTCCTGATGCGCAAACAATAAGAATTGGAAAATTTTCCAAAGTTGCTCTCTCAATTATCCTTGTAATTTTTTCACCAACTACTGAACCCATGGATCCTCCCATAAATCTAAAATCCATAACAGCTAGTGCTAAAGGCATTGAATTCACAGAACAGATACCTGTTACTACTCCATCTCTTAAACCGGTACCTGCTTGACTTTCTTTAATTCGATCAGCATACGCTCTTCTATCTTTAAAACCCAAAGGATCTGTAGGACTTAGTGAATTATCAAATTCTTTGAATGAATTTTTATCAGCAATTATATTTATCCTTTCATCGCTATTAATCCTATTGTGGTGTCCACAATTACTACAAACATTGAAATTTGAAATTAGATCTTTTCTATAGGCTACTTGCGAACACTCTGAACATTTAACCCACAAACCATCTCCTTCGTCGGTATCTTGGGAAACTTTCCCAACAAATTGATCTTTACGCCTTGCGGCAAACCAGTCGATTAATGACACAACGTTACCTGTTTTTTCTATTTAAATCTAAATAAGGTACTTTTATCAAGAAAGATATATAAAAATTTGAGATCCTCTAGATAAAAAACTTCTCAAATTTAAAAAATAATGATTTGAGTTAATAATCGAAAATTAATTATTATTTATTTTTCTCCTCAATCATTTTATGAATTATTGGAGTGAGAATTAGTTCCATTGCGAATCCCATTTTTCCTCCATTTACAACGATACTTGTTGGGCTTGACATAAATGAATCATTAATCATTCCAAGCAAGTATTGAAAATCAATCCCCCATTTCTCTCTTGCCCCTTTTCTGAAATGTATGATCACAAAGCTCTCATCAGGAGTTGGGATATTTCTACAAATGAAAGGATTAGAAGTGTCAATTGTGGGAATTCTTTGGAAATTAATATCGGTTTTGCTGAATTGTGGGCATATATGATTTATATAATCAGGCATTCTTCTCAATATAGTATCCACAATGGTTTCCGCTGAGTAACCTCTTTCTGCGTTATCTCTATGGATTTTTTGAATCCACTCTAAATTTGTTATCGGAACAACTCCAACAAGTAAATCAGCATAAGAGGCAACATTGTATCCATCACCTTCTACCCCTCCATGCAAGCCTTCATAAAAAAGTACATCTGTTCCCTCAGGAATATCTTCCCATGGAGTAAATTGGCCAGGTTCTAGGGATGTGCCAAGTCTTGTATTATGTTCTTCTGCTTCTTCAAGACTATGTAGATAATATCTTTTCTTTCCTCCTCCAGTTTCACCATAGATTTTAAAAAGTTCTTCTAGCTTGTCAAAAAGATTAGCCTCTGGACCAAAATGTGAGAAATTTTCACCTTTTGAAAGAGCGTCTGCCATAGCTTTTTTCATAGGCATTCTTTCAAATCTGTGGTAACTATCACCTTCTACAACTGCGGGTACAATATCTTCTCTGGCAAAAATATGCTCAAAGGCTCTTTTTACTGTACTTGTTCCTGCTCCTGAAGATCCTGTTACAGCGACTACTGGATGACGTTTTGACATTTTTTAAAAACAATATCTAATGATTCTGACAGGTCATATGCCAACTTTATGTTTTACTTAAAAATATTTTTTTATTTATTAATTTTTTTTTAAATTTCATCCATTATTTTATCTCCGATTTCACTGCAAGATAAAACTTCAGAAGACCCATCAGCTAAATCTGCTGTTCTAAATCCTTTTGATAAAACTTTATCAATGGCAGTCTCTAAATTTTCTGCAGCTTCTTCTTCATTTAATCCAATTTTTAACATCATGGAAGCAGATAAAAGCATTGCAATAGGATTAGCTATGTTTTTACCAGCTATATCTGGAGCCGAACCATGAACAGGTTCAAAAACGCCTGGGCCATTATTGTTTAAAGAAGCAGATGGAAGCATACCAATAGATCCAGTTAACATTGCAGCTAAGTCGCTTAAAATATCTCCAAATAAATTACTAGTTAAAATCACATCAAATTGACCAGGATCTCTAACTAATTGCATTGCTGCATTATCAACGTACATATTGCTTAGAGATATATTTTTATCTTTTGAGGTGATATTTAAAACTGTATCTCTCCACAATTGACTAACCTCAAGAACGTTTGATTTATCAACAGAACATATTTTTTTACTTCTTTGGTTAGCAATTTTTATTGCTATTTCAGTTATTCTTTCTATTTCTGTCGAATCATAAACCATCGTATTGAAAGCTTTTGGGATTTTTGTATTTGTTATATGTCCTCTTGGTTTCCCAAAATAAATTCCCCCTATTAATTCTCTTACAACAATAAGATCTACATGCTCAACGATTTCTTTTTTTAATGTACTTGCTTCCAAGAGAGATTTTCTTATTTTGACAGGCCTGATATTTGCAAAAAGGTTTAGGGTAGATCTTAACTTTAGTAACCCACTTTCTGGTCTTAATTTTCTTTCAAGAGAATCATATTTAATATCTCCAACACATGCTAAAAGTACTGCATCACTTTTTTTGCATTGATCTAGTGTCTCATCTGGAGCAGGAGTACCATATTTTTCATATGCTATCCCTCCAAATAATTTTTCAATAATCTCAATATCGAAATTATGATTTTTTGAAAGCTTTTTTAAAACTTTTTTTGAAACTTCTGAAATCTCTGGTCCAATTCCGTCTCCTGACAATAAAACAATCTTATATTTCTTCATTTAAATTTTTGTTTAATAGAACAATAAATTATTGCTTGTCTAATTGTCTAAGTTTTTTTGCTAATTCTGGTAATTTTTTAAAAATACTTGAACTCCTTAGCCATGATTTATTTTCCATCGCGGGGAAACCACTAATTACCTTGCCATCTTCTATGTCACAATGAATTCCGCATTTTGAACTCGCAATGACATTATTACCAACTTTTACTCTATTATTGACTCCTACTTGCCCTGCCAAAATAACACCATCTCCAATATTTGCTCCTCCCGCTATACCAACTTGAGATGCAAATGCACAATTCTTTCCAATTTTTACGCCATGACCTATTTGTATTAAATTATCCAACTTTGTTCCCTCATCAATAAAAGTAAATCCAACTGATGGTCTATCAATACAACAATTAGTTCCAATTTCTACAAAACTCATTATTTTTACACCACCTTTTTGAGGCATCTTTACCCATTTGCCATTTTCAGGAATAAAACCAAATCCCTCTGATCCAATGACAGAATTTGAATTAATTACACAATTGTTTTTTAGAGTGGTATTTTCATAAATAACACAATTTGGATGAATTATATTATTATTTCCTATTCGAACATTGCCTAAAATTGATGACCCAGGAAGAATATGATTATTGTCTCCAATTACAGTATTTTCTCCAATATAAACATTAGGTCCAATGAAGCAATCTGCTCCAATTATTGCTGTTTTATCTATAACTGCTGAAGCGTGAATTCCTGGTTTGAAATTGATATTCTTATATAAACAATCCAATACTTCTGCAAATGCAATTCTTGGATTTTTGACGATTATGTTTGATATATTGAGTTTCTTTAGGGCACTAACGATTTCATCGTTGTTTGTAGTTATTATTGCTGATGCTTTAGTTTGATCTAATTTTTCTTTAAGGATATTATTTTCTTCTAAAAAAGATATTTGATGTTCAACTGCAGCATCTAATGAGGCAGCATCATCTATGATTAAATCTACGAATATATTGGCACTAATAAAATTTGAATTTCCTTTTTTTATTAGATCAACTAAATCACTTAAAAGCATTTTTCAGTTTTAATTTTTTTAAGAGAGAGCAAGAACATCTCTGTGTACGACAATTATCGAGGTGTTAATATTTTCTTTATTATTTAAAATACTTCTTAATTTGTCGCTACTTATTGATACTAAACCTTTTGCAACTTCTTTATCATTTTTATTTACGATTTTAACTGCCTGATTAATAGTAAAGTTTCCTTCTACATTCTTAACACCAACCGCTAAAAGTGAGGCACCCTTTTTTTTAATTGCAAAAGAAGCGCCATCATCTAAAGTAATTTTCCCTACTGTTTGAATTGCATGTGAAAGCCAACTTTTTTTGTTTCCAATAGGATTCTCTACTGGATAAAATAAAGTTCCAATTTTATTATCATTAAAAATTTCAATTAAGTTTTTTTTATTAGTTCCATCAACTAGTTGGACTTCGACTCCTCCCTTTGTCGCTATTTCTGCAGAAATTAATTTTGTTGAAATCCCTCCTGTGCCCCATTCATTATTTGAGTTTTGAATATTTTTATCTTTAATTTCCTTTAATTCACTATTATGAACTTCTTTAATAGGTTGCGCATCTTTATTATTACGTGGATCTTTTGAGTATAGATTTTCAATATCGGTTAATAAAATAAGCTTGTTAGCATTTATAGCCAAAGCAACTAAAGCAGAAAGGGTATCATTATCTCCATATTTAAGTTCTTCATTTGCTACGGTATCATTTTCATTTACTATTGGAATAACATTCAAATCGATTAATCTTTTTAAAGTTTTAGAAGCGTTATTAAAGGATTCTCGTGAATTGAAATCAGCTTTAGTTATTAAAATTTGAGCAATATTATGACCTAATTTATTAAATACTTTATCGTATAAGGACATTAAATTAACTTGACCCACTGCAGCAGTAGCTTGAAGGGTACTTAAATCATTTGGTCTTGTTTTAATATTTAACTTTTGGCAACCTAATCCAACGGCTCCACTAGTTACTAAAATTAATTTGTTTCCTTTTGACAGAAAACTTGTAAAGGATCTAGAAAGGTTTTCAATAACTTCTTCTGTAGATGTTTCCTCTGTTCCTCTTAAAATACTAGTACCAATTTTTATAACCCAAGTTTTCATTTTATAAAATGAGAAATTAATTTTTCTATTGTCAAAGTTAAATTAAATTTTATAGGCAAGCCATCTCTATTTAACCGCTTAACTAATATTGTTTTTATATCACATCTATTCCCAACAATAATATCTGTAAAAATTCTGTCGCCAATTATGGCTATATTTTTTGGCTCTCTGCCAATTTCTTTGATAGCAGACAAGGTTACTTTTTTTCTTGGTTTTGATGCATTGTATTTGTACCTTAAATTTAATTCTTTCGCTATTTTTGCGATTCTTTTTTTTGATGGATTATTACTTATTAGATACAAGGAGAAAAGTTTTTTTGATTCTATGATCCAATTTTTTACAGGTTTTGGGATCATATTTGTTTTCCTATTTACTAGAGTCCCATCCACGTCTAGCAATAAAGAATTAATTCCTTTCTTTTGCAACTCAGATTGAGAAATATTATATATTGGTAAGTTTGAATCCCAATTGACTTTTAGGATAGATCTCATTTATTTTAAGAACTCATTTTTTCAAGCTCAGTTTCAATCAAGGGTTGAATTTTGTCGAACTCATCATCTTCAACTAATAAGACCCCTTTGTCTTTTAATTTACCCACAATAAAAAAAGGATCTAGTGGTATATATAAGCCATATTCTTGGTCAAAAAGATTAAAGTTCACGAGCAATTCATAACTCTCACTATCATCATCGACGTAATCTTCTTCTAATTCATCGTAAATTGGTTCTTCTAGTTCTCCTGATACTGTTAATGTGACTGCGGATCTGATAAGTCTTAAATCATGTTCTTGAAGAACTGCTTCAGCATTTTTTAGTATTTGTTCATTTTTATCTATTTTCTCAATTAGTTCAGGTTCATCTTTTTCATTTATTTTAAAGAGACTTACTGGAGTATCAACTGGTGTTAATAAAGCATATTCTTGGCCTTCAACACTTACTAATTGTTCAAGATAACAAAATAGCTCGTTTCCGTTTGAGTCATTTAATAAAAGAGTCTGTGCATCATGATTATCATTTGAATTGGCTTCTTTCATTTAAAAATTATCTATCCTTTTTAATACTAATATTTTATCTGACGTTTACCAGCTATTTCTTCTAATTCAGGACCTTCTTTGATCCATTGTTCAAGTATTATTTTTGCTGACAAACTATCAATCAATCCGGATTTATCTTTTTTTATTCCAAATCTATCTGAAGATTCCCAAGTTGAACTATGTTCGTTGACGTAAGAAAATGGAAGCTTTAATTCATTTGAAAGTAATTTACCGTAATTTTTACAGTCAATAGCTTGAGTAGTCATTTGACCTTCCTCATCTAGTGGAATACCTACAATAAATCCAGTCAAATTAAATTCATTTATATAATTTTTAATGATTTTAATCTCTTGATTATTTTCAAACCGTTTTACTGCTGGAAGTATATTGGATGTTATGCAGAGGGCATCACAATAAGCTAATCCTATTCTTTTGGTACCTATATCCAAACTCAAAATTGACTTGGGTTTGGGTTTGCAAAATTTCACTTTGTTTTTAATGAAAAAGGAGATGGAAATGGATTACCTTGTGGACTTAATTTTTCAAAGATTGATTCCAACGATTGATTTATTATGTTTACTTGTTTGGCTTCATTCTTAACTATTGTGTTCCTGATAAGAATTATTTCTTGATTTTTTTCTTTGAGATTACAATCTTCTAGAAAAAGATTTAATTGAGAATTTTCTTTATAGGTTTTTAAATATGAAACGGGTGATTTTTCAAAAAATCTTTTTATAAATTCTTTTAAAATAGAATTGAATCTCTTATCCCAATATCTACTTATAGTTAAAGTATAAATTTCTTTATTGTGATAATTAATATCCTTTAAAATTGTACATAAAACCGAATTTTCATATATTAAAGAACCACTCTTGGAGTTATTTCTTTTAAGAATGTCGTCTTGATCAAAATCTAAAATATTTCTTATTAAGGGGGATTGATTTGATCTTATGAAATTAACTATTTTTAAAATATTTTGTTTATTAATGTTTTGGAATTCATTAATTAATGCATAGGCATTTGTATTTTGATTTATAGATTTATTTAAATCAGAACCATCCCAAAGGATTATCTCTCCTAACGGTTGAAAGCCTAATTCTCTTGATGTTGATATGAGGTCTACATTATTTATATCAGAATTAATTATCCAACTTGAAGTTTTGATTTCTTTTATTGAGATAGATTTTTTTATCAATCCTAAAGTTAATTGTTTATCTGTTAAAGAACACTTGTTTTTAATCAATTTGGGCTTAGATATTTTTAAGCAAGTCTCCTTTTGGTTTAAAGGAAAAATATTCAAATAACCAATAATCTCCTTTCCGTAAATAGCAATTATGCATTTATTTTTATTTTTCTTAAGATTATTTAAAAAAATTTTTAAGTCATCAAAGGTATTTATAATTGCCATCTTTAAAAACCAATTATTCAATTCCTTATTTTTAATATCTATTAAAAGATTAATGTGCCTTATATGGAGTTCTTCAAAAGTTACTTCCATTCCTTTTTTAGATTTAAAAGAATAAGAGGTATCTTTTTTCATTTACTTTTTTTCTCTTATTAATACTATAGGGGTTTTTTCATCTCCATTGCCAGCTGGATTAGTTATTAAGTTTCTTTTGAGTATTTTATTTACTTTTTTATTTGAACTAGCTAGGACTTTCACTCCTCCAAGATCATTAACATCGACAACAGCAACATCTATATTTAGATAGTTTGAGACCTCCTTACAAAATAAATCCGCATTGAGAGGACCCATAACTATACTCTTGTCGTAAGGTGTAACTGTACCGCTTATATCATCAATTAGGGAAGATTCTGAACCAGTTAACCTATAAAACATGCCTTTAATTCCAACTAATTTGAAGATAAATCCAACAAATAGTGCAAAGGTTATTCTTGTGACTCCAATTCTATTTATTAATAATTGCATGCCGCAAGCTGTTGCGAGACTGCTTGTAGGGTGAAAAAAATAACATAAAGCTTTCGAAAATAAACTATATTCTAAATTTTGAGGGGAAATATATCTATTTTGCATAATCGCTAGGGGACTCTCACCGATTGTTAAAATATCATTTTTTTCTACAATTTCTTTGCAGTATTTAACCACAGTATTTACTGGATTATCAAAGCAACCAAGTAAATCAGTTTTAATAGCAAAAGCTTTATATTTATTATTTATAGGAATTTCAAAAACTTCTTTAGGCCTTTGTTTTTGACCATCTAAATTAATTAAAAAACAATCCTTATTATTTGAAATACCAAAATGTCCATAGTTCTCCCAATATACTTTTAACCAGAGATATTTTACTTTTTTTCTAAAATTATTATTGTTAAATTTATATATGATTCTTACAAATAATTCTGATTTTGACTTGATAATTGTTGTTGGCCAGTAATTATTTAAACTTTTAATTTTATTATTTTCATATATATAAATGTCTTCTTGATAATTAAAATTTTGGCAATATTCGTTACCTTTACTTTTAAAAAAATCTAATTCAAAATTTATATTAGATACCATAGTCTCTTTGGTTTTACTTTTATTGGTTATTTTTAAATCAATAATTAATTCATTTAAACCTTCCTTTTTTTTGATTTTGTAATTAATAGGTACCAGATTTAACTTTGATTTGGGTGAGTTTTTAATATATAAATCTGAAAGAATTAAAAAAATTAAAAGAACTAAGAGGATATTTATTAATATCATTTTTATTTATTAATTTTTATTTTTATCTTTTTTTTCAGAAATGATACTGTTGTATTCATTAAAACTTTCTACAGAAAATGAAGTATTTTCTATATCAATTCCTTTTAGTTCTCCTATAACTTCGTTTAATTCATCGATATTAATCGTTCCATTTTTGTCATATTTAATTTCACCATCACTATTTAAAATAATGGTTTGTGGAATTAATCCGTTCCAATAATAATTAGGTTCATTTCTAAGATCAGATTTTTCTTTATTCTGTAATTCATCAGTAGTTAGAGCAATGATATCTATATTATTTCTCCATATCAAATCTAAACCAGATATTATCGGAGCCATAGCTTTACTATCTGCGCTATCGTCAAGGTAAAAAAATAAAACTGAAACTCTTTTATTTTTTAATGATTCCTGAAGGGTTGTCTGGGGAGGAACTATAGCCCCATTACCTGCGTATATAGGAAATATGTTGCCATCGTAACTGTTAGAATCTCTAGAGGCACTTGCTTTATATGGACTTAAGAAAATTAATGCTATAAGTATCCATTGAATTATTTTCATTAAAGTTTAAAAACTTACTTTGAACTTGATCTTCCTAATCCTTGAAGGATTCCTTTCCCAACTAAACCGATAGCTTTGCCAACGACCTTTGTAAGGAAAGTTACGAAAAGATTACCGATATATTTTACAGCAACTTCTAACTGCGGTGCTACGGCATCTCTTATCTCAACTAACAATGTAACTTGTTTTTGTAGCCATTCTAGATTCTCTAACTCTATCTCCCTATTTTCATTTTTAAAGTATCGGGTAAATTTTTTATCGATAATATCAATATATTCTCTTTTACTCTCATACAGGTAGATAGGCATATAAATATAGTCATGCCAGCGATTGTAGTTATTAATATTATTTCTAAATCTTTCAAAATTTCTTGTCGATTGTAATTCGGGATTTATAAGTACAGACCTTAATTCAGGCCAAGAAGAGCAAATATTAAAGATTTCAGAAGCTAATAAATTACAGTTCCTTATTGTCCAATTTGAAATTATATTTTCAAGGATCAAAAACGATTCTGTTTCATATAGAGGGAGTAATTTTCCATCATAGTCAAGAGCTTCATTTTTAATAATTGGCTCAATAAACATTATTGATTCATGTGATTCTCTATCTATCTCTTCGCAACTTACCTCACTATAAATAAAATCATTTATTGAAATAGATTCGCCTCCTTTTTTTAATCGAAAATAACTGTCTGTGATATTTGAAATTGTATTAACTTTAAGTTCTTTTATAAGAGAATTTAAATCATCTTTAAAATCTTTCTCCTTATAGTTTTCCTTAATATTTTTTACTAAATTATCTAACTCATCTAACATTTTGCAAATTAGTCGTGAAATGAATTCTTTCTTTATTCCAGAGAGAATTATTGATGAATTATTAAATTCAACCTGTAAGTTAGTTGAGCTATACCTTTCTTTTAGTCTATCTAAAATCAAATTCCATATTTCTGCGGCGTTTTTATCTTTAATGAAAACAGTGTTCTTATTTTCAAGATTAATTTTATTTTCAGTGTAAACTGCCTCTGTATAAAGTTCTAGTGAATTACCCCATAAGAAAATTAGAAAAGATTTTGCAGTAATTAGTTCTCTTAATCTACCTTTTAAAATGAATCTATAAAATTCTGGTGTTGAATCAGAGTTGACATATTTGAATATATAATTAATTTCAGAATCTATTTGTTTAAGACCTGAAGTTAGAATTTTTTGACTAAAAGATAAAGGCTTATTTTTGCTTAATTGAACTCGGGAATTATTTTCAATATCAAATACCCTTCCTCCATTTAAAATGGTATCAATAGATTCAAGAACTTTTTCTGCACTGGGATTTAAAAGAAAACCTTCAGCATTTAACGATGGAGGGGTATTTGCTTCATAAACAAGTTCGCCAGAGAGAATTATAAGAAACTTTGACTCATCATATCTTTCTCTTAATTTTAATAATTCTAGCCTTATAAGATCTTCTGATTGGAAATTAAGAACATTCCATATAACTAAATCCGGGGTTTTATCACCTGTTCCATTATTAAAATTAATTTCTAAATTTTGATCTAATGATGTTAACTTAAGCGATAAAGATTCTGCTATTAAGTTTGGAGCAATAATAATTATGGATTTTTTTGAAATTAATTCCAAGACTAGATTTCTTATCTCTTATCCAAAATTAACTAACAATTACTGCAAACACCAGCCTTAAAACAATTTTTATACTATTTTAAGCGTAGTAATTTGTGTTTAAATCAAAGTCATTTAATCTCTCTGCTGACAATACATGATTCGCTTCGTTTATCGTAAATTTATTTTCATATAGAGCTTTACCTACTATTACTCCAAAGAGTCCAGAGTTTTCAAATTTTACTAACGATAATAAATCAGAAATTGAACCAACACCTCCTGAGGCTATTACTGGAATATCTGTAATTTCAAGTATGCTTTTTATGAATTCTTCATTTGTCCCTTCTAAAGTCCCATCTGTATTTATATCTGTAACTATAAAACTAGCAATTTTAAATGAAGAAAACTCCTTTACTAGATCTGTGGCAAATATATTAGATTGCTCAAGCCAACCCCTTGTACTAACTTTTCCATCTTTTGCATCTATCCCAACAATTATCCTTCCAGGAAATTTATTTGATAAGTCTTTAACTAGTTCTTTATTTTCTATTGCAGAGGTTCCCATGATAACTTTCTCAACACCATAAGAAAATAATTGTTCTATCCTTTCTTGAGACCTTATCCCCCCACCTATTTGAATAGGTATATTAACTGTTTTTGCAATCTTTTTTATTGATTTATCGTTTGTTGGGGATCCAGTTTTTGCAGCATCCAAATCAACTATATGTATATATTTTGCACCTTCGCTTTCCCAAAATTTAGCTTGATCATGAGGCTCTTTTGTGAAGTCTTTTCTTTTATTAAAGTCGCCTTTAAAAAGCCTTACACACTTACCATTCATTAAATCAATTGCTGGTATTAGGTCCATAGAATCATCCTTTTCATTAATTACTTATTAGTAGTACTATTCAATATGTAATTCTATTTAAGATTACTACTTCAGTTAAATATTTTTTGAATATGAAAATTCTTGTAATGGGTGGCACTAGATTTGTTGGTAAGTCTTTGGTTGGAAAGTTATTAAGTAAAAATTATGATATTGATATTTTTACGAGAGGTAATAAAAGTAATCCTGAAAAAACAAATTTAATTAAGGGTGATAGAAATAATTCAGAAGATATCGTCAAGCTGAGAAATGAAAAGTATGATGTTGTTTTTGATATTTCTGGAAGAGAGTTAGAACAAACCAAACTTCTTATAGAAAATTTAGATAACTCTTTCCAGAGGTATATATATGTAAGCTCTGCGGGTGTTTATAAAGATAATTGTGAACTACCCTTATCCGAAGTTGATCCGATTGATCCAGAAAGTAGGCACAAAGGAAAGTTTGAGACAGAAAATTGGTTAAAAAAACAAAAAATTCCTTTTACAAGTTTTAGACCTACTTATATTTATGGACCAGGAAATTATAATAAAATTGAAAATTGGTTTTTTGAAAGGTTATTTACTAAAAAATCTATACCAATCCCTGGTGACGGTTCTTTAATTACTCAGCTAGGCCATGTTTCGGATCTAACTGATGTAATGATTAGGTGCATAAATTTTGAAAATTCTAAAAATAATATTTACAATTGTTCAGGTGAAAAAGGAGTAACTATCAAGGGTTTAATTTATTTCTGTGCGAATGTTCTTGGCTTAAACCAAAATGAGATTTCTTTAAGAACATTTGATTATCAAAAATTAGATCCTAAGTCTCGAAAGGGATTTCCAATTAGATTAAATCATTATCAGACTGATATCTCTAAGATAAAACGTGATTTAGAGTGGGCGCCAACTTTTGATTTACTTAATGGTCTAAAGGATAGTTTTGTGAATGATTTTAATAATAAAAAGAGTAAGGAGTTTGATGAAAATTCAGATAATGTTCTTTTTAATTCTTAAATAGCCTAATAAAGTCACAAAAGTCAGGATAAATCCTAACCAATAAAAAATTAAAGCCAAATTATTCAATAAGCTAATTTTCAATGGTGTAAAGAAGGTAATTACTGAAATAAAAAAGAAAAATGTTTTATATTTTCCTAATATTGATGCTGGTAAACCATCTTTTGTAGAGTTCCTTAGGCTAGAGATAATTAATTCTCTAAATAAAATTAATGACAAAGACCAGAAGGGTATAAAGTTATTTTTACAAAGGAAGGTCAAAGGAATTAAATATAATACTTTATCGCTTAAGGGATCAAGAACAGCTCCTAATCTGGTTTTAAGATTAAATTTTCTTGCAATTAACCCGTCAAAATAATCAGTTAAACCTCCAATAATAATCAATATAAAGACATAAAAAGGTCTGTTAATTTCTAAAAAAAGTATTAATGGAAATACAAGGAAAAGGCGAGATGTCGATAATAAATTGGGAATATTCAATGCCAAATTTTTAAGTTTTTTTCTTAATAACAAATTAGTTTTTGTATATAAAAAATATATTACACTCTCAACAAGCTTAAATTTTTAGTAAAAATTTTAAATGTTTTTGATGCTAGATTCTAAAATTTAATTTAAATCTGAATTCTAAAGATTATAAACTCAACTTCTATTTATGAATGATGATGTTTTATATTACAAAATTATTCCTTATATGTAATGCAGCCTCATAGCCTAAAGCTATCTCCAGAATCTGATTTGATAAATTCAATTAAAGAATATTCTTTATCAAATAATTTATACGGGTATGTTTCTGGAGTGGTTGGTAATCTTAGAACAGTTTGTATTCAATGCCCAGGTAATCAAGAGATAAATAAATTTGAAGGAAATCTAGAGATAGTTTCTTTAAATGGACATTTTAATAAAGGAGATGTTCATTTACATTTGAGTTTTGCAGATGAGGGATGTAATGTCTTTGGCGGGCATCTTGAGGAGGGATGCATTGTAAAAAAAGGTACTGATATATTATTACTTTCTTTTGAACATAAAATTATTAATATCTCAAGTCATGATTTAATCACTAATGAATCACGTGTAAAAGCATATATTTTAAAGGATTGTCCTTGGTCTAAAAGAGCAATTAGGTTACTTAATTCTTTATCTATCCCTCATGAAACTACTCTAATAGACAATGATGAGAGCTTTCAAAAAATTATGGCTCAAAGTAACCATAATACTTTCCCTCAAATATTTTTGGATAATAATTTTTTTGGAGGATATGATGAACTTTCAGAACAAGCAAAATTGGATAACTTAATTTCATTTAAGTAATTTAAATTTTTTAACTATCACGATTAGTAAGCTTTTCAGCAACTAATTCGTCCTCTAACTGCTTTATTAATCTTGATACAAGACTTTGAAATTCTGGTTGACAGCCTTTAAATGCAGCTTTATGTCTTATTGGCTCATTTCTAGTTCTTAAATCAGTAAGCATTAATTGTAATGCGTCAATTTTGGGATTTATTTTCATAGTTTTAATTTATATATTTACATCTTTTAAATCATTTGCATAGCTTTTTTAAAAGATATCTTTTTATTATCATTCGAACTTGTAACTTCTATTAATTTATTTATGGATTCTTTGTTTTTTAGAGAATCTATACAACATTGAGCAACTAATCTTCTTGGAATTGATCCATTAATTTGAGTATCTTCTTTTGAATAATTTATATTTTCTGATTTGATATCTTCATTTTCCTTTAATCCTCCAGGCCTAATAATAGTCCATTCAAAATTTGAATTGCGTAGAAAGTTTTCACCTAATTTCTTCCAAATAAGAATTAAACCAAATAAGTTTAATGGGTGAAATAATTTACCAGTACAAAGGGAACTAACTAAAATAACTCTTTTAATACCAACTCTTTTGCAACTCTCTAATTGCCTGTATACACCTAATGCATCAACCTTTGCAGGACCAGTTAAATCTAATGATGCTCTTGCTCCAGTCGCAATTATCAAAGCATCAATATCTTCTAAAGCTTCATCAAGTTCTCCTATTTTGTCTAATGAAACCCTAACTGTTTCTAAACGCTCTAATCCTGCTGAGACTTTTGAATTCTTTCTGATGATTTGCCTTACTTTATATCCTTTCTTAACTGCTTCTTCGGAAATTCTGTAACCTGTTTTCCCCGATGCACCAGTAATTGCTATTTTCATGATTTAAAAAACTTATTTAAATATTATATAAATTTCTTAAGGCTTTTTACATATAAATTTCTTTTTTCTTTTAGGATAAAGAGTGCGACATAAATAACATTTTGTTCCATCACAACCTCTTGCGGTACAGTATTCTCTGCCATAAAAGATTATTTGCAAATGTAAGGTATTCCAATCATTAACAGGAAATATTTTTTTTAGGTCTTTTTCTGTTTGAACTACGTTATCTCCATTTGATAGACCCCATCTTTGTGCCAACCTGTGTATGTGAGTATCCACTGGGAATGAGGGTATTTTAAACACTTGAGACATTACAACTGACGCTGTTTTATGACCTACCCCTGGAAGAGATTCAAGCTTCTCAAAAGAATCTGGGACCGCGCTATTATGATTCTCAATCAATAATTTAGATAAGTTATAAATGTTCTTTGATTTTTGATTAGATAGACCTAAAAATTTTATGTATTCGTAAATGCCATTAATACCTAGCTGCACCATCATTTCTGGATTATCTGCAACTTTAAATAGACTTTTTGTTAATTCATTAACTTTCTTGTCTGTTGATTGAGCACTTAAAACTACAGCGACGAGAAGTGTATATGCATTTGTATGATCAAGAGGTATTGGAGGCGATGGATATAGCTTTTTGAGTTCCTTACGGATTATTTCTGCTCTTTCGGACTTTCTCATTAAATTTGAAAATTAAACGGTGTATAAAATTATACAAGGGATATTTTAGGTGAATATTTTCTGCTAACTTAATATATTTGAATAAGAAGAACTAAGTGAAAAATGATGCGTTAATAATTGATGACTTGCATCATAAATATAATAAGCGAGAATGTTCTAATTGGACATTAAACGCAATTAACCTGAAAATTGAAAATGGCGAATTGTTGGGGTTGCTTGGTCCTTCTGGTTGCGGAAAAACTACTCTTTTAAGATTAATTGCGGGGTTCGAATATCCCACTAGAGGGAGGATTTCTCTAAATGATAAGGAAATTTCAAGTGGTGAAAAATTTCTTAGTCCTGAGAAAAGAAATATTGGTATGGTTTTTCAAGACTATGCACTTTTCCCTCACTTAACTGTTTTGGAAAATGTAATTTTTGGTTTAAAAAACAAAAAAGATAGATCTAGAGTTGACTATTTATTAAACGTTGTAGGTCTTGATAGTTTTATTGGAAGATACCCACATGAATTATCTGGAGGCCAAAAACAAAGACTAGCAATTGCGAGAGCTCTTGCTCCCGGTACTAATTTTATTTTATTAGATGAACCATTTTGTAGTCTTGATATGCATGTCAAACTAAAATTGAGAAGTGAACTCCCAAATATCCTAAAAGGTTGTAATGCAAGTGGATTGATGGTTACTCATGATCCTGAAGAGGCAATGTCAATTTGCGATAAAGTTGCCGTCATGAATGAAGGGAAAATACATCAAATTGATACACCAATTAACCTTCTAAACAATCCCAAGACCCTATTTGTTAGTAGTTTTATTTTGGGTAATAATATTATTAATCTTCAAAAAAATGGTAATTCATATATGTCTTGTTTAGGTGAAATAAATAGTTCAAGAGCTTTACAAAATGCAAATATTAAAAGTATGTCAATTGCGCCTAAATTTATATCAATTAAAAGATCAGAATCTGGAAATGCGAATGTAATATCTAAAGAATTTCTTGGAGAATTTCTTATATATAAAGTAACTATTAATGGAAACATATTACGGGTTAGAACTGATATTAATAATCTCCTAAATAATGGTGATAAATGTTCTCTTTTTATAAATAAAAATAGTTACTATTTTTTATATCCTGGAGCACATAAGGTATATATATAGAATTTATTTATAGGCAATTACACTTCCCTCCCTTCCAATTAGAGCATTTTTTCTTTTTACATTTCTTTTTTTTATCTTTATATATTTTATTAGTTAAAAGCAGTTCAGAAAAACTGTACTCTAAATTCATTTATAGTATTGCGAGTGATTTTCATTATCATATTATTTAATTTAATTTAAAGGATTTATTAATTACTAATTTATACAAAATGTTGTATTATTTACTAAGATACTTATTTGAAAATGAACGAAAATAACATAAAAACAAAAAAATTAGTTAATTTTGGTCCATCAGGAAGAGCTGTTGCTCAACCCATAGACAAAAGTTTGTTGGATAACATTTTTGAACATCTAACAATGGAAAGATATGCCAATGTTCAATATTTTTCTATGTATCTATGGTTTCAAGAACGTGATTTAAATGGATTTGCCACTCATTTTCTAAGTGAATCACAAGCCGAAATTGAACATGCTCAGAAATTTGCAGATTACTTAATCGCAAGAGGACAAAGCGTAAAATTAGATGAAATTCCTGCTCCCGTTCAAACATGGGATTCTTTAGAGGAGCTGATTTCTTATTCTTTTAATATGGAGGCTGATTTAACTTCGTCTCTTCAACAACTTTATTCCATATCAGAAAGAATTGCAGATACAAGAACTAACGTATTTTTAGATCCTATTATAGATGCTCAAACACAATCAGAAGATGAATTTGCGAACATACTGGGCAAGGTTAAGTTTGCTTCTAATCAACCTTCGGCAATCTTATTAATTGATAGTGATTTAAAGAAAAAATAAATTACTTTCAAATTTATTTTCATTCAATGTCCTTTTGGTTATTTCAAAAAGTAAATTCGAAAAGTTGACTTTCCCATTATTTTTATTTAAAAGTTCAGCTATTTTATAAATTTCCTTAACTCTTTTAAAAATATTTTTGTTTTCAATAAATAACCTTCCTTTCAATGCTTTATTTTCTGTAGTTTTGTAGGATTGCTTGATATTTCTGAGTCTATTAGATAAAAAATCAACTTCCATTAACAAGTTGTTTGTAAGTGATTGTGATTCCTTCATGTTTTTATAGCGGCGATGTTTCAATAAAAGAAGGGGCAACACTGACTGTTTGGGTTCCAATAGGAGCTATTAATAACTCAGATGATCTTAATTTAGAAATTAATCTTGTTGATGTTACGCGTGTAGAACCGATTAATTCTCCAATCCTTTCGTGCGTTAACCTAAAGGGTAACTCGCACCATTGACCACATCTTCTACCTAGACGATTAACTAGTATTGAAAACAAGGCTTGTAATCGTTGTTCTGCATTCCCTAAGTGCCTTATCCTAAGGAGTTGCAAAGTCCATTCATTTACTGCATCAAAACCAATATTCTGATCAATATTTACATTGCTATGAAAAGACAAATCTGTTAACGCTTCAACACAGACACCTTCGCTACATAAAAGGTCCGTTCTTAGCTGATCACCTGATTGTAAAAATGCAAGTGTCATTCCTTCAGTTTCTTCACAAGGGCAATAAACCCTAGCAATTCCACTTTCAACTTCTAGGCATGTCCCTTTTGGTCTTGATGAAGGATCTATTAATACCGATTGACCAGTAATTATTCTTACTAATTTTGACGCGGATTCTCCATAACTATGGAAATTCATTAATTAAAATATGATAATGAGAATTATTATCAATTATGCACTATAAAATTACTTATTGCAATAGATTCTCATTATCATCATGATTCTGAAGTTTTTCTTTACATAGTATTTAGCAATATAATTTAGATAGAATTGCTAAAAATTTTATTTTAGATGGGCGTAAATAGAGTTTGTTTTAATTGTGGAAGTTCTTCATTCGTCTCAGATCGATCTTTAGGAGGTAAGATTGTATGTTCTAAATGTGGATCTTCTTCATTTAAAAATAAATCCTCTTCATTTTTAAAAAGTAAATATTTAGTATTTCTAGCTATTGCGATTGCTATTTTCATAATTGTTATCTAATTAATCTTTTTATATTCCAAATTCCATTATTATTAGTTACCTCTACTTGAATACCATATAAATTATTAAGATTCTCACTATTTATAACCTTATCTTGATCTCCATCGGCGATTATTTTGCCATCTTTTAGCATTATCACCCGGTCATAAACTTTTGTAATCGTTGAAATATCATGAGTGACGCATAAAATTTTAGTATTTAATTTTGATAATTCATTAACCTTATCAACTACAAAAAACTTTGATTTATAATCTAAATTTGCAATTGGTTCATCTAGGATTAAGATTTTTGGTTTTTTGATTAATGCCCTTGCAATGAGAGAAATTTGTTTCTCTCCATCTGATAAATAGGAAAAATTCTTTTTAGATAAATTAGATATATTCATTTTCTTCATGATTTTTTCCACCTTATTAGAATCTTTTTCCGATTTATTTTGTACGTAACAATATCTTCCATATAGTCCACTTAAAATTAAATCAAAAACTTGTAAATTTGGATTTATTCTCTTTTTTATATCATTATTTACGGTACTTATCTTTTTTCTTAGTTCCCATAAATTTATAAGTTCTTTGTCAAATATCTTCAGTTTCGATTCATTTGCTTCTACTGGGTATATGTTTCTATTAATTATTTCAATTAAGGATGATTTACCTGAACCATTTGGCCCAATTAATATGACATTCTCTGAATACGCTATTTTTAAATTTAAATCTTTAATTACTCTAATGCCATTTTTAAAACAATTTATATTTTTTGCGTCAAACCAAAATTTACTCAAGACTAAAACTTATTACTCCAAAATATAATCAATTGAATTGAGCTTAAAATAAAAATAAAAAGATATAGCCAATTTAACCATGAAGGTCTATCTATTTTCTTCATGAATTATATTATTAACATAAAAAATATAAGCGGAGCAGCAAATCGTATAAATGTTTTTCTAATGATATCTATATTATTTGCGATTTCTAACTTCTTTATCTCAGGAGGATATTTCAATATCACTTTGTCATATACATCAAGATTTTGGGACTTTATATAATTTTTCCATGGTTCATCTTTATCTTCAGACTTTTTGTACCATTTCCAAAAATAATTTATTATTCTATCTTCTCCCAATAATTTTATTTCATCCTTACTTATAAATCCCATATTGTGGTTATATGTTTGTGTTTTTAAAATCATATAATCCTCATCAAATATCTTATAAAAAATCTTTCTTTGATTCTCTTTAAACAATATGAGGTTATTAACTAGTTTATTTTTTAAAAATTTTCTGTAATGTCTCACTATTACTCTTGCATTGTTATTTCCTAGTGGAATATGATCTAAGACTTGTAAATATCTTGCTGCAGAGGGATCACCTTTATAAATTAATATTCTTCCAGGTGGTATGTATTTTATCCGGATAAATTCTTCTGTAGGCTTATTCTTGTAGTAATAAATACTTTCAATGTATTGAAGAGTTACATTAATTTTTTGGTTAAAACTAACTAGAACGTTTTTATTTACATCTTTATCAGGGATTGTATCGCCATGAACCCAAAAAAGATGAAGGATATCTAAGTGATTTTCAATTATTCTTGACCAATCACATTTGAAGTCAACTAATACCTCTTCATATACATAATCCTTATTCGTAAACCCATTTTCATATAATTCGTAATTACTTATTGGTGCATCTTCAATTATATTGTTTAAATCAGTGTCAGATTTTTTAGAAAAATGTACAAAAATATATCCATTCTTTTCTAAAGCTTTGTATTGAGATAAGTGAATTCTTTTGGCGTAGTTATCGTAGTTATTATCTACTATATGTCTGCATGTTATTCTATCGAGATTTTGGCAACTTCCACCAGATGAGAATTTAGCTCCATGATAGGGACAGGATATTACTCCATCTGATAATGTTCCTTTAAAAAAAGAGGCCCCCCTATGTGGACAAATATTTTTAATGCACCTAACGTTTTCATTTTCATCTCTATAAAGAACAAGAGGCTCATCATAAAGTGAAAAATAATATAGCTTATTTTTTTTTAGTTCTTTCGAAGGACAAATAGCATACCAACCAAATAAACCTATTTTTAATTCATTTTGATTTTCTCTAATATCAAACGAGTCAATTTTTACTACCGTTCCTTTTTTAAATGGTTTAAGAACGGTATTTAAGTCTTTTGATTTAAAAAAATTAATTTGTCTGTTTTCCATAAATTAATTTCTTTTTTTAAATGACTGTTTATCTTTCGGAACTATAACCCAAGTAAATAATCAATTACTTATAAATAGAAAATTCTCTATTATTTGTAGCAATAATTATGTAGTTCTTGATAAATATTTAGTCCCTATCGTATTTATGTATCTTTATTTCATGTTTTTTGTATCTTTTGTGATTCTTTCAAATTTTTTATGTAATCAATAGCATCATCAATATTTTTGTGGAAATTGCATTGACCCAAATAACAACCTATAAATCTTAAGAATTTTCTCTTGCCACCACTAATTTCATATCTATGTATTGTTCCGCCATCTAAAGGCGCATAAATAAGTTCTGGTAGTGCCATATTAATTTTGTATTTAATACTTTATTTAACAATAATTCATATTCAAATACATTTCCATAGCTCAATCCATATATTTAATAATTAATTTACTTATTGAGCATCCAAGTATTATTTGTTATCTATTAAGTATTGAGATTGATTTTTTATGCCAAAAGCATTTAGGCGTTTTTTAAAAAAACTACCAAAAAAAATTCAAACTATAAAATACTCATTTAGAGAGTTTCTATCTTCTAAAATATGAAATAGATTTTGTGTTTAGTAAATTTATAGTTTCTATATTTTTAATAAAACATATTCGTCAGAGTTAAATTCTAAACTATATTAAATTTGCAATTTATGAAATATTATGATCAAAAGAGTTTTTACGATATTCACTTTAACTTTGCTTCTTATTTTTAGTAGCCCAGTTTACTCATTGGATGCTTCTTCTAATAATCTAGAAAAGTATACTAAAAAGATTTCTAATAAGTTCACAAGAACTTACTGTAACACTTCCAAATTCGGTATATCTTATGAGGGAGCTTTGGCATTTGCTATTGGAGAAACTAATAAGGAATTTAAAAATAATAAACTCAATAAGTTTATAGATTATTCTCTACTAAAAAATTCAATAGTTAATGATTTAGAAAATAATTGCCAGGTTTATGATTTCGATATTAGTAATTTAGAAAATTTAAAATTCAATTAGTAAAATGTAAATTGTTAAAGTTTTATTTTTTACCTATCCAATCATTAGGTTTTTCCATCATCCATTCGAAAACCCCCTTAGCATCAAGGTTTTTAGATGCATAAACAAATAAAATTGGAAATATTAAAATTACTGCACTAATAACTGCTAACTCTATCTTGCCGATCCCCATCTCAGTTACTGTTAAAGCAAAATAATTAATCATTATCTTTATTTAATTAAAATTTATATCTACATAATCTACAGAAAAATTTAATTCTTTCACTTTTCTATGAGAAATCTTAATTTTTTTCGTGAATATTTGTATAAAGTACCTATTTTATTGGTGCAGACTTTTTAATTATTTTTATAATAGGCTTCTGTTTGATGGTTATGGATCATGGAATTATTATTTTCACACCTATTTTTGCAGTATTGATTGGATTTACAGTATTGAGAATTTTAAAGAAAAGAAAGAGATCAGCTAAAAGTATTTATAAATTGATAGATGATTTAGAAAAAAAATACATTTATTAATCTCTTTTATAGGAAAAATTAATCAAATTCTATACCAACTTCTTCTTTTAAATCTCTCTCCAAATCTGGAAGATGTGGTTCAACCCAATGATCTTTGTTATCAATCCCTGCTGCATTTACATAATTCATGATGTGTTGATCCACTTGCTTGTAAAGATCATGCAAATTTAAATCCATACGAATATCATGAGCAATTTCAGAGACTTGTTTTTCTGTTAAACAATGATCAGGATGAAGTAAATCACAACATGGGATTCTCTTCTCGATCAATTCATTTAGATTGATTTTTATTTCGTAATCTTGATGGACTGTCATTGAATTTATAGTTTTATTACTCTAATTTTAATTATGTTTAAGGTTTTGTATATCTTTAGTCAAGAAACACTGTTCTTTAATATCTCTTTAATATCTATGCAGTAATTTTAAATAAATAGATCTTCCAAATCTTTATACAAATCATCATTCTCTTTTTGGTTTTCTATAAGTTCATGGTGTTCTAGTGAAAGTTCTTTTTTTGAAGTATAGAAAAGATATCCAAGGGCTCCTAAGAGTAATGTTGTTGGTAAAATCATTAGCATTAAATTGACTTATAATGAATATAGTGCAACACTTATTACAGTCAAGTGCTGAACTTTAATTAATTTTTAAATGCCTACCAAGAAAAAAAGAGTTGGTTTTATTCCAAGAGAAGATGTTATGAGAATAATTGAAAAGTTGAGCACAGAGAACAATTTAAGTAATTCAAAAATAATAAGTATCTTGGTAGAAGAAGCACTTTCTACTAGAGGTATATTTAATAAAAAAAATGGTAAAGCAACTCAATCATATCAATCAAATGCCTATAATTCAAAAAACTTATTTGATAATTCTGGTTACTTTAAAGATAATGAAAAACTTTCAATTGATACTAACTTAGGAAATCATTTTACTCTTAGTAAATCAACCCATTTAAATGAAGAGAATCAGGAGGCTTTTGACTTGCAAACTTATAAAAAGTTTTTATCATTCCTAAAATTTCAGGAAATGATGGATAAATATAACACTTGATAAGGTGTTGCTAAGTGATGTACTGTGCGTTAAATTAAATTTATATATATAGGAGATTCGCATATTTAAGATTATTTTTCATCATTTCAAAAACCTAAATTCAATTAATCTATAAAATATTTATTCCCATGAATTCATCTCTCCCAGGTTTATCTGTAAATCTCCTACCTCCAGACAAGTTATATTGTAATTTTAGTTATTGGAGTTCTTTGTTCTCTCAGGATATGCAAATTTTATGGGATAGAGCGCATGGAGTACCTTTAGAAAAACTGCCAAAAGGGGTTTCTGATATGATTTTTCCTTATTTATTGCTTGCACTCTCAGACTATAAGACTTCGCAAATAAATAAAATGAATGGAATAGGATTAGACAATCTATTAAGCCTTTGGTTTGATAAGTACTTATTAAATAAAAATGGTTACTTCGAGCTAATTAAAAAATAGTATTTAAAATTAGCTATTAATATCAATTCGATTGCTATAAAAATTTATTGCTTTTAAACATTTTTAAGTGATTCTTTACAAATTGGCACATGAATAGTCTTGCTATAAATATATTAAATGGTTTGATGATGAATTCTTTAAATTTTTTTTTAGCAAATATTTATTGTCTTTTTGATATTGCTAATCAGGAGAGATATAAAATTAAGAAAAGAAAGATAAATGAAATTTAATTCAAAAACCCTAAGCTTGATATTAAATCTGTTATTTTGTTTGTTTATTTTTATTATTTAGTTTTTTAGTATTTATTCATTAATTTTAAAAATTCAAGATTAACATTCAAATTTTGTTGACTTTTGTTGTTAATGCGATGATAATGGCAAAAATAATTTTAATTGTGAACCCTCTTTTAGATACTTTTGATGATTTTGTTGATGATCTACTCTCATCAGATGTTGACTTGTTGAAAGGGGAACTTGATTTTTTGGTTATGCAACATTTATTTAATTCTATGGATTTGAAGCGTATAAATAAAATTGAAATTAAAGATAACGAATCATTAGCTGCTTAATTTTCTATGAAATTTTTTTATGAAAAGTTTTGGGCCCCAGTTTTTGGTTATATTTTATCAAAATTTGTTTTTTTAATAGAAGGTAAAAAGCAAGATTCTAAAAATAAAAAAAAATAGATTAATTGCTTTTTTCCTTTATAAGGTATTTTTAACTACATAATTTAAGTCAATATATTTTGATAACAACAAAAGTTGTGCTTTAAATTTACGAATCAATGCATGGTTGAAATATATATAGTTGCTTTTTAGCAAATTAAAATGAACAAAAATAATATGTTGAAGCCATATACAGTGCATTACCGTGATTTTCAAAATATAAGATTAGAAAATTGTTTTTATGCTTTTGACGCTTACGAGGCTAGAACACTAGCAATGGAATTTAATAAGTATATTAATGAGCATCCAAACAGTATAGACCTTATAAGATGCGAAAAATGATTAAAGATTTTTATTAATTTAAAATAATAATTTATTATACACTCAAGAATTTATCAATAACCGCTTGACTCAACTCACTAGTATTTCCGCTTGCAACTATACCTCCGCGTTGCATCGCATAATATCTATTGGCTTGTCTTACAAAATGCAAATGTTGTTCAACTAATAAAACACCAATTCCTGTATCTCTAATTATCTGGTTAATTGCATTTTCAATGTCTAAGACTATATTCGGCTGAATGCCTTCCGTTGGTTCGTCAAGTAATAGAAGTTGAGGTTTGCCTAGCAATGCTCTTGCAATGGCTAATTGCTGTTGTTGCCCTCCACTAAGATCTCCCCCTTTCCTTTGAAGAAAATCTTTTAGGATTGGGAAGAGATCATAGATAAATGGATCTATTTTTTTGTTCTTAGATAATCCACCTGGTAGAGACTCCATTCCTAACATAAGATTCTCTTCAACTGATAGGTATGGAATAATTTCTCTACCTTGAGGAACGTAAGCCATTCCTTTTCTAGCCCTTTGATGAGGGGCTTTTCTGTTGATATTTTCACCAATCAAATAGATATCGCCTTTTTTTTGTTTTAACAAACCAATTAGTGATTTCAATAAAGTTGTTTTGCCAACTCCATTTCTTCCAATCAAACAAACCATTTCTCCTGATTTAACATTTAAATCTACATCTCTAAGAATATGACTCTCGCCATAATAAGTATTTAAGGATTTTATTTCGAGTAAATTTTCCATAACTAGTCCTCAGGTCTTCCTAAATAAACATCAATAACTTTTTTGTCTTTTTGTATGGTTTCCATCGTTCCCTCACATAATACTGTTCCCTGATTTAAAACTGAAACATTGCTATCAAGTCTTCTTATAAATTCCATATCGTGATCAATTACCACTACTGTGTTTTCTCCCGATAAAGATTTTAATAAATCAGCTGTAAGATCAGTTTCTTCATCAGTCAATCCGGCAACAGGTTCATCTACTAACATTAAATCTGGCTTCTGACCTACTAACATGGCTATCTCAAGCCATTGTTTTTGGCCATGTGATAAAGATCCAGCTTTAGAATCAACTTTTTGAGCTAAATTAACAATCTTCATAAGACGATCAATCTCATAAAGCTGCTCATCCTTAATACTTTTATTTATAAGGTTTAAGGGACTTTTAGGAGTTGTTACCGATATTTCAAGATTTTCTTTAACTGTTAGACTTTCAAAGATTCTTGGACTTTGGAACTTTCTTCCAACACCAAGTCTAGCTATTTTATGCTCCTTTCTACCTACTAATGATTTCCCTTTAAAAATCACCTCACCATTTGTTGGCTTAACCTTTCCAGTAATTACATCAAGAAATGTTGTTTTACCTGCTCCATTTGGTCCTATTACAGCTCTTAATTCTCCTTTCTTCAAATTTAAATTTAGCTTGTTGAGAGCTAAAAAACCCTCGAAACTAACAGTAATATCTATTAAATTCAGAAGATCTTTATTATTCATTATTCTCCTCCTTATTGTTAACTTCTAAGCTTGGATAGGTTTCAATCTTCCTCTTCAAACCAAATCTTTGAAGAAGATTCCTAGGACCATCTCCTTGAATCCATCCTAAAACTCCTTCTGGCAGAGCTGTTACAACCAATATAAATAACCCTCCTTGAATAAACATCCAACTAGCAGGTAAAGCTTCACTTACAAGACTTTTTGCATAGTTGATGAAAACTGCTCCTAGTATCGCTCCCAATAAAGTTCCTCTTCCTCCCACAGCAACCCATATAACCATTTCTATAGAAAAGGGAACCGTCATAAATTGAGGGGATACTATTCCAGATTGAACGGTATATAAAGCTCCCGATATTCCAGCAAGACCTCCAGCAATGGAAAATATTATCGTCTTAAATATCACTGGATTGTATCCTGTAAACCTAACTCTTGGTTCATCATCTCTAATTCCTATAAGAATATTGCCAAATCTACCTTTAACTACCCACTTTGCAAAAAACCATGCTGCTATTACTAAGAAAGCAGTTATCCAAAAGAAAAGTCTTTGCATTGATTCAGAACCTACCATCTCACCAAAAAGTTGTGTTACATCTGTTTTTAATCCATTTGTTCCATTTATAAGTTTTTGTTGTCCATTAAAGAAGTTAAAGAATACAAGAAGAGAAGCTTGTGTAAGTATAGAAAAATATACCCCTTTGATTCTATTCCTGAAAACAAGAAATCCAATTAAACCAGCAACCAATGCTGGAATTATCCAGATAGCGAGGAATGTGAAAACTGGCGATCTAAACGGTTCCCAGAAAAAAGGTAATTTTTCTACACCATATAAAGCAAAAAATTCAGGAATATTATTTGGAAATTCAGAGGAGCTGGTTATTTGCAAATACATTGCTGCACAATATCCACCTAGTGCAAAAAATATACCTTGTCCAAGACTTAGTAAACCTGTGTATCCCCAGATAAGATCAACACCAAGCGCAACTATGGACAAAGATAAGTATCTGCCTAGAAGATTTAGTCTAAATACAGGAAGTAATGTTGGTGCTGCAATAATTAAGGCTATTAATATTATCCAAAATGATAATACTATTTTTTTATCAAATTTAATTTTACTTAAAGACATTAGTTTTCAACCATCCTCCCTTTTTGAGGAAATAAACCTGTAGGTTTAAATTGCAAAAATATAACAATTAGTGCAAATATCATTACTCTTGCCATACTTGTGGTCGCAAAAAAGTTGATAGTGTTTGATAAAGGTAAAGGCATATCAGGCCATATTGATAAGAGTCTTCCAGCTCCAATTAAATCAGTCATTATTCCTATTCCAAATGAAGCTAGTACTGTGCCTAATAAATTTCCTACTCCTCCAAGCACTACAACCATAAAACAACCAACTATATAGTTCCCTCCAACATTTGGTCCTACAGAACCCAAAAGAGATACTGCAACTCCTGCAACTCCTGCTAAGCCAGATCCAATTCCAAAAGTAATTATATCTACTTTTTCAGTTGATATACCAAGGCAATCACTCATTTGTCGGTTCTGAGTAACTGCTCTTATACGCATCCCCCAAGCACTTTGATTAAGAAATAATGTTATTGCTATTACGGAGATTAAAGTAATGAATATTATCATTAATCTGGTTTTAGGAAATGCAGTGCCAATAATTTCTACTTGACCTCTCATCCATGAAGGTGCTGTTACATCAACATTTCGAGCGCTTGCTCTACTAAGTTTGCTGACAGAGGATGAGATTACGCTACCTGTGAGGACCCCAGTTAAAGCAGCAAATATCCAAGAACTAAATTTAAAATATTTCAAATTTATTGATTCTTTTATTTTTGAAGGAAATGTTGCTGGTAAGAATAAACCAATTAACAGACTTATAACCAAACCGGTCCCATAAGCTAAAGGTACACTTCTAACAAATTGTTGAAGAATTAAGCTTACTCCCCAAGTTGCGAGGAGTGTTTCTAATGGACTTCCATAAAGCTTTCTAATTATAGTTTTTTCTAGGAGAATGCCTACTACTCCACTAACAATAAAAGCAAGGAAAATGGAAACTATTATGTACGAATTGTAGAAAGGTTTTAATATAGGTAATTTGAAAATTAATTGTGTTACATATGTTGTGTAAGCCCCAAGCATCATTAATTCTCCATGGGCAAGATTTATTACTCCCATAAGACCAAAAACAATTGCTAGACCTAATGCAGCAACAAGTAGTACAGATCCGATTGCAACACCATTAAAAAGACTATCGAGAAGTAACTCCAATTTAAAAAAAAAGAAAATATTTGATTATATAAAATAAAAGGAGGCGTTAACCTCCTTTTATTTTGAAGTATAAGTTTTAATTAGATTAAAGCTTATACTTTTCTCCTTTTGAAGGATCAGTCCAATCGCATGCAAATCCTTTTGAACTTGGATGCTTTTGGTTCCATGCTTGAGGAAGAACAACTCCTGTTTCCTCAAGGATTGTAAATCCACCCTCTGCATTAATCTCGCCAATTCTTACTGTTTGAGATAAGTGGTGATTAGGCATAACTTCTACAGGACCTTGTGGAGCATCAAACTTTTGTCCAACAAGGGCTTCCCTTACTGCGTTGTCGTCGAATGTTCCAGCATCTTCTACGGCCTGTTTCCATAAGTAGACCATGTTATATGCAGATTCTTGAGGATCAGCTACAACACGATCTGCTCCCCATCTTTTCTTGAAACTTGCAGCAAATTTCTTAGATGCAGGAGTATCAATTGACATCATGTAGTTCCAAGCACCGTAATGACCTTCAAGGAACTCAGGACCAATTGTACTAATCTCTTCTTCAGCAATTGAATAGTTCATTACGTAGTACCCACTTGAAGGAGTGATCCCTGCGTCTTGAATCTGTTTGAAGAATGCAACGTTTTGGTCACCATTAAGAGTATTAATGATTATTCCACCCTCAGGCAGCGCTTTTTTGATTTTTGAGATAATTGGAGCAACTTCAGTATTTCCTAAAGGAAGGTAATCTTCTCCGACAACTTTACCGCCTAACTGTTTTACCTGAGCTTTTGTAATTGTATTTGAAGTTCTTGGGAAAACATAATCAGAACCTACAAGGAAGAAATCTCCACCAGCTGCGGGAGAACGCTTATACATAAAATCTGTAGCCGGTTCGGATTGTTGGTTTGGTGTGGCTCCTGTATAAAAGATGTTGTTAGAACATTCTTGAGCTTCATATTGAATTGGGTAGTAGAGGAACGCATCTTTTGATTCGTAGACAGGTAACATTGCCTTTCTACTTGCAGATGTCCATCCACCAAATACGACAGGAACTCCGTCTTGGTCTATAAGTTTCTTTGATTTTTCAGCAAAAGTTGGCCAGTCAGATGCACCATCTTCAACTATGTACTCTATTTTGTAGCTTTTGCCGCCAACTTTAACACCACCAGCAGCATTTATCTCTTCAATAGCCATTTTTTCTGTATCAACAAGAGTTGATTCAGAGATAGCCATTGTTCCAGATAACGAATGCAAAATACCAACGGTTACGGTGTCATCGAAACTTCCGGAGGTTCCGCCTCCACCACAGGAAGTTGCGGTGACCGCAAGTGAGGCAGTAGCTAAACCTGCCAAAATACGCCTTGAAATTCTCATGAATTAGGATAAATTAGTTAATTGACCCTCATTAGGGGGATAAAGTAAAAGTTATTAACGAGTGAGGATTCGTTTTGTATCAGTCGTAACTTTTTGTTGAATCCAATATATTAGTAATGAACATTTTTCTGGTTTCAATTGTTGGGTATGTGCGATTCTAAAAATTGAGTTATTTCTTCAACTCCTGTGCCGCTACTTAGGTTGGTAAAAAACCAAGGTTTCCCTTTTCTCATAAATTCAGTATCACTTTTCATAATATTTAAATCTGCACCAACTTTATCTGCTAAGTCAATTTTATTTATTAATAATAAATCCGACCTTGTTATTCCTGGTCCACCTTTTCTAGGGATTTTGTCTCCGGCAGATACATCAATTACATATATTGATAAATCTACAAGTTCTGGACTAAAACTAGATGCTAAATTATCACCTCCACTTTCTACAAAAACAAAATCTAAAGGATTATATTTATTTTCTAAATCTAAAACTGCATTTTTGTTTAATGAACAATCCTCTCTTATCGCGGTATGAGGACAACCTCCTGTTTCAACACCAATAATCCTTCCTTCCTCTAAAACCTTTTTATTTATTAGAAAGTTAGCATCCTCTTTGGTGTAGATATCATTGGTGACAACTGCTATCTCAAAATTTTTTTTCATGCTTAAGCATAGAGTCTCTACTAATGCAGTTTTTCCAGAACCTACAGGCCCAGCAACCCCTACTCTCAATTTGCTGCTCATAAATTAATTTCTAAAAAGTTTTGTATAAAGGTCATTATGATTTTGTTGTGCCATAGCTAAACCTACATTGCCAAAATAGATGTCATCAATTTCTTTGTCCATAATTTCTTTAGAAACTTTTGAAATGATTGCTAATAAGTCTCTCTGAATTAGTTGTGCTTTTGTTGACCCAATAGGGATAATTCTTAATGCAGCACTAAGTTGGTTTGCACTCCATGCATAGAAAAAATTCTCAACCATTTCTAACTTGGTAATTTCAAAACAATAACAAGCCCAACTCCACGCTAATGACCAGGAGCTTTTTTTATTATTTTCATATAGATATTTAAATCCAAATTCTTTGGTTAAATCAAAAAGAGATTTTGCCATTTGAATTTGTTGTTCTCTAATCTCGAGAGAGTCCTTTGATGAGAGAAACCATTTATCCAAACTCATTAGCTTTTGCAAATTAACTTTTAAATTTTTGCGGTCGTTTATCTCATTGAAAATATCATAAAAATCTAGTAAAAGTCTTGCATCTAGCCTTATCTGACCAATTTTTAGTTCACTTATTATTAAGTCTTTTACCGAATTTGAATCTGTTAAATTTTTATTATGAAGAAAACTCTCCATTCCCTCCGAATAACAAAATCCTCCAACTGGTAAGTTAGGACTTATTAGTAAATATTTTAATAAGTGACTTTTACTCATGACTGTGGGCACCTCTTTCCGGAAAAAACTTTTTTTTCGTATTTTTTACATCAACTTTAAAATTAAGAAGCATATTTTTAATAACATAATCACTTTTTGTTAAAAGAATTCCTTCTTCAATTTCTACTTCCACGTGCCTATTTCCAAGATGATAAGCAGTTTTAATTAGCTCAATTTTAGAATTTGAACTTATTTCAATTAAATCTTCTGTTTTAGCAATTATCTCTACATAAAAATTGGAGTTATTAGTTGAAAGAATA
Organism: uncultured Prochlorococcus sp.; assembly: GCA_902571145.1. Taxonomy (GTDB): domain Bacteria; phylum Cyanobacteriota; class Cyanobacteriia; order PCC-6307; family Cyanobiaceae; genus Prochlorococcus_A. The sequence continues at coordinate 46,241 of CACGAP010000008.1, forward strand.
TCTCCATCGTTTAATTTTCCTTTTCTGGGTAATTGTAAAATTATTTCTTGATAACAATCAGTTAATCTTTTACCTCTTAAGATTCTTCTTTCATCCGAACTTAAGGTAAGTTTTAAAATTAAACCTAATTTTGGTTTTTCCTTAATCCAATCAGTTACAACAATTTGTTTATTCATTCTCATAATCAAAATTTTTGGTTACTTTAATTTAGTAATTAAAGAAAACAATTTATGATTAAAACTTCATGGGAAGGTAATTGTTTCTTAAATTTTTTCAATAATAAAGCAAGTTTAGGAAATGTTGATAAAACAATCTTTAAATCTAAATCAACTTCTCCTTATAAGTTACTCAAGTCTACTCACGATCAAGAGGGCAGATGTATTTTGCCTGTGCTGCATACTGCAGGGGGATTGGTAGGAGGTGATTTGCTCGATTTTGAGGTAAATCTTGAAAAAAATTCTAAGGTTTTGTTGACGACTTCTTCAGCTCAGAAAGTATATGGATCAGTTGGAAGATCTAAAATTAATCCAAAAGGAAGTTTTTCAAAGCAAATGAATCTCATAAACATTCTTGACAATTCTCATTTAGAATATCTTCCCCAAGAAACGATCATCTTCGCAAATGGTTTATATGAGCAAATTTTTAAAGTATCTATTTCAAAAACTTCAAGTTTTTTATTTACAGATTTAATAAGACTTGGCAGATCTTCTTCCGGAGAATCTATTGAGAGTGGAGTTTTTAGGTCTAAATTAGAAATTATAAGAAATAATGATTTACTTGATGATTGGGAATATGTTGATCAGATTGAATTATCTCAGGCAAGTTTTGTGGCCAAGTCAGGCATGGATTACATGCCCGTTTTTGGATCCTTAATTTGGATTTGCGAAAAAGATTTTTCGAAATCAAAAATAAATAATCTTGTACGAAATATAAAAAAGATTTTCAATGAAACTAATAATAATTTATCTATTGGAATCCTTGAAAATGGAATCTCTGTAAGATTCCTAGGGAGTTCTTCTCAAGATGCTAGAAAATGTTTTTTTTGTATTTGGAAACAAATTAGATCTGTTTGTGGATTTTGTGAGCCAAAATATCAAGGTGTATGGCCTTTACAAGATTCTATGAATTATTAATTATGTTCAGAAAGAACCTTTTTTAAGAATTTATAGATTAATTTTTTATTATGCATCTTTCACCTCAAGAAAAGGATAAGTTATTAATTTTTTCTGCTGCGCTTTTAGCTGAAAGAAGGCTTAGTCGAGGTCTTAAGCTTAATTATCCTGAAACAATTGCTTTTTTAAGTTTTCAAGTTCTTGAAGGAGCACGAGATGGTAAAAGTGTAAGTCAATTAATGTCAGAGGGAACTACTTGGCTTTCAAAATCACAAGTTATGGAGGGCATTCCCGAAATGGTTGATGAGGTTCAAATAGAAGCGGTTTTCCCCGATGGTACTAAATTAGTTACTATTCACAATCCGATTAATTAAATATGAGTAAATTAATTCCTGGCGAAATAGTTCCTGAACAAGGTGAAATCGAACTAAATCTTGGTAAGCAAGTTAAAACAGTAACGGTTTCTAATTCTGGAGATAGACCTGTGCAAGTTGGATCTCATTATCATTTTTATGAAGCAAACAAGGCTTTAATTTTTGACCGAGAAATAACACACGGTATGCGTCTTGACATTCCTGCAGGAACAGCGATTAGATTTGAACCGGGTGATACAACAGATGTCAAATTAGTCCCATTTTCAGGCTTAAGAAATGCATATGGTTTTAATTCATTAGTTAATGGTTCTTTAGATAGTTAAAATTATGTCTTATAAAATTGATAGAAAAACTTATGCTCAAACTTACGGACCCACTATCGGAGATAGAGTAAGGCTCGCTGATACCGAACTTTTTATAGAAGTAGAAAAGGATTTAACTACATACGGAGATGAAGTTAAATTTGGGGGAGGTAAAGTTATTCGAGATGGGATGGGACAGTCTCAAGTAAGAAGGGCTGATGGAGCTGTAGATACCGTAATAACTAATGCTTTAATCCTAGATTGGTGGGGAATAATTAAGGCTGATGTAGGTATAAAAGATGGAATGATTTTTGGAATTGGTAAGGCTGGTAATCCTGATATCCAGGATAATGTTGATATTGTTATTGGTGCATCAACAGAAGTAATAGCTGGAGAGGGGCATATTCTCACTGCAGGTTCAATAGATACCCATATTCACTTTATCTGTCCCCAACAAATTGAGACAGCACTAGCCTCTGGAATTACAACCATGTTGGGAGGGGGAACTGGGCCTGCAACTGGCACAAATGCTACTACTTGTACTCCTGGTTCTTTTCATATTTCAAGAATGCTTCAATCTGCAGAGGCATTTCCCATGAATTTAGGTTTTTTTGGGAAAGGAAACTCAACAAACGAGAACAATCTTATTGATCAGGTTGAGGCTGGTGCATGTGGACTGAAGCTCCATGAGGATTGGGGAACCACTCCTTCTACAATAAATTCTTGTCTAAATGTTGCAGATAAGTTTGACGTACAAGTATGTATTCATACGGATACTTTGAATGAGGCAGGCTTTGTTGAAGATACCATTAAAGCTATTGCAGGAAGAACTATTCATACTTTTCATACTGAAGGAGCAGGTGGAGGACATGCTCCAGACATTATAAAAATCTGTGGAGAAAAGAATGTACTTCCTAGTAGTACAAATCCAACAAGACCTTATACCAGGAATACATTAGAAGAACATCTTGACATGTTAATGGTTTGTCATCATTTAGATTCAAAAATCCCAGAAGACATTGCATTTGCTGAATCAAGGATAAGAAGAGAGACTATTGCAGCTGAGGATATCTTGCATGATATAGGTGCCTTTTCAATTATTGCTAGTGATTCTCAAGCTATGGGAAGAGTTGGTGAAGTAATAACAAGAACTTTTCAAACCGCCCACAAAATGAAAGTACAAAGGGGGCCGCTATCGCAGGATTCTGATAGAAACGATAATTACAGAGTAAAGCGATATATTTCTAAAGTTACAATTAATCCAGCAATAGCTCATGGTATTAATAAATATGTTGGATCTATAGAAAAGGGAAAAATTGCTGACTTGGTATTGTGGAAACCTTCCTTTTTTGCAGTAAAGCCTGAATTAGTTGTTAAAGGGGGATCTATAGTTTGGTCCCAAATGGGTGATGCAAATGCTTCAATACCTACTCCTGGACCCGTACATGGTCGACCTATGTTTGCAAGTTTCGGCCAGTCTCTTATTAAGAGTTCTTTTACCTTTTTGAGTAAAAATTCAATTGATCAAAATGTTCCAAATAAATTAGGCTTACAAAAGAAATGTATTGCTGTAGAAAATACTAGATATATCAATAAATCAAACTTAAAACTTAATAGTAAACTACCAAATATTTCAGTTGATCCTCAAACTTATGAAGTTTTTTCTGATGGAGAACTTCTTACTTGTGAACCACTTGATGAAGTTCCAATGGCTCAAAGGTATTTTTTGCTTTAGAAGTTTTTAATTAGTTCTTTTTTACTTATCTTTATGTCTTTTGATCCCGCAATAGCTAAATCATCCTGAAGTTTGTTTTCACAAGATAGAACTCTTGACCAACTTGGTAATTGAAGTGTCGTAGGGCAAGCCAGGTAATTCTCTGTGGCAGGTCTTAGTAGTTTCGCAAACTTTTGTACTGAAAGCTCTTCTTCGTGCCTATCGTATGGAAGTTGATTTACTGCTGAATCTAATCCAAATTGCTTTACCCTATCTTCTCCAACTCTTTTGTAAAGAACTTCTAAAGTTGCTAACTGAGTGCTAGTTAATGTTTCTGCTTGGTGCTCCATAAGACCTCTCAAAACACTTGAAAGGATTTCAGTGCACATTTTTTGCAATCCTTCTTTAGATGAATCACCAATATTTTTATGTTTATGATCAAACAAACCTAGATCAACTTGAGCAATTTTTGAGGTTCTTACGTTTCTATAAACCTCTGATAATAGGCCTATTTCTAAGCCCCAGTCACAAGGAATTCTTAAATTCATGGCAAGGTCTTTTGTGAAAGCAAACTCACCTGCTAATGGATATCTAAATGATTGAAGATATTGTAAAAAAGGACCTTTCCCAACTAACTGTTCAAGACTTGCTAATAGAGGCCCTACAAATAATCTTGTTGCTCTTCCTTGTAATTGGTTTGTTTCTAAAGATAATCTGCTATAAAAAGCTTTTACGTAAGATATTCCATATGATTCATCTAAAAGTGGAAGCATCATCCTTGAAGGGTATAAAGGACTAAAAGTTCTTATGTCAGCATCAAAAAGGGCTACAACATCTGATTTTCTAGTTGCAACTCCTATGCCTTGCCAAACGGCCCATCCTTTACCAGGAGTTCCTAATAGTTCTAACCCATTTTTTTCTTGGCTTTTTAATAGCTCAATTACAGAGGGAGAATTAGTCCATTGAACGTGAACTGGGAATGGCATTGAGTCAAAAAATGAATTTGCTGCCTTAACTTGCTCAACAGTTTTTGCAGAGAGAGCAATAACCAATTCATTTAAACCTGTCAGGTTTTTTAAAACTTCTTTAATATCATTTAATGCTGGGCGTTCGAATTCTTCATATAAGCAAGGAATTAATATACTTGTGGTTCTTTTTTTAAGACTTTTGTTTAATTCTTTAAGTAAATTTCCTGTAACTCCATATTCATGTATTGTTGTGATTAAACCTTGTTGAAAGTCCATTTTCTAATTGATGTGCAGAATGGTATTAATACTTCGATGATTTTTTCAAAGTGAAGCAAATTGATTCAGAGAAAAAATTAGATAGATTAAAAATTGATAAATTGTTAAAAACAATTTATTCAAATCTTACTACAGAAGAAATTAATTTTATTTCAAACCAATTATTACAGATTTTAGATGATTTCTCAGAGAAATCTGCTTATGAAGAAATAAGTAATAAAGAAAGATGGAATGAATCTCATTCAGTTTTGATAACTTATGCAGATAGTATTTATAAAAATGGCGAAGCAACATTAATAACTCTTAGGAAGTTGTTAAGTAAACATTTTGGTAGTCTTTCTAAAGTTGTACATATTCTTCCTTTTCTGAAATCCACAAGCGATGGAGGTTTCGCAGTTTCAAGTTATGATTCCCTAGAAGAAAAATTTGGTGGTTGGGATGATCTCAAAAGTATTTCTAAAAATCATGATTTAATGGCTGATTTAGTACTAAACCATGTCTCATCATCTCACCCATGGGTTCAACAATTTATTAAATCCCAAGAACCGGGTATATCAAATGTTTTTTCGCCAAGACAAAATCTTGACTGGTCAAATGTAGTTAGGCCAAGAAGTTCCTCTTTGTTTTCTCAAATAAATACTGAAGATGGTCCTAAACAAGTTTGGACAACTTTTGGTCCAGATCAAATTGATTTGAATTGGCATAATCCAAAAATGACTCTTGAGTTCTTAAATTTAATTATTAATTATTTATCTAATGGAATTAAATGGTTAAGGCTTGATGCTGTAGGTTTTATTTGGAAGGAATCTGGGACAACGTGCTTGCATTTACCAAAAGCACATTCAATTGTGAAACTCTTAAGAGTTCTTTTAAATAATCTTCTTGATGATGGAGTTTTAATAACTGAAACTAATGTTCCTCAGAAGGAAAATCTATCTTATCTGGTTACTGATGATGAAGCCCATATGGCATATAATTTTCCATTGCCTCCACTTCTCCTAGAGGCAATTATTACTTCAAGAGCTGATATTCTTAACTCATGGATTTTTGATTGGCCCATATTACCTGAAGATACTACCTTATTTAATTTCACTGCATCACACGATGGAGTTGGGCTAAGAGCTCTTGAGGGTTTAATGAATGAGCAGAG
>CACGAP010000009.1:0-51808 GCA_902571145.1 uncultured Prochlorococcus sp.
CATCTTTAATAATGAATTAATTAATGGTGAAAAGATACCTTACTTTTTTATTGATGAGGATAATAATGATTCTTCAGGCATTTATGAATTTCTAATTGACATCACTGAAATAGCAAGTGAAAAAATTACACTTGAAAAAATAGATTATATTCTTTCGAAAAAAGTAACTCAGAACATTTTTGATTTTAATATTACTGAGAAGGATGAAATTATTTTTTTACTTACCCAAGCTGGGTTTCATTGGGGATTAGATGATAATGAAAGATTAGGTGAAGAGAAAAATACTCTAGATTGGTGTATAAATAGAATTATCTTAGGCTTAATTTTTGACAAAGATGTAAATTTAAGTACTTTTAATTTAAAACCATTTAGCTATAAAAATATAAGTTTGGATTTGAATAAATGGGTTAAAATATTAATTCATTTAAAAAAATATATTAATTTGTTAAGGGGATCTTTTTCTTACTCGAATTGGGTTGAAAAGATAAAGTTTATATTAAAAAGTATTGCTAATTATAATGCAAATTTCAATTTAGAAATAAGTGAAATAAATAGAATTCTTGATAATCAAGCAATACCTTTAATACCTGATGATCTTATATTGTTAAAAGTTTTTAGAGAAATATTAATTTCTGGCATAAATAAAGTTAAATATCAAAGCAAATCACGAGTCAACAAGATCCTAGTAAGTGATATTGAGAATTCAAGGCATATTCCACATAAGGTTATCTTCCTAATAGATATGAATAGTGTTAATTATCCAAAATTACCAAAGAGTGAAAGCATTAATTTATTAAAAAACAAATATCATTTGGGTGATCCATCTGTTTTTGAAAGAGAGAAATATGCATTTCTGGAGTTGTTAATTGCCTGCAGAAATAAATTTATAATTACTTGGGTAAAAAATGATAAAGACAATAAAAAATTAGATGTTTCTTTTCCTATAAAAGAATTAATTTCTTTTTTTGATAGTTTCTTAAACCAAGGCCAAAGAGAACTAATAATTAAAGATTCTGATTTAAATAAAAATGAAATAATTGATCTTGATAAATCTAAGATTGTTAAAAGTAATTATTCTTTAATAGAAGACATAAATTGGAATGAAAAAAAATCTGATATTAAAAATTACAAATTATCAGAATTGATTTATTGGTTCAAGACTCCACAAAAATATTGGCTTAATAAAAACAATATTTCTCCCAAGGAAATATTTATTCATCATCCAGACGAGGAGTATGTAAGCAATCTGCAAAAGTCGCAACTAATTTCAAAAATAATCCAGCAAGTAGAGATTGATAATCATAATATTATTGATAATTTAAATGAATTAAATATTAATGATCAATTGGCTGAAAATGGTATTATTATGCCCAAAAATAGTATTTTTACAAAAGAAAAAGAAATCAAAGACTTATTAAGCAGTCTATGTGCAAGTTTGAGTCAACACAATAAGATTAATAAAATCTATGTTAAGTTAAATGCGAATAAGGAAGAATATTTAATCGCTGATGACACCGTAATTGAATTAATTCATGCGAAGTTAAGTTTAAGTCGTTTGACTGAGGCTTGGATAAAATTACTCTTTATTTCTTCTTTAGAGAGGAATATAAAAATGACTAAAGTAATTTTTAGAACAGAAAATAATTATAAATCGCAAATTATTCAATCACCAGGAGCAACTGAATCAAATCTAATTTTGGAGGAGTATATAAATATTTTTAAAAATTATTCTGAAAAATGTTTACCTATTCCTCCAGAAAGTACTTATAAATATGTAGAGGCAAAAATAAAATTAAAAAATGAAAAAAAAGCTTTTACAGATAAATGGATTGGTAATAAAAATTTTTCTAAAGGAGAAAGAGATAATATCGAAATGAAAATGTGTTTTGGTAATGAAAAAGAACCAGATTTCTTTCTTGGAAATAATAATTTTGATCAATTATCATACAGATTATATGGTCCTCTAATTAAAGCATTAAAGAAATAAAAAATGTCTAAATTTCAGTTAAAAAATTTTTTTACAGCTGCTTATGATCTAATGCTTGTTTTTTTACAGTTCTCTATTATTAGTCTTCATTTTTTTAAATGGGAATTTCTTCCAAAAAAACAAATAATTCAGGCAAGTCCTTTTTCTTATTTCCTGGGTATTTTAATTATAATAATCGCTTTAGTAATAGTGTTAGTTTCAATTAAAGACTTAGGTAGAAATTTATCCCCTTTCCCAAGACCTATAAACAATAGCAATCTCGTTACTACAGGTGTTTATCGATTTACTCGTCATCCTATGTACTATTCTTTAATATTTATTTCCATTGGAGTTTTTATAATAAAATTATCTATTTATTATTTATTTTTGACAATCAGTTTAGCTTTAATAATTAAATTTAAGATTGCCTTGGAAGAGAAATATTTAATGAATAAATTTAAGAATTACCTACTTTATAAAAATAAGGTCAAAGTTTAATTTAATAAGTAAATGGATATTAATCAAATTAAATTAGATAATAAGTTTAAATTAGTAGAAGCAAGTGCAGGAACTGGTAAAAGTTTTACTTTAGCTCACATAGTTTTAAGAAATGTTTTGGAGAAAGAAGTTAAACCAGATGAGATACTCCTGCTAAGTTTTACAAAAAATACTTGTTCTGAACTAAGAGATAAAATACTCTCGAGATTTCATAATTTAAAATTATATTTGCAAAGTCATAATGAAATTAATATAGATAATACTCTTAAGGATTGGTATCTAAATTTTAAAGATAAAGATAAATCTAAGGAAAAAATAATTTCCGAAATTGATGATTTCATTAATCAATTCTATAAGTTAAAAGTAACTACGTTCCATGCTTTTTGTAATAATATTATTGATGAATATAGTATTGAAATAGGTGTAACTCAAGATCCATATATTGAGAATAATATTGATAATTTGTATAAAGATGTAATTGATAATTTGTGGATTGATGATTTTCTGAATCTTAATCATGAGCTTATTTCAGCAGTCAACAAAAAAAAAATAAGTTCTAGATTTGGAAGTAGGATCAATAAGTCATTTTTTGTAGAAATTTTAAAAAATATAGATCAAGAAAATATCTGTAAATTTCAAATAAATAATAAATATAAGATTATTGATTTAAATTGGAACGAGTTTTGTTTTGAATGGAATAAGAAAGGTAAGGAATTATTTTCACAACTCATAGAGTTGGGAAAATTAATTAAAGAGAGTGGTGGGAAAAGTCAAATATATGCTGCAAAACCAAGAAATGATAAGTTTAATCAAATAAATTGTTGGATTGAAGAAATTAACAAAAGCCTTAATTCTAAAAATGTTAATGATTTTATATATGATATTTCTAAGGATGATCTTTTATCTAAATATTTTTACATTGAAAATATATCTCAAGAAATTAATAAATATAATCTAAAGTTAGATTTTACTAAATTTAATTTATTACAAGATAAAATTTATAAAATAAAAGAAGGTTTCTTTACTGAATTTGTAAGAATATTTACCCAATTAGCTTATATAAAATTAATAGAATTAAAGAAAAGTTTTTCTATTTTCAACTTCAATGATCTTATAAAGACTGTAGAAAATACATTTCTCGATTCGGAAATTAGTAATAGTAATACTCTATCTAAAATTCAAAAAAGATTTAAATGTGTATTAGTTGATGAGTTCCAAGATACAGATATTACTCAGTGGAATTTAATAAAAAAGTTCTTTAATACAAAAAATCATTTTTTACTTTGCGTAGGTGATCCAAAACAAGCTATTTATAAATTTAGAGGTGGAGATATTGAAACTTACTTAGATGCAAGATCTAATGCAATCGAAGTTTTTAGTCTTACAGATAACTATAGATCCTCAAAAAAGTTAATCGATGTTCTTAATAAACTTTATAAAAATGGACTTAAACAATCAAAACTAAACTGCAGTAAATTAACCTCAAGAATTAATGAAAATATTAATCCTGAATTTAAATTTATGGATGTATTTGAAATTGTAGAATTTTCAAAAAAAGAAACTAATATAGAGGATCTTGTAACTCATTACACAGTTAACTTTATTTTAAATAATAAAGAAATTGATATTAATAAAATTGCGATTCTTACATTAAATAATTCGCAATGCTTAGATTTTAAAAAAAAATTAAATCAGTTTAACCTACCATGCAAAATTCAAAATAAACAAAATATTTTTGATACAGAAGCAAGTTCTCTACTATTTTTATTCATTGAATGTTTATTAAATCCAAGGTCTTTTAAAAACATAACCTTACTTGCTACATCAAAGTTTATAGAAATGAAATTAGAAGATTTACTTGATCATGGAATTAGTAATAATTTGGAAATTTTAATAACTAAATGCATTACTTGGTCCCAAGAACTAAGAGAAAAAGGTTTTTTAAACATTGTTAATGAACTACTTTTAAATTACAAGTCATCCTCGATTATTCAAGATTCAGATTTAAATTCAAATTTATTTCAACTTTCAGAAATTGTTGAAATAGAATTAATAAATAATGATTTTGATCTCAATATAGTCTTCAACTGGTATAAAAATCAGTTAGATCATATTTTAAGAATTTCTACTGGAGAAGATTTTTTGACGAAAGACTATAATCTTCAAAATGGAATAAATCTTTCTACCATTCATAGTAGTAAGGGCCTCGAATTTGAAATAGTCCTATGTCCATATCTCTCAATTATTTCAAATAAGTCAAATAAAATTAAAGGACCTCTTTGGAAATCAAATATTGATAGAAATATATACGTTAATATTTCTAATAATTACGCGAAGGTTGAAAAATTTAAATTAATAGAAGAAGAAGATTTATTTAAAGAGAGTGAGAGGTTAATTTATGTAGCACTTACAAGGAGCAAATATAAACTTATTGTTTTTAATGATTTAGAGGATACAAATAATATTTTAAATAATGATTTACTTAATAATTTGGAAAATATCAATATTTATAAGTCTACTTTTGAAGTCAGAATAGAAAAAGAGAAAATAAAAGAAATATTTTCTAAGTTCCAAAACAAACGATTGAATAATAATCTTTGGAAAATCGATAACGTTAATAAAAAAGTATCTAATGTATTTAATTCTGATCAATTTATTTCTTATTCAAGTTATTCTTCTTGGATTCGTAAAGATAAAAATATTGATGCAGTCATTAATCAATATAGGGATTATGAAGATAATATATCAATTATTAAAGATTCTAATTTTAAGAATTCAAAGAATTATCCTAATTATTTTTCTTATCCAAATCCCTTAAGTGAATTTCCAAAAGGAACTATTGCTGGGATTTGCCTGCACAAAATAATAGAAAGGTTTGAATTTAGAAATGATAATAATCAAGAATTAATGGATTTAATTATTGAGGAATTGAACTTTCATCAAATCGATACTTCTTTAGCTTTTAAAGTAAAAGATGCGATTTTAAGAATCATCAATATATCTTTAGGAAAAGAATTACAAAATAAGAAACTAGTTGATATTCCAAATGAATATTTAATTAAGGAACTCAAATATGATTTAACCCTATCTTATGAGGGTAGAAATATTAATTCTAATGATATATCAAATTGCTTTTTTTTAGATCAGGAATATGAATTTGGTGAAGAATATGCAGATAAAATAAATGATCTTCAAATTATGAATAAAGGCTTTCATTCAGGATGTATTGATTGTGTTTTCCCTGTAGGAAATAAATTAGAAGATAGTAAATGGTGGGTAATTGATTGGAAAAGTAATTTGATTTCTGGTAGTGATAATAGTGATTGTTTACCAAGAAACTATAACTATGAAAACATGAGAAATGAAATGATTAAACATCATTATCCATTGCAATCTCATCTTTATTTATTAGCATTGCATAGATTATTAAAGTGGCGCCTTAAAAATTATCAACCACATAAACATCTAGGAGGATATATTTATTTGTTTTTAAAGGGATTGCCAGATTTTGAATTATTTGAAAAATCTAATTCTGAAGATATATCTCCTGGTATTTTTATTAGCAAAGCACCTTTAAAAAGAATTAATTATTTAGATAACCTTTTTTAGAATGACTAAAACTACAACAGATATTGAAAAGTTCCAATACGATCATATATTTAATTTAATCTTAGGTATTTTCAAATTTAGTGAAAAAAAATATGGAAATTTCGTAAAAGATTTAATAAGAATTTTATTAGAGTTTGAAAAAAATGGTGAAACTATTATTGATGTTGATAATAGTTTAATAATCTTTGAATTATTTGAAGATGGCTGGCCCAATAAACATATAGATGTTCTAAAAAATATAGGTTTGATTGGTTCCCTTCATTCTCCATTCGTATTAGAAAATAGAAAATTATCCTTATCAAAATGGTCAAAAAAGATAGAAAGAGTTATTAATTCATTTCTAAAAAAAATAGATACCGATAATTTAATGAACTCAATAATTTATAAAGATGATAATAAAATTGATCAAATTAAAAATATATTTAAATATTCAAACTTAGTTTTCCTTCAAGGAGGACCAGGTACGGGTAAAACAACTTTAATAATAAAGTTAATACTAGAACTTCTTCAAATTGATAACTTTTTAAATATTGGTTTATCCGCTCCAACTGGTAAAGCTACAGCTCGTTTAAAAGAAGCTCTTAATGATAAAAAAAATATTTCCTTAAGCAAATTTCTAGACCAAATAGAATTTCAAACTTTACATAGATGGATTTTAAATTCTCAAAATAAATCTCTTAAGTTGAAATTCAAACTAAAAGAGCTTGATATTTTCATAATTGATGAAATGTCAATGGTTAATATCGATTTGATTGAATCAGTTTTAAATTTGCTAGCAAAGGACTGTAAAATTATTTTAGTTGGAGATAAAAATCAATTGTCTCCAGTAAATAACTGTTCTATATGGAATTATTTATTTGAACATTCCGATAATAGTTTAATTAAATCTTGTGTAGTAAATTTAGAAAAAACTTATAGAAATATTGGAGATATAGCATTAATTAGTAGTTTAATATTTAATAATGATTTTTCTTTACTTAATCAAAAGATAAAAGAATTAGAAAAAGATAATAATTCAAAAGAAATTACTATCTCAAAGAGCAGAGAAAAAGATATTCCAAAAGATCTATTATTTTCGATTACAAGTCATCTAAAACAGTTAAATATTTCAACTTCAAATTTAAGTAAAAAAAAATATATATTTGATGAGAGTATTAATAATTTATTGCTTAATGAAAAAGATTTAGTAGATAAAATATTTCAGGATTTACAAAGTCACTTGATTTTATGTGAAAAAAATTCCGGAATATGGAGTGTTGAATATTTGAATGAAATTGTTTTTGGTCAAAAAAAAACCTATGATCTTAAAACTCTTAATGAGGGTGTTCCAATCATGTGTACAAAAAATAATAATGAACTTGGACTGTCAAATGGGGATGTAGGAGTACTTATAGGTTTAAAAAATAAAAGAAAATATCTTTTTAGAAAATTTAATGATAATAACGAAGAAATTGTCGCATTAATTGATCCATCTAATTTAGAAAATGTTGTGCCAGCAATAGCCATTACTATTCATAAATCTCAAGGAAGTGAATCTGAAAAAGTAAACATTTTGTGGTCCCAAAATTATAGAAGAAATCAATATGCTGTAAAAGAAAAAAAAGATAATCAAAATATCTTTTGTAGAGATAATTTTGAAAGAAGGTTATTTTATACTGCTGTTACAAGAGCGAAAAAATCTTTAAATATATATTATTTAAATTAAATTTTAATTTGGAGAAATTAGTAATAACTTAACCCCAAGATGTTAGATTAATAGTCCGGCTCTGTAAGGCTAATCAACAATTTAAGTCAATTTAGATATTTGTTGAATGCCTAATCAGAAGATTATTAGGCATTTAAAATGGCTTTAAAAAAAGATAGTAACTCTATTGGCAGTGAGCAGGAAAAGTCTCAGAATGAAGATTCTTCCCTACTAGAGTTCAAGAACTTAGATAACAAAAAAGAAATTGAATCTCAGCTATTGGAAGTATCGAAAGGAGATGATAATGAGAATGGATTTCTCGATTTTGGGTTTAATCAATCGATCTTAAACTCATTAAAAAATAAAGGATATAAAAATCCAACTCCCATCCAAAAAGCTGCAATTCCCGAACTAATGTTGGGCAGGGATTTATTAGGCCAAGCACAAACAGGAACAGGAAAGACTGCAGCTTTCGCATTACCATTAATAGAAAAACTTTCAGATAATAAAGAATTAAATGCCAAGGTTTTAGTTATGACTCCTACAAGAGAATTAGCAACTCAAGTGGCAGAATCTTTTAAAAGTTATAGTTCTGAATCTAGTAATTTTAAGACGGTTGCAATATATGGAGGTACCGACTATCGAAATCAAATTTCTGCATTAAAAAGAAAAGTTGACGTAGTAGTTGGGACCCCAGGCCGAATAATGGATCATATAAGGCAGGGGACTTTTAAAATTAAAGATATAAATTGTCTTGTTTTAGATGAGGCAGATGAAATGTTAAATATGGGTTTTCTTGAAGATATTGAATGGATAATAGATCAACTTCCGGAAAATAAGCAGATGGTTTTGTTTTCAGCAACAATGCCTAGTGAAATAAGAAATATAGCAAAAAAATATCTAAATGATCCCGCCGAAATATTAATCAAAAGTGTCAAAAAAGAAACTCAATTAATTTCGCAAAAATTTCTATATGTACAAAGGCATCATAAGTTAGATGCTTTAAAAAGAATACTAGAACTCAATAACGAGGGAGTAATTATTTTTGTTAGGACAAAACTACTTACTACTTCAATAGCTGAAGCTTTAGAGAATTCAGGTCATACTGTGGCAGTACTTAATGGAGATATACCTCAAAATCAAAGAGAAAATACGGTAGATAGATTGAAAAAAGGATTTATTAATATCCTCGTAGCAACTGATGTCGCAGCTAGAGGATTAGATGTTGAAAGGATAAAACTTGTTGTTAATTACGATTTTCCTTTTGACAAGGAAACATATACTCATAGAATTGGAAGAACTGGAAGGGCAGGCAGATCAGGAGAAGCAATTTTATTTGTTAATCAAAGAGAAAAACATTTTCTAAGAAACTTAGAAAACTCAACAAGAACCAAGATTGAAGAAATTAATATACCAAGTAATAAAATAATAAATGAAAGAAGGATGGAGAAACTTATAGATAATGTTAATGAGAGTTCTTTAGCTAAAGATAAAAATGAAGAAAATAAAGCTTTGATTATTGATGTACTAGATAATTTAAAAGAAAAATACTCTATGGATGACTCAAATATTGCAATGGCGGCGATTAATTTAGTAATAGGTAATAAATCATTTTTTGTTAATGACGATGATTCTTGGATTAATAAACAAAATAATAGTGATCGAAATAGATCAAATAGAAATAGTAATAATCGTATGAGAAATTCAAATAGAAGAAATAATTATCAAAATGATTCTTTTGAAACTTATAAATTTAACTTTGGTAAATTTGATGGAGTTAGAGTTGCAAATATTATATCCTCTATCTGTAATTCAACTAATATAAATGGTAGATCCATAGGTAAGATACAGATTTTCAATGATTACAGTTTGGTAGATTTACCGAGAGATCTGCATAGAGAAACTAAAAATAAATTAAAAAAAATTAAAGTCAGAAACTAGTGATAGATAATGAAAGCTAGCAAATATAATTTCTTTATTTTTGTGAATCTGATAATACTATTCAACTCATTTAATAGTTATTATCTAGCTCAAACGAAACAAAATTCAATCATAAAATTATTTTGTCTTCAGAGTGTCAAAGAGGAGATGATGAAAGCAGAAATGGTATATAGTAAAGAAATTGCGAATGAAACTTGTGATTGTTACTACGAAGAATTTATTCAAACTGCAAGTCATCAAGATGCAAAAACAAAATGTAAATTAGAAACTAAAGAAAATTTAAATCATAATAGAAAAATTTAATTATTATTTTTATGAGTTCTAAGAACAATCAAAATCCATTAATTAGACTTTATTTGAATCTGATTGAGGAAAGAAGGGTATTATTTTTTGCTTTTCTTAGTTCCATAATTAATAAAATATTAGATTTAGCTCCCCCTGTAATAATTGGTCTTGCAGTGGATATCGTTGTTAAGGAACAGAATTCATGGATTGCTGGTTTTGGAATAAAAGAAGTTCCAGCACAATTGATTTTTCTTGCATTTGCTTCAGGAATAGTTTGGTCTGGTGAATCCTCTTTTGAATATTTATATTCGATTTTATGGAGAAATTTGGCTCAGCTATCGCAACATAAATTAAGAATAAAAGCTTATGAGCATATCCAGGAATTAGATATGGATTTTTTTGAAAATGATAATACTGGAAGGTTATTATCTATTTTGAATGATGATATAAATCAACTCGAGAGATTTCTAGACCAAGGGGCTAATCAGATTATTCAGTTATTTATAACTGTCTTAATAATTGGGGGCACTATGATTTTTGTCGCTCCGAAAATCGCTTTATTTGCTTTCTTTCCTATCCCAATTATATTTTTAGGATCAATTAAATTTCAAAGGAAGCTTGCTCCAAGATACAGAGATGTTAGAAATAAAGCTGGACTTTTGGCATCAAGGCTTAATAATAATTTAAGTGGAATTCTAACGATAAAAAGTTTTACTAAAGAAAAATGGGAACTAAATAGATTAAATAAAGAAAGTCTCGATTATCAAAGAAGTAATAAGGCTGCAATAAAATTATCTTCTGCTTTTATCCCTCTTATAAGATTTGCAATTTTATTTGCTTTTATAGCGATTCTATTAATTGGAGGTTTCCAAACATGGAATAAGACACTTGATGTAGGTACTTATAGTTTTTTAGTGTTTATTACTCAAAGACTATTATGGCCTTTAACTACTTTGGGTCATGTTTTAGATGATTTTCAGAGATCTATGGCTTCAATAGATAGAGTTATTGATCTCATAGATACGCCCATAAAAATAAAAGATGGAAAAATAAAAATTGAACCTAAAGATATCAAAGGAGAAATTATTTTTAATAATGTAAATTTTAATTATCCTGGACGAGATTTAACTTTAAAAAACATAAATTTCAAAATTGAAAATAACTCAACATTAGGAATTGTTGGTTTAACAGGTTCTGGGAAAAGTACAATAATAAAACTACTACTTAGAATTTATGATAGTAATAATGGGTCAATAACCTTGGATGGGGTTTCTATTAAAGAAATAAATTTGAGGGATTTAAGAAAAAGTATCTCTTTAGTAAGTCAAGAAACTTATTTATTTCATGGCAGTGTACAAGAAAATATTGCTTATGGCTCAAACAACCCAAGTCTTAAAGATATTATTAAAGCTTCAAAGATTGCGGAAGCTCATAAATTTATTGAACAATTACCAGATGGTTATAAAACTATAGTGGGGGAAAGGGGCCAAAGGCTCTCAGGTGGGCAACGTCAAAGAATTGCCTTGGCGAGAGCTGTTTTAAAGGATGCTCCAATATTAATATTAGATGAAGCTACAGCTTCAGTTGATAATGAAACAGAGGCTTTAATTCAAAAATCGTTATCTAAAATCACAAAAGAAAGAACAACTATAGTAATAGCTCATAGATTAAGCACTATAAAGAATGCGGATAATATTGTAGTTATTGATAAAGGTAAAATAGTTGAAAGCGGAAAACATGAAAAACTATTATTTCAGAACAAAATATATGCTGATTTGTGGAATGTTCAAGTAGGAATCTAGTATGAATTTCTAAACTATATTAAGAAGTTAAATGATTCAATTACGTTACTAAACATACCGTCAACTTTATTCCACCTTTCTTCATTTGTTCCCACAGCAAAAGTGTAAAGTGTTCCTCTATCAATTACGACAGTAGCTAATTCATGTCTTGCCTGTTCATTTAAATTTAATTCATACTCTAAATCATAGAAAATATGATTGGATGCCTCCCTCTTATTGGCATTTATAAGTTTCACCTCTCTACCTGAACCTTCGGGAGCAATGACTTTATCAATTAATGTTTGACCTACTTCACTTGGACTTCCTAATTGCTCTAATTGAATCTCTTTATTGACATCAGAAATAACTAAACTTAAGGTTTCATTACTATTTATTAAATCATGATAAATAATTTCAGGACCTCCATCGACTTTTACTCTGCTCCATCCTGTTGGATACAAAAAGGCATATCTACCATCTGGACTTTGATAAGCTTCTAATCCCGCATTTAGGCCTCCACTACAAGCACTCAGTGTTAAGCACAAAAAAACCAACAATAAATATTTGAAAGGGTTAAATTTAATATTTTTCATTTTGTTTGAAATTACTAACTAAAAACATAATAAGACATTAAAAGCAAACAATTATGGCAATTCGGAATTTTGCGTCTAAATTATCTCTAGAAATAGTTTAATTTTGATTACTTATACCAAACCACTTTCAAAATTAATCGGTCATTTTGAGAAATTCCCAGGGATTGGTCCAAGAACAGCTCAACGATTAGCTCTGTTTATTTTAAAACAACCTGAAAGTACAATAAGAGAATTTTCGAAGGCTCTGTTAGAAGCACATAGTAATGTTGGTCGTTGCAAAAAATGTTTCAATTTGACTTCAGAAGATGAATGCGAAATTTGTAGAAATACTGAAAGAAATCAAAAACTAATCTGTGTAGTAGCAGAAACTAAAGATTTGCTTGCTTTGGAGCGAGCCAGAGAATTTAAAGGTGTTTACCATGTTATTGGTGGTTTAATATCCCCAATGGATTCTGTTGGCCCCGAACTCTTAGAAATAAGAAGCTTGGTAGAAAGAGTTAGTAAATCTGAAATAGATGAGATCATATTGGCATTGACCCCAAGTGTTGAGGGAGATACAACAAGTCTTTATATTGGAAAATTGTTAGCCCCTTTTACTAAAGTTACTAGGATTGCATATGGGCTCCCAATGGGCAGTGAACTTGAATATGTGGATGAAATTACACTTGCAAGGGCGTTAGAAGGAAGAACAAAACTAAATTAGATAATGAGAGACAATAATCTAGTCAAGAAAGAAAAAATCTTAAGACTTCCCTCTTGGATTAAATTTCCTATTAGTAAAGCTTCAGAATTCGAAAAAATACAAACTCTCATCAAAAAATCAAATATTCATACTATTTGTGAAGAAGCAAGATGTCCAAATAGAGCGGAATGTTATGCCTCAGGAACAGCCACTTTCTTACTGGGTGGATCAATATGTTCTCGTTCATGTGCTTTTTGTCAGGTAAATAAAGGTAGACCTAGTTCTATCAATATTGATGAATGTACTCAAGTCGCTGAAGCAGTGAAAGTACTAAATTTGAAATATGTTGTTTTGACATCTGTAGCTAGAGACGATCTCCCTGATCATGGTGCGAATTTATTTATATCTACAATTGATGAGATTAGAAAAATTGATTCAACAATTAAAATTGAAGTTTTAACTCCTGATTTATGGGGTGGAGGCAAAAATCTTGATGAAACAAATAATCTTCAGACTGAGAGATTGAAGATGATTTTAGCAAAAGATCCAATATGCTTTAATCATAATCTTGAAACTGTTGAAAGACTGCAAAAAGAAGTTAGGAGGGGTGCAAATTACAAAAAATCCCTTGGTTTACTAAAAAAGTCAAAGGATATTGCTCCTCATATTCAAACTAAATCAGGCATTATGTTAGGGCTTGGGGAAACATTAGATGAAATAAAAAATACAATTTATGATCTTAAAAAAATAGATTGTGATCAAATTACAATTGGCCAATATTTAAGGCCCTCATTCAATCATTTGGCAGTTAAGAAATATTGGGATCCATCAGAGTTTGAATATTTATATCGCTTCTCTAAGGAATTAGGATTCAATAAAGTATCTTCTGGCCCTTTAGTTAGAAGTAGTTATCACGCGGGTTAACTTTTTTCAATTAAAGAGAGTTTCTTTTCAAGTCTTTTCAATATGGGAATACATTCACCGTTCATAAGTGTACCTGCACCTCCCCAAACCAATCTTAATAAAAGATCTTCTGGGCTAGAACCAACTTCTTTGACAATTTTGAATCCTATTAACTTGAAATATCTTACAAGTTTTTTACTATATCCTTCACTATCAAAAATAGCTAAAAGTCTTACTTTGTTGCTTGATTTTTTTTCAATTGCCCAAGCCATAGTTGTTGCCCATATTAATTCCGAAACAAAAGCAGGAGCTTTACTAAGGATTCTTAATGTATCAAGCTGAATGCCTTGTTTATTTAAATAAGTCCAACCTTTCATTTCGGCCCAAATCTTAATTATGTTATCTTTCTGTTCTGCAATCACGATTCTAAAGAAACATAATCCGATAGTTTCCCTAACTTGAATTTTAATTAATAATCCAATGGAACCTGCTAATTTTTCTAATTCTTCAACTTTCATGATTTTGAAAATTAGTCCTTATAAATATTTTGATTTTCCACTGTTAATCTATCGATTTGTTTTTGTCTTTCTTCAAACCTTTTCCTATCATCATCGCTGAATTGGTCTATGCAGAAATGACATTGGATACCCTTTCTATATTCTTTTCTTTCTTGATCTTGAATTGAAACTGGCATTCCACATGCATGACAAATCGAGTAAGAGCCTTTTTCTAAATCTTGATCTAAAGCAACTCTTTTATCAAAAACATAACATTCACCTTCAAATAAGTTTTTTTCTTTTGGTATATCGTCAAGGTATTGAAGGATACCCCCTTGTAGGTGATAAATATTTTTATAACCTTTCTTTTTCAGTAAACTAGTAGCTTTTTCACATCTTATTCCTCCGGTACAAAACATTGCTATATTTGTATTCTGTTTATTTTCTAAGTGGGTTTCTAAATGATCATCTACCCACTTGGGGAATTCGCTAAAGTTTCTGGTATTTGGGTTTATAGAGTTCTGAAATGTACCTAAAGAAACCTCATAATGATTTCTAGTATCAATGACTATTGTATTTTGATTTTTAATTAACTTATTCCAATCAGCTGGGTTAATATAGGTCCCATTATTTTCTGCAGGGTTTATTTCGGGGACACCCATGGTGACTATTTCTTGTTTGATTTTTATTTTTAATTTTTTGAAGACTTTCTCTTTTGAATAGTTTACTTTAATATTCAAATTTCTATTACCTGCATAGTTATTAAGTAAATTGATAACAAAATCAATTACATTTTCCTCGGCACAAATAGTTCCATTAATACCCTCACTTGCAAAAATTAACAAACCTGAAAGATCATTTTCATTTCCGATTTCTAATAATTTATTTTTTAGATCAAGAATTAAGTTTTCTTCAAATAGGAAGAAAGAATAAAGAGAAACTATTTTATAATTTTTGCCTTTCATAAAGAAGATAATGTTTTTTCAGGAGTTTCAAAATCTTTGTTAAATGATACTCCTACCTCTTTAAGAAGTTTTCTGTCTGATTGAAAAGATGGATTTGAAGTCGTTAGTAACTCATCTCCATAAAAAATTGAATTTGCCCCACATTGAAAACATATAATTTGGGCTTCTTTTGAAAGTTTTTCTCGCCCTGCACTTAATCTTATTTTACTTTTAGGCATAAGAATTCTTGCGGTAGCAATCATCCTAATCATTTCAATAGAATCAATATCTTGATTATCTTCTAAACCAGTACCTTCAATAGCTACTAACGAATTTATAGGAACACTTTCAGGGTGGGGATTCATGTTTGAAAGCACTTCCAAAAGAGATGCTCTATCCCCATTAGTTTCACCCAAACCTATTATCCCTCCACAACAAACATTAATTCCTGCATTCCTTACTCTTTTGATAGTATCAAGTCTGTCTTGATAAGTTCTAGTCGTAATAATATTTTTATAATGCTCAGGACTTGTATCAAGATTGTGGTTATACGCGGTCAAACCTGCATCAGCCAGTCTGGAAGCTTGTTCTTCTGTAAGCATTCCAGCAGTAACGCATGCTTCCATCCCTAAATCTCTTACACCGCTAACCATCTCTAACATTGCATTAAAAGATTTTCCATCTCTAATTTCTCTCCACGCCCAACCCATACAAAACCTATCTGCACCCTCATTTTTTGCTATTTGAGCTCTTGCTAAAACCTCATCAACTTGAAATTGTGGATGACTTTTGATTTCGCTAGCACTATAAATTGATTGGCTACAGTACGAACAGTTTTCCTCACATCCACCAGTTTTTACGCTGAATAATGATGCTAATTGAATGTCGTATTTGTTGAATTTCCTATGAACAGTTTGTGATTCCCACATTAAATCAATAAGAGGCATATTAAGTATTTCCAATATCTCCTCTTTATTCCAATCGAACCTAATTTCTTTTAATAACTGATTATTCGAATTAGCCATTTTTATTAGGAAGAATATTGAGAATCTTCAAAAGATCCATTTGGTAATGATTCTATACCGCCGAAACGTCTATTTCTTGATTGGTAATCAATTATTGCTTTAAGAAATTCATGTTCATTGAACTCTGGCCAAAGTACGTCAGATATATAAATTTCTGAATATGCTAATTGCCATAATAAAAAATTACTTATCCTTTTTTCTCCACTAGTTCTTATTAGTAACTCTGGATCCTTAATACCACCAGTTAATAACTCTGAATTAAATAATTCTTCATTGATTTCACTTGGTTTTATTTCCCCCGCAGAAGATTTTAATGCTAGTTCTTTTGCAACTTTTACTATTTCTTGTCTGCCTCCGTAATTAACACAAACATTGAATAAAAATTTATTGTTGTTTTTAGTAAGTGATTCTGAACTAGAGATTATTTCTCTTAAATTTTTTGGGAAAGGAGTTAAATCCCCAATAAATTTTATTTTTGTTGATTCTTCATGTATCTCTTTAATTTCGTTTTTTAAAACTTCGCTAAATAGATTTATAAGAAAATCAACTTCTTTTGTTGGTCTTGACCAGTTCTCAGTTGAAAAAGCATAAACAGTAATTACTTTACAACCTAAATTTTTTGCAGCTTTGAGAATTTTTTTTAATACACTAACGCCATGTTTATGTCCAAATGATCGAGGCAAACCTTTTTTTGTTGCCCATCTCCCATTGCCGTCCATAATTATTGCTATGTGTTTAGGCAGTTTTTGCTTATCTATCTTTATTAATAAATCATTAATTTTATCGTCAACTACTTTTTCTAAATTCATTAGTTAATCCTTATTGTTACTAAAAACTTCTGATTTTTCTGACTCTTTTTTATTTATATTACTGATGATATTATCACCCGATTCTGTCTTTTGGGATAAGATATTTTTACTTAAAGATGCTTTATTTGCTCCTGTTGAGTTTTGATTCCCAATCAAATTTGCAAGAAGTTCCTGCAACCTACTGCTGGTAATTGGTCTTTCAAGTTTCCCTTGGTTAGCTAATGATAAAGTACCTGTCTCTTCAGAGACAACGATACAAATACACCTGTCGAATCTTTCTGTAATTCCTAATGCAGCTAAATGTCTGGTCCCATATCTACTTATTCCTTGTCTTGAGAGAGGAAGTATTACGCCAGCAGAAATTATTTTGTTACCTTTAACAAGAACTGCTCCATCATGTAAAGGTGTATCTGTTGCAAAAAGATTTATTAAAAGGTCAGTTGATAATTGCGCCTCGATATTTGTACCTGAATATAAAAAATCTTCAGGTCTTAAATCACTTCCCAAATCTACAACGATTAAAGCGCCTCTCCTATTTTGAGAGAGTTTACCTGCAGTATCAACTAACTGAGTAATAGTAGTTGAAGTTGCTCTAAATTCCTTTGGTGGATTCCCAAGTAATACAGCTAGCCTCCCAGTGCCTAGTAGTTCCATTAATCTTCTTAACTCTCCTTGCCAAAGGATCGCTAATGAAAGAGAGCAAGCGAGGACTACAGCATCAATTAATTTTGATGTTAGTGGAAGGTATGCATATCTTTGAATAAACCATGCGGATGATACTAAAAACAAATATCCTCTTAGAAGCCATAATGTCCGCTGCTCTTTTACTCTAGAGAATAATAAAAGTCCGAAACCAATAGCAAATAAGACATCTAATAAAAGCTTTAAATTTAATATCCCCCAGAAATTCACATTAAATACAAAATTAATTTAAATGTACCTAATTTTGCTTGATAAAGCGATCAGGTAATACGTCATATTTTAATAGATCCAAGGGGCTTTCTCTTTTTTGAATAATTTCTGCCTCTCCATCATTAACTAAGAGAGCAGCAGGTCTTGGAATTCTGTTGTAGTTAGAACTCATTGAATTATTATATGCACCAGTACCAAAAACACATATAAGATCTCCCGTTTTACATTCTGCTAGTTCAATTTCTTTAAACAATACATCGCCCGATTCGCAGTGCTTACCAGCAATAGTATATTTATTTTTGGAATTAATATTAAATGGATTACTTACTAAACATGCAGAATAATTTGATTGATATGTAATGGGTCTTGGATTATCACTCATACCACCATCAACAGATAAATATGTTCTGATACCGGGAATTTCTTTAAAAGCCCCAATTTTGTAAATGGTAATACCTGCTGTAGATACAATAGATCTACCAGGTTCGCACATTAATGTGGGAAAATCTAAGTTGTTTTTTTTACAAGCTTCAACAACGGAAGAGGAAATTGTTTTTACCCATTCATTAATTGAAGGGGGGTCATCACTTTCTGTATACCTGATACCTAAACCCCCTCCAACATTTAGTTCCTCAATATTATGTCCAAATTTTTTGGCGTTTAAGATAACCTTTACCATTATTTCTCCCAGATCCTTATGAGGTTCTAGTTCAAAAATCTGTGAACCAATATGAGCATGTAAACCTTTTAATTTTAGGTGCTTTGTATTGCTGATTTTGTTAAATAGAGTATTTAAATATTCTATTCCGAAACCAAATTTGCTATCAAATGATCCAGTTCTAATGTATTCATGTGTATGGCATTCTATCCCCGGAGTAAAGCGAATCATTATTTCTAAATCATGATTAAATGAATTTGAGATCTCATCTAATCTTTCTAAGTCATAATCATTATCTACAATAACCTTAATGTTATTTCTAACTGCGAATTCTAATTCTTTGTCTGATTTGTTGTTACCATGAAAAACAATTTTTTCATTTGGAACCCCACCTTTAATAGCAGTTAATAGTTCTCCTTCTGAAACCGCATCAAGTCCTAAACCTTCCGAGGAAACAAGACTACTCATGAAAATGGAACTATTTGCCTTAGAAGCATATATGGGCAAGGATTTCCCTGGGTAATATTTTTCTAATGCTTTTTTGTACGCTCTACAAGAATTTCTTAAAGTGATTTCATCTAAAATATATAGAGGAGAATCATATTTTTTAACTAGTTCTTCGATAGAGCATCCACCAACTGACAATTTCCCATCTCCTTCAATAGATGTGGTAATAGGCACAATATTTTTGTTAGGACTTTCCAAGTCAATTTTTTGTTTTAAAAAAGAATGTTTTTCTTCCATGGGAGAACTTTGAATAAAGCTTTGCCAAAACTGTCATATTTTATAATGACTTTAGATTTGAACTTTCTAGATACAAATACATAATAAATGATATCTATTAAACGAATAAATAAGAAAGATATTGATTTATGTTATGAATTAGATTCAAATACGATATCGCTATGGAGTAAAGAACAATGGGATAACGAATTCAAAAAAGACGGGACAAAAATCTTTGGGTTATTAATTAAAAATTTAGTCATTGGTATATGTGTTTTTCAAGTTGTTCTTGATGAAGCTCAAATAAATTATTTTGTTGTAAATAAGGAATTTAGAAAGAAGGGATTTGGGTCCCATCTTATGAGATGTTTAATAAAAAAATGTGAAAAATTGAATTTAAAGAAATTACTTTTAGAGGTTTCTCAGAGCAATGTTACTGCTGAAAGATTTTATAGTCGCTTTGATTTTTCCACTGTAGGAATTAGAAAAAATTATTATAAAGATGGTTCACATGCTCTTTTAAAAGAAAAAAAATTAACTACAAAATAATGTAAAAATTAAAATGTTCGGATAACCAGAATCCTTGAAATTACTATAATTACTTGCTATATCACTAAAAAAGTATAATTTAATTTGATAAATTATAATTTTGGGTATTCACAAAAGCTCATTCTGAACACAAAATTGACATATTACTGGTAGGTTATTAATAGGAATTTAATCTTCTAATGTTTGAAAGATTTACAGAAAAGGCTATAAAAGTCATTATGCTTGCTCAAGAGGAAGCTAGAAGACTTGGTCATAATTTTGTTGGAACTGAACAAATTCTTTTAGGATTAATTGGAGAAGGGACTGGGGTTGCTGCGAAAGTACTTAAATCACTTGGAGTTAATTTAAAAGATTCAAGGATAGAGGTGGAAAAGATAATAGGTAGAGGGTCTGGGTTTGTAGCAGTAGAAATACCTTTTACTCCTAGGGCTAAAAGAGTTCTAGAACTATCTTTAGAAGAGGCTCGTCAACTCGGCCACAATTACATTGGTACTGAACATTTATTGTTAGGTCTAATAAGAGAAGGTGAAGGTGTTGCTGCAAGAGTTCTTGAAAATCTTAATATTGACCTTACAAAAGTTAGAACTCAAGTAATAAGGATGTTAGGTGAAACAGCCGAAGTTGGCACAGGCGCCAGTACAACTAAGGGCAATTTAAAAACTGCTACTCTTGATGAATTCGGAACAAATTTAACAAAATTAGCAAGTGAATCAAAATTAGATCCAGTCGTTGGACGCCATTCAGAGATAGATCGTGTAGTTCAAATACTAGGTAGGAGGACAAAAAATAATCCTGTTCTTATTGGTGAGCCAGGTGTAGGTAAAACAGCTATCGCAGAAGGTTTGGCTCAAAGAATACAAACTGGAGATATTCCAGACATACTTGAAGATAAAAGAGTTTTGACTCTTGATATAGGTCTTTTGGTAGCAGGAACAAAATATAGAGGTGAATTTGAAGAAAGGTTAAAAAAAATAATGGAAGAAATTAAATCAGCAGGTAACGTCATTCTTGTCATAGATGAAGTGCATACTTTAATTGGTGCTGGAGCTGCTGAAGGAGCTATAGATGCAGCAAATATACTCAAGCCAGCATTAGCTAGAGGGGAACTTCAATGTATTGGAGCTACAACTCTAGATGAATATAGAAAACATATTGAAAGAGACGCTGCTCTAGAAAGAAGATTCCAGCCTGTAATGGTAGGGGAACCATCTATAGAAGATACAATCGAAATTTTGAAAGGTCTTCGAGAGCGTTACGAACAACATCATCGTCTAAAAATTACTGACGATGCCCTAGAGGCCGCCGCTCATTTAGGGGATCGCTATATCTCTGACAGATTTTTACCTGATAAGGCTATTGACCTCATCGACGAGGCTGGAAGCAGAGTACGTTTAATAAACTCTAAACTTCCGCCTGAAGCAAAACAAATAGATAAAGAACTAAGACAAGTCCAAAAACAAAAAGAAGAATCTGTAAGAGACCAAAATTTCGATCAAGCTGGCCAATTACGTGAAAAAGAAATGGAATTGTCTGCAAAAATTAAAGAAGTTTTGGACAATAAAAAAGGATCTGCAGATGGAGATCAATCTAATGTTGATAATTCCGTAAAAAGTGATTCAAAACTTTTACAAAGCCCCCTTGTTAGTGAAGAGGATGTAGCACATATTGTAGCTTCATGGACAGGTGTTCCTGTTCAGAAATTAACAGAAACTGAATCAGTCAAGCTTCTAAATATGGAGGAAACACTTCACCAAAGGCTTATTGGACAAGATGAAGCTGTAAAGGCTGTTTCAAGAGCTATAAGAAGAGCAAGAGTTGGATTGAAAAATCCTAATAGACCCATAGCAAGTTTTATCTTTTCTGGTCCTACCGGTGTTGGTAAAACTGAATTGACTAAATCATTAGCCTCATATTTCTTCGGCAGTGAAGAAGCAATGATCAGATTAGATATGTCAGAATTTATGGAAAGACATACAGTTAGTAAACTTATTGGTTCGCCTCCTGGTTATGTTGGTTTTAATGAAGGTGGTCAGCTTACTGAGGCAGTCAGAAGACGTCCCTACACTGTTGTTTTATTTGATGAAGTTGAAAAAGCGCATCCAGATGTATTCAATTTATTATTGCAACTACTTGAAGATGGAAGATTAACTGATTCCAAGGGTAGAACTGTTGATTTTAAAAATACATTGTTAATAATGACCTCTAATATCGGTTCTAAAGTAATCGAGAAAGGTGGAGGAGGACTAGGGTTTGAATTCTCAGGAGATTCAGTTGAAGATAGCCAATACAATAGAATTAAATCTTTAGTTAATGAAGAACTTAAGCAGTACTTTAGGCCTGAATTTTTAAATAGACTTGATGAAATAATTGTATTCAGACAACTAACTAAAAATGAGGTAAAAGAAATTGCTGAAATAATGTTGCAAGAAGTTTTTGCAAGATTAGAAGAAAAAGGCATTAAACTAAGTGTTACAGATGCTTTCAAAGAAAGACTTGTTGAAGAAGGTTATAATCCTTCATACGGAGCAAGACCTTTGAGAAGGGCAGTTATGCGTTTACTAGAAGATAGTTTGGCGGAAGAAGTTCTTTCTGGAAGAATAAAAGATGGAGATAATGCTTTAGTTGATATAGACGATAACAAAAAGGTTACAATAAATATTTCTTCTGAAGAATCTTCTCAAGAGCTAGCAGGCGCTAACTTCTAATTATTCAAATTTAAAATGCAGTCAATATCTCCAGAAACTATATATAGGGGGAATTATGCTTGGGAAGAATCTCTACCTCAAATTACTAAATTAACTAAAAGTCCATTAATTCTTGGTAGAGGTATTCAAACGAAAAATCTGAGAAATAATATTTCGATTGACTTAAAAAATCAAAATCTGAGTGTTAATTCTGCTGATTTACAATTTGATTGTTGTTCCGAAGATATTTCAAGAGTTAAGAATATCATTTCAAATAATAATAATGATTCTGTTATTGCAGCTGGAGGTGGCAAAGTTTTAGATTCTGGAAAATATATAGCCGAGTCTCTTAACATACCTTGTATTACAGTCCCCCTTAGCGCTTCTACATGTGCAGGTTGGACAGCCTTATCAAATATATATACAAAGGATGGTCAATTCATAAAGGATATCGCATTAAAATCCTGTCCGAAAATATTAGTTTATGATCATAAATTTATTCAAACAGCTCCATCAAGAACACTTGCAAGTGGCATAGCAGATGCCTTGGCAAAATGGTACGAATCCTCAATAACAAGTTCAACCATAGATGATGGCCTTGTTCAACAAGCTATTCAGATATCAAGAGTTTTAAGGGATCAACTACTAATAGATGGGGGAAAAGCATTTAAGGGTGGATTTGAAAATAATCCTTCTTGGCGAAATACAATAGAGGCGTGTGGACTTACTGCAGGATTAGTTGGAGGAATTGGAGGAGAAAAGTGTAGGACTGCTGCAGCACATGCCATTCATAATGCAATTACTCAGATAATTACCCCAAATAAATTTTTACATGGTGAGATTGTTGGGGTTGGATTATTATTGCAATTAAGATTAGAAGAAATGAAAAATAATAATAAATTAGCTGATCAATCAATTAAGCAATTGTTGGTACTTATGAAAGAATTGAATTTGCCAACTACTATCGGACAACTTGGAATAAATGTTTTTGAAAATAATAATTTAGAGAAAATTGCTGATTTTACTTGTCGAGAAAAATCTGAGATTCACTTTTTGCCTTTTGAAATTCATAGACGAGACATACTAGAGGTCATTGCAAATTTTGAACAACAAAAAATTAAAATATAAAGAATTTTTTGACTAAAAACAATTTTGAACAATTAAATGATTTAAATGTGGAATTTTTTGAAAGTGCCAAATTGTCACTATTAGATCCTTTAGGTCTTAATTTGGCAAATGATGTTAAGTGGATAAAACTCAACCAAAACTGGAATTCTTTAAAATTCCCAGTAGTTATAGGAGGGAAAGGTCAACCCATACTTCTCCTACATGGCTTTGATAGTAGTTTTTTAGAGTTTAGGAGAATATATAAATCACTAAAAAGAAATTTCCAAGTTATTATCCCTGATCTATTAGGTTTTGGTTTTAGTCCTAGGTGCGCAACATATGAATACAATTCTTCGAAAATAATTTCGTATTTAATTGATCTCCTTAAGACCTTAGAAATAACAAAGAATCTAAAAATTATTGGTGCCTCTATGGGAGGCTCAGTAGCTTTGAAACTTGCTTTTGGGATTTCTGATTCTATTGATAAAATTATTCTTTTGTCTCCTGCCGGATTGTTTGGAGAACCAAAGAGTATCCCTTTTCCTCTAAACCAAATTGGCGCATCATTTCTTGGATTGCCTCAGGTCAGAAAAAGTCTTTGCAGGCAAGCATTTGCTTTCCCAGATAAATGTGTTGGGGAGATGGAAGAACAAATTGCTTCAATTCATCTAGGTTGCAAAGGATGGAGAAATTCACTTGCATCATTTGCAAAAAGTGGAGGATTTGCTGGAACTCATAAATATATCCAAAACATCCCAATTAAAACATTATGTGGAGAAAATGATCGAATTCTTGGGAAAAAGGAGATTAAAAATATAAGAAATATTGAAAAATTGAATTTTGTGGGTTTGCAAAATTGTGGTCATCTTCCACATGTAGATCTACCATCATTATCTAGTAAAATTATCCAAGATTATTTTTTGGTTTAAAAATTGTTTAATTAATTAAGATACTTGAGAATTATAAAAATGTAATACAAAACAGATGGAGTAAAGATGTAACTATCAATTCTGTCAAGAATTCCTCCATGTCCTGGTAAAAATGTTCCGGAATCTTTTATTTTTGCATCTCTTTTCATCATAGATTCAATTAAATCTCCAACTAATGCCATGAGAGAAATTGAAATTCCATATAAGATTCCAACAAATAATGGATTTTCCCAATTCATTAAAAATGCGAAAAATATTGCTAATAAAATTGAACAAGATATTCCTCCAATTAAACCTTCTATAGTTTTGCTCGGAGAAATTGGAGAAAGAGATGTTTTACCAAATGACTTCCCAATGAAATAAGAACCAATATCACTAGCTACAATTAAAAAACAAGAAGTTAAAGTTAAATGAAGACCTGTAGTATTTGATAAGTTCTCAAACGAAATGAACCCCTGATTTGAATTTATTATTACTGAATCTATTCCCCTTAACTTAATCCAGTAACTAGGTAAAAATCCTAAATAGAATAATCCAAAAATAGAGGCTGCAATATCTGAAATTGTTCCAGGTTTTGGTTGCAAAAGTAACCAAGTGCATATTCCAACTGAACAGATTGGCAAAATTGAATTTGATATTTCTCCCTCAAGTACACCAATGGACTCAAGATAAGTAGAAATCATAATAATGAAAGATGAAAATAATGTGGTTTTTGTGGCTGGTTTTATTCCTTTAAATTCTGCCATTCTAAAAAATTCCAATAATGCTAAATATGTAAGTAAAGCTGTTGCTAATGTAAAAACCCATCCGCCCAACAAAACAACAATTAAACCAAAAATTCCTATAAGTAATCCACTTCTTAATCTCATATGAAATTTCTATGCTTATAAAACTCTTATATTAAAATTTACCAGATCTTTGTTGCATAAACTTTGATTATTTATCCAATTAAACCTATCTATATCAATTTTTTCTCCAGGAACTATTAAAGGTATCCCAGGAGGATAAGGGCAAATAATATCGCCAGATACTTTATTTAATGATTGCGAGAAAGGAATACTCCTAGTCTCACTTCTCCAAGCAATTCCAATTTCGATTTCTGGTGCTTGAAGTAATTTAAAGGGAGATTTGAGAACTTCTAAACTTTTTGATTTTTTGGAATTTATTAGTAATTTTTTCCATAACTTTTCAAATAAATTAGGAAAATCTTTTTGATTTCCAAATCCCAAGCAAAAAGTGAGAGTCATTATTTCTGGCAATTCGGCAATAAGGCCATTTCTATAAAAAAAATTATCAGCAGTAAAACCATCAATCCCAGCCTTAGAGGTATTTACTACAATTTTTAAAGGGTCTTGAGTTTCTATGAGAGGAATATCTTTTTGAATTAATTTTTTATAAATACTTTTTGCCTCTAAAATTCTTTTTTGATATTTTGATAAACTTTTTTTGTTAAGCCAGTCCCTAATAGACTCTTCACAAGAAGAAAGTAATAATGAACTTGGACTGGTAGTTTGCAGCAAATTGATACTTTTGATTAAATTACCTTCATTTATTAGATTACCTTTGTACCAAAGTATCGCCGTTTGAGTTAATCCATTTAGCGACTTATGCAATGAATTAACGACTAAATCAGCGTTTGATGATAAGGCCGGTTTTGGTAAATTAAGGTTTTCACAAAAAAGGAAATATGAACCATGGGCTTCATCAACTAAAACAGGTAAATTTTTTTGATGACAACAATCTATTAAAGGCTCTAAATCTCCGGCATAACCTTGATAAGAGGGATTTACAAGAATAACCCCAGCAATTTTATTCTCATCAAAATTTAATTTTTTAAATACATTTTCCAACCAAATTTTTGTGATTGGTTTGTAATGCCCCGTTACGGTTGAAAATTCTAAGTCAAAAAATATTGGATTTATATTCTGCATCGCACAGATTTTTATAACACTTATGTGAACATTTCTAGGCATCAGGATATGTTCGCCTGGATTTGCCATTGCAATTACTGCTGATTGTATTAAACCTGAAGCTCCATTAACTCCAAAAAAGCATCCTTTGGCCCCAAATTTGTCGGAGAATTCTCTTTGAGATTTAGCAATTAATCCGCTTTGGGATAGTGGGGAGCCTATTTCTGGTAGTTCGGGCAGGTCCCAATACCCAGGTGGATATTTTAATAACTTCACTAATTTCTTTGGTAAAGCTGTCCCTCTGTTATGAGCTGGAAAGAATAAAGACTTTAAAAACTTTTTAGTAAGAAAAGATGAAATGCTCATAAAGTATTATTGACAGATATAGAATGGACTACGTAGTAATCTTTTTTGATATTTTTTAACTTTAATGAAAAGATCTTATTCGAAATATTCAGCAAAAGATGATTTATTTTGGTTGATTTTGAGACCATGGATTTTTATCCCAAGAGTTTTATATATCCTTTTAACTTTTATTTTTCTTTTTTTAAGAATACTTTTTCAAGGTAACAGTAAAAATAAAAATGTACAAAAAAATCTCTCTAAGTATCTATTTGATGTAATAACGGATTTAGGACCTTGTTTTATCAAATTAGGTCAAGCACTCTCAACTAGACCAGATCTTGTTAGACAAGATTGGCTTACAGAACTTACAAAATTGCAAGATAATCTCCCTGCGTTTGATCACAAAATTGCTTTAAAAATCATTGAAGAGGAATTTGGATCCCCTGCTAATGAATTATTTGAAGAGTTTCCAGATAGTCCTATTGCTTCAGCAAGCTTAGGTCAAGTTTATAAAGCAAGAATAAATAATTCTTATCTAGCTGTGAAAGTACAACGGCCAAATTTATACTTTCTCATAAGAAGGGATGTTGTAATCTTACGATTTTTAGCAACTTTTTTATCCCCACTCTTACCTTTAAATATAGGTGTTGGAATTGGAGAAATAATAGATGAATTCGGTAAGGCACTTTTTGATGAAATTGACTATCAAAAAGAGGCCGAAAATGCTTTGAGGTTTGCAAATTTATTCAAAGAAAACCCAAATATTTTTATCCCTAAATTAGAAAAAAAGTTCTCATCCAAAAGGGTAATCACAACTTCTTGGATTGATGGAGTTAAGTTAAGAGATCGAGCTTTAATAGAGGAAAATAACTTAATACCTGCTTCATTTATAAAAACATGTGTCATTAGTGGACTGCAGCAATTATTTGAATTTGGATATTTTCATGCAGACCCACATCCAGGAAATATGTTTGCTCTCAAAGGAGGAAATGCAGACTGTGGCAATTTAGCTTATGTTGATTTCGGAATGATGGATACTATTACTAATTCAGATAGACTTACTCTTATTAAGGCAATAGTTCACATAATAAACGAAGAATATTATCTTCTCGCAGAAGATTTCCAGAAATTAGGTTTTTTAACCAAAGAACAAGATCTTCAAAAACTTGTTGAACCATTAAAAGAAGTTCTAGGAGGTTCTTTTGGCGCTGAGGTTGGTAATTTTAATCTTAAAAATGTAACCGACAAATTCTCAAAACTAATGTATTCCTATCCTTTTAGAGTACCCAGTAGGTTTGCCTTAATAATAAGAGCCGTTGTTAGTCAAGAAGGTTTAGCACTAAGGTTAGATCCTGAATTTAAAATTTTAAAAATAGCTTATCCTTATATTGCTAAAAAACTACTGACCGATAATTCTGAAGAGATTTTAGACATACTCTTAGAAGTTGTTTTTGATAAAAAAGGTCAAATCCAAATAGAAAAAGTTGAAAGTTTACTAAACATCTTATTTAAAGATTCAGAGAATATTAATTCAGATCTCATACCAGTTGCGAACGCTGGATTGAAATTATTTGTCAGTAAAAAAGGATCCGAAGTTAGGAAGAATCTTCTTTTAAGTCTTATAAAAGATGAAAAATTAGAATTTAGTGATGCAAAAAAACTCTTAGCTTTAATTAGGGATACTTTTAGCCCTCTGAATATTGCAAAAAGTGCAGTTCAAAATATTATTTCTACAGTTTAGTTTTTATATTTACATCTAATTAACTTACTTATGATTTTAATTCGATTAGTATTAGTTGTAATGTTTTAAAAATGAAAAGTAAAAGGATTATCAAGCTTTGGAAGATTAGATGAATATTTTGAAAAATCTCTTTTTATTTAATAAAAAATCTGAAAAAAATAAAGAAATTAGTACTGGATTTGTTGACCAATATATAGAAATTGCAAAGTTAGTAAAAGAAGCAAGAATTCAACAAAATCTTACAATTAAAGAATTATCTTACATTTCAAAAATCTCTGAACGAATAATAAACTCTATTGAAAATAATAATAAAAATGTTAGGCCAGAGTATCCTTTTATAAGATCTATATTAATTAAATTAGAGGAATGCTTAGTATTAAAAAAAAATACATTATTAAATTTAGCAGTTAATGAAAGAAAAATTTTAAAGAAAGAGGGAAAGGATTTTATGTTCAGGAAATTAGATCTTATAAATACATGGCAAGGAAGTCTTTTGTATTTTTTTATATTAGTTCTAACTATATTTATATTAAAGAGATACTTTATTTTAAATGTAAATGTTATAGAGATTCAAAATATTGAAAATCAAATCATTGATAAATAATTTTTAACAAGGTTCACTTTTGAGTCCTCCCAAAATTATTTCCTAGATCACTAAACATTTTTAAATTATCTTCTATTTCTTCTAAAGGACAGCTTAACTTCCATTTCCAGTTATTTATCGTGGTGCCAGGTTTGTTTAATCTACTTGAATCGTTTAAAGATAATAGATCTTGTAATGGAGCGATAAAGAGATTAGCATTTGTCTCCATGCCAATTTCTATTAAATCCCAAGAAGGTTTTTCTGAAAATTTATACTCATCTTTTATTCTTTTTTGGGATTCATAATCTAAATTTTCCCACCATGAAACAGAAGTAGAGTTGTCATGAGTACCTGTATAAACAACCCAATTTTCACCTTCAATATTCTTAGGTAAATAAGGATTATCTTCATTGCCATCAAAAGCGAATTGTAATATTTTCATGCCAGGCAGTTTAAAATATTCCCTTAATTTCTCTACATCTGTAGTTATAACTCCTAGATCCTCCGCAATAATTGGTAGATACTTACCTCCTAGATCCTTTTTTACTTTTTTTAATAGTGCTCTACCTGGAGAATTTATCCATTTTCCGTTAATCGCTGATTTAGAACTACCATTAACTCTCCAGTAACCCGCTAAACCCCTGAAATGATCAAATCTCAATATGTCCACAAGTTCAAATTGCCTTTTAAATCTTTTTCTCCACCAATCGAAATTAGTCCTCTTATGTTTTGACCAAAAGTAAGTTGGGGTACCCCATAATTGTCCTGTTGATGAAAAATAATCAGGTGGAACGCCACTTTGAAAGATTAAATCTCCATTTTTAAAAATTGAAAATAATGATTTATTACTCCACACATCGGCACTGTCTCTTGAGACATAAAAAGGCAAATCTCCTATCAGCTTAATATTTCTTGATTTCGCAAAGTTTTTAATAATGTTCCATTGCTCATCAAGGTGCCACTGTATTAATTTTTTAATAAGTATCTCTTCATTTTTTTTCTTAATCCACGATTTTAAGAACTTATTATTTTTTATTTTAAATTCTTGAGGCCATTCCCACCAAGGCAGCATATTAAATTCCTCTCTGATAACAACAAATGTTGCATAATCCTCTACCCAAGAATTCCTACAAATCCATTTGTTAAAATTAATT
The DNA here is from genome assembly GCA_902571145.1 of uncultured Prochlorococcus sp. Taxonomy (GTDB): domain Bacteria; phylum Cyanobacteriota; class Cyanobacteriia; order PCC-6307; family Cyanobiaceae; genus Prochlorococcus_A. The sequence goes on from CACGAP010000009.1 coordinate 30,513, forward strand.
TTTCTTTCTTCAGATTGTGAACTCCAACCCTGCAAAAGGAGGAGGCCTAATTTCTTAGTTAAGTCATCAGCAATATCAAATTCAAAATCATCTTTATTCTGATTTGTTGGACCTAGATTTTCTTTATTTGAAATGAAGATAAAACCTTTTTCAATTAAATCATCTATGTCTAAAAACCATGGGTTTAGTGCAAAACTAGATGGCGAGCTATACGGAGAACCTGTAGAGTCAGTAGGTGTAAGAGGTAAAAATTGCCAGTATTCAATTCCATGCTTATGTAGTTTTTTTATCCACTCTTTAGCTCCTTTACCAAAAGTTCCACATACTCTTCCTCCCGGAATACATGTTGGATGCATAAGTATGCCTAATGATTTTTTCGCAATAACCGATTCTACAGGCATGTTTAAATATATTTTGATCCTTTACACTTAAAGTGTTTTTAATTCTCTAAATTCAACCATATACAAATTTTATTTAATTGACAAATATGATGCCTGATTTTAAGTCTAAATAAATATAAATTCTAATTTTTAATCAACAATTTTTGCTTAATTGATGTGACTTTTGAAAACATCTAGTTATTATCTTTTGCGAAATTCACATAAACGACTACGATAATAATATAGTTTTATGGTGCAAATTTCGTGACAAGTTTTATCACGGCAATGCAGAGTAAAGAATCGAAATTTAATCTAACTAATAGTAGATTAAGGTTAGTAAGTGGGACAACAAATCCTAAATTAGCTGAAGAAATTGCATCATACTTAGGTATTGAAAATGTTCCTTTAATATCTAAAAGATTTGCAGATGGAGAACTTTATGTTCAGATCCAGCAATCTATTAGAGGTTGTGATGTATTCCTCATACAACCTACATGCGCTCCTGTAAACGATAGTTTAATGGAGCTAATGATAATGGTTGACGCATGCAAGAGAGCGTCTGCAAGACAAATAACCGCTGTAATCCCCTACTTTGGATATGCGAGGGCAGATAGGAAAACCTCAGGAAGAGAGTCTATAACTGCAAAATTAACTGCCAATTTACTAGAGAAATCAGGAGTTGATAGAGTTTTAGCGATGGACTTACACTCGGCTCAAATACAAGGCTACTTCGATATCCCATGTGATCATATTTACGGTTCACCTGTATTAATTGATTATCTGGAATCTCTAGATTTAGAAGAAATAGTTGTAGTCTCTCCTGATGTAGGCGGGGTAGCAAGAGCAAGAGCATTCGCCAAATTAATGAATGATGCGCCGTTGGCTATAATTGATAAAAGGAGATCTGCTCATAATATCGCTGAAAGTCTAACGGTTATCGGTGAAGTTAAAGGCAAAACGGCTATTCTTATAGACGACATGATAGATACGGGAGGCACAATTTGTTCTGGAGCAAGTTTACTAAAAAAAGAAGGAGCTAATAGAATATTTGCATGTGCCTCACATGCTGTATTTTCTCCTCCTTCTTATGAAAGATTAAGTTCTAAGAATCTTTTCGAACAAGTTATTGTGACTAACAGCATACCAGTTATACATAAAGATAATTTTCCACAGTTAAAAGTTCTTTCTGTCGCAAATATGCTTGGGGAAGCTATTTGGAGAATCCACGAAGAAAGTTCTGTTAGTTCTATGTTTAGATAAAAAATTATTTTTACAAACCTTGTAATTTCTTGATTCTCTCAGTTTCAATCTTAAATTGTTTTTCGATCTTTTCAGGAACGTTATCTGGACACACTTGAAGTGCTGATTCAACTAATTGCAAAGATGCAATAAATTGTAATTGTTTTATATCAACTGTTTGTTCTTTCTTCTTCTCTATTATTTTTCCTCCATGTTTTTGTGATACTACTGATGCGAAGGTTGCTGAGGCAACGTTTAATGTTTTTGGGAAATCTAGATCAAATCCTTTTCTTGTCGCATTACATAGAAATGAAACACCCATCCCATGATATAAATCTAAATCATTTTTATTGGCAGGCGAATTTTTAACATTTGCATTTACTTTATTAAATTCATTATTTGTATCAAATAAATAAGATGAAAAAATTAGAGGAATTGCAAAAATTCTAGAAATTTTTAAACTCATATTCAATTTATTTTTAATTCACATCATTAAAGATAACATTTTTATTTTTAAACTAAATCTGCCCACAGAATTTATTTAATAATTTTAATTTCGTGATGATTCTCTACTATTTTAAGCATATCTTTGTTCCATGAATATATAACCCTAAATCTATAATTATCAGAATCTACAAGTCTTGTATGTTCAAGAATATACCAATCTTTGTAAGAAGATTCAAAAATCATTTCGTGTTCGTCGACTTGTTTAATATTTGAAATGCCTTCATCATTACTTAGATAAAATTTTTCCCTCTTAAGTTGATGACCTTTTAAAAATGCATGCATTTCTCCTCGTTCTTTATATTGGGGATTTTCGTCAAAGAAATTATATTTTTTTTCTGGGTACCAAGTAAATTTATAATGCGATTCCCATTCAGACTTACTCTCGAGAGCTTGAATATTTATATTCATACTTAAAATATAAGTTTTTTGTGCTTCATCGAGAAAATACGTTCTATTAGATTTCCATAATCCAATATTCCTGGAAAACCACCTTTTTAAATTACTATTTAAGTTGATTTCAGGAGGGTTTTCACCAAAATGTAAATTTTTCTTTGGATTAATAGCAACCATTTATAAAAAAGTTCTATTTATTTAATAGCCTATCTGTAAAATAAAAAAAAATATCTTAAGGTGTTTATAAGGATTAACAGCTTTTCAACACTTCAGAGGAATTCATTTGAATGATAAAAAAGAGCTAAAATTAATACTTGTGGCAGCTAGAAATCAACTTTCTAGTAATGATATTAAGTCCCTAATAGCTTATTTAGAATCAGATGATTGTGAATTTGAGATATCTCTTCAGATCTCAGAACCTACAGAGCAACCAGAATTACTTGAATTACATAGATTGGTCGCTATCCCTGCTCTTATAAAGGTTTCTCCAGCTCCAAAGCAAATATTTGCTGGAAGTAATATTTTCTCTCAGTTGCAAAAATGGTTGCCAAGGTGGTCACAGGAAGGCTTAACAAAAAATCTTGGGATTAATTTGCAGCCATCCAAAATTGATTCAACAAGAACTCAAAAAGAATTTCTATTGGAAGACGAACTTCTTGTTTTAAGACAAGAAAATGAGACATTAACAAAAAGAATAGAATCTCAGGAAAGATTATTAAGAATGGTCGCGCATGAATTAAGAACACCTTTAACTGCGGCTACTTTGGCTGTTCAAAGTCAAAAACTCGGACAAATAGATATTTCAAAATTGCAGGAGGTTATTAAAAGACGTCTTGAAGAGATTGAACTCTTATCTCAGGATCTTTTAGAGGTTGGAACAACCAAATGGGAAGCATTATTTAATCCTCAGAAAATTGATTTAGGTAATATTAGTGCTGAAGTAATACTCGAATTAGAAAAATTCTGGAGATTAAGGAATATTGAAATTGATACTGATATTCCATCTGATCTGCCAAGTGTATTTGCAGATCAAAGAAGAATGAGGCAAGTATTTTTAAATTTAATTGAAAATGCTATTAAATTTTCTAAAGATTCTGGATCTATAAAAATCACTATGATTCATAAGACAAATCAATGGGTAGAAATAACAATTTGTGACAAAGGTGCAGGTATTCCTTTGAGCGAACAAAAAAGAATTTTTCTAGATAGGGTTAGGCTTCCACAGACTTCTGAGGGTACTTCAGGATTTGGTATAGGGTTATCAGTATGTAGGAGAATAGTACAAGTCCATGGAGGAAGAATATGGGTAGTATCTGAAGTAGGGGAAGGTTCGTGCTTCCATTTCACAGTTCCTGTGTGGCAAGGACAAAACAAAGAGCAACAATACTTGACGAAAGGCTAGCCTTACTCTTAGTTTTTAATAAGCTTATGCTAATTTCCTGGCCCCATCGTCTAGAGGCCTAGGACACCTCCCTTTCACGGAGGCGACAGGGGTTCGAATCCCCTTGGGGCTATTAATTTAAATTTATATCTATCTTCTTGATGATTTTGCTTGCCTATCTACGGCAATTAAATTTTCTGAAAGATCCTTTTTCAGTCTTTTCTCTATCATCCCTATTGGCATCCACTGACAACCTTGAACAGTAAGATCATAAATTAATGAGTTTGTTGAAGTATTTTTAATATTTTGAATTTTCCAACTACCCTCAAACCTTCTGAAATCTCCTTTAATTAAATTAAATTTTAAGAGGCCAAGCTCCTTATCTTCAAATAAATCTATAGTTACTTCAGCTGAAAACTTCATGCCAAGGAAATCTTGAGCACCAACTTGTTTAAGGTGGACATTATTTCCTTTCTGAAATATTTTTTTGCTCGATAAAAGATTTGGTATGTAGAGATTTAGTCGATCATAATCTGTTAAAACACTCCACAAAGAATCAAAACTTGCAGAAGTTGTAAGTTGAGCTGCCAGTCGTCTTGTCCCACCGGAAAACTTCTCCATCGTCTGCTCAATTGTCCTGTAATCATTGTTCATAGAATGATCTTCTGATTCTTGAGGATTATTCATAAATGAATTTTTTAATTAGATAAAAAATTATTTCTGTGTAACTATACTGATAAAAACAACAAATACTGAAAAATTAAAATAATTTCTTTTATTTATCCCGATCTCAAAACGTAACCATTTTTGTAAAATTACTACAAATTAAACTACAAATTGATAATCTTTTATTAAAGAAATCTAAAAAATGTATTCACAAGCAAAAGTAATCGCAGGCGGATTAGCTCATATACCAGTAGTAATAGCTGTTTTTTATTTTATACTCACAACTTTTAATAAAAGAGCTTTAAAATTTGTTGAAGAAGCAAAATCAAAAAAACCTGAGGCAAAAGCTGTGGAGACTAAAAAAGTCGCTGTTTCAAAGATAGAAGCACCAAAAACAGAAGCTCCAAAAACAGAAGCTCCAAAAATAGTTAAGAAAAAACATGCAGATGTTCCAGTCAATATTTACCGTCCTAAAACACCATATGAGGGAACAGTTATTGAAAATTATAGTCTTCTTAAAGAAGGAGCAATTGGTAGAGTTAATCATATAACTTTCGACCTTAAAGATAGTGATCCATTTTTAAATTATGTAGAAGGTCAAAGTATTGGTATCATGCCTGCCGGTGAGGATGCTAATGGAAAACCTCACAAATTAAGACTGTACTCAATTGCTAGTACTAGACACGGGGATGACTTCAATGGAAATACAGTTTCTCTTTGTGTAAGACAGCTTCAGTATGAAAAAGATGGTGAAACAATTAATGGTGTTTGCTCTACTTACTTATGTGATATTAAGCCTGGAGATAAAGTAAAAATAACAGGTCCTGTTGGTAAAGAAATGCTTCTACCTGATGAAGAGGACGCGAATATTGTTATGTTAGCCACTGGAACTGGAATAGCACCAATGAGGGCTTATTTAAGAAGAATGTTCGAACCAACTGAAAAAGAAAAAAATAAATGGAATTTCAAAGGTAAAGCTTGGTTATTTATGGGAGCTCCAAAATCAGCTAATTTGTTATACGAAGAGGATCTTCAAAGATACATTGCTGAGAATCCAGACAATTTTAAATATACAAAAGCTATTAGTCGCGAGCAGCAAAATACAAAAGGTGGAAGAATGTACATTCAAGATAGAGTTTTAGAGTCAGCCAATGAACTTTTCAATATGATTGAAGATGAAAAGACACACATATATCTTTGCGGATTAAAGGGAATGGAACCTGGAATAGATGAAGCAATGACTAAGGCAGCGGAAGAAAAAGGCTTGAACTGGTCAGAGTTAAGACCTCAACTAAAAAAAGCAGGAAGATGGCACGTAGAAACTTACTAAATCTTTGATATTTAAATTTAGGTTCCCCTATTAAATACTTTTTGGTTTAGACACAAAATGTAGCTAATATTTGAAAAAAAGAGGATTTTAAATAAAGAATACTAAAAATATGCCTTCAACTTTAAGTAATCCTCTAAGATTAGGTTTACGTCAGGAAAGAGTCATATCTCCACAATCCTTAGTAATATTTGGTGCTAGTGGAGACCTTACTCATAGAAAATTAATACCAGCCTTATTTGAACTATATTTGCAAAGAAGAATTCCTAGTGAATTTGGAATAGTTGGTTGTGCGAGAAGACCTTGGACTGATAATGAGTTTAGAGAAAAGATGAAAGTAAAGCTATCAAATCAAATATCTGGTAAGGAAAGGGAGTGGGAACAATTTTCTAATTATCTTTTCTATGAACCAGTTGACCTACAACAAAGTGATCATGTCGTAAGGCTTTCTAGAAGATTAAATGAAATTGATAAAACACAGGCCACTCATGGAAATAGAACATTTTATTTATCAGTATCTCCGAATTTCTATGCAAGTGGATGTAAAGCTCTTAAAGGGGCTGGCCTTTTAGATGACCCTAAGAAAAGTCGTTTAGTGATTGAAAAACCTTTTGGAAGAGATTATTCAAGTGCAAAAAAATTGAATAAGATCGTTCAAAGTTGTGCTGAAGAAAGTCAGATTTATAGGATTGATCATTATTTAGGTAAAGAGACAGTTCAGAATATTCTCGTTTTGAGGTTCGCTAACACTATTTTTGAACCAATCTGGAACAGGAATTATATATCAAGTGTTCAAATTACTTCATCCGAAACAGTAGGTGTTGAAGATAGAGCAGGTTATTACGAAAGCTCTGGTGCTCTAAGGGATATGCTTCAAAATCATATGACTCAAATGCTTGCAGTTACTGCTATGGAACCGCCTGGAAAGTTTGAACCAGAAGCTATAAGAAATGAAAAAGCTAAGGTTCTTCAAGCTGCAAAACTTGCTGACGAAAATGAACCGTGGAATTGTTGCATAAGAGGTCAATATGGAGAGGGAGGGATTATTTCAAATCGACTCAAAGGATATAGGCAGGAAGATGGTGTTAATTGTAATAGCACAACAGAAACTTATATTGCGACAAAAGTTTTCGTTGATAACTGGCGTTGGCAAGGGGTCCCTTTTTATTTGAGAACAGGTAAAAGACTACCTAAAAGACTTGGAGAAATTGTCTTGACTTTTAAAGACGTTCCTGTTCATTTATTTGAATCAACAATAATAAATCCTGCTCCAAATCAACTTATCCTTAGAATTCAGCCAAATGAGGGTGCTACTTTCAAATTTGAGGTAAAATCTCCTGGTTCTGGAATGAAATCAAGACCTGTTGAGATGGAATTTTCTTATGATGAATCATTTGGAGAACCCTCAGATGAAGGTTATGTAAGATTATTAGCTGATGCAATGCTTTCTGACCCAACCTTATTTACTCGAAGTGATGAAGTAGAGGCAGCCTGGAAACTTTATACGCCATTAATAGAATTGATGGATAATTCTCCTTGGAAGTTACCTATTTACAATTATGAATCTATGACATGGGGACCTCCTGAGTCTGATCAATTAATTTCAAAAGATAATATTTTCTGGCGTAGACCCTAAAAATGAAACCTCAACTAACACTCCAAACTCCTTTAGAGCTGCCTTATCAAGAAATTCCTAATTACCTTAATAAATTGTGGATTTCAGAAGATAAAGATAATAGTGGAGCTAATACTTTTACATTAATGGTATGGCAGCCTGCTTGGTTAGAACAATGTTTGGTTCAAAAAGGATTAGTAAGCGGACCAATTACTGGAAATTTAAGTTCAGAGATAATTGAAGCTGCTAAAAAATTTATATTAGATCAAGGACTTCCTATCACTACTTCCTTTAATAGTGAAGAATTATTGAATTTGTTGAAGGAAAATTTATCTAATAGAGACTTTGAAGACTTTAGAGGACAATTTTTTGAATCATCAATAAGTACATTGAATCCAAGAAGATTAATAACTCTAGCGCCAACATTAAATAAAAACTCAGATATCAAAACTTTTGTATCCGCTTACTGTCCATTAAGTGATACTCCAGCTATGCAACCTATATGTGGAGATTTAGTTGTTATTAGGGGGGATTCGGACTCAATATCTAATAAAGGATTAAAAATAATTGATGAATTATCTATTGATGAATTACCTTCATGGTTGTGGTGGAACGGGAGCTTGGATGAATCTCCTGAAATCTTCGAATATTTTACTAATTATGGTCTAAGGTTAATAATTGATACTGCTCTTGGATCTCCTAAAAGGTGTTTGAAAGTTTTAGATCAATTAAATAATTCAAATAAAGCTATTAATGATTTGAATTGGGTTAGGTTGAGAAATTGGAGGGAATCATTGGCAATGATTTTTGATCCGCCTTCGAGGAGACCAATTTTAGAACATATTACTGATATTGACATTGATATCGCAGGAGGTCACATAATTCAAGCTTTGTTTTTGATTTCATGGATTAGCGATAAACTTGGTTGGTCTTTTCTAAGAGTTGAAAGGGAAACAGAATCAACAAAAATAGAGTTTAAGAGGAATAATGGCGAAATAATTTCTGCAAAAATTAATCCCTTATCTTTGGGAAATCCAAGTATTCATTTAGGACAAGTTATTGGATTGAGGCTGATTTCAAGAATTAGTGAGGTTCAAAAAAATAACACATGTGTAATACTTGGCTGTGAATCAGTGGAATGTATGAGACTTGAAGCAGGGGGAATGGCAAATATGGAATTAATAGAACAAGTTGTTCCAAATTCTTTTTCTACATCAGAGTACGATGTTAGTAAATTATTGGGAAGTAGTAGAGGTAATACCAGCCCTCTTTTTGAAAATTCTATTAAGATAGCTCTTCAAATTTTTAATGGTATTAATAACTAATAGATGCCTTGTGTAATATCTTCTCCTTCAACTGATAGTGGGAAAACTACATTATCGCTTTTGCTATCTTGTTGGGCGTTCTCAAAAGGTATAAAGATACAAACTTTCAAGGTTGGCCCAGATTATCTTGATCAACAACAACTTAGTTCAATTGGTCAACCTATTTGTAGGAATTTAGATATTTTTTTAAGTGGTGAGGAATGGGTTCAAGAAAGTTTTTTTAAACATTCTTTGAAATATGAATTCTCATTAATTGAAGGAGCAATGGGTCTTTTTGATGGATTAGGGTCAACAACCTATTCCAGCACAGCAAATATCTCTAAACTTCTCAATGTTCCAATAATTTTTATTGTTAATGCTAGAGGTCAAGTAGCTTCTCTTTTGGCTACTATTCGAGGTTTTAGAGATTTCGATAGTGAGTTGTCAATAGCAGGAATTATATTTAATAACGTTAATTCAGATAGACATAAAAAATTAATCAAAGATGTTTTTCAAAATGAAGACATCGAAATTCTTGGTTTTCTACCATCTGATTCAAAAATAACTTTAAACAAAGCTAATTTAGGTTTGATATCTCCAATGGATAATGGAAAAGAAATTGATGTTGAATATTTTGCAAATTTCGCTGAAAGAAATCTTGATGTGTGTTCTCTTATTAAATTCCTGAAATCTCCTCAAAAGAAAGTACTTAATTCCGTCAATTTTAAGGATTTTAAAATTGACAATAGTAAACCTATTGCAATTGCAGAAGATAAAATCTTTCATTTTCAATACCCAGAAACCAAGGAGTATTTAAATGAAATAGGCATACCATTGATCTCTTGGAGTATTTATGATGATGAGGAAATACCTAATGAGGCTTCTTCTTTAATTATTCCTGGGGGGTTCCCTGAAAAATATGCTGATCATATAAGTAACTCTACAAAAAGCTTAAATTCGTTAAGGAAATTCCGTAAAAATGGATTTATATATGCTGAGTGCGGAGGGATGATGATTTTAGGAGACTTTATAAAAGATGAAAATGGTAATAATCATAAAATGAGTGGCATTCTGCCTTTTAGATCAAAAAAAAGTAAACTTTCCGTAGGTTATAGATACATTAAGGGTTTAAAAGATACTCCGATCGTTAAACAAAATCAATTAATTAAAGGTCATGAATTTCATTACTGGGAAATTGAAAATAATTTATCTGAACTTGATTTTGGAAAAGCTGAGCATCACAAGAAACTTTCTTCCCCATGGGAAATTAAATCTTGGAAAACTGAGTACAAAAATGAAGGCTTTTTTGATGAAAAATTACATGCAAGTTGGATTCACTTACATTTGCCAAGTTCTCCAGAAGTCGCAAAAAACTTTATAGATGCCACCCAAATTACTTTTTCAAAGCATTCTTAATTTATTATCAAATCAAATATTTTTAGAGGAGAACCAAAAAAAAATATTCCCGGCAAAGTAATTAATGGTCCTAAAAAACTCCCCACCATGACCTCAATTTTTGTGTGACCAAGGTTTTCTTTTAGCAGTAATTCAGATTGAGGGTCCAGTTTTTTTGATAGTTTATTAATTTCTGCAGCTTGAATTCCAGCTGATTTTCTAACACCACTAGCGTCATACATAACTATTAGTGCTACAGCAACTGATAATGCGAATATTGAGCTATCGAATCCTAATTCATAACCTATACCAGATGTAGCACCAGTTATTAAGGCGGAATGACTTGAAGGCATACCACCAGTCTCGAACATAATTCCAAATCTTATCTCTCCATTTAAAAAGAAATTGAATACAATCTTTAAAAATTGAGCTAGCAAACAGGATAACAAGCTCCAGAAAAGAACTGAATTATTAAAAAAGGAAAAAAACTCAGGCATAAATTAAAATAATTATCGGTCTCTATTTGTAATAAAGTCGGCCAACGATATTAAATACTTTGCATCTGTACCCCAAGGTTCAATTGCTTTTTTTGCTTTTTCTACTAAATCAAATGCTCTTTTTTTTGACTCCTCCATTCCAAGTAATTTAGGGTAAGTGGTTTTGTCAGCTAAAAGATCTTTGCCGGCAGTTTTACCAAGCTTTTCACTGCTGGAAGTTAAATCAAGAATATCATCTATTATTTGGAAGGCTAAACCAATTCCCTCTGCATATGTTGTCAGAGCTTGTAATAGTTTTTCGTTAGCTCCCGCGATCATCGCTCCTGTCCTTACGCAGGCCTTTAATAAAGCTCCAGTCTTATGAAGATGAATATATTCAAGAGTTTCAAGATCGACTTCTTTGCCTTCACATTCCAAATCAACAACTTGTCCCCCGACTAACCCTGGTGCACCAGCAACTAGGGATAATTCGCCCACTACATTTAATAATCTATTTGGATCTACTCCAGGGCTTCTTAAAGAGACCATTTCAAAGGCCCTCGTTAATAATGCATCTCCTGCAAGAATAGCTACTGCATCTCCATATACTTTATGATTTGTTGGCCTACCTCTCCTCAAATCATCATTATCCATGGCGGGTAGATCATCATGTATCAAGGACATTGTATGGATCATTTCTATTGCTACCGCAGTAGGTACTGCAAGAGAGGGTTCTCCTCCAGCCAGTGCGCAAGATGCTAAACATAAAATTGGACGTATTCTTTTCCCTCCAGCTAAGAGGGAATATCTCATTGATTCTCTTAATATTTCTGGATTCTCAGGGCCTAAGGAAAAATCAAGTGCTTCTTCTACAACCTTTTTTGTGTTTTTTAGATATTTTTCAAAGTCAGAAATACCATTTATAACTTCAGTCATTTTATTTCTTTAGTAAAAAAATTTTCATTTTGGAGTTATGGCAAAAGGTCATTAAGAGTTGATGATAAACCAAATTTTTTTTGCCAGCTATAAATAGTATTTACCAGTAACATTGTTACTGTCATTGGTCCAACACCTCCTGGTACAGGTGTGTAGGCAAATACTTTAGAAATGACATCTTCTAATAATACATCGCCACATAATCTGGTCCGATTCTTATCGGAAGTTTTTAATCTATGTATTCCAACATCAATAATTACTGCTCCTTCTTTCACAAAACTCGAATCTACAAGATTGGGTTTTCCTGCAGCTGCAATAAGAATGTCGGCTTCTCTACAGATTTTATTCAAATTTAATGTTTTAGAGTGAGCAATTGTTACAGTACCATTTAGATTCAACAACATAAGCGATAGAGGTTTTCCAACAAGCAAACTTCTTCCTATGACAACAATTTTCTTACCTTTAATTGTAATATTTTGGGATCTTAATAAATTAATAATTCCTGCTGGTGTACATGATCTCATCGCCGGCTCATTTTTCACTAGTTTGCCGATGTTTAACTCATTTAGTCCATCTACATCTTTATTTGGATTAATATGGCTGATCAGTTTTTGTTCGTCAAACTTCTTTGGGATAGGAAGTTGTAGTAACATTCCATCAATATCCTTATCAGAATTAAGTTTGATTATTAATTGTTCAACTTCTTTTTGCTCTACACTATCTTTTAGATGAAAGATAAAGCTCTTTATTCCAATCCTTGAACAAGCTTTTTCCTTGTTATTAACATAAACACCACTCGCGGGGTCTTCACCTATTCTTATCACAGCTAATCCTGGAGCTCTTTTTGCAATTTTTTTATTACTAGAGATATAGTCAGTTAATCTTTCTTCAATTTCGAGAGATAATTTTTTACCGTCTAATTTTAATGACATTTAGAAAAACATCTCCTTTTTACACCTAGCATGCCTATAATTTTAAATTATTCAAATAGTTTTATATATATTCTGTGCAAAACATCATAACTACCTTAAAAAAATTGTTTTATCTGTGGAAGCGAAGTCAAGTTCCAGTGAAACAACCAATTAAAATTTCAAGAATAGATAATCTCATAATTTTTTTAGTATGCATTTTAATTTCAATAATTTCTTCTTATAAACTACTTCTTATCTCGCCTTTAAATATCGAAGATATTTTTTCTTGGCTTTTGACATTTACTGAAATACTAATTAGTTCTGGAGTTTTGATATTAGTTTCAAAAAAAGAGAATCCCACTATTACTTCAAGACAGATCTTCTTGATAATTACTCTTCTTTTAGCAGTACAGGTTGCGAAATTAGCCTTAGCTTCAACAGTAAGTCCATTATCTATGATAATCCCACCGGCATTAATTATATCTCAAGGAATGGGAAGCATAACAGCTTTAGCTTGGGTATCAATAGCGAGCCTTATTTGGCCTGACCCGGATATTGTTATCAATAACAATTTATTTTTTATTTTATTAGTTTGTGCTTCAATAGTATCTCTTCTTGGTGGAAGAATAAGAAGTAGAGCTCAGTTACTTCAACTATCAATTTTTGTCCCTATAGGATCGTTCTTGAGTCAATGGATATTGATAGGTAAAGATAAAATAACTCTTATTAATAAGCAAGATTTTGTATTAGCTAATGGGGATATATTTTCTGATTCCTTGCTTTTGGCAATAGTTATGCTTTTTACAATTTTATTTATTCCTATTTTTGAGTCTATATTCGGATTATTAACTAAAGCAAGATTGCTCGAATTGGCTGATAAGGAGAAACCTCTAATTAGAAGATTGTCTCTAGAAGCTCCCGGTACTTTTGAACATACTTTACTTATATGTGGGTTAGCAGAGGAAGCAACAAGGATGATTGGTGGCGATATTGATCTTATTAAAACAGGAGCTTTATATCATGATGTTGGTAAATTACATGCACCTAATTGGTTTATTGAAAATCAGGATGGTTCAAAAAATCCGCATGACGAATTAGATGATCCGATTAAAAGTGCAGAAGTATTACAGGCTCACGTGGATGAAGGATTGAAATTTGCAAGAAAAAATAGACTTCCTAAACTTATAGCTAATTTTATTCCTGAACATCAAGGTACCCTTAAAATGGGATATTTTTTTCAAAAAGCCAAAGAAAAAAATCTCGACATTAATGAATATTACTTTAGATACAAAGGGCCTATTCCTCAGTCCAAAGAAACAGCTATTTTAATGCTTGCCGATGGATGTGAAGCAGCACTAAGAGCTATGAATATTAATGCATCTGATGATGAAGCTCTGAAAACTATTTCTAATATTATCTACTCGCGTAAAAAAGATGGGCAATTAGATGATAGTAATTTATCTAAAGGAGAAATTTTTCTAATAAAAAGGGCATTCTTGAATGTGTGGAAAAGAATTAGACATAGAAGAATTCAGTATCCAACCAGCAAGAATGATACTTTTTCTTAATTTTCAATTTTATAACCTAATACTTCTTCGATGTTTCGGATTACACCAATAAAGAAGAGCTAGCGTACTTAATAATGTTGTTAAAAGAGTAAACCCACCAACTCCATAAATGTCTTGAAGAGTTATAAGCCTTACCACTGAATAAGGACCCATACCAGAAATTACCATTGATAAAGATACCAGAGTTAAAGTTACTCCCCATTTTCTCTCTGCTAAAAGAGCTGCAGAAGAAACTATTCCAACTATTGCAGCAGGCCATCCAAGACTTATGGCAAGAGTTATATTCGCAACTTTTAGTGGAGGCCCATAACTTATTATTAATGCGATTATTGGAAGTGCAATTATGTTGCCGATTAAGCCAACCCACGAAAGTGCCCAGTATCCAAAAACCCTTTCTCTCATTATTTTCTTCTTTAACTATTAGTTTAATCTACAGTATTAAGAGACTATTTTTGATGCTACTTAATAATCCTAAGAAAATAATTTAATTTGCAGTATTAGGTTGAAATTGATTATCAGTATTTTCAAAATTATCAAATTGTGGATGAATTGAATTTTTTTTCTCAGAAAATACAAGTCTATTTAAAGCATTAACGTAAGCATTCGCTGCAGCAACTACAACGTCTGTATCAGCAGAATGACCAGAATATATTTTATTGTCCCTTCTTATCCTTATTGTTACTTCGCCCAAAGCATCAATCCCTTCTGTTACCGACTTAACAGAAAATTCAATTAATTCATTAGGAACTTTAGCTAATTTATTTAAAGCCTCGCATACAGCATCAACGGGACCAGTCCCTATTGATACAGCAGTATCCTCACTATTGTTTTCCGTGTTTAGAAGGGAAATAGTAGCAGTAGGTTTAGAGGCGTTACCACAACTTACTTGTACAAGACTTAATTGAAATTTAGCTTCTGGGAGCTGAACTTGTTCACTAACAATTGCTTCTAAGTCTCTATCAGTTATTTCTCTTTTTCTGTCAGCTAAATCCTTAAAACGAGCAAAAGCATCATTTAAATCTTCTCGGCTCAAGTCATATCCCATCTCTTCTAATCGTGCTCTTACAGCACTCCTTCCACTAAGTTTCCCTAAGGATATTTTGTTGTCACTCAAACCAACAGTTTTTGCATCGATAATTTCGTAAGTTAGTCTATTTTTTAAAACCCCATCCTGATGAATGCCTGACTCATGTGCAAAAGCGTTAGCTCCCACAATCGCTTTATTAGGTTGTACAGTCATTCCAGTTAGGTTAGAAACAAGTCTAGAGGTTTTTGTTATTTCTTCTGTTCTTATAGCCGTAAGAGGAGTTGGGGAATCTGGATTTCTTTTGAAAAAACTATTAAAAAAACTTTTCCTAACATGAAGTGCCATTACTAATTCTTCTAGAGAGGCATTTCCCGCTCTTTCTCCAATTCCATTAATAGTGCATTCTAGTTGTCTTGCTCCATTTTTTACTGCCTCAAGAAAATTGGCTACCGCTAAACCTAAATCATTATGACCATGAACCGATATTACTGCCTCATCAATATTTGAAACATTTTTATTTATATCAGCAATTAATTTGCCAAATTCACAAGGAGTTGTAAAGCCAACAGTATCAGGGATATTTATTGTTGTCGCTCCTGCAGTAATTGCTAGTTGAATAACTTCGTATAAAAATTCAGGATCACTCCTTGATGCATCTTCACAAGAAAATTCAACATCATCTACCAATGATTTTGCATAATTAACCATTTCTGGAACTATTTGAAGAACATCTTTTCTGGATTTTTTAAGTTTATGTTTAAGATGTATATCACTTGTCGCGATAAAAGTATGTATTCTTTTCTTGGGAGCTGGGCTTACTGCTTCGTAACATGCTTTTATATCTCCTCTAGAGGCTCTAGCTAAACCACATATTATAGGGCCATTTTCTTTCCCGACTGCATTAGCAATTTTATTAACAGCTTTAAAATCTCCTGGACTTGCGAAAGGGAATCCAGCTTCAATAACATCCACTCCTAATCTTGCTAATTGATGAGCGATAGCAAGTTTTTCTTCAAGATTTAAACTGGCACCAGGAGATTGCTCTCCATCTCGAAGAGTTGTATCAAATATCAAAATTCTTCCAGGATCTTTTGACATCAGTTGGAATAACCTAAGCTTATATTACGCTAATAAAAAAAAATTGACTAGATTTAGTTCAAAAAAAATTGCTGAAAGTTTATAACTTAAATAAAAATGGTTAAAATTCTGAAAAAAAAAATCAAATACTTAAATTTTTAAAGTATTGTTTTAGGACTAAGGCCTTCTTTTTATAAATAATCAATTTCGAATTTTTATAGAACTATAGGCATAAATTTTAAAAGTATGAATGGGCAATACTCTAAAAATAATGTTTTAGGCCAATTAGCGATAGTTTTACATGCTCATCTACCTTATGTCAGAAAAAATGAAAAAAACTCCTTAGAAGAGGATTGGTTATTTCAGGCGATTTTGGAATGTTATATACCACTACTTCAATCAATTGAATCTTCCAAAAATGAAAATCCTTTAAATACCAAACTTACTATAAGTTTGTCTCCAACATTATTATCACTTTTAAATAATGAAAAGATTCAAGAAACATTCCCAAGCTGGATTAAAACAAGAAATGATTTCTTAAACGAACTGCCAGAAGGAGAAAAAAAAGCCTCTAGATTTTTAAAGAATAATCTTAATGACAAATACTTGTATTGGCAAAAATGTTCTGGAAATTTAATTGAGAAGTTTAGAGTTTTAAATAACTCTGGAAATTTGGATATTCTTACTTGTGCTGCTACACATGGATATTTGCCAATTTTAAGGGAGAATCCAGAAACTGTTAAAGGACAAATCAATACTGCAATTAGGAACCATGAAAATATTTTTGGAACTAAGCCTTTAGGTATTTGGTTACCTGAATGTGCTTATTATGAGAATTTAGATGAAATTCTATTTAATTCCGGAATCAGATATGCAATCTTAGATGGTCACGGTATTTTAAATGCTACACCAAGGCCTAGGTATGGAGTATACGCCCCAATTTGCTCGAAAAAAGGTGTTGCTTTCTTTGGAAGAGATAGTGAGTCAACTTTACCAGTATGGTCTGCAAAAGACGGGTTCCCGGGAGACAAAGTATATAGGGAATTTCATAAAGATTTGGGATGGGAATTACCTATCTCAAAACTCAAAAAGAAAGGTATCTCAACTAAAAGACCTTTAGGTTTGAAGTTTTATAAGATTACTGATGATAACGTACCATTAGGGGAAAAGGAGTTTTACCTAGAAAATGTAGCTAAAAAAAAGGCTGCAGAACATGCTGATGCTTATCTTCTCTCGAGATCTAAACAACTGGAAAAATTAATTTTATCTTCATCCTTTCAGCCTTTATTGGTAGCTCCATTTGATGCAGAATTATTTGGTCATTGGTGGTATGAAGGACCTTTTTTTATTGAAAATATTTTAAAGAATTCAACTAAATATTCAATTAAGCTTACAAATTTAAAAGAATTCTTACTTCAAAAGCCAAATCTTCAGATTTGCGATCCATCACCATCAAGCTGGGGACAAGGAGGTTATCATAATTATTGGATTAATGATGCAAATGCATGGATTGTTCCAGAGATCACAAAAGCAGGCTCAACTTTTGTAGATTTATGCTCCAAAAAATTTTATAATGATTTATCTCAAAGACTTTTTAAGCAAGCAGCTAGAGAATTACTGCTCTCTGAGTCCTCTGATTGGAGTTTTATACTAAGAGCTGGAACTACAACTGAGCTTGCAAAAGAGAGGATAGAAAGACATTTGTTCAGGTTCTGGAAAATAGTTGAAATGATTAAAAATCACTCCAATTTTAATTTAAAATTTCTTGAAGATATTGAGGAAGAAGATAAAGTTTTTCCAGATATCAATATTGATGACTGGCGAAAATAAAAAATACTAATTTAACTTAAGCATTCCTAGTTTTACTTTTAGAGGTGAATTTATAAACATCTTACTCATTACGTAAATTAGTTTTGGAAGTGGAAGTGTATTAGTAAGAAAACCTACCCATTCATTGGTCGATAATTTAAAGAAATTTGAGAAAAAGCTTCTTAATCTACTTTCGTCAAAACTCATAAGTCTTCTTAAACCATATTGGTAAAGTTTATGCCTTTGTATTAACTCGAAAGGCCATAGGATCTCCCAACCTTTTGTGGCCAGTTCAAGAGAACTAAGATTAGGTTCTTTTAAAAAGATTGCTAATTTTTTTGCAAGGAGTGGCGCTCTTCTTAATAATGATCCGATCATGTATCCTGATGCAGGATGCACCATGCTTGCAGATCCTCCAAAACCAAGTACAAATTGTTTTTTAAATGGGAGGGGTAAATTCATTGGGAAAAGGCAATTCTCCTCATGAAAAATTTCATTTACCTGAATACCCTTGCTATTCAATCTTTTAAAAAGTCTTTTTTTGAGATTTTCTTGTGATAAGGCAGGGTAACTAGCTAATGATGTTTCTTCAACAAAAAAAGTTTCATTTCCAAGATCCATTGCATAAAGAAAGGAAGGAGATAATAACTTTTCTTTACTATTTAGATGATTTGGACGAAAATCCATTAAGACAAACTGATCCTTATTAACTGGTGGTGATGAAAATTTACCGACAATACCATACGCAGCTTGTTGAGCGATTTCATTTTGGACTGGTCTTTTAATGAAATTACTTTTATGACCACTTGCGTCAATGACTAACCTCGCTATTATTCTTCGACCTGAAAAACAAATCACCTCAGATAGTTTATTTTTCTCTTTAATATCTTTTGCTGTTTCATTCAACCATTCAATCCCATTGCACTTTTTTAAAAGTTCATTTTGAAAAGCTGCTTGATTTATCAAACCATAATCGTAATTATGTTTTGTAGGATTATCTCCCTTTTTATTTTCGCCATTTCCAAAAAAACTAACTGTCTTGGACCATCTATGAGATAACAAAGACTCTAATCCTAATTCCTCTAATTCAGAAGCCCAAATACCATATGTATTCTCCCATTTTTCATTTGGTGATTTAGTTGATATGCCCTTGATATTTAGATCTTGCTTGGCTAATTCTGAAGCCAAACATAGTGCTGCAGGCCCGGAACCTAAAATTAGAATATCAAGTATTTCCATATTATCTAATAAACCATTTTCTTTTAATTTTCTTTCCCTTGGTTGAATTGGTCAGTTTGTTCATGAGGAACTAATACAACTTCTGATAAATGATCACCCTCATCTAATCTTTGTAATTTTACTCCAGTAGCGGCTCTAGATTGCTGGGATATTTTATCTGCGTTTGTTCTTACTATCACGCCTTTTTCGGTCACAAAAAGTAATTCTTCCCCTTCTCCTAGGACCTTCAAACAAACTAATGCATCATCTTTAATTCTGAATTTTATTGCTCTCAAACCCATGCCTGCTCTTTTTTGTAACCTAAACTGAGTTACAGGTACTCTTTTACCTAGTCCAAATGAACTGGCTATTAGTACCCAAGGACCTTCTGAAGAGTTAACTTCAAGATTTTCATCAAATTCTTTAGAATGACCCTCATTTTTAGCTAATTGATCAACTAAATCAGATGTTAAAACATCCATAGATACAAGATTGTCCCCTTTCCTAAGGTTCATGGATTTAACCCCCCTTGCCGTCCTGCCTAATGGCCTTAATTCGTTAATATCTAGTCTGAAATGAATCGCCATTCCCGTTCTTGATCCAATCAAAACACTGTCACCTTCTTTTGATAACCTAACCCAAGTCAAAGCATCTCCATCTTCAAGATTTATTGCTATTAATCCATTAGATCGAATTTTTGAGAAAGCAGAAAGTGAAGTCCTTTTTATAAATCCAGCCTTGGTTAACATCAATAGATAACAATCGTTATCAAAAGAATCTACTGCAACTAGCGAGGTTATCTTTTCTTCTCTCGGTATTGGGAGAAGTTGAACTGAAGGAGTACCTTTAGCTGTTCTGCTACTCATGGGAACTCTATATGCTGGCAGAGCGTAAGATACACCTCTATCACTAAAAAGCAAAAGAGTATCATGATCATTACAGCTTATAAATAGTTTTACTTCATCATCTTCTTGTGTCTTTGTTCCAGCTTTGCCTCTAGATCCACGACTTGTAGATTCGAATTCATTAACAGGCATTCTTTTTAAATAACCTGCTTCAGTCAATAAAACTACAGATCTGTCATTAGCTATAAGATCAATATCATCTAGACCACCACCTAAATCAAGTATTTCTGTTTTTCTTGGAGAGGAAAATCTTTCATCGATTTTATTAAGTTCTTCGAGAATAATTTCAAAAATTCTCTCTTTGCTATTTAATATTTGCTGATATGAATTGATTTTTCTGGTTAACTCATTATGTTCACCTTTGATTTTATCTGCTTCTAATGCTGTTAATCTTCTTAATTGCATTTGTAAAATAGCTTCTGCCTGTGTAGCAGATAAATCATGATCAGTTTGTAATGTTTCTCTAGCTGAAACTGTATCTTTTGCTGATCTTATTAGATTAATAATCTCATCCATAGAACCCAATGCTAATAAAAGACCTTTTACAATATGATCCCTCTCTTCAGCCTTTTTTAATAAAAATCCTGTTCTTCGTCTTATTGTCTCCACTCTGAAGTCTAGAAATACGTCTAACATTTTTCTGAGTGAAAGTGTTGTGGGCTCTCCTTTTACTAAAGCAAGGATATTTGCACTAAAGTTATTTTGTAAAGGTGTTAACTTAAATAAATTATTTAAAACTACTTGTGGGTAGGCATCCCTTTTTAGTTCAATAACAATTCTCATTCCATCTCTATCACTTTCATCTCTAATATCAGAAATACCTTCTAATTTTTTTTCATTAACCAAGTCAGCAATTCTTTCTATCAATGCCGCTTTATTAGTTTGAAATGGGAGCTCTGTAATTATTACGGCATCTTTTTCTGCTCTGCCACTGGATTTAATTTGCTCAATACTTGCTACACCTCTCATGGTTATTGAACCCCTTCCTGTCTTGAAAGTTTCTCTAATACCATCTCTGCCTAGGATTTGACCACCTGTAGGAAAATCAGGACCCTTAATTATTTCAAAAAGTTCTCTATCTTCAATCAAAGGTTTATTGATGATTGATTTAAGGCCATTAATTAATTCCCCTAAGTTATGAGGTGGAATATTAGTTGCCATT
>CACGAP010000010.1:0-44811 GCA_902571145.1 uncultured Prochlorococcus sp.
TAGCTTCTCTTTTCTCTATCAGATTAGAGCAGGCTGGCATCCTTGGTGCTGGTCGTCTACAAGGTTTAGTTTTTCTTACTATATTAATGACAGTAGGAATCCAAGGTCTTTCAGCTAAACCTTTGGCAAATAGGCTTGAATTAGAACAAAAAAATAATTTAGGTTGATTTAAGACATCTTTCAATTCGAGATTTATCAGTTTTAATCTCCGAAAAAAGTTCCCAACTTTGAATTAAATCTGGTCCACTGAGAGATCCAAAAAAAGCTACTCTTAGTGATTTCATTAATATCCCTTTTTTAAAATTATGAATTTTTGAGATTTCGTTTATTATTTCTTTGGCTTTCTCTTTATCTAGTTTAAGAGTGTTTTGCTCAGTTAAAAAATTTAAGATTAGTTTTAGAGATGCTTTACTATCCTTGTTTTCCAGAAAATCTTGACCTTCTTTTTGAATTGTAGGTATCAAGAAAAATGGTTTTGATTGATCAATTGCATCTTTTAAAAGAGTCATAGAGTCTCTAAGCAAAATTGCTAATTTGTATGCCCATTCTTGAGATGGCGGTTCCCAATTATTTTCATCCCAGTATTTTTTCATGATTTCACTTAACTTTATTGATTCCATATTTTTTATATATTGAGAATTAATCCAGTTGAGTTTTTCCCAACTGAATTTGGCCCCAGCTTTATTTATGTCTGATAAGTCAAAAATTTCAGATATCTCATCAAGTGAAAGTATTTCTCTGTCGGCGGATTTTGGAGACCAACCTAAAAAAGCCATATAGTTGGATAATGCCTCAGGTAAGTATCCCATATCTCTAAATTCATCGATTGAGGTAACACAATCTCTTTTAGATAATTTTTTCCCTTCACTATTTAGTATTAATGGTGTATGCGAAAAAGTCGGCAAATTAAAATTTAATGCTTTATAGATCAATATTTGTTTTGCGGTGTTCGAGATATGGTCTTCACCCCTTACAACATGAGTAATATTCATGAAATTATCATCAACTACAACTGCAAGATTATATAAAGGATCTCCAATCTCATATCCCTTTGCCCTTCTTGACAAAACTAAATCACCGCCCAAGTCTTTCCCTTGCCATTTGATTTCTCCTCTTATCTGATCTACCCATTTAATTTCAATTTTTTCATCAATCTTAAACCTTATTACTGAAGTCCTCCCTTGGGATATGAATGTTTCTATTTCTTCTTTTGAGAGACTTCTGTGCCTATTATCATGCTTTGGAGGTAATCCTTTCTTTTTTTGTTCTTCTCTTAGCTCATTAATCTCATCTTCTGTTGTAAAGCATCTATATGCAGCTCCACACTCCAATAGCTTTTGGATGTAATTTTTGTGAATCGAAATTCGTTCACTTTGCTTTATAGGTTCTTCCTCCCATTTAAGTCCAAGCCATTTCAAGCCCTCTAATATATTTTTTGTATATTCAGATTTAGACCGAAGAAAATCTGTATCTTCTATCCTGATGAGAAACTTTCCTCCTATCTTTTTTGCATACAACCAGTTGAATAATGCTGTCCGCGCTGTCCCAATATGAAATAAACCCGTTGGACTCGGAGCTAGTCTTAATCGTTTTTCCAAATTTCTTTTAGAAAAAACGGGACCGACGGGATTCGAACCCGCAACTTCCGCCGTGACAGGGCGGTGCTCTAACCAGTTGAACTACGGTCCCAGAGTTTTGTTCTAAATTTATTTAGAACTTCATCTTTAAAATTATCAGATCATAATACTTAATTTATGGTGTTGTAATAAAAAACATTTATTAATTTGAGGATTTACAGAAATAATTAATTTTGCCGCCGCCTCAGTTTAAAAAACTATTTATTTTTGAGGTCTAAAACCAGCAGGTTCTATCAACCTAACTTGATTGCCTCTAGCGGTAAATTCTCTGCCTTGGTCACTTTGTACGACAACTCTCCCACCAGACTTAACTCTGATGACTCTTGCGCGAACCCATCCTAAAGCTGCTGATTCGAGGACTTTAACTACGTCCCCAGGTTGAAGATCTAACTCCATCTTTATGAAAAAATGATTTACATAATGTTGATCAAACGCGTCGTGGAGGACTTGAACCCCCGACATCAGGTTTTGGAGACCTGCGTTCTACCAACTGAACTAACGACGCATCTAAATGATTATAAGCGTCTTTGTGACCAAAAAGTTGGTTAATTTACAACTTTATCGATCAAAGCGTTGTTTTACGCGAGTAGCCTTTCCTACTCTATCTCTTAGATAGAATAATTTAGCTCTCCTTACTTTACCTCTACGTTCAACTTTTAGAGAGGCAACTTGTGGACTATGTAGCATAAATACTCTTTCTACACCTATACCCTGAAAAATTCTTCTAACTGTAATAGTCTCGTTAATACCTCCATGTCTTTTTGCTATGACAACACCTTCATAAGGTTGGACTCTTTCTTTATTACCTTCGGTAATTTTTACTCCAACTTTAACAGTGTCCCCAACATAAATTTCGGGTAATTCTTTTTTTAATTGTTCATTCTCAAATTCTTTAATAAGCTGGGATGCGTTCAAGGTTTGTTTGATTTCAGAAACCTTCTTTTCCCTTTTTTGTTCAACTGCTACATCAACTGATGCGTCAGTGTTAATAACGGTTTCTAATTCCTTCTCTTGTTTCTCTTTAGCCATTTTGATCTTTTTGGTCCTATAAGTTCTATATCTTAACCTTTTGACTCGCCTTTAGTAACCTTTTTAGTAAATGTAATTTTTTTTGAAAACATTTGGAATCCGGTTATGAGCATCCATAAAACTCCAAGGGAATTTAATATCACGTATATTAACTCTCCATTATCGCCAAGCCATTCGCCCTCATGGAGAGACATTAACCAATGAACCTGTTCTCTAGAGTAACCTAGTAAATCTTTGGAAACCCTATAAAGAAGGCCAGTGATTGAAGATATAAATAATGGAAGAAAAACCCAGGGCGCCAAAGCCTGATGAAATTGCCTAGAATTAAGTAAAGTTTTCATTTTTGTTTCTTTCCCATTGTTATTGATAGATTTAAGGTAGCCAATACCATAAAGGCTATTTTGAAGATATTTAACTATTACTATTATTTATTCCAATGAGACATTTTGCAGATCTTTTGTTAAATAAAAATAATTCCAAAGCTAATGATCAAGTTCCTTTTATTCAGAGGAGAAGAGGAATCGAAATAAAGTCTTCACGGGAAATAAATTTGATGAAAAAATCTAGCAGGATTGTAGCAACTGTTTTGAGGGAAATTAATGACTTAATTAAACCTGGAATGAGTACAAAAGATTTAGATGATTTCGCAGAAAAGAGGATAAAAAGTTTTGGAGCTGTGCCAAGTTTCAAGGGCTACCATGGATTCCCTTCAAGTATTTGTTCTAGTATTAATAATGAGGTTGTACACGGAATTCCAAATAAAAATAAAATAATAAAAAATGGTGACTTGGTTAAAATTGATACAGGGGCATATTTAGATGGGTTCCATGGAGATAGTTGTATATCAATCTGTGTGGGAGAAGTTAGTGCAAAGACTCAAAATCTGAGCGACATAGCTCATAAAGCATTGTATTCTGGTCTTTCGAAAATCAAAGCAGGGAATACACTTCTAGATGTTGCTGGGGCAATCGAAGATACTGTTTTAAAAAATGGCTTTAGTGTTGTGGAAGACTATACAGGTCATGGAGTTGGAAGAAATCTTCATGAAGAACCATCGGTATTTAATTTTCGGACGAAAGAGTTGCCCAACGTCGTCCTTCGTGAGGGGATGACATTAGCTGTAGAACCTATTGTTAACGAAGGGACTAAATTTTGCAAAACATTAAATGATAGATGGACCGTAATAACAAAAGATGGAAAATTATCGGCCCAATGGGAACATACAATAGTTGTTTTAAAAGATGGTATTGAAATATTGACAGATAGGGATTTCTAGAAACTAAGCTTTGTACTTATAGATTATTTGGCAATACAAAAAATTAAAAAATTCCTTCAGTGGGAAAAGTAGATAAGATAAAGGATTTGGACTAATAATTATTAAATAATTGTTTGAATTTGCTAAATAATACATTTTTTCAGAAACAAATTTTGGGCTCATTATTCCAATAGGATTCAGTTCTGATTTAAAAGGCCCTAAGATAATTTTTTTAATTATTAATTTTTCCTTTGTATTTTTGTCCAAAAGATTTTTTTTGAAAGAAACTAATTTACCAATAAGGGATTTACTAATCTCATATGATGGGTTTAGGGCTGGAAATATTTCCGCTTCTGACGTGTTTATCCAAATCTCTTTTTTTATTAGAGAATCATTGGTTAGAGCAACATCTTCGAATAAATTTAAAAATTTGAATTTGCTTAATGCATTTATTTCTATCGAGTTTTCATAATTGGAATTTTCTCTACTCAAATCATAGATGCCATGATTCAAAATTAAAATATCTATCTTTTCTAGTTGTTTTTTTAATGACGACTCCTTCCCACATTTCCATTTAATCCATTCATTTGGAGATTCAAGATTTGTTTCATAATTAGTTTTACTATGAGTAAATCCAATCACTTTATATCCTTTTTTACGAAACAACTTTGTTAACTCTTTCCCTAACGCGCCAGAGGCTCCGGTAATTCCTACAGTTTTTTCGTTTTTGGTTGAATTTATCATTTTCTTGATTTTTTGAGATGCCAATTAATTAAAATAAATTTACCAAAAAAAATTATTAATTTTTTATTTGATTAAAACTCATAAATTAATATTTGTTTAGTTCTGAAAAAAATATTATCTTGAACTTATGGATAAATAATTTTACTAATTATGAGCGATATATTATTAATTGGTTCATGTGAGCCATTTAGTGGTAAGTCTGCAATGGTTCTTGGAATAGCAAAAAGACTTTTACAGGAGAAAAAAAAAGTCCGTATAGGTAAACCGCTAGCAACATGTATTGAACTTACTAATCTTCCTTCAATGTCCTATGAAGGATTAATAGATGATGATGTAAAGTTTATTGGATCTACATTAAATATCGAAGAGGAGAATTTAATTTCTTCAGTAGGATTATTGGATAATATTTCAGCTGAAAAAAGGATCTTTAATAAAGACTTACTCCCAGGAAAAGGGTTTGAACAAATTGAAGGTTTGGTTAATGATGATTTTGAAGGTCTAAATATTTTAGAGGCTGCTGGGAGTCTTCATGAAGGTATGATTTATGGTTTAAGTCTCCCACAACTAGCTAAGGATTTAGATGCTGAAGTTTTAATTGTGAATTTATGGGAAGATTGTAAAAGCGTGGATGCATTACTTGATGCGAAAAAACAATTAGGCGAGAAATTGGCTGGAGTTGTATTGAATGGTGTTTTGCCGCAAGAAGTCGAAAAAGTTAAAAATGAAATAATACCTTCTCTTAAAGATCTGGATATTGAAGTGTTTGGTGTGATGCCTAAATCACCACTTTTAAGAAGTGTCACCGTCGGTGAGCTTGTAAGAAGATTAGATGCCCAAGTAATTTGTTGCCCTGAAAAAGATCAATTACTTGTTGAAACATTAAGTATTGGCGCAATGGGGGTAAATTCTGCGATGGAATTTTTCAGAAGAAGGCGAAATATGGCTGTAGTTACAGGTGCTGATAGAACTGATATACAACTTGCTGCTTTGGAGGCTTCGACTCAATGTTTAATTTTAACTGGTTTAGGAGATCCTTTATCACAATTGATTCATAGAGCGGAGGAATTGGAGGTGCCCATTTTAAAGGTGGGATTAGATACTCTTTCCACCGTAGAAATTATTGAACAAGCTTTTGGGCATGTCAGAATACATGAATCAATTAAAGCATCTTATGCTATTCAATTAGTTCAAGAGCATGTAAATTTAAAAAGAATTCTCGAAAAGATAGATTTTCCCTGCAATTTTTCAGATAAATGCTAATTTCAAATAAAGTAACTATATTATTTTGAGTCGCTCTTTAGATCTGCCAGCAACTGAAGGCGTGGATGCCTTAGCTCAAGAACTTGCAAAACTCCAAGATAATGGGAAAAGGAGAATTGCTTTTTTGGGTAGTAGACACGTTCCAGTTGTCGATATCCACTTAATTGAGTTGATAGCAAGGTCACTAGCAGAGGAAGGACATAATATCCTTACTTCTGGATCTCAAGGTGTCAATGCAGCTGTTATTCGAGCTGTCTTAGATATTAATCCATCATTATTAACTGTCTTATTACCACAAAGTCTTGATAGACAAATACCCGAAATAAAGGATCAACTTGAAAGGGTTATGCATTTGGTTGAAAAAAGTGAGAATGATGAATTACCTTTGCCACTTGCAAGCAGTCTTTGTAATCAAGAAATTATTACTAGGTGCGATCAATTAATATGCTTCGCGTTCCACGATAGTGAAACTTTGCTAAATAGTTGTAGGTGCGCTGAAGAAATGGGGAAAGTGGTTAGTTTGTTATTTTTCGATTAAATTAATTCATTTCCCCTTATAAAAATATGATTTATGCTAAAAATATTTAGCGTTTAATAATTTACTATGGCAGACAGTTTTTCATTTGATGTAGTCTCTGATTTTGATAGGCAAGAATTAGTCAACACTCTGGATCAAGTAAAAAGAGAAATTTCTCAACGTTACGATCTGAAGGGCACAGACACCTCAGTTGAATTAGATAAAGAAAATATTATTATAATCACCAATAGCGAACTCACTTTAAATGCTGTAAATGACATAATTAGACAAAAGGCAATAAAAAGAAACTTATCTCTTAAAATATTTGACTACGGCGAACTTGAAATGGTTAGTGGCAATAGAATTAAACAGGCAATTTTATTAAAACAAGGAATTAAACAAGAAATTGCAAAAAAAATCAGTAAAAATATTAGAGATCAAATAAAAAAAATCAATGTCAGTATCAATGGAGAAACACTCAGAGTTGCTAGTAAGAGCAAAAATGATCTTCAATTAGCAATTAAGCTTGTTAGTGAATTGGAAGAGTCTTTGAACATTCCTCTAAAAGCTAATAACTTTAGATAGGATATTTATTAATATTATTTTAAAAAATGACAGGTAATTCAGAATCTCTTATTAAGTCATTGATCAAGAAAGTAAAAGAATATCCTCGTTTTTCAAAAGAAGAAATAGAGAAACTTTGTTGGATGGCGGTGCATGAGCATAAGCATGGTGTTTTACCCTCTGAATATGACATTAGAGAGATAGATGAGGACCTTTATTTGAAACTTTTGAAAGAATTTAAATCAAATATTTACTAATGAATATGTACATAAAAAATTTCAATTATTAAAAAAACATTTTAATTAAATGTCTTATTAATGCACTAACTAATCTATTTAAATATCATTAAAAATATAAATAAAATTTAATGTCAACATCCTTTAAAAATGTAACACCAACTGGTCCCGGTGGGACAGCAACATTATTGATTGTATTGTCTTTCACAGGCTTTCTTCTGCTCACACAATCTCTTTTTGTTGTACCCTCTGGACAAGTTGCAGTTATCACAACACTAGGTAAAGTAAGTGGCCCCTCTAGGAGAGCTGGTTTAAACTTTAAACTTCCATTTATTCAGTCAGTATATCCATTTGATATAAAAACTCAAGTTCAGCCCGAAAAATTTGAAACTTTAACTAAAGATCTTCAAGTTATAAGGGCTACAGCTACTGTTAAGTATTCAGTAAAGCCTAACGAAGCAGGAAGGATTTTTTCAACAATTGCAAGCAGAAACAGCGATGTTTATCAGAAAATTGTTCAGCCATCATTGCTAAAAGCCCTAAAATCAGTATTTTCTCAATATGAGCTAGAAACAATTGCTACTGAATTCGCAGTAATTTCTGAGAAAGTAGGTGATACCGTTGCTCAAGAACTAAATTCATTTGATTATGTAGATGTTAAAAGTTTAGATCTTACTGGATTAGAAATCGCCGAAGAATATAGAGCTGCGATTGAACAGAAGCAAATAGCTGGTCAGCAATTACTAAGAGCAAAGACAGAGGTTGAAATTGCAGAACAAGAAGCTCTTAGATATGAGACATTAAATAGAAGTCTCGACGATCAAGTTCTTTTCAAATTATTTCTCGACAAATGGGATGGCAGTACACAAGTTGTTCCTGGCTTGCCAGGTTCAGAAGGTGGCTCGCCACCAGTAATAGTTGGTGGTAGAAGATAATCATTTAGAAATAAACTTTCTAAAGTTTTAATCATTTATTATTTTTCTTTAAGGAAAAAAATAGATGATTATTTTTTTATTGCATTGAAAGATTCGTCAAAAGCCTCAATGGTTTTATCAATTTCTTCTTCACTGTGAGCTAGTGATGTGAAACCAGCTTCGAAGGGGCTTGGCGCTAGATAAATTCCTCGTCGCAGCATTTCTCTATGCAACTTACCAAAAAGTTCGGCATCATTTGTTTTGGCTTCATCAAAGTTCCTTACTGGCCCATCGCATAAGAAAAATCCAAACATAGCACTTACACTTCCACCATTGATAGCGATACCGTTATTTTCTGCAGACTGAATTATCCCCTCAATTAATCTAGAAGTTGTTAAATCAAGTTTATCGTACGTACCATCTTGTTTGAGCAGTTCAAGAGTTTTTATTCCAGCAGTCATAGCAAGAGGATTGCCGCTCAAAGTACCTGCTTGGTATACCGGTCCTGAAGGCGCTACCATTGACATTATTTCTTTCTTGCCTCCATAAGCTCCAACAGGTAGGCCTCCACCAATTACTTTCCCAAGGGTGGTTAAATCGGGAGTAACCCCAAACTTTTCTTGAGCACCTCCATAACTTATCCTAAATCCAGTCATTACCTCGTCAAAAACTAGCAAGGATCCATTCTCAGTGGTCAATTCCCTTAATCCTTCCAAGAATCCAGGTTCTGGAGTAATAAATCCAGCATTACCAACGATAGGCTCGAGTATAACTCCTGAAATGGCATCGGGATTTTCAGAAAATAATTTTTTTACTGCTTCAAGGTCATTGTAGGGTGCAGTAAGCGTGTTAGCAGTTGTTGTACGTGGAACACCTGGAGAATCTGGTAAACCCAGAGTGGCTACACCAGATCCTGCTTTCACTAAAAACATATCCGCATGACCGTGATAGCAACCATCAAATTTAATAACTTTATCTCTTCCAGTAAATGCTCGCATGAGTCTCAAAACAGCCATGCAGGCTTCAGTTCCACTATTAACAAATCTAACCATTTCTACAGATGGGACTGCATCTATTACCATTTCAGCAAGTTTGTTCTCTAAAACGCATGGAGCACCAAAGCTCGTACCTTTCTCTATTGCTTCCTGTAATGCCGTTGTAACTTCAGGGTGGGCATGTCCACATATAGCCGGCCCCCAGCTCCCTATATAGTCAATATATCTATTCCCATCAATATCCCAAGCGAAAGGACCTTTAACTCTATCAAAAACAATAGGCTGGCCACCTACAGATTTAAAAGCTCTTACTGGAGAGCTTACTCCTCCCGGCATTAGTTGTTGGGCTGCAGAGAAAATTTCTTCAGATTTTGCGTAATTTAATATGTCAGTCACAATTTAGCTAAATGATGTTTTAAGAAAAATCTTGTCATGTTCTAAATTAGAAATAAGTAAAAATTTTGTCAATCAGATTGAAATTCTACATTATGATATTTTTATTGCGATAGTTTGGATTGTAAATTGTTAATTTTAAAGAAATCATTATAAAAAAACGATCTTACTTTAGATAACTCTTTATTAATAAGCGTTTTCAGGCATTAAATAAATTCAATTTATTTTATTTATATTTCGAAGAAATTATCCTCATCCTCAAAAAAATCTGCATTTATGTCGTTTAAGTTAAGATCTATCATTACTGGGGCATGATCACTTGGACGCAGGTTACCCCTAGGTGAGCTGTCTATGACACAACTTTTTAGTTTTGATGAGAGTTCTTTGCAGATATATATATGGTCTATTCTCCAACCTTTATTTAATTCAAATGCGTTATTACGGTAATCCCACCAACTCCAATGGCCAGTATTTTGTTCAAAAATCCTGAACGAATCTATAAATCTTTTTTTCAGAACATTATTTAGTGCATTTCTCTCTATCTCAGATGCCATTATTCCTCCTTCATATTTCTTTGGATCATGAATATCCAAGTTAGACGGAGCAACATTAAAATCACCCATAAGACAAATTAACTCTCCTTTTTTTTCTTGATCATCCAAAAATGAGGATAAACAATTTAACCAATTAATTTTGTATTCAAACTTATCAGATTCTAGAGAAGATCCGTTTGGCACGTAAACATTTATGATTTTAATGCCGTTAATATCAGCAGAAATCAATCTTTTTTGATCTAGGAAAATTTCAATATTTTGATCAAAGTTGGTACAACCGTAAAATCCTTTTTTAACATTTTCTGGCTTTACTTTAGAAATAATAGCGACACCATTGTATGATTTTTGCCCGTATACCTCTACTGAGTACCCTAACTTTTCAAAAGGTTTAATAGGGAAACTATCATCCATCACTTTTGTTTCCTGCAAACATAGAATATCTGGATTGGATTTATTAATCCAATTTATTATTTGTGAAAGTCTGGTTCTTATAGAGTTAACATTCCAAGTTGCTATTAACAAATTTCTACCAAATTATGTAAAATTAAATTAGCAAAAATTTTTTGGTATTAAAGAATTTTGAAATTAAATAAAATGAAAAATTATTTTTGCAAAAGCCAGCCTAGACTAATTACTTTTGTCATTTTTTTTACTTTATTAATTTCCTTGAAAGGTGACTTCCTAAATGCTGAATATTTATTTGAAGAATTAGAACTTGATGCCTCAACTAAAACGGAAGATGATAGTTCACTTCCAACTAATCCTTTTGAACTTGTTGAAATGATTCGGAGACAAAATAGTTTGAATGATGCGACTGATCCTTCTGATGCAATCGACGATGCGTTAAAGTCTTTTAATAGTTTGGAGGAAAATTAAGAAATTTAATACGAAAAATTGTTATTTTCAAATTTTTAATATGTTAAAAAACCCTATCCCAAAAGTTACTAACCAACTACAGCATAGAGCAATAGGTATTGTTAATGGTAAATTTACTCCTCTTAGTAGTGAGCAATTAAACAGAGGCTTTTTAATCGACGATAAAGACGAAAAAATTGAAACAGTAGTACTAGGTAAAGCATTATCGCTTTTAAAAAAGCATATTGATTTAAAGAAAAGTTACTATTGGATTGTTTATCCAAAGAATAAAAATACTCAAAACTTGCATTTACAGGTTGCAGGCATTTGGGATCCCTTTCAACTGAATGATTTCCCTAATGATTCTTCAAAAACTAACTTCTCAAAATTATTAGAAGAATTAGATCTGAAGGACAATTATTTTTCAGTTAGAGGAGAATTAGTTTTTGTCAACACTCAAAAGAAAGAAATTGTTATTAAAATTTGCCCTGCTATAAAGTCAAAAAATTTAAAAAATAAAAATTTTAAATTAGTTATTAAAGGAGAGCTTTCTCTTGAACTTCTGCATAGCTTTGTAAGTTTAGATATTAACAGGGATGGAAATTCTTTGAACCTAATTAATTACGAAGTGATCGAAAAAAGTCTTTCTGAAAAAAACTAGAATGAAAGTCTGATATTTAATCAATCTTACCAGTCAAGAAATCTTTGCTTTATGGAAGATGTTTTAATTGAATGTTCTCCAGGTATCTCTGGAGATATGTTGTTAGGAGCTTTTTATGATTTAGGAGTGCCTAAAAAAGTCATTGAACAACCACTTATTGATCTTGGATTAAAGGATTTATATCAAATAGACTTTAAGGAATCAAAAAGTTGTTCAATCCGAGGAATAAAGACAAAGGTTGAGAATATTGATTGTAGTCCTATTAAAAGAACTTGGAAGAGTATTAAGGAACTAATTTTAAAAGGCCACTTAGAAGATAAATTAAAAAAAATAATTTATGGAGTATTTGAGTCTTTAGCAATTGCCGAAGGAAAAGTTCATGGCATTAAATCTGATGATGTTCATTTTCATGAAATTGGAGCTATAGATTCATTGGTGGATATCATTGGAGTATGTGCTGCATTAAATTACTTAAATCCCAAGAGGGTTTATTGTAATGAACCAACTTTGGGGAAAGGTTTTGTACAGACTGAACATGGTAAATTATCTGTACCAACTCCTGCTGTAATAGAGCTAGTAAGACAAAAAAATATCAAGGTCTTATCAGACTGGAACTCAATAGAGGGGGAACTTTCAACACCAACTGGCATTGCTTTACTTGCTAATCTAGTCGACTATCTAGAACCTCCTTCAAAATATTCTATTAACTCTTATGGAGTAGGCATTGGGAACCTTAATTTGCCATTCCCTAATTTGGTAAGAGTCTACAAAATTACTTCATTTAATAATTCTTCTATTAATGATAATGAACAAATTAGTCCAAAGCGTGAAGAGATAATTATTCAAGAAGCATGGATTGATGACCAAGCACCAGAAGATATATCTAATTTTGTGGAGAAACTTAGAATCGAGGGAGCTTATGACGTTTCTTATCAAGCTATCAATATGAAAAAAAATAGAATTGGATTCTCTATTCAAGCAATCTTGCCCATAGAGAAAAAAGAATTTTTTAGGCGATTATGGTTTGATTATTCCAATACTATTGGAGTTCGTGAGAGGACTCAGTCAAGGTGGATATTACTTAGACGCAGAGGAGAATGTGCAACGATTTTTGGAAATATAAAAGTTAAACAAACTTTGAAACCAGACGGATCAATAATTATGAAACCAGAAAATGATGAGGTTTTAAGATTAAATTTAGAGCATAAAATATCAACTTACGAAATAAGAAAAATAATAAAAGAATCAAGTAAAAAATTTAAAGCATTTGAAAACTGGAAATGAGATTTAATATAAGTAATCAACCACATTCGAAATTTATTAAAAAAATTAATTTTGGAAATTTAAAGAGTATTTTCTTTATTTCAAGCTTGTTATATTTTTGCTTCTATTTTTTTGATAATATAGAACAAATTTCTTTTGATATCAATTTAGAAAGAAATGGAATCAATCTATTTTTATCATTTTTATTTTGTGTTTTAAGTATTTACTTGAATGCTTGTGCATGGAAATATATTGTTAAATGGTTCGGGAAAGAATTTAAAAGTAATAATTTAGTTTCCTTCTATGTTTTAACCAATATTCTTAAATATGTTCCAGGAGGGGTTTGGCATTTTGTTGAAAGATTTAATTTTATAAAAAAAATAAGTAATCCACAGCTTGCTTTATATTCGACGCTTATTGAACCTTATTTTATGTTGAGTGGATCTTTTCTCTTGGCATCAATGGGATTAATTTTTTCACCACTTTATTTTTTTTTAATTTTTCCTTTATTATTCTTAAATAGAAAATTTATTTTTTTGATATTAAAAATATTAGGGTCTCTTAAGGGGAAAGTATTTGAGGTTTTGAGACTTCCAAATTCAAAGGGCCAATTTGAAGAGAGAATAAATATAGTTTCTTTTTTCCCTTCTAGAGCTTTTTTTCTTGAAATTGGTTTTGTTTTGTCAAAATTTATTGGGTTTTATATTTGCTTAAATACTTTTTATACAAGTAATACCCCGAACATCATATTTTTATTGGTAATTTTTTCTTTATCATGGTCCATAGGCTTGGTAGTCCCAGCAGCTCCAGGAGGAGTCGGCGTTTTTGAGGCTTGCCTCCTTTTATTTGTTGGCAAAAGTATTCCAGAAAATATAATTCTTATAAGTTTAGTTTATTTTAGGGTTATATCTACCTCGGCAGATTTGTTGTTAAGCTTACCTTTCTTAATAAGGAAAGTGTCTAAAAGAATTTAGTGTTTTTTCTCTAAACTTGGTATCAATGTCATTGATGCAATAAGGCCTAAAGTCATGATAAGAATGGCCGGTAATATTGCCTCTACCATTCTTTCATCTCCAGCATATTGATATATTCTCACAGATAATGTATCGAAATCGAATGGTCTTAAAATAAAGGTAATGGGTAATTCTTTTATCGTGTCAACAAAAACTAAAAGTGACCCTACGAATATTGGCCCTTGGAGAAGAGGTAGATGAATGCTTTTGATGATCCCCAGCCAATTCTCTCCTAGTCCAAGTGCTGCTTCATCAAGACTAGGAGAAATTCTCTCAAGACTTGAATCAATAGAACCCTTAGAGATAGTTAGAAATCGGACAAGATAACCCCAAATTAGTAAACAAATAGCAATAAAATTAAATTTTGAAGAAGAAATGCTTATTAAAGATAAAGCTAATACAGTACCTGGGATTGCGTAACCTATTCCCGCAAGATTTGTTATTAGTCCTAGTAAAAAGCTTTTATTTGCACGTCTGACTAAAGAAATTATTAAGGAGAATAGCATCGCTATTAATGCAGTTAAAAGTCCTAGACTTATGGTCCTTAATGATAGGGTAAGTAATTCTATAGATAACCCTTTTTGAATTAGATCTAGATTGAGTAGAACCCAAAAACATGGAATCCCAAAAGAGAAAATTGGAGGAAATAAAGATATGATTATTGCTAAAAAAGCTCTAGTTTTGTTTAATCTCCATCCTTGAGAATCTTTTGATGCAGGATTTTCACTCCACCTCTTTGATTTTTTTCTTGATAACTTTTCGAAAATAATTAAAGTGAAAATCATTAATAAGGCTACCAAAGATAATCCAATAGCACTTTTTGGATTGCCCTCAATTATCCAATTTTCAGCTATACCAGTAGAAATACTTGGTATGTTTAATAATGCAAATGTACCTAACTCATTCATTACTTCCATACACATTAAACTTATTCCTGTTATAAGTGCTGGTAACGCCATTGGGAAAGCGATTTTAAAAAAGCTGCTCCAAGGCCCTACTCCTAATCCTCTACTAGCATTGATTTGATTAACTCCAAATTTATTAAAACTTTCGTTAGCAAGAATGAAGACATATGGATAAGTAGAAATTGAAAGTATTAATACCCCCCACCATAAACCAGTTATTTGATACCCAAAAATACTTCCTAAATCCTGCAAAATAGCTGTTATTAAATATGCTGGGGCAGCTAGTGGAACTAGCTGACAAATACGAAGAACTTTTCTGAACTTAAAATCACAATTTGAAAGTAACCATCCATTCAAAGTTCCTAACCCGCCGCCAAAAAAACTTGTCAATATTAGAACTTTTAAAGTGCCTAATACCTCTTCTCCACCAGCAATACCTAATGAAAAATTTCCACTAATAATGTAATCAATTCCCTCAAGAAGAAAATTGGAAATTGGAATGATTACTAAGAGTGAAACAATAAACGAAGTGAAATAAAGAAAATTAAATTCTGTTAATGTTTTTTTAAACCCTTTAATGCGTTTTTTCAAAAATTAATTAAATCCTAATATGAACTCTAATCTGAATTAAATCTACATGATGACAGTTGACTTTTAATAGTTTGGTGATCTAAGTTTTTCCCAATTAATACTATCTTGTTAGATTTTTCTTTTGTCCATTCCTCATCATCTAGAGAAAACCTCTTTCCAGATAGGTGAAAAATGTGTTTTCTTTCACTTTCCATAAACCATAATATTCCTTTTGCTCTAAATACATTTTGTGAGATTTGATTATCTAAGAAATATTGAAACTTCCTTAAAGAAAATGGTTCAAATGTCTCATATGAAACTGAGGTGAAACCCTCGATATTATTGATCAAATCGTGTGAATGAGAAGAGTGATCGTGTGAATGAGAAGAGTGATCGTGTGAATGAGAAGAGTGATCGTTTGAATTTTGTTCTATATTTTTTTTATTTTTCTCGAATTCAAAAGTATCTGTCTCAAATAGACCCACGCTCATTATTGTATGTAATGCAACTTCACTATTAGTTGATCTCAAAATCCTTGGTTCTGTTTTTATTTTATTTATAAACGCCTCTATTTTCTTTAATTGTTTTTCATTTACTAAATCAGATTTATTTAGAAGAAGGATATCTCCGTATAAAATTTGAGAATAGGCGACATTTGTATTATTAATTTCAAAATCAAAATTTTCTCCATCAATAACAGTTATTATCGAATCTAATCTTACTTTTTCTCTAAGATCACCAGCTGCAAAAGTCATTGCTACTGGTAATGGATCTGCTAGTCCAGTTGTTTCAACAATCAAATAGTCTAATTTTTCAGCTCTTTCTAAAACTTTGGATACGGTATTTAATAATTCGCCATTGATAGAGCAACATATACATCCATTATTTAATTCGATCATATCTTCTGAGCCTTCTATTATTAAGTCATTATCTATTCCGATCTCTCCAAATTCGTTGACTAAAACAGCTGTTTTAATACCAACTTGATTTTTTAAAATATGATTCAGAAGTGTAGTTTTACCAGAACCTAAAAATCCACTAATAATGGTAACTGGCAATAAATTTTTAGACATTTTGACTAGTTGAAAACAAGTTTATGATTTTATTGATCGAAAATTTTGTTGATTTCCGAGGCTAATGTTTGATCTAGATTTGTAATTCCTCCTAGATCATGTGTATTTAATTTAATTACTACTTTTGCATAAACATTCTCCCAGTTAGGATGATGATTATATTTTTCACAGATTAAAGCAACCTTAGTCATGAAAGCAAAGGCTTCAATAAAATTAGCGAAGTTAAATTCTCTTTGGATTTGTTTAGATTTAATTTCCCAGCCAGGTATCTTGACAACTAATTCATTCAATTCTTCATCTTGCAAAATGTAGGGTTCCATTAAATAAGAAATCTGACTTATTACATTATAAAGAACTTACTTTTTCTCACCAATTATATGTACATTTATGATTCTTTCCTTTTGATCAAATCGATGTTCCCATAAATAAACTGCTTGCCATGTGCCCAGCATAATTTTCCCGTCTTGAAAACTCAAAGATAAACAAGTGTTTGTTAGAGATGTTTTAATATGTGCTGGCATATCGTCAGCCCCCTCTTGATAATGTTTATAGGATATTTCTTCTCGATCCTTTGATAAGGTTAAGTAGGAATCATAGGGAACTATCGATTGCATATACTTTTTTAGGTCCCTCAGTACATTTGGATCTGCGTTCTCATTAATAGTTAAACTGCAACTTGTATGAAGAGAGGTTAAATTTAAAATTCCGGAATGGAAATTATTTTTTTCAATACATAGATTTAAATCATATGTGATATCAATAAAACCCTCGCCGTGGGTTAAGAATTTTAATTTTGAAAATATTTGTTCCATTTAAGGTAAAACTTAATTAATCAATATCCTATTATGGATAAGATGTATGTTTTACTGCAGACATTAGAATTTTTATCTTAAAATAAATTTAATCTCCATTTAAATCTTTGGCTGAAACTCATTGGAATAAATTGGGTGCTTACCTTAAAGAAACACAAATATTAGGTTCAATCCAAAACACACTTTATTGGGATCAGAATACTGGAATGCCAAAGAAAGGTGCTTCTTGGAGGTCTGAACAACTAACTTATATTGCAAAAGTATTGCATGAAAGAAATTCTTCCGAGGAGTTTTCTAATTTAATACAATCTGCTAAAAATGAACTAGCAGATATTGAACGAAATTCTGATAATCAACTTTTCATAAAAGATAAAGATAGAAATATTAGTCTTTTATTGAAGGAATTCAATAGAGAAAGAAATTTAGATCCCCAATTAGTTGAGTCTCTAGCAAAGGCAAAATCTAAAGGATATGAAAGCTGGCAAGAAGCTAAGGAAAAATCAGATTTTAAAATTTTTCTTCCTTTCTTTGAAGAATTAGTCAAATTGCGGATTGAAGAGGCAAAACAAATATCAGATCAATATTCACCATGGGAAACTTTAGCCCAACCCTTTGAGCCTGAATTAACTTTAAAGTGGCTGAATAAAATGTTTCAGCCATTGAAAGATACTCTCCCAGATTTGATTAGAGGGATTAATAAATCTAAGAAATATCACTGGGATTTGAGTCCAGAATCTCAACATAATTTATGTTCTCAATTACTTGATGAGTTTGGGAGAGATGAAAATCTAGTAGTTGTTGGTAAATCTCCCCATCCTTTTTCGATTACATTAGGGCCTAATGATTACAGGATTACGACAAGAATTGTTGAAGGTGAACCATTATCAAGTTTTTTAGCAACTGCGCATGAGTGGGGGCATTCTATTTATGAGCAGGGTTTGCCATCTCAAAGTCATCAATGGTTTGCTTGGCCTTTAGGTCAAGCAACCTCTATGGGTATTCATGAAAGTCAATCTTTATTTTGGGAAAATAGAATAGTTAAATCCAAATCTTTTTCAAAAAGATTTTTTAAAAAATTTGTTTCTGCTGGATGTTCTCTTAATAATTATTTAGAACTATGGAAATCTATTAATCATTTGGAAGCAGGATTAAATAGGGTTGAAGCGGATGAATTGACTTATGGCTTACACATTTTAATAAGAACCGAACTTGAAATAGATTTAATTGAAAGAGGGTTACCCGCTGAGGATATTCCAACAGAATGGAATAAAAGATATGATGAACACCTAGGAATTAAACCATCTAATGATTCCGAAGGTTGTCTCCAAGATGTTCATTGGAGTGAAGGGGCGTTTGGATATTTCCCCTCATATTTGTTGGGACATATTATAAGTGCGCAAATATCTTCTCAAATGGAAAGAGATATAGGTTTGATTGACAACTTAATTGAAAATGGTGAATATCAAAAGATCATCTTTTGGTTAAAAAATAATATACATCAATATGGCAGATCAGTTAATTGTATGGAGTTGGTAAGAACTGTAACTAATGAAGAACTATCGCCAAACTATTTTATTAATCATTTAAGGTCTAAAATAAATGATTTTTGCTGAAACATTACTTTTAAAGAATTTGGTTAGGTGTCAGGATGTAAGATAAACAAAAATAATTTCTTGATGGCAAATCTAAATCAGCCCCCAAGCAGGGTTACCCCAAATTTATTGCACATACTAAATGCTTTCACTGACAGCTCAAATACAATAATAAACACTATTGTTGAATTGAACTCTAATACCATAAATAAATATGAATTAATTACAGAAACGGGCCATCTTAAACTTGATAGAGTAGGTTATTCTTCACTTGCGTATCCTTTTGCTTATGGATGTATTCCAAGGACATGGGATGAAGATGGAGATCCTCTTGATGTAGAAATTGTTGGAGTAACTGAGCCATTGATACCCGGATCTATTGTGGAAGCAAGGATTATTGGTGTGATGAAATTTGACGATGGCGGAGAGGTCGATGACAAGGTAATAGCGGTTCTCGCAGATGATAAAAGGATGGATCATATCTCAAGTTATGAAGACCTTGGAGATCATTGGTTAAAAGAAACAAAGTATTATTGGGAGCACTACAAAGATCTAAAAAAACCAGGAACATGTACTGTTAATGGTTTTTTTGGGGTAGAAGAAGCTGTTAAAGTGATTAAAGATTGTGAAGAGAGATACAAAAAAGAAATTGATCCTAAATTAGTAAATTAACTAATTTTATTTTTCTC
This sequence comes from uncultured Prochlorococcus sp., assembly GCA_902571145.1. Taxonomy (GTDB): domain Bacteria; phylum Cyanobacteriota; class Cyanobacteriia; order PCC-6307; family Cyanobiaceae; genus Prochlorococcus_A. The sequence goes on from CACGAP010000010.1 coordinate 19,532, forward strand.
TAAATTTTTCAAATATTTCGCTTAGTATTTCTTCGGCACCTTGTTGCTTTAATTTTTTAGCTAGTTCTTTGCCTACTTCTTCGGGATCATTAATATTGCCAATATATTGATCTTTAATAAGCCTTTCTCCATCAAGAGATGCAACCATACCGGTAAGGCAAAGTTGTTCATTCTGAATTTTACTATTCACACCTATCGGGACTTGGCATCCACCTTCAAGCTCTCTTAAAAAAGCCCTTTCTGCTAGACATCTTTGACTGGTGGGTTTATCTTCTAAGATATTTATAATTTCTAAAACTTTTTTATCATCAGATTTACATTCAATGCCTAGTGCTCCTTGGCCAACGGCATGAAGGGAAACTTCACTTGGGATAATCTGGTGAATTCTTGATTCAAAGCCTAATCTCTTTAAACCAGCGGCCGCGAGAATTATACAATCAAATTCTCCTGCATCTAATTTTTCAATTCTTGTAATAACATTTCCCCTGATATCTTTGAAAACAAGATGTGGGTACTTATTTCTTAATTGTGCAAGTCTTCTTAGGGAGCTTGTTCCAACAATCGAACCTTCAGGTAAGTTTTCTAATTTATAACTGTCATTTTTTTTGTTTATTACTAAAGCATCTGCAGGATCCTCCCTTTTTGTAATGCATCCTAATTTAAGGCCATTGGGCAAATTGGTTGGTAAATCTTTTAGGGAATGTACTGCTATATCTGCATGTCCTACAAGCATTTGTGCTTCAAGTTCTTTTGTAAATAAGCCTTTGTCGCCTATTTTTGCTAAGGCTACATCAAGGATTTTGTCACCTTGAGTTGCCATAGCTTCTATAGATACCTCTAAATTGGGAATATTCTTTTCTAGTTGATCTTTAACCCATAAAGTTTGAACCATTGCTAGCTTACTTCTTCTACTAGCTATTTTTAGCTTAAAATTAGTCATTAAATATTATTTTGAGTTTGGATTAAAAATTAAGTCGAATTTATTTTAAGCTATTATTTTGCCAGTTTTTAAAGCTAATTATTATACTTAACTTTTTTTATTTTATATATTCTTTTAAAACCCCATTTCGATTTGGATGTCTAAGTTTTCTTAGGGCTTTTGCCTCTATTTGTCTAATTCTTTCTCTCGTCACATCAAAAATCTGGCCAATTTCTTCAAGAGTTTTCATTCTTCCATCATCAATTCCATATCTCAATCTGAGAACATCTCTTTCTCTTGGACTAAGAGTGGCTAATACTCCTTCCAAATCTTCTCTAAGTAAAGTTTTAGAAACATCTTGCTCTGGATTTTCTATGTCAGCCTCTATAAAGTCTCCTAGTCTTGAGTCTTCTTCTTTCCCTATTGGAGTTTCTAAAGAAATAGGAAGTTGCGCACTTTTGGCTATAAATCTTAATTTTTCGATTGTCATTTCCATACTCTCAGCGATCTCTTCTTCACTAGGTTTTCTGCCAAATTCTTGGCTAAGAACTTTTGTGGTTTTTTTAATTCTGGATATTGTCTCGTATAAGTGAACTGGCAATCTAATAGTTCTACTTTGATCCGCAATTGCTCTTGTAATGGCTTGGCGAATCCACCAAGTTGCATATGTAGAGAACTTATAACCTTTTTCATGGTCGAATTTTTCCGCTGCCCTAATTAGACCCAAACTTCCTTCTTGGATTAAATCTTGAAATGATAAACCTCTGTTCATATATTTTTTAGCAATGGAAACAACTAATCTTAAATTTGATTGAACCATTTTTTCTTTGGCTCTCCTCCCTAAGAGAAGTCTTCTTCTAAATTTGGGAAGAGGCATATCTATTAACTCGGCCCATTCTCTTACAGATGGGAAATGTCCTTTTTCTGACTCATATTGAGTTGCTAGCTCTTCTAATTGGAGTAAGTCAGCAATTTTTCTGGCAAGCTCAATTTCTTCATCTGGTCTTAAAAGTCTAATTCTTCCAATCTCTTGGAGATAAACTCTTATTGAATCTTCAGTGTAGATACCTTTTGGCCCAAGTTTTATATTCCCGAGCCCTTTATCTTCTTCAGAATCACTGAATTCATTATTGTTATTTTCAATATTGCTTTCGTTTGGCTCAGCAGATGTCTGTAAAGTTTGATTATTTTTATTACTATCTTCTTCAACTACTGTTTCTGAATTTATATTAATTTTTTTATTGATCTTTTTTTTTGAACTAGGCTTGGAATTCTTTGATTCTGCTGCGACTGGACACATAATTGACTCCTTTCTACGGTGAATTTAACTAGATAAAATTTTATTTAGGGCTAATTTGAACATTTAGTAGTAAAGTCCCCTTAATGTTTAAAAAACTTTTTCACAAAATGAGAATAAGAAAAGTTTTCTAAATTGTTGAAAAATTTAAATAGTGCTATAGATTACCTAAAGTAAAAAGTCTTGGGATTTCTCAGACAGGCAGATCATTTTTGAATTTTCAGTCAATGATCAGAGCTTCATGTCTCCCTTAAGAGCAGGATACTTACAATGTGCAAAAAACACTTTGTGGAATGTTCAACAATCCAATACTAAGAAAAAGTTTTGAAGCCGGCAAGTAATCAGTTATTAAATATCTCCTATAAATTGGAAATTTTACTTGATGTAGGTAGTAGTAATGAAAGCTTTTACTATTTAGATGGAAATAATCTTGGAGCAGAAGTTGGAGATATTGTAAGTGTGAAACTAAGGGGGAGATTATTGAATGGGTTGGTGATCTCCAAAAAAGACTTTTCGACAATCAATAATGATGAATCAAATATTACAGGAGGAAAAAGTATAAGATATTTGTTTGTTGAAAGTATTTTGCAGAAAAAAATAATTGATGAATCTTGGAGAGAATTGATAGACTCCTTAGCCTCTTTTTATATGGTTAGTAATTTAAAAATGTTTAAAACTGCATTTCCTCCTGGCTGGATTGGTAAATATAAAAAATTCTCTAAAGGTTTAAAAGATCAAATATGGATTGAAACTAAAAAAGAATTTGATATTAAGAAAAATGGATTAACCAAAAAAGAACTTTTTTTAATGGATACCTTATCTAAAAAAGGTAATTGGCAAAGTGAATTAATAAAGTCTGGTTTTAATTACACTCTAATTAACTCAATGGTCAGTAAAAATTATCTTGCTAAATATAAAAGAAAAAAAAATATAAATAGTAAATTAAATTCCTTTGTAAAAGACCATATCGCAACGAAAAAACCAAATCTTACAAATGAGCAAAAAATTGCATTTCAAGAATTTCAAACAATGAAACCAGGAGATGCATTACTTCTTTGGGGCGAAACAGGGTCAGGTAAAACAGAAGTTTATATGAGAATTGCTGAAGATCAATTTCTTAAGAAAAAAAGTTGTTTGATACTAGCCCCAGAAATCGGATTAATTCCTCAACTTATTGATAGGTTTAGTAGGCGATTTGATAATGTCGTTTACGAATATCATAGTAATTGTTCTCCCGAACATAGAACTTTAGTTTGGAAGAAAATTATTACTGCTAATGAACCTTTAATAGTAATAGGTACAAGGTCGGCAGTTTTTCTTCCAATCAAAAATCTGGGATTAATAATAATGGATGAAGAACATGATGTTTCTTATAAGCAAGATAGTCCTATGCCTTGCTATGACGCGAGAGAGATCGCTATTGAAATAGTAAAAAGGAATTCTGCAAAGTTAATTTTTGGGAGTGCAACCCCATCAATGAAGACTTGGAAAAAGTGTATTTTTGAAAGTAATTTTAAATTGGTAAGAATGATTCAAAGGATATCCAGCAATGAGACTCCTGAAATAAAAATTATTGATATGCGGGATGAGTTCAAGAAGGGTAATATGAAAATTTTTTCCAATGAATTATTGCTATTGCTTCCTCAACTACGCTTAAAAAAAGAGCAAGCAATAATTTTGATCCCTAGGAGGGGGCATAGTGGATTTTTAAGTTGTAGAAATTGCGGATATTTAATAAATTGCCCCAACTGCGACGTTCCTTTATCAGTTCATCTCGGATCACAAGGGAAAAAATGGTTAAGGTGTCATTGGTGTGATCATAAATCAAGATTGATCAATCGTTGCCCAGATTGTCATTCAACTGCTTTCAAACCTTTTGGAATTGGTACGCAAAGGGTAATAGAGTTTTTAAATGAAGAATTTCCTGACTTAAGATTACTTCGCTTTGATAGAGATACAACTTCAGGAAAGGATGGTCATAGAGATATTCTTTCAAAGTTTTCTAAAGGGGATGCTGATATTCTTGTCGGTACTCAGATGTTGGCAAAAGGTATTGACATCCCCAATATTACTCTTTCAGTAGTTATTGCAGCAGATGGGTTGCTTCATCGCCCAGATATTTCAGCAGAAGAAAAATCATTACAATTATTTTTGCAAGTAGCAGGAAGGGCCGGCAGGGCACAAAAAAAAGGGAAAGTAATTTTTCAAACATATAAACCTAACCACCCGGTGATTTCGTATCTTCAAAAAAGAGATTATGAAAGATTCTTAATTGAAAACTCGAGATTGAGAAAGGATGCTAATTTATTTCCATTTTGCACAATTTGCCTACTTAAATTATCAGGTGAAAATTATGAGTTAACTGAGTCAATTGCAATAAAATTAGCAAAATATCTACTCAGTTTTTGTGAGAAAAAGAACTGGAAATTAATTGGTCCTGCCCCTAGTTTAATAGCTAAAGTTGGTAAAAAATTTAGATGGCAGATATTAATACATGGTCCTGAAGGAACAAAGATACCTTTGCCCGGTAGATCAATATTATGGAAACTTATTCCAAAAAATGTTTTTTTAACAATAGATGTTAACCCAGCAGAGTTGTAATTACTTTGACGGAAGTTGAGGTAAATCTGAACCTAATTTGAATCTATAGAATCTTAATAAATAAGCCAATATTATAATTATTAAAATAATAGATATACCAATCAAGAGTTTGTTGAGGCTCCAGAAAGAAAATTCAAGACTATTTATCTGCCCTTGATTTAGATCCCAAATTATTAAATTTTTTCTAATTTCTAAATTTGAATTATTTTTATCGGTAAGGATAGCTTTATTAGGGTGAATAATTTTGAAAATGAGTTCTAAATTATCAATGCCGTTAATAGAATTTAGATCCAAATCTAACCTGTAAAAGTATTTTTTAAAAAAAATGAAGTTTTTTTGAGTAGTATTAATTTCTATATTTGTTGGTTCTCCCGCTAATTCTCCAGCTGTATTTTGCGTGATTTTAAGAACTTGTTTTGTATCCTCTAAATTGAGATTTTTATGTTTTAAAGAAAAGGTTGATTCGTCTTGTTCAATTTCTGCTTCAGGAAAAATATCTTTTATCTTCTCTTCAAATTTTAATTGCCATGGAAATTTCTTTATGTATTTACTCTCTATTACTAAATTATTAGTTATTGAATCAAGTTCACTAAGATCAAGGGTATCCTCAATTTTTACGCAGCCACTTAAAAGTGGAATTAATAATAATAGTATTAAAAAAATGATCAGTGAAAAGCCTTTCTGAAAGGGTTTTGTTTCACCAGTTGGTGTTTCAGTTACATTAATAAAATTTTTTTTCTTCAATACTTCTCTTTTTTTGCGCAGTGAGTCAAGAGATTTTTTATTGAGTGATGCGTCGCTTTCAAACTGTACGTTCCAATTTTCTGGCTTTTTAATGTCAGGAGAGTCTATAACTTCCATCAAATATTTTGCATTTTCTCTCGTCTTATTATCGTAAGATTTTAGAAGTTCTTTACAAAACCTTTTAGCCTCCTCCCTTTTATTGATACCACATAGAGCAGTAATTAAGATTGTTCTTAAATTTACTCCCTCTTTGCTTGATAAAGGAAATGATTCGATTATGGGCAAAAGAAATTCAATGCAATAATGATACTCACCTTTAGCCAAAGCAAGTTCTACTTTTTCTAAAACTTGCTCATAAGTTTTCATGGGTTAGGCAACTATCATTGTACCTATTCCGGAATTTGTAAAAATCTCAAGAAGTAGTGAATGTTCTATTCTTCCATCAATTATGTGAGCTGCTTTGACTCCTTGGGCTAAAGCTCTTATACAGCATTCTGTCTTTGGAATCATACCCTCAGTCACAATTTTTTTATCAATAAAATCCCTTGCCTCTTTGAGATTAGTTTTTTCAACAAGACTATTTTTGTTATCCTTTTCTTTTAAAATACCTTGAGTATCAGTAAGAAGAATAAGTTTTTCTGCATTTATTGCAGCAGCAATTTCTCCAGCAACAAAATCTGCATTAATGTTATGGGAAATACCCTCCAGGGTTGATCCAATGCTAGAAATAATTGGGATGTATCCTTTAGAAATAAGAGGATCTAATATTTCAGGATTGATTTTTGTGACCTCTCCCACTAACCCATGGCTACCATCTCCTAGTTCTCTAGATTGAATTAAGTTGCCATCAAGACCTGATATTCCAACAGCTAAGGATCCAGTTTTATTAATCCCTTTTACAATTTGTTTGTTAACTCTACCCATTAGAACCATCTCGACAATGTCCATTGTTTTTTGATCAGTAATTCTTAATCCATTTTCGAATTTAGGAGATATTTCTAATTTCTTTAACCAATTATTAATCTCTGGTCCACCTCCATGAATTACTATCGGACAAACCCCAACGGTTGATAAAAGTGCAATGTCTCTAAAAAAAGCAGTTTTTAAATTATCATTCTCCATAACAGAACCACCATACTTGATAACAATTTTTCTACCTGAGAAACTTTGTATATATGGAAGTGCTTCGCTTAATATTGATACTCTTTGAGAATCATTCATTATAAAAATTCATTAAAACTTGATTGAATTGAGAAATTAGGTTTTTACAAATATATCCCTATATTCAATAAAAGAGAATAAAATCAAACTCTTTTTTATTATCGTCGATAATAAATTCTGATTCAAGACCTTTGACGAAAAACCTATTTAATCTTTCTTGTTTTTCAATCCATTTTTCTAGAGGGACAGCGTTTAATTCGAAACGCATTCTGAGACCATTTTTTTCTTCCTTTGTAATTTCTTCTATTTCTTTTAATTGAGGGGGGTTATCCTCGTCCCACAAATTTAAAGATTCTAATGACGATTCAAGATGAGCTTTTATCCCATACCTCCATCTTGTAACATCTTTAACAAGTGCTGTTAATTCTTTTGGTCTATTAAATTTATTTGTCGCAAAATTTGTCTTGTCAAATAACTCTACAGGAGGTATTTCGGAAGTCTTTAAGCCTAAGCCAATTAGGAAAATAGGTACTCCATAAAAAAAAGTAGGTACACTTAAATTAACTGAGTCTGTAAAATAAGCAGTCATTCCAACAAAAGCTAATATACCCCCAGCGGTTACGATTAAGTTTCCAGGCGATAAGTATTTCTTCATTTTGATTTATTAGAATGAGTTTTAAATGGGCTAACAAGTATTATGCAAGATCCTAATACTGCAAATCAAGGAGATTTAATTTTTAAACTTGATCAAGATAGAGCATGGCTACTAGAAAATCTTGATAAGGGTAAATGGCCAGAAATCAGAAGCGAACTTGCCGCGCTTGAAAGAAAAATAAGCAAATTAATTATAAGTGTTCAAGAAAATAATGTTGATATTTGATTTAAAAAGGTATTTCGTCCACTTCAGGTACTAAAGGTGAACTATCCCAACTAGATTTTTTGGTGGTTTCTTTATTTTCAAATGACTCATTATTTTCTTTTTGATTAGAATTAACAACATCAACTTTCGATATTTGATGAATTTTTGAAGCTGTTAGTTCTGGTTGTTTTTCTTTCGTGCCGTCTTTTCTAGTGACAGAATTCATCTTTAGACGTCCCTCAATAACAATATTTTGCCCCTCCTTTAGTTCATCCACCATTTCTTGAGCAATATTTCCCCATCCTATGATCTTGAGATCTCTGGTTGGATCTTCAGTACGCAATCCTTTAAAATTAACAATCATTTCTGCAATTGGAGTTTGGTTTTCTTTGGTATACCTCATTTGGGGAGCGCTATTAATGACCGCCTGAATTAAACAATGATTCATTACTTACTATTTAATTAAAGACATACTGATGCAGAATCAAGGAAATTGCTATAAAAATGTTTGGATCCTATCAGGAACTTCGGATGGACCTGTAATAGCTAATAGGCTTCTTGAACTTAATTATTCAGTCTTTGCAAGTGTTTTAACTTATAAAGCAGGGCAAGCTTATATTGAAAATCCAAAGTTACATATCATTACGGGGAAATTAAATAGTAAAGATCAAATAATTAATTTCATAAATAAAAATAAAATTACATGCGTTGTCGATGCTACTCATCCGTTTGCCGTAATAATTTCTAAAAATCTTAATAATGCATGTAAAGAAATTAATACACCTCTTTTACTATTTGAGAGGAAATCTCTAACAAATAACACTAATAATTTTTTTTATATTGATGATTTAAAGGATATAAATAATGTTGATATAGAAAATAAGAATATTCTTCTTGCAATAGGATCAAGATTCCTTAACGATACAGCTAGTTATTATATGAATTGTAAAGCAAATGTATTTACAAGGGTACTTCCAACATATGAGAGTATAACTAAAGCTTTTGGATCATGTATTAAAAATTCAAACATAGCGATACTTGCACCGAGTAAAAATAATAAAAGCATCTTAGAAAAAAAACTTTGTGATTTTTGGGAGATTGATTATGTTCTATGCAGAGAATCTGGAAGTTATTCTCAGAAAAACTGGGAGAGTATAGTTTCTGGAAGTGAAATGAAGTTATTTTTGGTTAAAAGGCCGAAAGTTAAAAATGATTATTCTTACTCTTTTGATCAATATCACAATTTGATAAATCACATAATTAAAAAATATTGATGTTTAATTCATTATGGAAGTATTAGTTATGATCACAACTGAATCAAGTAACGCAAATGCTTTGCGATTGGCTAAATTACTAATAAAAAATAAACTTGCAGCTTGTGTTTCGATAAAGCAAATTTTTTCAGTTTATGAGTGGGATTATGATATTCAAGAAACTAAAGAGTTTGAAATTACAATAAAAAGTAAAATAGAATTTAAAGATTGTTTAATTGATTTCGTAAATAAAAATTCCACATATGATGTCCCTCAAATTATTTATAAAAAATACCATTCTGAGATGAAATATTATGATTGGTTGAATAATAGTATTTGATTAAATCTATTTTATTAACTCTTTAAGATCAATATCCGATCTAGATCCTAATTGCGTAATTATATGCCCCGCACAAATTGAAGCTATCTCTCCGCATTTTTTGAGTGAACAATTGTTTATTAATCCATGGATAAATCCTCCCGCATAGATATCTCCCGCTCCTGTAGTATCAATAATCTTGCCTTTCGTTATTGACTCAATTATTTCAACATCATTTTTGTTAACTATGAGAGAACCATTGCTTCCAAGAGTTACTATGACTAATTCACATAAGGAAGATAGTTCTTCTTGGCAGCTTGATAATTTATCATTTTTAAAAAGACTTAACACCTCGGATTCATTACAAAAAACAATATCTACATATTCATAAATTAATTCCAAGAAACTCTCACGATGTCTATCTACACAAAATGAATCAGACAAAGAAAGAATTATTTTTGTATTAGATTGTTTTGCAATTTGGGCGGCTTGAATAAAGGCTTTTTTAGCTAATTCGCTGTCCCATAAATATCCTTCTAAATATAAATATTTACTTTCCTTAATTACAGTAAAGTCAATGTCTTCTGGTTCAAACTCTACAGATGCTCCTAGGTAAGTGCACATAGTTCTTTGTGCATCAGGTGTAACCAAAATGATTGAATGAGCTGTTGGAGCACCTTCAATAGTTGGTGGAGTATTAAATATTGTTTTACTTTTTTTTATATCGTCAGAAAAGAAATTCCCAAATTGATCATTTTTTACTCTACCTATAAACTGAACATGATTACCTAATTCTGCCAAAGAAACAACGGTATTTGCTGAGGACCCACCTGAAATTTGTTTGATCACTATGCAATTTTCTAACAATCTCTGAGATTCATCAGAATTAATTAGATTCATTGATCCTTTATCCAGATTATTTGTCTCAAGAAACTCATCTTCAATATTTACAATAATATCTACTATCGCGTTGCCCAGACCAATGAGATCAACCGTTTTATTCTGTTCAAAATGTCTTAAGGATTCCTTCATTAATATTAGGAATTAAATTACCTTAGAAGTGCTCTTTTAGGACCATGAATTGGGTCTTCAATTACTATAGTTTGATCTCTATTCGCCCCCAAAGAGACAATGGCAATTGGAACCTCCATTAATTCAGCTAAAAATCTTAGATAATTCATAGCATTCTGTGGGAGATCAGATAGTTTTCTGCAATCTGCAGTTGAGCATTGCCAACCTTTTAATTTTTTGAAGATTGGCTTACATTTTTTTAAGTCATCTGAATTTGTAGGAAAGTAGTCTATTTCTTCTCCATCGAGATCATATGCAATGCAAACTTGAATCTCATCTAATTCATCTAACACATCTAGTTTCGTAACGGCTAAACAATCAAGACCATTTACAGATACAGCATATTTACCAATGACTCCATCAAACCAACCACATCTTCTCCTTCTTCCAGTAGTGGTTCCAAATTCACTGCCTCTATCACAGAGTTGATCATTAATACTCCCTTGCAATTCTGTTGGGAATGGCCCTTCACCTACTCTTGTGGTATAAGCTTTTGCGACACCTATGACTCTATCAATTAAAGTGGGACCAACTCCAGCCCCAATACACGCACCTCCTGATATAGGGTTTGATGAGGTAACAAAAGGATAAGTCCCATGATCTAGGTCAAGTAGAGTCCCTTGAGCACCTTCGAAAAGAATATTCTTCTTTTTTTTTGAAGCTGCATGGATAGTCCTCGTACAGTCAACAACATGCTTTGATAATCTTTCCCCATAGTCAAGATATTCTTCAACAATATCTTCTAATTTAAGTGGTTTAATGCCATAGATTTTTTCTAGTAGACCGTTTTTTTCTCTTAATGGAATTTCGATCACATCCTTTAGCCTTTCCTTACTGAGCAAGTCTCTTATCCTAATACCATTTCTTTGTGACTTATCCGCATAAGTTGGGCCAATCCCGCGACCTGTTGTCCCTATTTTATTTGAACCTCTATCAGCCTCCATCGCTTCATCTAATATTCGGTGGTAGGGCATTGTTACATGTGATGTTGATGAAATTTTTAATCCTGAAATATCAATTCCATTATCAATTAACATGTCAATTTCTTTAAGCAAGATTTTTGGATCTACAACAGTTCCCGACCCAATTAGACAAGAAGTATTTTTATAAAGTATCCCTGAGGGAATTAAATGTAATTTTAAGACTTTATCATCTACGACAATGGTATGACCTGCATTTACTCCACCTTGGTAGCGAACGACCACATCTGCCGAACGACTAAGTAAATCCGTTATTTTACCTTTTCCTTCGTCACCCCATTGGGCTCCGATTACAACAACATTGGCCAATTTTAGAAGAGCATTATTTTTGTGCGAATATTTAATATATTCAAGAATCTTGGTTTACTTTTAAAAAGTAAATGAATTGTATCAACTTTCTCTTAGGACCATTTTTTCAGCAAGAGAAAATTCTTTGGTTAAACGCTCCTTAAGTTTATCTGGTAAAGGTCTACTTGCAAAGTTTTTGTAATGACCTGCCATAGCATTTAATGCTGTTTGCATTGTGGTAAATGATTGTGTTTTATTCACCATCCCTCTATTTCTGTATCTTGAAATATAGTCAGTTATGAGTGTAAGAGCCTCACTTCTTACTTCATCTTTATTTGGAGAATCTTTTGGAGTATCAACAGCTGTTTGTAATGTTTTAACAACTGAAATTGTGTCCTTTGTATAGTCACCTGTCATAGAGGTTTTTGCAGCTATGGAAGGGGAACTAAATAGTGTAAAAACAACAATTAAGGATATTGCAAAAGATATAGCTTTGGTAAGATTCTTAAAAAATAATTTTGATGTCCATTTCATTAACATAACTTAGCTCCCAAAAAAAATAAGCCTTAAGAACTTTTATTGTACATTATTTCAGATTCGGAAATAAATGTTTCCAACAATTTATCAATACTAATTTTTAGCTTAGTATTATTTGTTCTGCATAAAAGTTCTACCTCTTTATTAATAGAATCTCTGCCAATAATTATCTGAAAAGGAATACCAATTAATTCTGCATCTTTAAATTTCACTCCAGCTCTATCGTTTCTATCATCAAGAAGGACATCAATTTTATTAATTAAAAAGTTGTTATATATTTGCTCAGTAAGATCACTTTGTATAGGATCTTTTAGGTTTGTTGGAATAATAATAACTTCAAAAGGAGAAATCTGGATAGGCCAACAAATTCCTTTTTGATCATGATTCTGTTCGATAGCAGCTTGAGCTATTCTTGTTACTCCTATTCCATAACAACCCATCCATAAATTTTTTAACTTACCATCCTTATCAGAAAACTTTGCATTTAATTTTTCACTATATTTCTGACCTAGTTGGAAAATATGCCCAATCTCGATACCTTTTTTTTCTTTAAGTTCTTCATAATTATCAATACTTATTTTATCTCCTTTTTTGGCATTCCTTATATCTCCAATTAGATATTCTGTCGAAGCAAAAGAAAATTCTTGAAAAACTTTATGGAAATTAACTTTATTCCCACCACTTATAAACTTTGAAAGGTCACTTGCAGAATGATCAATTATTCTTGTCCATTTTTTATCCCAATTAGAACTTGCTTTAATAGTTTTATTATCTAAATCTGGCCCGATAAAACCTAAGGGAAAATCAACTAGGTTTTTTTCGATAGTATTTTTGTCTTCAATCTTTTTAAGATTAAGGAGATTGAAATTATTAAGTTTATTGATTAAGTTAAAAAGCTTTACTTCATTAATGTGTTGATCGCCTCTTATGCATGCAAGAATTGGGACCTCAAGTTCACCTTCAAACTGTGCAAGGAATATTACTACTTTAATGATCTGACTAGGGTCTAAATTATTATTTTCGCAAACTTCTAAGATTGTTTTTTGTTGAGGTGTCTCTAACCACTCTGCAATATTATCTTCTAGTGGAATAGGTTGAGAGGGTAGAGAAACAGCTTTTTCAATATTTGCGGCATAAGAACCACTTTGAGTAAACAAAATGGAATCCTCCCCGGCATCAGCAGTGACCATAAATTCTTTAGAGGAGGCACCGCCAATTGCTCCACTATCAGCTTCTACCCCTACGGTCTGCAGTCCACAAGATTTAAAAATATTTTCATAAGCATTGCCCACCTTTTCATAGAAAGAAGCCAGATCGTTTTCTGAAGAATGAAAAGAATAACCATCTTTCATTATAAATTCCCTACTTCTCATTAATCCAAACCTTGGCCTTATCTCATCTCTAAATTTTGTCTGAATTTGATAAAAACATTGAGGTAATTGCTTATAGGAGTTGATGGTCTCTGATGCAATACTTGTGATTACCTCTTCGTGAGTTGGAGCTAAACCAAATTCTTTACCTTGTCTATCTTTGAGATTAAACATTATTCCTTCCCCTGCCGTATATCCTTCCCACCTTTTACTTTTTCTCCATAAATCTGCAGGATGAAGTTGGGGTAATAGTAATTTGGTACAACCAATAGTATTAAGTTCTCTCTCTATTATTGCGGATATTTTTTCAATGACTCTAAGCATTAATGGCATGTATGCATAAATACCGCTATTAACTCTGCGAATATATCCAGCTTTTAAAAGTAATTGATGTGAAATAATCTCAGCTTCAGAAGGTGTGTCACGAAGTGTCCCCAGAGGAAATGAGGTTGTCACGCGCATACAAAAAAATCCTTAATAATATTTAATTTTATCAATTAAGATGAAAAAATAATTTAAAGTGTCTTGAGTCCCTCAACGCGGCTAGTCTAAAAATATTGTTTCTGCTAACTTTTTCAGTAATGAAGTTCAAACTCTTTTAAAAGTTCATTATTACTAAAACATTTTTTTAAGTTTATGGAAAATATAGATTCCAATATTTCTAGTGAAGAGGAATTAGTAGGTATTGATGAAGTTCAAAAATTCTTAAATAGATCAAGAGCTTCCGTCTATAGGTATACAAATACAGATTTAAGAAATCTAAACCCTAGCTTTAATCCAAGAAAATTAAATCCCGAATTTAGAACTGATCAAAAAGATCCCTTAAAATTCCATCCTAATGAAGTAGCAAGATTTGCAAAAGATATTTTAAGAATTAAGGAAGTTACCGTAGAGATCTTTAATACACCTTCCTCCGCTGCTCAAAATATACTGGTGCAAATATTAGATGAACTGAAATCTATTAGGTCTTTGCTGGAAAAAGAGAAATTAAAAAGTTACTAGTCAATGTTTTGATTTATTGACATTTTGAATGTAGGATAATGATGTTAAATTATCTCCTTAATCTTTACCAATTAAGAGTTCTTGAGTTACACGAAATCAAAGCAGTTTATTCAAAGTAAATCAAGCGAAGAATCCTCTTATGGTTCTGCTCGAAGCGATTTTGAAAGAGATGATGATGACCCTTTAAGTATAAGGAGTTTATCAATAACATCTCTAGGTATTATTTTTGCCATTTTGACAATTTTTTTACCTTCGATAAGCATTTTAATTGGAAGACCTTTATCTCAAGGAAACGAGATAATTCATAATCACGATTTTAAAAAAGATGGACCTTAGTTCAATACCTCCATCTCCAATGAAGGGAATAGTAAATATCGTTGTTGAAATACCTGCAGGGAGTAGGAATAAATATGAATATTGCTCTGATGCAGGATTAATGGCCCTAGACAGAGTATTGCATTCTTCAGTGAGATACCCTTTTGATTATGGTTTTATCCCAAATACCCTTGCTGATGATGGAGCTCCTCTTGATGCAATGGTGATAATGGATGAGCCTACTTTTGCTGGTTGTTTAATAAAAGCTAGACCTATTGGAGTTTTGGATATGCACGATTGTGGTGCATATGATGGGAAACTTTTATGTGTGCCTGTGGCTAATCCTAGACAGGCTAATATAGTCAGTATTAATCAAATTGCTCCTAATCAGCTTGAGGATGTTGCTGAATTTTTTAGGACAAGTAAAGGACTTGATGGAAGAACAGTTCAAATCGATGGTTGGAGGGATTTTGATGTGGTGGAAAATTTATTGAAAAGTTGTATACCCCTAAAAAAGAAAAACTTTAAAGTACTTAAGAAATCAAAGATTAGTTAATCAAATTGAAAAAAATAATTCTTTATAGTTATTTAAAGTGCTCTACTTGCCGAAAAGCTGCAAAGTGGCTTCAAAGCAGAGATTTCGAATTTAAATTAATTGATATTGTAAAAGAACCACCACTTGTTAATTATTTAAATCTCGCCTTAGAACAATACTCTGATGATAAGAAAAGGATTTTTAACACAAGAGGTAAAGCCTTTAAAACTCTTAATATTGATATTTATTCTTTATCAAAAGAAGAAATTATTCAACTTCTTTTAAGTGATGGCAAATTAATAAAAAGACCATTTTTGATTTATGAAGGAAAAAAAGTAATATTAGGTTTTAACGAAATTGAATATGCGAAACGAATTATATAAGTTTAAAAAATCAATACTTTTTTAATTTTATGCCTCCTTCTATTAAAAGTTTTTTTAAAGAGTGGGGTCTATTGATCACATTAACTTTTTTTGTTTCTTCTTGTAGATCATTTTTAGCAGAACCACGTTACATACCTTCTGGTTCAATGCTCCCAGAATTACAAATAAATGATAGGTTAATTATTGAAAAGTTTTCGCTAAAAAAATCTTTACCAAAAAGAGGAGATATTGTTGTTTTCAACTCACCTTACTCGTTTGACAAAAAATTAATTTCATCAAGATCTAAGCCTTTACCAAAAAAAAGATATTGTTTTTTTATGAGTTTTCCTCCAATGTCGTTTATTCCGGGTTTGAGGGACCAAGCTTGCGATGCTTATATTAAAAGAGTGGTGGCCCTTCCAGGAGAAATTGTAAGTGTAAACTCTAATGGTGAATTAATAATAAATAATAAATTAATTCCTGAACCCTATGTCTCTTATAAATGCTCATTATCACTATTTAATAATTGTGGGAAATTTGAAAACATAGAAGTGCCAGAAGATCATTTTTTAGTTTTAGGTGATAACAGGGCAAATAGCTGGGATGGAAGATATTGGCCAGGAAGTAAATTTCTTCATAAAAAAGAGATAATTGGTAAAGCATATTTCAGATTTTGGCCTCTTAGTCAAGTTGGCTTTTTCAGTAAATGAAGCCTTTCACCTGACTCTGATATTATCAAAATAAATTTTTAATAAGGATTAATTTAAAGTGCTCCTGAAGCAGTTGAATCAATTATTCCCCCTAGGTGTGTTGTTATGTTAAGAGCGCTAATCACAGGGGGCTTATAGGGATCATTAAAGACATCAATTATAGTTATGCCTCCATTACCCTGTTTTATCATCCAAATATTTGAATAATTAATACCAAGGATATTACAAATTAGAGTTTTATTGACTGCATCATGAGCAACCATGAGGGTTTGATCATTATCCTTTTGAGATAAACAAATTTTGTCAAAAGCTTCTACTGACCTTTCTGATACATCTTTTATACATTCACCTTCGGGCATTATTACTTCTTCAGGTTTATCATGCCAATTTTTTAGTAAAGCAGGCCACTCTTCTCTAATTTCTGCTTCCAATTTACCCTCCCATAATCCGTGACTAATTTCTACAAGTGAATCTATTTTCTCAATTTTTAAATCTTTGTTATTTTGAAGGATTATTTGTGCAGTCTCATAAGGCCTATGCATTGAACTTGAAAATGCCTTATTGAAAGAAATATTTCTCAAATATTCAAAAGTCTTTCTAGCTTGATCTTTTCCGTTTTCATTTAAAGGGATATCAATTTGGCCTTGAAATCTACCTTCTTTGTTCCAGTTAGTTTCACCATGCCTTATTAGAAATATTCTGGAATCTCCAATTTTATTTGGAATATTTTTATTAAGATGGGAAGTTTGATTTAAGCATTCAATTTGAGTCTTAAAAGAGTTATCTTTCTTTGAAATATTGAGTATCGAAAAAGAAGCATTTTCTAATCTTATTTTTCTAAAACCTTGCTTAGGCTTTCCTAGTAACAAGAGTATTAAACATCTGAGAATTGCATTATGTCCAACAACTAAAATATTTATATCATCTTTGTCTAGATAAATTTTTAAAATATCTTCTAAAAAATTTGTTGCTTGAAAAAATAACTCTTGAATTGGTTTATAAGTTTTATTGTCATTTCTTTTTAAGATAAGATTTTCTGGATCATTTTTCCATATAGGGTAAATTTCTGGAAATTTGTTTTTTATTTCATCAATTTTTAGACCAGACCATTCACTAAGATCTACCTCTAGCAAATTATCGTCGAATACAATATTTTGTTCTTTATTGAAGGTCTTTTTAATTGTTTTTGCAGTCTCTGCTGCTCTCACAAGTGGGGAGGAATAGATTTTATCGAAGTTTATTTTTGATAATGCTTTTCCTGCTTTTCGGGCTTGATCGTATCCTACATCGGTTAATAATGAATCGTCTGTTCTTCCTTGAATTAATCCTTTTGCATTGAAACTGCTTAGTCCGTGCCTTACTAAAACTAATCTTATAGCCATTATATGAATTTGAAAATTAAGATAATTTAATCATCTCATGACGTGATTAAAATAGATACATAAATATAAGGAAATTCAATGATAACTAACTATAGTTTTCAAGAATATAATAAGTTATGATCTTTAAAAATAGTTCTAAATCTAAACTCACTTTAGCTTTTATTTCTATCATCATAACTTTTTTTGTATGGCAACAAGGCTTAAGAGACAGTTTAAATAGACCATCTGTTTCATTTGATATTAGTCAAAAAGAGCAAGAAATTGCTGAATTATCTGTCCAATCAATACCTATAAATCTTAAAAAATTTTTTATAATTAATGATCCTGTTGATCAAATAAATAAATCACTTTCTGATGCCTCATTTGAAGAGCTAACAGAAAGAAATAAATTAATTCTAATAATCACTGCAGAATCAAATGATTCTTTAAATTATAAAAATATATCCAAAGATTTTAAAGATAAAAACTTTAAATTTCTGATTGATGAGATAGAAAAAAAATCTAATAATAATACATATAAAGCAAATTCTGATAAATTTGATTTATTTAAAGGTGATAGATTTTTATATCACCTTTTAAGCCGGAAATTTGATTTTGACGATAGTGCATTAATAACAAAATCATTTTCAAGAAAAATGTTTTTTAAAATATTAGTCATAAGACTAATACCGCTTTTAACAATACTTATTGGCTCTATTCTTGCTTTAAATTTATTATGGAAAACCATATCTTTGAAAAAGTTTGGTTGGAGAGAAATTAAATCCTTAGATTTAGAATTAATAGATATGGTTTTATTAATTGCAGGTGGATTTGTTGTTTTAGGAGAAGTGGTATCACCTTTATTTTCTATCAGTTTGGTTGAACTTTTTTCTAAAAATATCTCTAATGAATTGTCTCAATCTTTAAAAATTTTCTTTGGATATCTTTTTATGGCTATTCCGCCATTATGGATAGTTTTTTATCAAATTAAATCCTTGAATGGTGAATTTACTTTAAAAAAGGATTATTTACAGTTCAATTTCTTGCCAATAAAATATGCAATTATTCAGGGAATTAAAGGTTGGTTAACAATTGTTCCTTTTGTTTTATTGAGCTCTCTAATTATGAATAGTCTGATCGATAATCAGAATGGTAGTAACCCCTTGCTGGAAATTGTTCTTAATAATAATAATTACTTATCATTTTTTCTATTATTTTTAACAACAACTCTATTAGCTCCTTTATTTGAAGAGATTATATTTCGCGGTATTTTACTACCAACTCTTTCAAGAGATTTTGGAGTAATTTTGGGCATCATAGCTTCAGCTTTTATCTTTGCATTAGCCCATTTAAGTTTGGGAGAAATGCCGCCATTATTTGTTCTAGGGATTGGATTAGCAATTACAAGAATTGCTTCAGGCAGTTTGTTTTCCTCAGTGATTATGCATTCTTTATGGAATGGATTGACTTTCTTGAATTTGTTCCTATTGAGGACATAAAGAATTTAATTTTTTACTTGCGAATCAAACAAAAAGATGTTTATTTAATTAATAACACTTCTTTTATTTAAAAAATAAATCATAGATGAAACCTTATGGGAATAAACTTAATTTAAAAAAAAAAGTTTCATATGAAAGTAAAAAAAACTCTGAAAAAATATTTACAATTAATTTTAGATTAATTCATCAAATTTTCGATACAATTAATATCTCTCTTTTGGTATTAATTTTCACCTTATTTTTCTTGTCTTTTAATAGTCAAAGAAAATGGTCAAATACATATAAAAACTTATCTAACACAAGAGCTATCAATAATAATCTTATTGATTATATTTCTAAAATTGAGGAATTTTATATTAGTGAACTTGAGTCCATTAATACTTATAGAAAAACTAAACCTAAAGATTTAATCTATCTAGATAAACTTCCAGAAAAAAAAGAAAGTTTATTTAAGAAAAATTTAAGTAGTTTCATTGAAGGTTTTGAAGATAGCAAATATCAAAGGGGATATTGATGAAAAAATACAAAAAAATTGTTCGTCTAAAACCACTGGATCAAAGAAGATTTAAATTTCTCTATATTTTTAGTTTACTACTAATGTTTTGTTTGTTTGGTAGGTTAGTTAAATTGCAAGTCTTTAATGCATCTGATTTGCAAAGGAAAGCTAGATTAATACAGTCTTCAAAAATTAATACCTTAAAAAAAAGGAGATCAATTGTTGATAGAAATAATAGACTAATTGCTTACGATAAACCTCTCTACAAATTATGGGCCCATCCACAATATTTTAATTTTCCAGGTGATTCAATTAATAGAGTTCGCAGTATTGAAGAAGTTACAAAAAAATTGTCATCTATCTTGGATATTAATAATGAAATACTCGTAGAGAAATTTCATAATAAAATGATTGGTATCAAGCTTTTGGATAAGATTTCTGAAGAAAAGGCAGAAAAGATTAAGAACCTTCAAATAAGCGGACTTGATTTGTTTAAATATTCGCAGAGATATTATCCCCAAGGAGAGCTTTACTCTAATCTTGTAGGTTTTGTTAATGATGATAATAAAGGTTCAGCAGGTTTAGAGCTTCATTTAGATAATCAAATTAAAGTTTTTAATAAAAGTAATTTAATAAAAAGAGGAGGAGATGGAACCCCTCTACCGGATAATTCGGCCCCAGGTGATTTTATTTATGATTACAAAAGTTTAGGACTAACTATAGACTCAAAATTACAGAAAGCGTCATTCAATGCATTATCAAAGCAAGTAAGCGAATGGAAAGCAAAGAAGGGATTTGCCATAGTTATGGATGTTAATAATGGTCGGATCCTCTCCTTGGTTTCAGTCCCGTCATATGATCCAAATAAATTTTGGCAGTATGATCCTGAACTCTTTAGGGGTTGGTATTCCCAAGATTTGTTTGAGCCTGGTTCAACTTTTAAACCTATTAATCTTGCCTTAGCGTTAGAAGAAAAAGTAATCCAGAAAGATGGATTAGTTGAAGATATTGGAAAGATTAAGGTTGGAGGATGGACACTTTCAAATTGGAATAAAAAAGGTAATGGATACATTGACTATCCAAAAGTATTGCAGGTTTCAAGTAATGTTGGGATGGTAAAAATAATGCAAAATTTAGACCCCACAATTTATTGGGATTGGCTACAAAATTTAGGTATAAATAAAAATTTAGAGACTGATTTATTTGAATCGACTGCTGGCCAACTAAAGAGAAAAGATTTATTTGTAAATCAATCAATTGAGCCTGCCGTAACTTCTTTTGGGAAAGGGTTCTCAATCTCGCCGCTTAAATTGGTTCAACTTCATGCAGCTTTAGCAAATGGGGGTTTTGAAGTGACTCCACATGTAACCTCAACTTTTAAAGAAAGAGTTAATAAAAATCCAAAAAAACAATTTTTTTCACCGGATGTCTCTAAAATTGTCCTTGAATGGATGGAGAGTGTAGTTGATAAAGGTAGTGGATCTGGAGCAAAAATCGAGGGTTATAGAATAGCTGGGAAAACGGGTACGTCTCAAAAAGCCATAAATGGTTCGTATACAAGTAAAAAAGTTTGTAGTTTCGTAGCAACCTTACCAGTTAATGATCCAAAATTTGCTGTCCTCGTGGTTGTAGATGAGCCATCTAAATCATATGCATATGGTTCAACTGTTGCAGTACCTGTAGCGAAAGAAATTATTGAGAGTTTGATAGTAATTGAAAAAATACCTCCTCATATTAAAGATCACGGAATGATTGTTAAAAAACCCTAAAATTTTCCATTTTTATAAATATTTAGTTCATTAACTGATGATTTCATCAGGAATAAAAGCTAGTTTATGTATATATATGATTATCTAGATATGAAATCAATTTTAGAACAATTGTCCTCAATGACCGTTGTTGTTGCTGATACTGGAGATTTAGATTCGATAAAAAAATTTCAACCAAGGGACGCCACCACCAACCCATCGCTAATACTTGCTGCTGCTAAGAACCCTGATTACGTGAAGTTAATTGATAAAGCCTTAGTAAATTCACAAAAGGCATTGTCCCAAAGATTCTCTGAAATTGAATTAATTAAAGAAACTGTTGACCAAGTTTCAGTATTTTTTGGAAAAGAAATATTGAAAATTATTTCAGGGCGTGTATCTACAGAAGTTGATGCAAGACTGAGCTTTGACACTGAAGCCACAGTAAAAAAAGCAAGAAAATTGATCAATCTTTATAAAAATTTTGGAATTGAAAAGGAAAGAATTTTAATTAAGATTGCCGCAACTTGGGAGGGAATAAAGGCAGCTGAAATTTTGGAAAAAGAGGGTATTAAATGCAACTTAACTTTACTTTTTAACTTCTGCCAAGCTGTAACTTGTGCCAATGCAAAGATAACTCTAATTTCTCCCTTCGTTGGCCGTATATTAGATTGGCATAAAGCAAAAACTGGTAAAACTAGTTTTGTTAGTGCTGAAGACCCTGGTGTGATTTCGGTTACACAAATATACAATTACTTTAAAGAAAAGGGATTCAAGACAGAAGTAATGGGAGCGAGTTTTAGAAATCTCGATGAAATAAAAGAATTAGCAGGTTGCGATCTTTTGACAATCGCACCAAAATTTCTTGAGGAACTTAAAAAAGAAAAAGGAGAGTTAGTTAGGAAATTAGATGAAGGTACCCAAATAAATAATTCTATTGATTACAAATTTGAAGAAAAAGATTTCAGATTAAGTATGTTAGAAGATCAAATGGCAAGTGAAAAGCTTAGTGAAGGAATCACTGGATTCAGTAAGGCTATAGAAGAATTGGAAGAGCTACTACTAAAGAGATATTCAGAGATTAAAAATCATAAATTGATTTCTGCTAACTAAATTTAAGTTCGAATTGAAAAAAAAAGAATTAAGCCCCCCTTTTTGTTAAAAGTCGTCTGATAACTCTTTTTGCAATATCTTCATAACTCATTTCCCCTGATAATATTTGAGCAATACGTTTAGGTGCTGTTTTTCTTTTGACACCTAATTGATATCCAGTTCTGGGAAATCTATAAAATACTTGGGCTATTCTCCTCCCCCAAGCCATTGATTTCCCCCAAATGTTGTTAATTTTCTTTGTATAAAGGTTAAAATCATCTACTTTCCCTGATAGGAACTGATCTATGTATTTTGCAGCATAAAAACTGCTAATTAAAGATGGTCTAATTCCCTCAGCTAAAAATGGATCACATAGAGATGCTGCATCGCCAACCGCTAAAACTTTGTCACCATTAATTGAGTGGAAGCCATTCCATATTCTAAGTTTCTTACTAGTTATTTTATTAGGAAAATCATCAAAACCGAAGCTTCTGATAACTTGTTTGTTTATAGCCTGATTTTCTAAGAGACCATTATTTATAAAAGTACCTAAACCAATATTTAAGGTTTCTCTTAGGGGGAATGCCCATGCAAAACCATATTTTATGAATCCAAACTCAAATCTAACTGCATCTCTGGGTATTTCGCCTAACCCTTTCAATCTTAATGAGATTGTGTTGGCAAATTTCGGTTTTCTTGGCCCTAAATTGAAATAACCAGCCCATGTCGATTGGGAGCCATCTGCAATTACAAGAAATTCTGTCATATATTTTGTTTTGTTATTGCAAGTAATTTCCCATTTATCATTTTTTTTTATGATTTTTTCTATCAATAATGGTCTCATAATCTGAGCTCCATTACTCAAGGATTCATCAAGTAATAATTGATCTAGTTTTTCTCTTTTAACAATCCAAAATGGGGATTCACCAGTCAGATCAGCAGTTACATTATCTGCAGCCTTCCATCTGAATTCAACATTTTTAATTTTTGATTCTATGCAATCTTCTATATTTAAAGGAAGAAATCTTTGCATTGAAGATGCCATCCCACCGGCACATGGTTTGTAATCTTGGGATTTTTCTTTTTCAATAATTAAAACTGAATATCCTTTCTTTGATAGGTTAAGAGCAGTGGAAGATCCTGATAGACCTCCACCAATTATTACAACGTCAAATTCTGTCAAACTTTTAGAATTTCCTTCTCTTTCTCAGACAATTTAGTTTCTATTAAAGCGATATATTTATCAGTAATTTTCTGTATTTCAGATTGATTATCTCTCGATTCGTCAATTGAAATTAGGCCATCTTTTTCGTCTTTTTTTTCTTTATCAACAGCATCTCTTCTGATATTTCTCAAAGCTACTTTTCCTTCCTCAGCATATTTAGAGGCTAATTTACAAAATTCTTTTCTTCTTTCTTCTGTTAAAGGAGGAACATTTATTCTTATTACTTTCCCATCATTATTTGGAGTAATACCTAAATCACTCATAGAAATAGATTTCTCTATCGCTTGTAAGCATGAAATATCGAAAGGTTGTATAGAGATTGTTTGTGAATCAACAGTGCTTATAGTGGCAAGCGATTTAATTGGTGTTTCTGCTCCGTAGTACTCAACACTTACTCTGTCTAACAAGGAAGCATTAGCTCTACCCGTCCTAATTGTATTAAAGTTTCTTTGTGTGGCTTCAATACTTTTATTCATATTTTCTTGAATTTCTTTTTCTTTCATAATTAAAAAAATTAAATAATCTTTAACTAATTAAAGAGCCTATTGGCTCACCAGCAACAGCTTTAGAAATGTTCCCTTTTTTGAATATATCAAAAACCATAATTGGGATATTATTATCTTTGCAAAGTGCAATCGCAGTACTGTCCATTACTGCAATTTCATCACTAAGAACTTGTTGATAACTTAGAGAGGAATATTTTTTTGCATCTTTAAATTGATTTGGATCACGATCGTATACTCCATCAACCTTAGTAGCCTTCATAACAACTTCAGCGTTTATCTCTGCTGCCCTCAAAGCTGCCGTAGTATCAGTTGTAAAAAATGGATTTCCGCATCCACCTCCGAATACTACAACTCTACCTTTTTCTAGGTGCCTCATGGCTCTTCTTCTGATGTAGGGTTCGGCAATTTCCTGCATTTCGATTGCTGTTTGCACTCTGGTTGCAACTCCTACTCTTTCAAGACCATCTTGAAGTGAAATTGCGTTCATTACTGTTGCTAGCATCCCTACATAATCAGCAGTTGCGCGATCCATTCCGTCTGCAGATCCTTTAAGCCCCCTAAAAATGTTTCCACCACCAACAACTATTGCAAGTTGTACATTATTTTCTACTACTTTTGAAACATCCTCTGCAATTGATTGAACTATAGCAGGATCAATACCATAAGGTTTTTCACCCATTAGTGCTTCACCACTAAGTTTTAAGAGAACTCTTTTGTAAGTCATTCAATAATTGTACTTTTAAGACCTTAGCAAGTAAATGTGCCAAATTTATTTTTTGTTCAGATATTGCTTGCGTCTTTAAACATTTCTAAACTTGCCTAAATAAAATTCAAGTAAAATTTATTTCGACTAAAATTCAACGCACTTTTGTGCTTTTATTCCTTGCTCTTTGAAAGGATGTCTTATTAGTTTCATTTCTGTAACTAGATCAGCGTAATTGATGATTAAATCAGATGCTCCCCTTCCAGTTAAAACAATATGATTTTTTCTATTATTTAAGCTTTTTAAAAAAGTGATTATTTCTTCGGG
>CACGAP010000011.1:0-29908 GCA_902571145.1 uncultured Prochlorococcus sp.
AATTGGATTCCATTTTTCTGGTGTTTTTGGAGTTTCCAATTTTTTCTTAAATCAAAAAAAGACAGAAATATATGCGCAATATTATTAATCGCAGGAACAATACCCGTTTTAGTAAGTGGTTTTGGACAATATTTATTTAATTGGCATGGTCCTTTTGAAACATTTTTTGGATTAATCATTTGGTATCAAAGAGAAATAAATACCTATTTTAATAGCGATATTAATAATCAAAACTTAGCTGGCATGACAAGTTTATTTAATAATCAAAATTACGCAGGAGCATGGCTTAGCATAGTTTTCCCTTTTTCATTAGCTTTGATATTCAAAAACAAAAACAGATTAATTTTAAGAAGCGTTTCTTTATTTTTATTTTCTTTAATATTTTTAGGAATAATTTTTACACACTCTAGAAGTGCTCTTGGAAGCGCAATAATTACAATAATATTATTCTTGTTTTCAATATTCAATAGAAAAAGAATTAAAAATTTTATCTTATTTATATTATTCTTTTTAATATTTACGTTAGTATTAAAAGCTCAAAATTTGATCTCAATAGATTTTAGTTTATTTGAAGGAATTTATAATAGAAATATTCAGAGCTTTGATTTAGGTCGAAAGGATATTTGGGGATATGCCTTAAAAGCTTTTATTCAAAGACCATTATTTGGATGGGGATCTGGATCATTTCCCTTTATCTTTAGAAATTTAACAGGAATATGGAAAGGGCATAGTCATAATATATTTCTAGAATTATTTTTTAGTTACGGTATTTTTGTTGGATTAGCTTTTATATTTTTTTTAAAGCAAATATTTTTTATATCTTTTAAAAAAATATTTTTTGTTAAATTAGTTAATGCTAATATTATTGACAGGGCATGGTTTTGCTCATCGTTATCCCTAATCTTTTCTCAATTAATTGATATTCAGTATTTTGATATAAGGATAAGCTTATCATTATGGCTTTTACTTGCAGGTCTAAGAAATATTTGTCTAAAAGAAAATAATTTAACTAATTTTAAAGTTTACAAAGAATAATCTATTAATGATAAATTATTGAAAATTAAGATTCCATTTCCAAGCATCCTTACATATTTCTTTTATTGATCTCTTTGGTTTCCATTCAAGTAATTTTAAAGCCTTACTATTATCTGCAACACTAAAAGGTGCATCGCCAGGTCTTCTCTTATCAAATATATAGGGAATTTTGCATTTATTTATTTCAATAAATGTTTCAACTAATTCTAAAACTGTTGTTCCTTTACCAGTTCCAATATTTATATTTATATTTTGTGGGGGGTTTATTAATAGAAAATTTAACGCCGCTATATGAGCTTCTGCTAAATCCATAACATGGATGAAATCTCTAATACAAGTGCCATCTTTTGTTGGCCAATCATTACCAAATATTGATAATTCTTTTTTCTCCTTATTAAGAACTTTTATTAAAGCGGGTAAAAGATTATTGGGCTGATCTTTCGGATTTTCGCCAATTAGTCCTGAGTAATGTGCTCCAACAGGATTAAAGTATCTAAGATTTGCTATTCTCCACTTTTCAGGCCTACTAATACTTAAATCCAATAAAATTTTCTCAATTGTAAACTTTGTATTTCCATAAGGATTAATTGGATATAAATCTGACTCTTCGGTAACTTTTTTATTGAGTAATATTTCAGGCTTATAAACAGTGGCACTACTACTAAATATCAAATTTCTGCAATTAAATTCTTCCATAATTGCTAAAAGACTTAATGTACTGTTTATATTTATATCCCAGTATTTTAATGGATTAGCAACAGATTCTCCCACTGCTTTTAATCCCGCAAAATGAATAACGGAATCTATAGATTGGCCAGATGTTTTATATTTCATGAACACGTCCCTTAAAAAGTCTTTATCACGAACATCTCCTTTAATAAATGAGAATTTACCTTTTTTATTACTATTAGATAAACTTAAAATCTTCTGAATTTGATAAAAAACACTTTCTGAACTATTTTCAAGCGAATCTATTGCTAGAACATTAATACCTTTCTCTAGCAGAATAGTACAAGTATGACTTCCTATAAATCCCAATCCACCAGTTGCCAATATTGTAGACATAAAGTTTTGTATTTTAAGAGCTTACTTTAACACTTAAGTTTGAAGATTTTTATAAAATAGGTAATAATTATTAAGTTCCTTTATCTTAAATTTTGGATCTTCTCTAGGTATGTCAAGAAAAATATTATTCCCTGTAATATTATGTGGTGGATCCGGAACAAGACTATGGCCTCTATCAAGAAAAAGTTTTCCTAAACAATTTATCTCAATATTTGATGATAAATATTCATTACTTCAACTAACTGAAAAAAGGATACAAGGTTTAAAAAATATACATAATCCCATTTTAATATGTAATGAGAGTCATAGATTTATAGTCGCAGAACAAATGAGGGAGGTAAATATCAAACCACATTCAATAATTCTTGAACCTTTTGGAAGAAATACTGCTCCTGCAATCTGTATGGCTGCTTTAAGAGCTATTGAGAAAGATAGTGATGCAATACTTATGATACTGTCCTCAGATCACTCAATTAAAAATGTCAAGAAGTTTCTAGAAGTTGTAGAGCACGGAATAAAATTTGTAGAGGAAGATAATCTTGTTGCTTTTGGGATAGTTCCATCGCGACCTGAGACAGGATATGGATATATTAAGTCCGAGGAGGCATTTAATATCAAAGAAATTAATGGAATAAAAATATCTGAATTCATTGAAAAACCTAATATTAGACTTGCGAAAGAATTTATTAAAGATAAAAGATTTACTTGGAATAGTGGAATGTTTATGTTTAAGGCAAAAGTGATTTTAGATGAAATTAATAAATATCATCCCAAAATTTATACATCATGTTTGGAGTCTATAAAAGGGAGTAAAAAAGATCTGGATTTCGAAAGAATTGATAATGAAGCTTTTAAAAATTGCCCTGATATCTCTATAGATATTGCCGTTATGGAAAAAACTTCCAGAGGTATAGTTCTTCCTCTTGATGTGGGATGGACAGATATTGGTAGTTGGAAATCGGTATGGGAAAATTCTGAAAAAGACTTTAATGGTAATTTCTCCAAAGGTAAAGTTCTTATAAAAGACTCTAAAAATAGTTATTTTAGAAGTGAGGATAGACTGATTGTTGGTCTGGGTTTAGAAGACCTACTTGTAATTGAAACAAATGACGCAGTATTGGTTGCCAATAAAAATCAAGACCAAAAAGTAAAAGATATTGTTTTAGAGCTTAAAGAAAAAAAAATTCCTGAAGGCATATCTCATAAAAAAGTATTTAGGCCATGGGGCAACTATATTTCTCTTGTCGAGGGCAAGCGTTGGCAAGTTAAGCAAATATCTGTGCAACCTGGAGAAAAACTTTCCCTACAATTTCATCACCATAGGGCAGAACATTGGGTTGTTGTTAAAGGAACAGCTGAAGTTGAGATAGATAGTAATACTAAAATCTTAGGAGAGAATCAAAGTATTTATATACCAATTGGATCAAAACATAGATTATATAATCCCGGTAAAATTACTCTAATCCTTATAGAAGTACAAAGTGGTTCTTATCTAGGTGAAGATGATATTAACAGACTAGAGGATGCCTATGGGAGGTGATATGCCTATTAAAGTAGAAAGAATTTGTTGTATTGGAGCTGGATATGTGGGAGGACCGACAATGTCAGTTATTGCAAAAAATTGCCCTGAAATAGAAGTCACAGTTGTTGATCTTGATAAATCTAGGATAGATCATTGGAATGATAATAATTTATCAAAACTACCAATTTTTGAACCAGGTCTTGATCAAGTAATACAGGAATGCAGAAATAGAAATTTATTTTTTACGACAGATATTGAGAGTTCAATATCTAATGCAGATATAGTTTTCTTATCTGTAAATACGCCAACAAAAGTAAGAGGAATTGGAGCTGGGAGAGCAAGTGATTTAAAATGGATAGAGGCTTCAGCAAGACAGGTTGCCTCCTTTGCAAAAGGTCACACAATAGTTGTAGAAAAAAGTACAATCCCTGTAAGAACAGCGGAAACGATAAAAATAATTTTAAATTCCTCTAATAAAATTAAAAACTCAAATAATGAATTAAAGACATTCAGCGTTTTATCAAATCCTGAATTCTTATCAGAAGGAAGAGCTATATCAGATTTAGAAGATCCAGATAGAGTATTGATTGGGGGAGATGATCCAGAAGCAATAAATTGTCTTGCAGGAATTTATGAAAAATGGATTAATTCTGAAAAAATTCTTAAAACTAATCTTTGGAGTTCCGAATTATCTAAGCTTGCCGCGAATGCTTTTTTAGCCCAAAGAATTAGTTCCATTAATACTTTCTCTAGTTTATGCGAGAAAACTGGAGCAGACATCTCTGAAGTTTCTACAGCTATTGGTATGGATAAAAGAATTGGCTCCAAATTTTTGAATTCTGGACCAGGATTTGGAGGAAGCTGTTTTAAGAAAGATTTACTTAATTTAATATACATAGCAAACTTTTATAAGCTTCCATTAGTAGCTGATTATTGGGAGAAAGTTCTTGAAATCAATCTTTGGCAACAAAATAGAATAGTTGAAAAGATTGTTGAAAATCTTTTTGGAACATTGAGTTATAAGAAGTTAGCAGTATTTGGATTTTCATTTAAATCAAATACTAACGATACAAGAGAATCCCCTGCAATAAAAATTTGTCAAGATTTAATCAAAGAGGGGGCAAATTTATCCATCTACGATCCAAAAGTTAGTAAAAAGCAAATCTGTAAAGATTTACAAATTGATCCAGGTACCAACAAAAATGTAGAGGGAGGAACTTGGAATTTATCAAAATCTATATA
Organism: uncultured Prochlorococcus sp.; assembly: GCA_902571145.1. Lineage (GTDB taxonomy): Bacteria > Cyanobacteriota > Cyanobacteriia > PCC-6307 > Cyanobiaceae > Prochlorococcus_A. The sequence goes on from CACGAP010000011.1 coordinate 4,865, forward strand.
CGAGGCAGTTAAGGATTCATTAGGAATTGTAGTTTTAACTGAATGGGAGGAGTTTAAGTTTATTGATTGGGAAAAGATTGCTGAATTAACTGAATATCCGATTTGGCTTTTCGATACTAGAAATATTTGTAATAAGGAAGAAGCAATAAAAAATAATATAAATGTTTGGAACATTGGATCTAATTATTAAAAAAAATTATTTCTAATTAATAAATTCCTTACACGTATTAGTCTAAATTATAAATATATTTATTTGATAATTTATTTTGCCTAAAACTGTGAAAAATTTGGTTACTGGAGGTTCAGGTTTTCTAGGATCTCACTTAATAGATAAATTAATAGAATCAGGTGAAAAAGTTATTTGTCTTGATAATTCATATACTGGCCGTGATGAAAACTTGAATAAATGGTGGAATAATTCTCGTTTTGAATTTTTGAGACATGATGTAGTGGAGCCAATAAAATTAGAAGTTGATAAAATTTGGCATCTAGCATGCCCTGCCTCTCCAGTCCATTATCAAAATGATCCTATTAAAACTGCCAAAACCTCATTTTTGGGAACTCTAAATATGTTAGGTTTAGCGAAAAGAGTCAAAGCTAAAATATTACTTGCAAGCACTAGCGAGATTTATGGCGATCCAAAGGTACATCCCCAGCCAGAGGATTATACCGGTTCAGTAAATACCATCGGGATAAGAAGCTGTTACGATGAAGGCAAAAGGATTGCTGAGACCTTATGTTACGACTATGAAAGAATACATAAAGTACAAGTAAGAGTTGCAAGAATTTTTAATACTTATGGGCCTAGGATGTCAATCCTGGATGGAAGAGTGGTAAGTAATTTTATAGTACAAGCTTTAGAAAATAGACCTATAACAATTTATGGAGATGGTAAACAAACAAGATCATTTTGTTTTGTAGATGATTTAATTGATGGATTACTGAAATTGATGGCATGTAATTATACAAAACCAATTAATCTAGGAAATCCAACAGAATTTACTATTTTAGAACTTGCAAATTTAATAAAAGAGAAAATTCAATCCAATTCAGATATAATTTTCAAACCTCTCCCAGAGGATGACCCTCTCCAAAGAAGACCAATAATTAAGTTGGCCAAGAAAGAGTTAAATTGGGTGCCTCTAATAAATATTTCAAAAGGTCTTGATTTAACTATAGATTATTTTAAAGAGGAAATTAAAAAAATTTAAATTTCATACTTAAAAAACTTCATATACCATTCTGCAAAACATTTTATTCCTTCATCAAATGATGTAGAGGGGCTATAGTCTATCCATTTTTGAATGGCTGCAGAATTAGACAAGGTTTCTTTTACATCTCCATCCTGCATTGGTTTAAAAATTTTTATTGCTTTTTTTCCTAAAACATTTTCAAGGCTTTCAATGAATTCTATTAACTTTATAGCATTACTATTTCCAACATTAAAAATCCTATGAGGAGCAAAAGAAGTAGAAGGATCAGGATTATTTCTATCAAAATCAATATTTGGTGTTGCAGGCTTAAAAATACATCTATAAATCACTTCAGCTACATCTTCAATATATGTAAAGTCTCTAAACATTTGCCCATTATTAAAGACTTTAATAACTTCATTATTTAGTATAGATTTTGCAAAAATCATTGGTGCCATATCTGGCCTCCCCCAGGGACCATAGACTGTAAATAGTCGTAATGCAGTTGCGGGAATACCAAATAGATGACTATAACTATGTGCCATTAACTCATTTGATTTTTTTGTTGCCGCATATAAACTTACAGGATGATTAACAGATTGATTTTCACAAAATGGTAGTTTTGAATTCCCACCATATACAGAACTACTGGAAGCATATATAAGATTTTTTATATAAAATTTCCTTGATGCCTCTAGTATATTTGCGAAACCGACAAGATTACTTTGTATATATTTACTTGGATTATCTATTGAATATCTAACTCCAGCTTGTGCTGCCAAATGTATAACAACATCAGGTCTATATTTACTAAATATTTTATTTAAAGAATCATCATCCTCTACATTTAGTTCTTTAAAAATAAAATTATCTTTGATATTTTTAATAGAATTATTAATTATCTCTAATCTTTTTATTTTTAAATCTTTTTCATAATAATTATTTAAGTTATCGATTGCAAATACATTTAGACCTTCTAATAAAAGTTTTTTTACTACAGCAGCACCAATAAAACCAGCTGCCCCAGTTACAAGTATTTTATTTGATTTATTTTTCATTTTCATTTATTTGCTTTAGTACAATATATAACTAAATCATATAAATTTCTTAGGTAGTTTATTAAAACCAATATAAAATATAAATATTAAAATTTTTTATGAAGAATTTTTTTAATTTTAAATATAGTATTTTTGATGATTAAAAATAGTATTTTCAAAACTATAATTTTTGATAATAATATCTTTTATCTTTATCCATTCTTTATTAGAAATACTATTAAAAGTTTCAAAACTAATTATCTCCTTTTTGATTATTTTTAAAGATAAGTTTATATCATTTAAATCTAAAGGTATGATAGCTTTTCTCAAATAAGGATGAACTAGATCTAGGCTTCCCACATAAAAGACAATACATTGACATAAAAGAGGGTCCCAAAGTTTTTCACTGGGACCAGAGCTAGAATTTTCTGAAGCAATATGATATTTGTAATTAATTAAACCAATAGATTTGTCCTTTATAGGTTTAAATCCTCTACCAAACAAATCAATTTCAGGCAAGGCTGATTTTAATTGAAAAATAAGTTTTAATCTTAGTTTATGCCATAGTAGATTTGATTTATTACTTACTATCGTACTTAATAAATATTTTTTTTTAAATAAAAAATTATTTTTTAAAAAATAATCTATATTCAAAGATTCAGTCACTTGATTACTTTCGTGCAAAATACCAACTCTGGGTGGAAAAAAAGGTAGAAATGATTTTGAATTTATGTAATAGTTGGAATCCCATTCAAATATTAAATCAAACAAAAAAGCATAAAAATAAATATCATATTTATATTGGTTTGTTCTAGCAACATTATATTCAAGTCGATACAAAACCTTTTTTTTAAAGGGCAATAATAAATCAGAATTACAAGGTCTATCAATAGCAATTAATACTGTTTCCCTTATCTCTCTATTACTAAAGTTTTTAATATCCTTTTTGATAAGAATATTATTCTTATTAGTTCTTAAATATTCAATATGATTTGCATATTTTGGTAATGATAAATATAGTTTATAACTCATGAATATTTAACCTTATATGGTATCCAATTTGGATATATTAAATCTTCATGATTTTGATTTAAAAAAGATTTATTTCTTGGTAAAGGATAAAAAGGTTCTGGATAAAATACTTTATTATCTGATAAATATCCTGCCCATAATGAAAAAGTAGAATTTGAAATAACCAAACCTTTTACAAGAGATAATAAATAAAAGTCTATTAAATCATTATTTTCTGAGGAAATTTCATTAATTAAATTAATTTTTATAGTTGAATTTATTTTATATCTTAGTTTTTTTAAAAATTCAATATCATCTCCTACAAGCAAAATATTTTTATAATCTCCTTGATAATAGATTGAATTAATATTTTGGGAAATTTCTTCTATTGTTAAATTTCCATAGATATTTGAATAAAATTTTTTAGCTTTATTTCCTCTTCTTATATGAACGCCTAATGTATTTCTCAATTTATTTCTTAAAAAATCTTTTTTTAATATTGGAAATAATAATTCAATATTTTCTTTGATTTGAATTTTTATTGCTGGCATATCATTTGAAAAATATGCAAGACTTTGAAAATATCCACTCAAATATATATTTCTATAAATTAAAGAATTTTTAATTCTTTGGAAAAGCATTTCATCAAATCCACAATATTTTTCTTTTATAGGAATTTGAAATATATTTTTTTTAAGATTAATGAAAGGCAAATTTGGAAATAATTTATCTACAACTAACTTATGTAATTTATAATTTTTAAAAGCTGAAATATCATAGATAACAGGTTGAGAATAAATTTTTCTTAAAGAGTATCCAAAAGCGACTTGAAATAGTTGATTACCTAACCCACCTATTAAACGTATTTTTAAACTTTTCATAAATCTTTAATATAAATATTCTTAACCTATCTTCTTATTAAATCTGAGTATAAACCATTTAGCTTTATATCCTCTAATGAATCAAACCAATATTTAAAATTATTTAATCTATTTTGCTGATTTAAGGGAGGATGAGGGAGATGAAATGTAGATGATCTATAATTACCTTTATGATAATAAACCCTTGAGTAAAACTTTATTCTTTGATTAAATAAATCGTCTTCAGGACCATGCCCTATAAGTTCAGAATTATATCCTCCTATTTTTCTTAAAGCGCCCAAAGGAATTAATCCACATCCATGAGCAAACCCTGATTTAGATAATTTCCTAATCAATATTTCATTAAAATTTGTTGGTAAATTCCAATTATATAATTCTGGGAAATAAAAGTTTAATTTACCATATAAAAAATCTGGCAGTAATTTATATTTTGGGATTGCTCTAATATGAAAATTATTAGTTATTATTCTCAAATCACTAGATCTATAATCTAATTTTTCCATTATGAATTTCAACCAATAAAAATATTCAGGATGAAAAAAGAGATCTATATCTGATAAGTAAAAATATTTATTACCTTTTTTATTTTCGAAATCAGCGATTAGATTTATGTAAAGTGATTTAGAAAATTTCCTCTTATTTACTACTAAATTAAAAATATTCCTATTTGGAAAATCATATTTAAGTCTTTCATTTAAATTAGAGTGCCAAGTAATAATATTAATTGAAAATTCAGTAGGGATACTTCCTAAAGAAATTTTCAATCTTTCATATGAATTGGGTTCAATTTTTTTATCAAAACAATAAACATACCAAATTGGGGGGAAATCAATCATTTTGAAAAAATTCTTCTAGTTAGTCTCAAAAAATCAAATAATGATCCTTTTAATAAGTATATAGAAAATATAGGGTTAAAAATGCTAGTTACTGAAATTCTTGCTCTTATAGAACCTATAAATTGTTTTATTAATTTATTCTTATTATTATTTTCATAATACATGATTACATTTGTATTATCTTTAAAAAATTTATATTCTTTTTTCACTAATCTTAGCCAAAGCTGATAATCTTCTCCATCACAATTATAACTGGAATCATAAAGATTTTGTTTTAAAATAAAGGCTTTACAGAACAACGTAGGGTGAGCTACTAAGTTATTTACAGCCATAGAATTTTTATTAATTTTCCTTGGGATTTTTAAATTTTTAGATATCTTAGGAAAACTTTTTATATTTTCATAGCTTTTAAATATTAACCTTGCAGAGGTAAGTAAATCAATTTCGCTATTATTTTGCATTAATTTCAGTTGATGTTCTAATCTTCCTAAAATCATAATATCGTCACCATCATGTCTTGCTATATATTGCTTGGTAGCATTTTTAATACAAAAATTTAGACTTGGTGATATTCCAAGGTTTTTTCTATTTCTAAATAATTTAAAATTAAATTCATAATTCTTTGCTTTTAATGATTTTAAAATTTCCCATGTGCCATCTGTAGAATGATCATCTACAATAACTAATTCATCATTAGAGGTTAAATTTTTTTTAATAGATTGAAAGACCATAAAAATACTCTTTTGGTTATTAAAAACAGGTAATATTAAGCTAATCATTTTAATTATTTCTAGATAGGATAAAAGATATTTCTTTTTTATTTTTTTTAAATAATATTCTGATTTTTTCTAATAAATAAATCAAAGGAGATATCAAAGAGATCCCTATAATTGTTAGCAATATAGATTTTAATAATGAGGTATTTGTAATATTTGAAATTGCTTTTGCATGCCATAGTTTTGAGATTATTTTGTTACCAGTAAGAGTCTTTCTATTAATGTAATATGAAATTAAAGGTTCTTCTATTAGAGCTATAGAATTTATATGATGAATAATATTCATATAAAAAATAAAATCTTCATGTTTATTCTTAGGATAATTTTTAAAAATATATTCGTTTGATTTTCTTTTGCGTATTAATGTACCGCTATTAGGTATTAGATTCACAGATAAGGGCACAAATGAATTTAAAAATAAAGTTAATATTATTAAAGGGACAACATAAGTTCTTTTCTTCATAAAACCATTTTTATACTGTTCAAAATTTGAAAATATATAAGCACTTGAACAAATAATATCAACATTCTTTTGAATAGCTAATTTAATTTTCTTTGAAATTAATTGTTTATTAGGAATATCATCAGAATCTAAGAAAATAATAAAATCACCTTTAGATATATTAATTAGTTTTGATCTCGCTATTCCAGGTGATAATCTTTTTCGAGAATAGTAATTAATAATTTCATGATTATGAATATTATTTTTATCTAAGTAACTAATAACTTCTTTATATTCGTTTTTTGTTATTCCATTAAGAAAAATTATTAACTCTATATTAGGGTAATCTTGTTGAATAGCATGTTTATAAGAAATTCTCGAAATTTGGTTTAAGGGCTTATCAGAAGGAACTATAATACTTACTTTATTTTTTTTTTTTTTATTTATTTTCATAATAAATATTACTAAAATTTTAAAAGAAGATCTAATTTATCCCTTATATCTTTTTGATGATTTCCTATAAATAGTCCATTTCTATCAACATAATCTGCATTCTTTAAATCCTGACTTACATCATAATTTAGATATTTAATTACGGGTTGCTTAGCAAAATTACCTGTAACAATAGGCCTATATTCAATGAGATTTTTATCTAAGAAATTTATCAACTCATTTCTTGATAATCCATATTCTTCTCTCACAATTAATGAAAAGCCAAACCAGCTACTCTCCCCTACTTCTTTCTGAATAATTAAATTTTTATTAGTTTTCATTATCTCTTTAAAGTGATTTGCATTATTCCTTCTTATTTTAATAAATTGAGGTAATTTTTTAATCTGCTCAATTCCAATAGCGCCTGATAGTTCTAAAGGCCGCAAGTTATAACCAGGCAAAATAAATTTAAAAGACTCTTCAAATTCATTATCATTTTTTTGACCAGTTATTAAATTATTTTTAGGAAGATTTCTAGTCCAACCATGAGCTCTCAAAGACAATAAAATTTGATATATTTCCTGATTATTTGTAGCTACTATTCCACCTTCCATTGTAGATATATGATGAGAAAAAAATGTACTAAATGAACCACATAACCCAAAAGTACCAGTTTTAATTCCCTTATATGATGCACCAAGAGCTTCACAATTATCTTCTATTAAAGTAATTTTCTTATCACAGATTAATTCTTTAATTTGATCAAACTCATTTGAATTACCAAGTAAATTCACAGCCATTATTAATTTTGTAGAATCAGAAATTGCATCTTTTAGTTTTGGTATATCAAAATTTAAAGTTTCTTTATTTATGTCTACAAATTTTATTTTCAAGCCATACTGTTGAAGTGGGAAATATGTAGTGCTCCATGATATAGCTGGAACAATAACTTCATCTAATGGCTTTAAGTAAGGAACTTTTGTAAAAAATAAAGCTGCAATCATCAATAAATTTGCAGATGATCCTGAATTAACCATTACTGTATATTTACAATCTAAATATCTTGCAAAATCATCCTCAAAATTTTTTACTTTTTCCCCCATTGAAAATTTTCCCGTACTTATTACCTCAAGCATTGCATCAATTTCTTTTTGATCCCAAGAAGAGATCGCTAATGGTAAATTAACTTTCATAAATGCAAATCTTTATAAATAGATAAAAAATATTCATAAGTCAATTTAATTCCTTCTTTAAGATTAAATTTTGGTTGCCAACCTAAATCATTAATTATTGATGAATCGACAAGTTTCTTTTTCATACCAATTGGTTTTGTTAAATCATAAATATAATTTCCATTAAATTTCATTACTGAACCAATTTTCTTATAGTATTCACTGATTGAATAATCCTTACCCATTCCAATATTTATAGTTTGTGGAAGATCATTGATTTTTTTAACAGAAAACCAAATAGCATCAGCCAGATCTTCATTATACATAAATTCCCTCCTTGCTTTACCATCTCCCCATATTTTAATTTCATTAAGATTATTGATTTTCGCTTCATGTATCCTGTATATAACTGCAGGTACCATATGTGCAACCTTTGGAGAGAACTTGTCATACTTACCATAAATATTGCAAGGTATTAGAGTCTTATAAATAAAACTTTTATCCTCTGAATTTATATATCTACATAATCGTTCAATACAAATTTTTGCCAGTGCATAACCTTCATTAGTTGGTTCAAGTTCACCTTTTAAAATTTCTTCTTCTTTTAATGGATTTTTAGCATTACGTGGATACATACATGAAGAAGCTATATTGAGAAATTTTTTTATACCTAAATTTTTTGAGCAATTTATTAAATTAATTCCCATTTGAAGATTATCATAAAAGAATTTTTTGGGTTGATTTAAATTAGCTTGAATTCCTCCAACAACTCCAGCAGCATGAATTATCAAATCTGGTTTCTCTACTTGAATAAAATCCTCAACTGCAGTTGCATCTAGTAAATTAAGATCCTTACTTGATGGTTTAATAATTTCATAATGAATTGACTCGTGATGCTCACAAATGCTTCTTCCAACCATTCCTCTTGAACCAGTAATAAGAATCTTCACCAAATTGGAATTTATAAATATGAAAATAATTTTATCAAGTCAGATAAATCTAATAGCTATAGTTTTATTTATATTGAAATTTTAATATATAAATTTCTTAAAAAATTTAAGTTTCTAATCTTTAAAATTTATTTTTAAAATCTATTCAAGAGATTTCATGTCATTAATAATCATTTCTTCAACAAGTTCCTCTAATGATGTAGAGGATTTCCAATTTAATAGTTTTTCCGCTAATGATGCATCTCCCAGTAAAGTCTCAACTTCAGTAGGTCTAAAATAACTAGGATCTACCTTTACTACAACCTCTCCATTATCTGATCTTATACCAATTTCATTAATACCCTTTCCCTCCCAAATAATTTCTTTCCATCCCAAAGTCTTTACAGCTATCTCAATAAATCTTCTAACAGACTCCTGCCTTCCTGTTGCGATAACATAATCTTTTGGCTCTTCTTGCTGTAACATCCGCCACTGCATTTCTACATAGTCTTTGGCGTGGCCCCAATCTCTAAGAGCATCAAGATTCCCAATGTACAGGCACTTTTGCAAGCCAGCATTAATTTTTGCTAATGCCATAGTAATTTTTCTTGTCACGAAGGTTTCTCCTCTTCTAGGTGATTCATGATTAAACAAGATTCCATTACAAGCAAACATTTTATATGCTTCTCTATAATTTATAGTTATCCAATAAGCATATAATTTAGCAACACCATAAGGGCTTCTTGGATAAAAGGGAGTTTCTTCATTTTGAGGTATTTCTCTAACTAATCCATATAATTCAGAAGTACTAGCTTGATATATTCGGGTTTTATCTACTAATCCTAACAACCTTATAGCTTCTAGTATCCTTAATGGGCCCAAGGCATCGCAATTAGCAGTATATTCAGGAGTTTCAAAACTTACTGCCACATGACTTTGTGCAGCTAGATTATAGACTTCATCTGGTTGTATCTTTTGAATTAATTTAATAATATTTGTACTATCCGTTAAATCACCGTAGTGCAGCTTAAAATTAATATTTTTCTGATGAATATCTTGAAAAATATGATCAATTCTTTGAGTATTATATGAACTTGATCTTCGCTTAATACCATGAACCATATATCCTTTGTTAAGCAATAATTCAGCCAAGTAACTACCATCTTGTCCAGTTATTCCTGTAATGAGAGCTACTTTAGTCATTAAAAATTCTTTTAATTATTAATAATTTAAAAATATTTCAAAATTCTATCATCATAAAATACGTAAAAAAGAACCTAATTTTTTTAAATTAATAATTATATAATCAAATTATTTTTTATCCTTAAGTTTGGGCTTAGATCCTTTAGCATTTAGAACTAATTTTATAGTCTTTAAAAGAATAATAAAATCCAAAAAGATTGAAAAATTCTTTATGTAATAAATATCGTAATTTAGTTTTTCAATTGAATCTTTTTTTGATGACCCATAAGGATAATTAACTTGAGCCCAACCACTTAGTCCAGGTTTAATTGTATACCTATAGTCATAGAAAGGAATCTTTTCTGATAATTTATCATCAAATTCAGGCCTTTCAGGACGAGGTCCTATTAAGCTCATATCTCCAGTAATTACTTGCAATAATTGGGGTAATTCATCTATCCTAAATAACCGCAATATTTTTCCTACTTTTGTTACTCTGGTATCCCCTAAAACATACCATTTGGCACCATCTTTTTCAGCACTAACATTCATCGTTCGCAGTTTGATTATATGGAATAGTTTCTTATTGATTCCATTTCTTACTTGTTTATAAAAGATAGGTCCACCATCTTCACATTTTATTGCAGTTATCGCAATCAATAATATAGGCAGTGTAATTATCAAAAGCACTATACTCAAAAAGATATCACCTAATCTCTTTAAATTTGTTTCTATTAATAACAAATATTTTTGCTTGATTAGCCTTTTTTCAAAATTTATATTAGAAATTAGAAATATTGGGATTTTATAAAAATATCTCTCAAACCAATCTAATTGATTAATAAATGATATTTCTTCATTATCGAATTTAGTTATTTTTTTTAAAAATTCTTTTTTAATCTTATCTTTATCATCTAGGATAAAACCTTTGAAATTATTAGTATTAATTCTATATATATCAATCTCTTCATCATAAAATAATATTTTTGTATTATTTAGTCTAAATATATTAATTTGTTTATTTATTAATTGATATATTTTTTTTCTTCCAACATATACCCATACTGAAATAGTTTTATTTTTTATAATTAGTACATTTAATATTAATTGGAAAAAATATGTTGTTAAGAATATATATAAAATATTTACATAATAAGAAAAAAATGGAAATTTAACTAATTGAAAATAATTAAAGAAGTAAAAATAAAAAGTAGTTGCAAAAGTATAAGCAATTATTGATAAGGTAAATTTTGTTAAGTACTTAAATAATATATTTATTCCAAATGAGTTTATAGTTTTATATTTACCAATAATATAATTTATTAATATAAAAAGAGATATCAGAAGTATTTTATTATATAAAGAAAAAAATTGGCTTATATTAAAAAACAGAATTAAAAATATTAAGAAGTCAAAAATAAAAAAAATAAATTTATGTTGATTTCTTTTTACAAATACAAATAATACTTTCATATTTATTATAAATTAATTGGAAATCTCAATTGATAATCGGCTTTTTTTATTAATTTTTTTGAATGTGAGATAAAAATTAAATTCTTAGAATAAAGAATTGCTTGATTAAAGGCAACTAATTCTAATTCAGAATCTAAAGCAGCAGTAAATTCATCAGCAAATAAATAATCAGGCTCCCTACATAATGCCCTTATTAAGGATAATCTCTGTTCCTCTCCACTACTTAATTTAATCTTTGAAGAGTCTCCTAAATAAATATTAAGAAAACTAGGGATTTCTGATTTTGTTTTACATAGTTTTAAAGTCAACAGAAGTTCTTCAACTAATTTTATATTAATTTGATTTTGCCCTTGTTTGAGATTCTCAAGAACAGTTCCAGAGATAAAGTTTGGTTTACTATCTATGAATTCAATTTTAAAATGATTGTTTTTATTTTTTATATTTAAATTCAGATTAATTAAAGTATTAAATATTAGAGATTGTATAAAAGTAGTTTTTCCTGATCCAGATTGACCATATAGGCATACTGTGGAGCTCATCTTAATATTAGAAATTAAATTTAAAGTATTTTTATTTTGTAAAATACCAATCTTATTTTTCTGAATCCTTTTAGAATTTTTTAAACAAATATCATATTCTTCTCTTCTAAAATTTAATATGGGATCAATAAAATTATTTAAATTTTCTTTTTGAAGTAATTTTGATTGAGGTTTATCAATTATTAGTCCTTTATAAACTTCATTTATAGAGTCTGCAAGTATTCTCAAAGTAGAAATTGCTCCATATATTGATTGAAAACTAGGGATAATTTTCAAAGCAGCAATTACCAATATTGGCAATTGAATAAGTAAATCATTAGATAAAGATTCATTTAAAATAAAAAAAGCAAATGATGAAAATAATAAGGCCTCTATTCCATATTTTGGTAATACAATCAAAAATGATGAGTTCCCAAGTTTTCTCATTAATCTCATCTGTATTTTAGCTATCTTCTCGATAACAAAATTTTGCCTATTCCCAACATAAAGCTCTTTAGATATTAATAAACCTTCTTTACCAATACCAACAAGATTCTTTTGATTTAAAGCAACTTCTTTTGAAAATATCTTTAATGGTTTATTAGTAAGAGATGAAAGAATAATATATAAAAGACCAATAAGAGTTATTGCATATATTGATAAATATGATTTTTCTATATATAAAAACAAACAAATCGATAAAGCTGTAAATATTCCTATTATCCCCATAAATAAGTTTTGTAGGCAAGATACGAATGTAATTGTATGATTTACCAGAATTGTAATAAATGCATTATTACTTATATGATCCCCACTATTGAGAATATCGAACTGAAAAAATTTATTTTTTGCAATTCCTTCTCCAATTTTTGAACCAAAGAAATGAGTAAATCTTACAACATTGAAATTTATAAGTATCCTAAATAAGCTACATAAAATTATCGTAATTATTAAAAAATTTGCATTATTAATTAGAAAAAATCCTCTACCAATAGATAACTCTCTTTCTGGTCTCAATAGAATTCCTATTGAAGTTAATAAAATAATCTCAGAAATAAAAGCAGATATACTCAGAGATATTATCTTAATTAAAGGTTTTCCTTCTTTTGAAATATTTAGCAATATTGAGATAACTTGTTTTAAAGTTATTAATAAAGACATATTTAATAAAACTTAACTTTTTAATTCACATATCTTCCAATTTTACTATTATCAAACCAATAAAGCCATCTTAGTTTTTTATTAAATGATATTTTATTAGAAAATAAAAATAAATAATTTATATATATATTATTTAGTTAATGCATAGATTTTATTTTTACTTATTAATAATCACAATAAATGGATTTACTCCCCTAGGAAGATTTAACTCAATTTATACGCTAATCTCGTGGTTATTTATTTCAAATGGAATATTTTATTTTCTAAAAAAAAGAAATATTAATTTTATTAAGAAGATTATTTTTTTATATTCCGTTTTAGCTTTAATATACTTTGCTCTTTATTTTTTACCATATTTAGATATTTATAATTCAATGCAGTTAAAAGATGTTTTAGTTAGTACTTTTAATGGTTTTATTTTTTTGATAGCAGGAATCGAATGTCGATTTACAATTAATGCTTATTTAAAAAAGATTTTTAATAGAGATCAATTCATAACAAAAGATTTAAAATCATTATTACAATTCCAAAGACTTAATATATTAATAAGTGGAATTTTAATATTAGGAACTTATTTAACCAAATATATACTATTCAGCCCTTTATTTATATCTATGTTTATTCCTGGCAATAACTTAGGATATGATCATGAAATTATTGATTTTAGTAGCATAAATTTTCTAAGTTTATCTATAAATTCATGTTCAAGGAATTCATACATTCTCATACCTTTAGCACTAATATATATATCAATAATGATAATAAAAAAAGTTTATGAGAAGATAAATCAGATAAATTTATACTCGATCAGAATAGAAGATAAGCATAAAATCAATCAAATAAATCAATTATTTGTTTTAAATTATTTATTTTGCTCTTCTTACTTAATATGTTCTTCAAGTAGGGTAGGAATTTTAATTGGTTATCTTTTAATTTTATTATTTATTTTAGTTATCTTTAAAATATATTCACAGAAAAAGAAAATCTGGTTTTTAACTCTTTTTAAATTCAAAAAACAACTAACATCCTTAATAAGTATTTTTATTATTTTAATTTTTTTAGTTCCCTTTAATTTATTTTTCCCTTTATCAGGAAGACAAATTAAACCCTATAATACAATATTTTTAAATTCCACAATTCCTATAATTCATGAAATAAAAATATCTTATTTGTTGTTCATGGGTAATGAAGACCCAATTGCTCTACTAAAAGGAAAGAGGATGGCTATAAATTTAAAAGAGGAAAAAGAAATGCTTAATAATAAATTTTTAAATCATCCAATTTATGATCAATTCAGCCTCAGAAAACATTTTAGACAATATAAAAGTTCTAGTGTTATGCCAAGATTAGAAATTTATAAATCAAAGGAGAATAAAGTCATACACGAATCATTCCTACTAGACTTACTTAATATTTTTAGATTAGGATTTCTTACAATTCCGCTAATGATAACTTATACAATAATCTTCTCAATATTATTTTTAAAATTTATATATATTAGTATTGATAATAAAGTAAATATAAAAAATGCAAATATTTACTATTATTTCTTTTTAAAAAACGCTATTCCAATATTTGGAACTATTTTCTTTATTTTCAATTCTATTAATTCACCTAATTCAGCACTTTGTATTGGGTTTATGTATATTATTCCTTCGTTAAGATATTTGCCTAATTTAAAACCAACCAAACAATTGAAAGATTTAAAAGATATTTAAAAATTTTTGGTATTAAAATAATCAATAAGTTCACTATATTTCTCTAAATTTGGAAATTCAATTTTACTTTCTGGATAAAAACATTTCATATATAAATAAAACCTATCAAGAGCGTATCTATCATATTCTTTTGAACCGCTTGTAGCTTTTGTCTTCCAAATGTTATAACCAGATCCAACCGCAGAAAAATGAACAATCTTTCTCCCTACATCTATTTTATATTTCGTTTTCATATTGTTAAGAGAGCTGAAGGAACTTTTTCTACTTCCATTAATTCCAGAACCTCCAAAATCATCAACAGAAAGATATTTTATTTTCCCATTATTAATTAAAATCTCTAACGTAATTTGATCAAAAAAATCTATTAATTTTTTCCCTGTAATTTTATTTTTTCCTTGAATAGCCATTGCTAAATTTTTCTGATTCAGTCTTTTAATTGATGGACATAGTGCTGGTTTAAATAAAAAACAACAAGTTGCCACCAAATCTGGCAAATTCCCAAAATCTATATTATAAGGATTACATTTATATGGTCTGCATTGTCCAACAATATCATAATCATAGGAATATTTAATTAAGTCATTAATAGCACTATCACAAAATACTACATCGCTATCAAAATGGATATAGTTATCATAAGAAGTATATTTTTTTAATATATAAGACCAAAGGTGAGCTGTTCCTTTATGACCCTTTTTAAAGTAACTCCTTAACAAATTCTCACTCAAACTAAAACAAAATTTAAAATTATTAGAAAATTTAGATATAAAATATTTTAAATTATTTTTTCTTTCAAAGGTATGGTAAATAATATTTTCATCTTGAGGTAATTTCCCTAAATCCGACTCATAAATAAATACATTTAATTTAAGATTATTATGATATTTCAAAAAGGATTTTATTGCTATTCTGCCGATTTCAGAGCAACCTAAACATTCTGTCCAAATAAAATTTTTCATCTTTAAAGTATGACACTTTAATATTATCAATTAATAAAAATGAAATTTAAATTATAATTTTCTTGAAATAAATATAAAAATAAAATCATAATTTAAATACCTAGATTAATCTAGTTTTAAAATCTATTCTTCTTCTCTTAATAACATAAAAAATAAAATAGATAAATAATAATGATAAGTTTATAATCTTTTCCCCAAGGTTTTTTGATATTCTATTGATTAACTTAATAGAGGATTGAAAATATAGATAAGTTACAAATTTTTGATTAGAATATTGTCCCTCAGATCTTCTATAAAAGTAAAGTTCTTTTTTTAAATTATTGTAAATACTATTTTTAAGTGCTCTAATCCATAAAGCATAATCTTCTGATGACAAATCAGGATATTGATTTTTTAAAAGAAATTCTCTTCGCATCATTGTTGATGGATGGCAAAAACAAGTTTTGTAGATAAGTTGCCTTTTACAAGCATTATCAGTATTAGGATATTCTTTTTTTCCTATAATATTTCCATTATTATCTAAAATTTTTATATTAGTTCCAACAACATCACAATTATGATTATCTAAATAATTTTTTTGAATTAAAAATCTATCTGGGTGAGATATATCATCATCATCTTGTCTTGCAATATAAATAGATCTTGTATAAGGGATGGCATAATTTAGAGAGGCTGCAATCCCTTTATTAGGTGAAATCAAAATATGACAATTAAATTCCTTTAGAAAATTAATATATTGATGATTTTCGATTTTAGTCATTCCATTTAAAATACAAAATATTCTTACTTTTATATTTTGATTTAGTACTGACTTTATTGATTCTTTTAAAAAAATTTTATTTGACTTATAAACTGGTAGTAAAACATCTATTTGATCCTCATAAATAGTTTTATTGTTAGAGTACATTTTTTAAAATATCAAATAAAACCTATCATAAATTTAAGCTTATTTCACTGAAATACAACTTTTTTATTTTTTATATATTTAATAATTTATAATAAAAATAAAAAAGCCCTTACAATATCAATTTAGAGTTTTTATGATCGTCTTTAACTAGTCGCAGAGGTGGTCGCAGAGGGGTCATATTTTGCCATATTTTACCTTATCAAAACGTATCGTTTTGTTATGATAAATTGGTCAAACTAATTGGTATAAATAGCGAAAATCCTGATGGAGCCAAGCGGACTCGAACCGCTGACCCCCTGCATGCCATGCAGGTGCTCTACCAGCTGAGCTATGGCCCCAAATTGTGAAACGTCAGCTAAATTTTATTTTTCAAAGATTTTTTATGACGTCTCTAATAACTATACTACTTTTAAGCGAATGATAATTTAATTTATAGCCTTAAAATTGAGCTAGAGATTTACAGGTTTATGGATGCTCTATAGAGATTTACTTAAGCAATTCAGAACCCAACTAAAAGGTTATATAGTTTATAAATAGCTTAATGTAATCATAATAAAACTTCTAACTCAATTTTTTTAAATATTTAACTTATATGAAAATTTAGTCTCTTTGAATATTAATTTTGATTCCTTTAATAAAAACGATATGCTATTTTCTAAAAAAAACTTTCAGAAATAATTCAGTAGAATAAAAGTCTTTTATTTAAACAAATTCAAAGGATCTAGATATAAAAAAATAATCAGAATTTATCACTTATTCCAGAATAATCGAAATTAAATATATTAAATCTTATACCTAAACTCTCATTGGTTGAATTATAAAATGCACCAATAGAATATGCTCTTCGTTTGAAATCAAGCGCATAATTTTCATTAGAATAAGAGCCAGTATTTAAATTTAAAACTGTCTCAAAACTAAATAATAATGGACCAAAAATTTGTTGTTGCAAATTAAAGTTTAAGGTTGGGTCTTTACCAATATTATCAAAACTGAAGGGACTCTCTCCACTTTTCAGCACATAATTATAGTTAGTACTAATCTTAATATAGTCAAAGAAGTTTTTCTTAAAGCTTCCAATAGTTAAAGCTGGTCCAGTTGTAAACTTCAAAACACTTTGATTTGATCCATCACTATACAAGAAAAGTCCTGAATGAATGCTTGTTGCCCAATCTAAAGACTGCGGAATAACACTAGGTGTAAATTTATAAGTTTCATCTATACTCTTATCTAAATAACTTTTCTTCCAGATTGAAAATTGGTAATTATATTGCCCTACAAAAGAATTTCTAAACAATTCTCTAAATTCTTCTGCGGATCTACTTTTAGACTTAAAATGACCGACATCATAAATTAAAGATAAACCTGAATTTTGATTATTGTTTGTCCATTGTTTTTTATTTGCTATATTAAAGCCACTCGCAAAATGAATCTCTTCAGTAGCAAAATCCTTTATAACCTTTTCTCTAAAAATATTATAAATTTGAAAATCTAAATAATTAGAATAATTTTTATCATTCACTTCTGATTTTATATTTAAAGAATTATCTTCTTCAAATATAGATTTTGTATCATTATATTTTTCGAGACCGATTAAATTACTTAAAACCTTATCTTTCTTTAAATTGCGCTCAATACCATTAACATTATTTAAGTTATTCTCAAAAGTTTTACTTCCTTCAATTTTTTGAGCGTTATTTAAATTAATTCTTTTTGATAAAGTAAACTTTGTTCTTAACGACTCATCAAGTCTAGAAGAATCTAAACTATTTAATTGAATTTTTGATTCAATATCCCAATCTTTTTCTTTTCCTTTTAAGTTTAGATCAAATGCAAAATAATCTAAAAAACTTATATCTTGATTTACTTTACCACTAAAAACAGATGCATTCTTCGAGGTATATACATTAGTATTTCCCTTTTGAGCTCTCTGAATTAAAAAATACGGTTGGAATTGAAGACTAAAATCTCTATAAATTTTCCTTGGATATGTACCTCTAAATATAAAATATCCATCTTTATTTTGATAATCAGCACCAAATCCCCATTTAGTTAAAGGATCTTTGTCAAATACTGAACGTCTTCCAATTGGTATTTTTAATTTATTATCCAATATGATCCAGCTATTTTTACTAAGAAGTCTTAATTTATCATCAATTATTTCTGCAGAAAAATTCTTACCTAAAAAAACAAATTGAGGTTTATTGTAAATGTCATTTGTAAAAAATATTTTTTTTGATTCTAGAGTTTTGGAATTATAAATTAACTTATTTGTTTTATATCTCCATCTAGTGATTTGAGGAACTTCTAATTCAGCCTTAGTAATATTAAAATTTTTATTCTCCTCAAAATCATTTACCAATCCTATTCTTGCAGTATTTACATATTTTGGTTGATTTATCCCATCTATTTCTTCCGCTTTTTGGAACTTATTCTCTTTTTTATTTAATTCAAGTTTAAAATCATCTGCGAAAGTTTTGCTATCTAGCAATCCATAAACATCATTAATATATCCTGTATCCTCTTTCACATTATAAGTTAATTCTGAAGCTTCAAAATACTGCTCCCCTTTTTTAAATATTACATTTCCAACTACAGTTAATATTTTATTTTGAAGATCATACTTTACTAAATCGCCTGAAAGTGTGGCATCAGAAAGATAAATTATCGCATCACCTTCTGCAAAAAATACTTCTTTATCCCTATATTTTATGTCGGCATCTATTTCTACAAAAAAATCATCTTCTAAATTTTTTTGTCCAAAAGCTAAAAGATTAAGTAATGCATCTCCATTTGATTTTAAGTCTTCAATAACTTCATTATTAGATCCAAAAATACCAGTTGAAATATCAATACTTTTTTGAATTCCAACTAGTTCTAATTGAGCAGAATTCATTTTTTCTGATAAATTTTTCTCCTTAACATCTTTTGCAAAAATCTTGGTTGAGAAAGTAGGTAAAAAGTTAAATATTAATAATCCATTTAAATAAATTAAAAGATTTATTAGTCGAAATTTTTTCAATATAAATTTTTTAATTATAAACTTTATTATATTCTAATCAGAGATTTTAATAACAACCTTTTTAATTAAACCTTCCTCCAAACAGCAAGTAATTTTCCTTGAATCGATATTTGATCAAGATCAATAATAATAGGTTCATAAGCCTGATTCGCCGCTTCAAGAAATATTTTCCCTTCTCGCTTGATAAAATATTTTAAAGTTGTACCTAAACCAGGAACCAATGCACTAACAATAGTTCCATTCCTAAGTGAGTATGAATCTGTAATTGGCTCCATTAAAACCATATCTCCATCTGCGATACATGCATCTATCATAGAATCTCCATTAACTGTAAGGGCAAAAACACTTTTCTTTTTTAAAACATCAGCAATATTTAAATTCTCTTGAACATCAGAATAAGTTTCAATTAAACCTCCAGCTGCAACTGAACCCATAATTGGTACACCCTCAACAATTTCATCAACGATTTGCATTGTTCTTGCTTTACCTTCTTGCCATGAGATATATCCTTTTTCTTGTAAATGCTTTAGGCGACTTTGAATTGGCGCGGGAGATTTTAATCCCATAGCTTGCATCATCTGCCTTATGGATGGGCTGTGTTGAAAGTTTTTCATATAATCTTTTATCCATCTATAAAGCTCATTCTGAGCCTGGGTAAGATCTCCCCCTGCAGCAGTTTCCATAAAACAAATGTACTCTAATACATTTGTACCCTTTTATTAATTAGTTTGCAAGTATTCCTAGCTTAGGAGACAAGACAAAAGTGCTTGTTGAGCATGTAATCTATTTTCTGCTTGATCAAAAATTCTATTTTTTTTACTTTCAAATACCTCATCAGTTATCTCTTTGGATCTATAGGCAGGGAGGCAATGAAGAATAATTGCATCTTTATCAGCCTTACTTACTAAATCATTATCGATAGTGAATCCTTTAAAATTTTCATCTTTCTCTGCCTTTTTATTTTCTTCACCCATAGATGACCAAACATCTGTATAAAGAACGTTTGCACCTAGTACAGCATCATTAGGATCATTAGTGATTTTCAACAAATCCTTATTTTTATATATTTCATATGCCTTTTTAATTATTAAAGAATTGGGTTCATAACCTTTAGGGCATGCAATTCTAACTTCTACTCCTAACAATGCTCCACATAAAATAAGAGAATTTGCGACATTATTACCATCACCTATAAATGATAAAACTACATTTTTAAAATCAAAAAATTCCTCATGAATTGTTAAAAAATCAGCTAACGCCTGGCATGGATGCTCTAAATCTGTAAGAGCATTAATAACTGGCTTCGTAGACCATTTTGCATACTCTTCTAAATCTGAATGATCAAATGTTCTGATTGCAATAACATCGCAATATCTACTAAGGACTCTTGCAGTATCTTTAATTGGCTCTCCTCTTCCTATTTGAGATGTTGTTGGATTGAGGTCAATAGTAGTTCCGCCAAGCCTTGACATTGCAACTTGAAAACTAACTCTTGTTCTGGTCGATGACTTATCAAAAATTAATCCTAGGACCTTATTATTAAGATCAATTTTTATTTTTTTGTTTTTAAAATTTTTTGCAAGTTCTAAAATATGAAATGTCTCATTGGTTGATACATCCAAGCTTGATAGAAAATTATTATTAGCAAGCTTATTTGGTTTTAACATGAATTATTCTAGTCAGATCTAGATTCTACTATGCTGGCATTTTTGATTCTGCAAGCAGATTTTTTAAATCCTCACCCTCGATAACTTCCTCTTGAAGAATTTTTTGAGAAATTGATTCAAGTAAGGGTAAGTTATTCCTTAAGATATTTAATGCAGTTTCATGAGCATCATCTACTAAATCTCTAACCTCTTTATCTATTGCTTGAGCCGTAGCATCACTTACTGATCTCCTTGGGTTATTCCCATTACCCAAGAATTGTCCACCACCTTGTTTGTCATAAGCTAAGGGGCCAAGAATATCGCTCATACCAAATGTACCTACCATTTGTTCTGCTATGTCTGTAGCTCTTTGAAGATCATTAGAAGCTCCTGTTGTGATTTTTCCGAAAACTACTTCTTCTGCAGACCGACCTCCTAGGAGAGTTGCTATCTGGCCTTTTAATTCTTCTTTTGAATTCAGAAATCTCTCCTCAGTAGGTAATTGGAGAGTATATCCAAGTGCACTCATTCCTCTAGGCACTATCGAAATCTTTGCCACCTTAGATCCCCCAGGCATAAGATGCCCAACAATAGCGTGCCCAACTTCGTGATAGGCAACAACTTTTTTCTCATCATCTTGAAGAACTCTACTTTTCTTCTCAAGGCCTGCAACTACTCTTTCTATAGCCTCACTTAAATCTTGTTGTTCAACGCTTTTTCTTTTAGCTCTTGCGGCCAGCAAAGCCGCTTCATTTACCATATTAGCCAAATCTGCTCCTGCGAATCCACTTGTAGCTTGAGCGATAGAATCAAGATCTATTGATTCAGCTAACTTAACTTTTTTGGTATAAATTTCTAATATTGTTTTTCTGCCAGACAGATCAGGTCTATCAACTAAAACTTGTCTGTCGAATCTACCAGGCCTCAATAAAGCCGCATCAAGCACTTCTGGCTGGTTTGTCGCTGCAAGTACTATCACTGGTTTGTCAGTTGAGGCAAAACCATCCATTTCAGTTAATAGTTGATTAAGCGTTTGTTCTCTTTCATCATTTCCGCCAACAACTCCCATTGACCCAGAACGACTTTTGCCAATAGCATCTAATTCATCAATAAAAATTATACACGGAGCTTTTTTCTTAGCTTGTTCAAATAAATCCCTTACCCTTGCAGCCCCTGCACCTACAAAAAGTTCAACAAATTCAGAACCTGAAATAATAAAGAAAGGAACTTCTGCTTCTCCAGCAACCGCTTTTGAAAGCAAAGTTTTTCCTGTTCCTGGAGGTCCTACAAGAAGTACTCCTTTGGGTATTCTCGCACCGATATCTGTATATCTCTCAGGTTTTTTTAAAAAATCCACTATTTCCGTTAATTCGTCCTTAGCTTCATCAACTCCAGCCACATCAGCAAATGTAACTTTTGATTCATCGTCCGGCACATAAACTTTAGCTTTACTTTTTGTAAAACTTAGAGCTCCTTGAGCGCCTCCGCCTCCCATACTTCTTCTCGCAAAGAATTGTAAAACAAGGATAAAGATTAAAGGGGGGACAACCCAGCTCAAGATAGTTGAGAAGAAATTAGGTTTCTTTGGAGGCGCAGCTGCAAATTCAACTCCTTTACTTTCTAACCTTTGCGGAAGGTCCATATCAAAAATTGGTGTGGTGGCTAAAACAGAAGGCGCTCCCTCTTCAGCTCCATTTAACTCATACCTAATTTGTTCTTGAGTGATATATGCACGCTTAACTTCTCCATCGTTAACTTGGTCTATAAATAAAGAGTATGGGACCCTAGGGATCTGCATGTTTTGATTAGGGAAGAGGCTACTAAACAAAAGTAATGCTCCAACTCCTATCAAAATGATATTTACGATTCCAAATCTTCTGTTAGGTTGATTATCATCTTGTCTTATCGGCATGGTTATCTTAAATTTGATCTTATTATAAACTAAACCAAGAGTTTCCGTATCTGTATTATTTTTTTTGGGTAAGAACCGTACGGTACTTTGTCCCATAGAAATTAGTTTAAAAAATTAGCTTTTAAATGAACTCTTAACGCATATGTCATTGCCAATCAAACTAACCTCAGAATCACTTAATTGAATAATTTCATGCATTTCTTCGAATTCAAAATCTCCGATGGGATTCATACTATTTTCTCCACCTAAAATTTTTGGAGCAATAAAGGTAATTATTTCCTGAATACAATTAGATTGGATTGCGGCTGTAGCCAATCTAGGTCCACATTCCCAAAGAACTTTATTACACCCTCTTTTAGCAAGTATTTTAGAAATTAACTCTGGATTATCTGATGATACCTTTTCAACCTCAACACATTTTGGAATCCTTGTGAGGTAATTTTCATTTGCTGAAGAAGAATCATAAATAACTATAGTTTTTGCCTTATTACAATCCCAAAACTTCGATTCTGAAGGAAGATCCAAACTTTTTGTGAAAACGACTCGCAAAGGCTCAGGATTTTTTGAACCTCTAGTAGTCAAAAGTGGGTTATCTCTTCTTAATGTGTTCCCACCAATAATTATTGCATCAAAATCTGCTCTAAAAGAGTGAACTAATGACCTTGATTTTTCATTAGTAATCCATTTACTTTTTCCATTTTTTAAAGCTATTCTTCCATCAATACTCATTGCCCATTTAAGAACACCAAATGCCTTTTTAGTAATATTCCTATGAATAAAATCCTTATTTAATTCTACGGATTCTTTTTTACATAATCCTAAGTGAACTTGTATTCCAGCTTCCTTTAGCAACTTAATCCCTTTACCTGAGACTCTTTTATCAGGGTCTTTAATAGATACATATATTTTTTTTATCCCAGAGGATATCACCTTATCTACACATGGAGGTGTTTTACCATAGTGACAGCAAGGTTCGAGATTTACATACATTGATCCTTCTTTAGGATCTTTTTTTAAATTATCTAAAGCCATTGCTTCAGCATGGGGCATGCCAGCCTTGTAATGGAAACCTTCTGAAATTAGGTTTCCATTCTTATCAAGAATCACTGCTCCCACTCTAGGGTTAGGACTAGTGGTATTTTTGCCTAAAGAAGCCAAAAAAATTGCTCTTTTCATCCATTTTGTATGGTTTACATTATTTTCAGACATCCCCAAAAATCAAGTTCAATTTATTGATCTCCACTCTTTAACAACAAATGGAGGAACAGGTAACTCTGAAAAAACTCCCGACAAAGATAATCTCAAGGGCCTATTTTTATCTAAATTTGTAATCAATTCATCAAGATCAAATTCCGCCGCAGCTTGTCTTCCATCATTTGCAAGTTCTACATTAAGTAATGTTTTATCATCTAAAAGCCACTGTTTTCTTCCTGATTCAACCTTCAAGTCAGTGGGATGATCAATCCTGAGATTTCCGGGATATCCTATTACTCTCAAGATCAATTTATCTTCGAAAAACGGTGATTTATAAGCTACTAATTGCCAAGTTTCAAAGTCCAAGTCCCTCAAAAATTCACTGCTGGCATTTATTAATTCCCCATTTATTTCTGTTTCTGCGACTTCTGCAAATACTTTTATTGGGTTATAAATAAAGATAAGTAATAAAAGTAAAGGCAATATTGCTTTTAAAAAAGTGTTTTTATTTAATTTTGTAATTTTCTTCATTTTCAGAATCCATTAGGGCGTCAAGAGTTACAGCTGTTCTTACGATAGCTTGATACCTTTTGATTATTTTACGATTTTTTTTTATAACTCGAGATAAATTTAAAGTGTCTTTTTC
>CACGAP010000012.1:0-14152 GCA_902571145.1 uncultured Prochlorococcus sp.
GATGGAGACTCAAGAGGCGGAGCTGCTTTATCAATAAGAAAAATTAGTGGTAAACCAATCAAATTTATCGGTGTAGGAGAAAAAATAGAGGCGTTGCAACCATTTCATCCTGAGAGAATGGCAAGCAGAATTTTGGGAATGGGTGATGTATTAACACTTGTTGAAAAAGCCCAAAAAGAAGTTGAACTTGCTGATGCTGAAGCAATGCAAAAGAAACTTCAAGAAGCGACGTTTGATTTCAATGATTTTGTAAAGCAAATGAGATTAATTAAAAGGATGGGATCACTTGGTGGATTGATAAAATTGATTCCTGGAATGAATAAAATCGATGATGGAATGATAAAAGATGGAGAAGATCAACTTAAGAAAATAGAATCTATGATCTCTTCAATGACTCTGGAGGAAAAACAAAAACCTGAGGTTCTAGCCGCTCAGCCCTCAAGAAGACAAAGGATTGCCCAGGGTAGCGGTTATGAAGCAAAAGATGTAGATAAAGTATTAGCTGATTTTCAAAGAATGAGAGGCTTTATGAAACAAATGTCTAACGGAGGAATGCCAGGAATGGGAGGAATGCCAGGAATGGGAGGAATGCCAGGAATGGGAGGTATGAGTGGTAATAAGCCAATGAAAAAACAAAAAAATAATAAAAAGAAAAAAGGTTTTGCCGATTTATAGTTTCTATATTTTTACCTTTAAATGATATTATTATAAAAAACGCATTAATTTAAGATGATTAAATTGCGCCTTAAGCGCTTTGGAAAGAAAAAAGAGGCAAGTTTCAGAATTGTTGCATGCAATAGTACTTCCAGAAGAGATGGTAGACCTCTACAAGAGCTAGGTTTTTATAATCCAAGAACTAAGGAAACCAGACTTGACACAGAAGCTTTAAGAACAAGACTTACTCAGGGTGCTCAGCCAACTGATGTTGTGAGAACTTTATTAGAAAAGGGAGGGTTATTAGAAAAAACAGAAAGACCCTCTATCGCAATTGGTAAAGCAAAGTTAGAGAAGGATAAATTAGCTAAGGCTAAAACTCAAGACAAAGACAATGATAGTAGTAAAGCTGAAAGCGAGAGTAATGAAGCTGAAAGCTAGTGATTTGATAAATTGTTATTCTTATTCAATAACTAGATGAAGGAAGTTTCCAAAACTGGTCACTTCAAAATTGATTTGCCAAGCTCTGATGCCGCTACAGCATTATCTGGACCTGGTAATTCTTTCTTAAAAAAATTTGAGTCTCTTACAGGAGTTTCTTTAACTATAAGAGGCTTACAACTTGAGATGAACGGTGTTATATCCAAAATTGAGAGAGCCTCAGCATTAGTAGAACTAACAAGACCAATTTGGGAACAAGGGTTAGAAGTTCCAGAGGTAGATCTTAAAGCGGCTTTAAGTTCTTTAAATATGGGCGAATCGTCTTCACATGCTGAACTTGGAAAAAAAATTCTTGCGCGTTCTAAAGAAGGAAGATTTTTAAGACCTAGAACTATAAGGCAAAAAGAATATGTTGAATCAATTGAAAACTTTGATCTTACGTTCGCAATTGGCCCTGCTGGAACTGGTAAGACATTTTTGGCAACTGTTTGCGCGGCAAGGCTATTGAACGAGAAAAAGATTGAAAAAATTGTTTTAACCAGACCAGCCGTTGAAGCTGGTGAAAGTTTAGGATTTCTACCTGGTGATTTGCAACAAAAAGTAGATCCATATTTAAGACCCTTATTTGATTCTTTACATAGTATTTTCGGGCTTGAGAGAACAAATTCGTTAATTGATAAGGGAATTATTGAAGTTGCTCCTTTAGCATTTATGAGAGGAAGAACCTTAGATAATTCTTTAATTATCTTAGATGAAGCACAAAATACTACTTGCTCTCAAATGAGAATGTTTTTGACCAGATTAGGAGAGAGATCAAAAATGGTAGTAAACGGAGATATTACACAAATTGATTTAAATAAAGATCAGGAAAGCGGCCTCATTGAAGCATCGAGAATTTTCTCTGAAACTGAAGGTATAAAATTTTGTTATTTAAATATTGAAGATGTAGTTCGTCATCCTTTAGTTCAGAAAATTATTGAGGCTTATCAATAAATTTATAACTCTGGAGATCCGTACCCTGAAATTTTAAAAATCAAGTAGAATAAAGCCATAGTTAAAAAAAAAATGCCAGCAAGTAGTAATTTCAATCAAGCTATTCGTGAAGCACAATCCAGCTCAATTGTTGGACCTAATGTTGTTCAAAAAGCTTTACCTTATGTAGGTGGAGGTATGGTTCTAACTTCTTTAGGCGTTTTAGCAGGTGTCTCGCTCATAGCAACAAATCCTGGTCTTTTCCAGCCTCTTTCAATAATTGCATTAATTGCAGAATTGATTTTGTTTTTTATAGCAACAAGCGCTGCAAATAATGCCAATAATGCCAAGGCTCTGCCCTTGTTGACAGGATTTAGTTTGTTAACTGGATTCACCTTAAGTGGAATAGTTGCTTTAGCAATAGGAACAATTGGTATCGGTTCGGTTGGAACAGCTGCATTAGCTACTGGTATAACTTTCGTCATTGCG
Source organism: uncultured Prochlorococcus sp. (assembly GCA_902571145.1). Taxonomy (GTDB): domain Bacteria; phylum Cyanobacteriota; class Cyanobacteriia; order PCC-6307; family Cyanobiaceae; genus Prochlorococcus_A. Next base: position 2,557 of record CACGAP010000012.1, read on the forward strand.
TCTTACACTGGCCAAAGAATGAGTGATAGTGTTGGTCAAGCATTAAGTGGAGTTGTTGGTCTTGGATTGATAGGACTTCTTATAGCAATGTTTGTCCAATTAATTGGAGGATTCTTTGCTCCAGGAGTTTTTGGAGGTTCAGGACTTGAATTGATAATTGCAGGATTTGGAACTGTCTTATTTGTTGCAATGTCTTTCGTTGATTTCTATACAATGCCAAGAAGATATAATGATGATCAATACCTTGCAGGAGCTTTAGGTATGTATCTAACTTATATAAATCTTTTTGTTTTTATATTGAGATTAATGATTGCACTACAAGGCGGTGGAAGAAGAGACTAAACACATTACGTAAATACTTAACTTAAAGCGTAGATTTGTTTCTGCGCTTTTTTATTGGGTTTATTGGGCGATATCAAAAATTTGTTTTTTTATGAATTCCTTTTGCTCTGTGTCGTATTTTACTGAATTTTCAAAACTATTGCCCATATCATCTAAGTCTCTAAGGACTTGATTTACAGACTTTGTAACTGACTTAGTTTCTAGCAGCCTTAAAATAGCCTTACATCTATCTGAAATGTTTTCCGATGCTATCTCATATTCATGATTATTAACTCTTCGATGGATAATAATTTGAGCGGAACTCATTATTAAATTTTTTACTACTATTTCTGTTACAGCATCACCACCTTCGTTTAGTTTGTAAATTAGTGAAAAAGGAAGTTTATCTAACAAAAAACAATCTTTATCTGATAAAGCGTAAGCAAAAAATCCTCTGAGTCCATTTCCTGTTTTAATTAGCGCTGCGATTCTATCTGCTAAAACCTCATCGCTGAGTAAATCTTCACCCCACTCTTTGCACCATTGTGCGGATATATTTATTGATTGCGTGAACGAAGCTTCTTTTAAATTTATGGTTTTTTTTTTCATTTTTGATCAGAATTTTATTATTGATGCATTAAAAGTCTTTGGCCAATTATAGATCTGGGTTCGTAACTTTACTAGGAAGGCCAAATGTTGGTAAATCTACTTTAATAAATAAGTTGATTGGAGAAAAAATAACAATTACTTCTCCAATAGCGCAAACTACTAGAAATAAATTAAAAGGGATACTGACTACAGAAATTGGGCAAATAATTTTTGTTGATACGCCAGGTGTTCATAGACCTCATCATCGACTTGGAGAGATATTAGTAAAAAACGCAAAATCTGCAATTAATGGAGTTGATATGGTAATTTTTGTAATTGATTCAAGTGAAGAACCTGGTAGAGGTGATGAATATATTTTGAACTTTCTAATCGCAAATAAAACTGAGTTTATTGTGGCATTAAATAAGTGGGATTTGGTTAATAAAGAATTTAGGAATTTACGAATAGATCAATATAGAAGATTTTTTGGAATTAATAGAAACTTTCAAATTGTAAGTGCTTCTCAAGGAGAGGGATGTTCTGAACTAGTCGATATGGTACTTAATTTTCTTCCAGAGGGACCAAAACTTTATGGCGAAGAGACGATTTGCGACCAACCATTAGATTACTTATTAGCTGATTTAGTAAGAGAGCAGGTATTAAAAAATACAAGAGAAGAGGTGCCTCATAGTGTCGCAGTAAAGATAGAAAAGAGAGAGGAAATGAAAAGAAAAAATGGCAAAGTTTTTACAGCTATTTTGGCTACTATTATTGTTGAAAGATCAACTCAAAAAGGCATTCTTATTGGAAAGAAAGGTTCAATGTTAAAAATGATTGGTCAGTCAGCGAGATCAAATATGTCAAAATTAATTGATGGTCCAGTTCACCTAGAGTTGTTTGTGAAAGTTGTTCCAAATTGGAGAAAAAAAGAATCAAGGTTAATTGAGTTTGGTTATGAGGAAGATTTCTAGATGAGTTGTTTTAATTTTGATGTAATTACATTGTTCCCTAAAGCTTTTGAATTAATAAATAATTTAGGGGTCATAACAAAAGCTCTAGATAAGAATTTGATCGATGTAAACTTACATGATTTGAGAGAATATGGAGAAGGTTCTTATAGACAAGTAGACGATAAGCCTTATGGAGGAGGAGCAGGTATGGTATTAAAACCTGAACCTATTTTTAAGGCATATGAGTCAATTAGAAAATTACCCAAAAGTAAAACTTTGCTGATGACCCCACAGGGTAAAGTTCTAAAGCAAAAGGATCTTGCTAGATGGTCTACTTTGGATCAAATAATAATTATTTGTGGTCAATATGAAGGTTTTGATGAAAGGATTAGATGTTTAGCTGATGAAGAGATATCGATAGGCGATTATGTACTTTCTGGCGGTGAAATACCGGCTATATCAATAATTAACGGTTTGACTAGATTATTACCAGGAACTCTTGGTGATCCAGACTCCTTAGTCGATGAGAGTCATAATTCTTCTTTATTAGAATATCCTCAATATACGAGGCCGTTAACTTTTAAAGATATGAAAGTGCCAGATATCTTATTGAGTGGTAATCATGAAGAGATTAAATCGTGGAGAAAAAGAAAAAGTTTTGAAAGAACATTGGAGAGAAGAAGTGACTTAATTTCAAATAAAAACTACAAAAAATCTCCACAAAGTAAGAGAATAATAAAAGAAAATAATCAATTCATGAAATTTAGAATAGGGAATGGATACGATATTCACAGACTAGTAGAGGATAGAGATTTAATTATTGGAGGTGTAAAATTGCATCATCCTGATAATCTAGGATTAGATGGTCATAGTGATGCTGATGTTTTAAGCCACTCAATAATGGATGCATTATTGGGAGCACTTTCGTTGGGCGACATAGGAAAGTATTTCCCCCCAACTGATGAAAAATGGAAAAATGCTGATAGCTTGTTATTGTTATCAAAAGTAATTGACTTGATAAGACAAGATGGTTGGGAAATAAATAATATTGATAGTGTTCTTGTTGCTGAAAGGCCAAAAATCATGCCACACATAAAACTTATGAAAAAAAATATTTCTGAAATCTTAAATATTGATGAAAATCTAATTGGGATTAAAGCAACCACGAATGAAAAATTGGGTCCAGAAGGGAGAGAAGAGGGTATAAGTTGCCATTCAGTAGTTCTACTTGAGAAAAAATGAGATTTAATTTAAATTTGAAAAAAAAAATTCAAAGTTTTTGTTTATTATTAATTTGCTTAGTAGTTTTAATTTTCCAATCTGATATACCCAATTTAAAAGCTCTTACAATGAATAATTATCAAAGTGAAATGGTCATAGAGGAATTGAGACTTAAGGTACCTGCTGATGTAAAAGCAGCTTGGTTAAATGCTGAAGAAGAAATATGGGAGCCATGGTTATCTTCTCAAGATGGTTTTTTGGGGAGACAATTATTTTGGGATAAAGAAAAAGAAGAAGCTTTAATATTAGTAAGCTGGAAAAGTAAGAAATTATGGAAAAGTATATCAATGTCAGAAGTAAATGTAGTTCAACATAAATTTGAAGATAATGTAAAAGCTGCTCTAAATGTAGGCGAAAATCCTTTTAAATTAATTTATGAGGGAGAATTAGATAAGCAGAGATGAATTTTGATATCAAGTTTGATTTTCAAAGAAGAGATAGGCTTGGACTCATTGAGGCTATTTGGGGTCAAGATAAGAGTATCGACCAATTAGAGAGATTATCTAAAAATGTATTAAGTAAAAATGAGGTTGTTTTCATTACTAGGATTAATAGTGAAAAGGCTAACTATCTTACAGGTTTGTATGATGATGCACGATTCTATGAAGAAGCAAATTGCCTAACAATTGGGAAAAATTTGGATAAAGTGAATACGAAAAAAAAAGTTGCCATAATTTCAGGTGGCTCAAGCGATTTGGCCGTAACACGTGAAGCACAATTAGCGCTTGAAATTTATGGAGTGAATTGTCAATCTTTCATGGATGTTGGAGTAGCTGGACTTCATCGATTGATGAGTCAGTTAGAAGAAATTAATAAATATGATGTATTAATAGTTTGTGCTGGAATGGAAGGAGCTTTGGCGACGGTTGTGGGTGGATTGTTGGCACAACCGATAATTGCAGTACCTGTCTCAGTCGGCTATGGCGTTAGCAAGGATGGAGAAACTGCTTTAAATAGTATGTTGTCTAGCTGTTCTCCAGGTATTGCAGTTATGAATATAGATAATGGTTACGGAGCGGCAATGGCGGCTTTGAGAATTATTAAAAGTATTTCCTAAATAATTACTTTTTTTCTATTTCTAATAGGTTTTCTATCCATAAATTAAGTTGTTTTGAAAGCATTCCTTCTTCTCTCATTTTGATTGCCTTTATGATCACTTCTGTATTTACCCACTCTGGAAACCTTTTCGGCATGTATTTTTTTTATTCAGTAACTTTAATTTGGTACAAATTTTGATAAAGACAAGATCTAAGTAACAAATTTAATCTTTTATGTTTGATTTTGTACCTAATCTAGAAAGTTCAGATGAAGTATTTTCACTTTCTACATTTTTTAATCTTTCAATTAACTCAGAAAGATCTTTTTGAGCGAGCTCCCCATTTTGCTCCCATTTCAACGACCTTGAGTTATGATCTTTCTTTTCTATCATTGTTTTGTTTAAGTATTAAAAATATAAAACGAAAAAAGCAAAAATTTGGTTATTGTTTCAAGCCTAAACTTAAAAAATTATGAAGATTTTTAATATATAAGAATCTTATCTTTTAGCCACCACCAACTATTGAAACGATTTCTAAATTATCCCCATCTTTAAGTTTAACTTTTTCCCATTTTATTGAATTAACAATTAAATTATTTAATTCTACGACAATTGTGTTAGGTTTATATCCCATTAAATTTAGAGCTGTTGATAGTAGAGCATTTTCTTGATCAAGTTCTATTTTTTTTTCTTCACCATTTACTTTAATTTTCATTAGACAATTCTTTTAAAATCATAATAGCGTCTTCTTTAGGATCTTCAGAATTCATTAATTGCGAAACTAAGGCAATTTTTTTAAATCCATTTCTTTTTAAATATGAAATATTATTTGACTTGATTCCTCCAATAGCAAACCAAGGTATATTTAAATCTTTTGTTAATGTTTTAATCTTTTCAATACCTATAGGTGTTTTGTTCTTTTTTGTTGCAGTTTCAAATACTGGTCCAATTCCTATATAATTACAACCTTCTTTATAAGCATTTGAAATATCAATTTCATTATTTGCACTTATGCCAATAATTTTTGAATATCCTAATAATTTCCTTGCAGTTTTTAAGTCTAAATCATTTTGTCCAAGATGAATTCCATCCGCATTAGATGCTAGAGCTATGTCAATTCTGTCGTTAACGATGAACAAAGAATTATATCTTTTACATAGATTTTTAATCTTTATTGCTTCTTCAAGATGATCTTTATCAGTTCCCGTTTTAAATCTATGTTGAATGATTCTTACTCCAGCAATTAAAATCTCTTCTATAATTTCTAATAGGTTGTTCTTTTGATCTGTGATTACATATAAGTCATTTTCTCTTAATATTTCCTCAGACTTCTTACACTCGCTTAAACTTAATAAGTCAATTTCTATACTATATATCTCATATCTAATTTCCGAAGCTATTTTTGAAAGCTCATGATTCTGTAGCCTTGAGAATTCTTCTATGACTCTTAATGCTTCTTGAACTCGGGCTGAATTAGAACTTATAATTTGCTCAGAAGTTTTTCTGTTGATTTGCTCGTGATGAGTCAATCCTTTACATTTGTCCTCAATGTGATTTCTAGATTGTTTATAAACTTCTAAATGATTTTTTCCTAAAATTTGTCTAAAATTTTTAATCTTTTCAACATATTTTTTTTTGCTTAGACCAAATCTAGCCCAATCCTCTAATACTCTTAGTCCTTCTCTAGCTCTATCAAGGTTAGCGTCAATAATTTGATAAATTCTTAAATCTTCAGAGTCTTTAGTATTGGAATTCAGCATTTGTAATTTACTTTTTGTAGTTTTTAAAAATTTTTAGAGCATTATCTCTATCTTTTTTAATTTGATTGGACAGTTGATCTATATTATTGAACTTGATTTGAGATCTAAGTTTTTCAACTGGTTCTACAGATAGATTTAAACCATATAGATCGATATCTTTATTTATTAAATGAACTTCAACTGCAGATGGCAATAAAGGATTTATTGTTGGTTGTGAGCCTAGATTCATAACAGATTCAATTTTTTGGTTGGAATTTTCAATTGTTGTCCAAGATGCGTAAACTCCTTCTCCAGGTAAAAATTTTCTGCCATCTATTTCAAGATTTGCGGTAGGCCATCCTATACTTTTTCCAATTCCTTTACCTTTAACAACCTTTCCATTAAAACTATAAGGCCTATTAAGAATTTTGAAAGCATTTTTAAGATCACTTTTCTCTAATAGATCTCTTATTCTGCTACTGCTGATTCTACCTTCCTTGTCTTCTAAAATTGGAGTAATTTTAAGTTTAATATCCGTATCCTTAATCATATTTTTTATTGTATTTATGTCGCCACTTCTTCTGAAACCAAATTTAAAATTAGCACCTACAGAAATATTTTTTGCTTGTAATTGATTTATCAAAATATCTCTAACGAATCTTTCTGCACTTAATTTGGATAGTTCCCTATCAAAAGGAATCAGAACTAATTGTTCAATTCCAAGATCTTCAAGAATAGGTAGTTTTTCATAAGGTAGATCAAGTCTAAGACGTGTCTCTTTGAATAGGACTTCTCTGGGATGAGGCCAGAAGCTCGCAATTGTCGGTATGTATTGAGTCTCTTCAACTACACTTTTAATTAATTTCCTATGGCCAGCATGTAGACCATCAAAACTTCCAATAGCTATTGAAGTAGGATTCTTAACTTCAGATGGCGATATTAAAGAGATCAAAAGATTACGTGCAATTTTATGATTTTGATGGCAAATTTGAATAGATTATAATTTATTCAAACAAATGAATGTCTGACAAAATTGATTTTCAGTCCCTTTCGTTTGGAATGCGACGCATTGGATGGATACGCTTTTGGGTTCAATCCATTTTAGGTGTTGTTGTTGCAGCTGTTTTGCTTTTTTCAAATGTTGTAAATAATAGCGAAGGGCAGCTTGGCTTGGCACCTGGTCTATCACTTACAACAATATCCTTGATTTTACTACTTTTTAGTCTTTGGCAAGGTTGGTTAATAGTTAGAACAGGAAGAGCAATCGCAAGTAACGCAAGACCCTCAAGAGGACAAACAAGTAAATTGATAAAACGAGGACTAATAGTTGATTTATTAGGAATTTTGTTTGGATTAATTGGATATCAAGCTCTAATGGGCGCCTTATTTATCCAAGCATCTTCTCAAACAACTGGACAATTGATAACAGCAACATCTGATATCCCAATTACTGGACTTGAAATATTATCAGTTCTCAGTAACACACAAGTTATTGCCGCTCATTTTTTTGGACTTTGTTTTTCATTGTGGCTTTTAAGAAGGATTTATAAATGAATTATTAATTTTAGGTAATTTGTCTAAATTACCCCTCCAAAATAAATCTGGTTCAACCGGTGTAAGAGATATTTTATTTTCTTGTATTTGTGATACGTCACTTGGCCATTTCTTTGGACCATAACCTTTTGATTTAAGATCTAAAACTACCTCACCAGCGAGCCAATAATAATCATCACCCCTTGGGTCTTCTCTTTTGGAAAATTGATTTTTATATTTTCTTACTGATAATCTTGTCCATGATAATTCTTTTATTTTGCTTCTTTCGCAAGGGGGTATATTCAAGTTTAATAGAAGTGAAGTTGGCCAACTATCGTTAATTGCTTGTTCTGCAATATTCATTGCAATTTCTCCAGCAAATTCAAAATTCTTCCATTTAAAACTAGCAACACTAATTGCCATTGAGGGTACATTTTCTAAAGTGCCTTCCATAGCTGCAGCGACTGTGCCTGAACAAAAAATATCTGTCCCTAAATTTGGCCCGTGATTTATTCCAGAGAGTACTAGATCAGGTTTATGATCCAAGAGTTCAGATAGGGCTAATTTGACACAATCAGCAGGTGTGCCAGAACATCCCCAAGCTTCAATTCCTTCCCCAAATAATTCGTTAGCTTTTTCTACTCTTAATGGAGATTGTAAAGTAAGACCATGACCTGTAGCTGATCTTTCTTGGTCAGGACAAACTACTTTTACCTTATGCCCTCTTTTTTGTGCTGATTTTGCTAAAGCTCTTATCCCAGCTGCAAAAACACCATCATCATTGCTAATTAATATATTTAACGGTTTCATTAATCAATAAATTTTGTTTATGGACGATATTTAAGTAAGATAAAGCAATACTTATTTTTACTATATCAGTGAGTCAGATTGAATCATTAAGCCAAATTGAGGAAAAACTAAATAATCTTTCTCTAGTAGCAAAAAATAATATAATTAATGCTAGTACACATGAAGAACTGGATCAGTTAAGAGTTTCTTTGCTAGGGAAAAAAGGTGATTTATCAATTATCTTGAAAACAATGGGTCAATTATCTGCTACTGATAGACCAATTGTTGGCCAGAAGGCAAATCTAATAAAAATAAATTTGCAGGAATTAATAAGTTCAAGAAATAATCAACTAGATAGTGAAGCCTTAGATAAAAAGATCAAAAAAGAAAAAATTGATGTAACTATCCCTTCAATTGGAACACCCCCTGGTAACAAACACCCCTTAATTTCAACTCAAGATGAAATAATAGATATTTTTTGTGGTTTGGGATACTCAGTTGAGAGCGGGCCTGAAATAGAAACTGATTTTTATAATTTTGAGTCTCTCAATATACCCAAAAATCATCCCGCGCGAGATATGCAGGATACTTTTTACTTAGATGAAAATCGACTTTTAAGGACCCATACTTCTCCTGTTCAAATAAGATATTTAGAGAAAACCCCTCCCCCAGTAAGGATAATTGCTCCAGGGAGAGTGTATAGGAGAGATGCTGTAGATGCTACTCATTCCCCTGTATTTAATCAGGTTGAGGTTTTATGTATCGATCAAGACATTAATTTTAGTCATTTAAGAGGAACAGTTCTTACATTTTTAAAGACCTTTTTTGGAGATATTCCTGTAAGATTTAGAGCTAGTTATTTCCCATTTACCGAACCTTCTGCAGAAGTAGACGTCCAGTGGAAGGGTAAATGGTTAGAAGTAATGGGCTGCGGAATGGTAGATCCAAAGGTTTTAGAAAAATTAGGAATAGATTCAGAAAAATGGACTGGTTTTGCAGCAGGATTAGGAGTTGAGAGATTTTGTATGGTTAGACATCAGATCGACGACATCAGAAAATTTTATACAAATGATCTTAGATTCTTAGAACAGTTCTAATAGTATTTAATTCCTTAATTAGGATTGTCTAGCAAATTAGTTTAATATAGTTCTAGTTTTAATTTTTTGATTGGTACGTAAAGCAGGCCTAATAGTAAATGATGGAAAGGAACTAGCTGTTCAAACTGCAACTTCTATTCAAAAAAAATTGGAAAAATCTAATTTTGAAGTTGTAAGAGTTAGCAGCTCTGGAGGGATGGTTGGTTTCGCAAATCCTGATCAACATGTTCGTCCTTTGGGATATACGAATTGTGTCCCCGAGGGGTTTGATTCATTAATGGAATTTGCAATTGTTCTTGGTGGCGATGGGACTGTGCTTTCCGCGGCAAGACAAACGGCACCCGCTAATATTCCAATTCTCACAATAAATACTGGCCATTTAGGATTTCTTGCGGAAGCTTATTTATCTAACCTAGATGAGGCTATAGGTAAAATAATTACTGGAAATTGGGATATTGAAGAAAGAACTTGCTTTATCATTAGCGTAATGAGAAATGATCAGAGGAGATGGGAGTCCCTCTGTCTTAATGAAATGGCTCTTCATAGAGAACCTCTGACAAGTATGTGTCATTTTGAAATTTCTATAGGACGACATGCTCCTGTGGATATCTCAGCTGATGGAGTAATTTTATCGACTCCAACTGGCTCTACTGCATATTCGTTGAGTGCTGGAGGGCCAGTAATTACACCCGATTGTCCAGTAGTGCAATTAACTCCAATTGCTCCACATTCATTGGCATCAAGGGCATTAGTTTTTAATGATTCAGAGCCAGTAACTGTTTTTCCTGCAACTCCTGAAAGGTTGGTAATGGTTGTTGACGGAAACGCTGGTTGTTATGTTTGGCCTGAAGATCGAGTTTTAATAAGAAAAAGTAAACACTCAGTGAAGTTTATTAGGCTTGAAGATCATGAATTTTTCCAAGTTTTAAGAAATAAACTAGGTTGGGGTTTGCCACATGTGGCTAAACCAAACAAATAAAAATTGTTTGAATTTATTTTTTTCCTTTTAATATAAAAACAGGATTATTTGGTTCTAATCTTATTCCCTCAGAGATACTTAAGCTTTTATAGGTTTGAATTAAATTTAAGTTTGTTTTGAAATTTTTATCTTCTAATTCCTCTTTTAATTCTTTAATTGTTTGAATGTCAATTATTGGGATAACGATTATATCTCCAATATTCATATCTGTAGCCAGCTTTTTTATAATTTGATGCTTGGTCTTTTTATCACATCCTCCAATTATTAATCTATTAGGTTTTTCAACAGAACTTATATTTCTCGTATTCAATATATTATTTATGTCTTCTTCAAAAATAAATTTTGGTTTAACGCTAAGCCTCTTTGAGTTTTCTATTATTAATGCTCTTGAGCCAATCCTTTTATCGAAACAAAACAAATCTAAATCAGGCCTCAATTTTAATGCCTCTAAACCAATTGACCCACAACCTGCTCCTATATCCCAGATAACCCCATTTTTAGGGAGCTCTAGATCAGCCAAGATTTGAACGCGAACCTCTCTTTTAGTTAATAAGTTTGGTCTATCATCAAAAGTCTTAAAAATATGGTCACTGATTGCGAAGAGAGGGAGATTATCATTTGAGTAATTTTTCTTCTTTTTTGTAAGAACAACAATGTTTAAACTCGATATATCAGAGGGTAATGATTCTTTAAGATTTAATTTTCTTATTATTTCTTTGTCGAAGCCTATTTCTTCACAGAGCCAAAAATCATAGAAGTCAATCAGATTTAATTCTGATAAGTTTTCTTTGATTATTTCTAAACTTTTATTATTTGAATCTGTAATAATAGATAAATTTGAAGGCCTTGCTTTAAGAGCCTTAACTAACTTAGTGGAATCTCTGCCGTGAGTACTTACATTAACAGTATCTTGCCACGGAATCTTTAATTTACTAAATGCCAATTGAATGCAAGTGTTTGAAGGGTAGAAATTTAATTCATCTTTTAAAAAATTTTCTAGTAAAATTCTTCCAATTCCAAACCAAAGTGGATCTCCTCTAGAAATTAAAATAACATCAGTTTTTTGAGATCGAAGCCATTCAACAAGTTCGTTATTACTTTTGCTCGAAAAAAATGATTTCTTTTTTGATGATCCATTTTCGTTCCATGATTTAATTTTTTCAAAATATGAATTTGGAACTGCAATATTTTCTGTTTCTAAAAATAGATTTTGTAATTTGAAAGATAGATCCTCAAATTTATAAGAATTAATCCCAATTACATGAATTTTTCTATTAACTTCA
>CACGAP010000013.1:0-13275 GCA_902571145.1 uncultured Prochlorococcus sp.
CAAAGTTTTTCAATTTCATCTGCAAGGATCATTACAGCTTCTTCCTGAATATGAGGTCTTGAAAAAACCCAATCAGCAACTCTCGCAAATTTTGAAAGTCCTATGACTTTATTTCCAGGTTTAATACCTATCCAACACTCTCCTAGAATTGGAACTAAGTGATGTGAACATGCGGATCTAACCGAAATTGGGCCAACTGTATAAATTTCATCAAGATTCTTGTCATTAGGGAAACTTGTAACTTTAGGTTGTTCATGATATCTACCTTTAAAAACTTCATTCAGATACATTTTTGAAACTCTTTCAGCAGTTTCTTGAGTATTATGATCATTCTCAACATCAATTACGAGGGACTTTAATAAGTCTTTGACTCTTGAAGCTACTTCTTTTTCTAAAATTTCTAATTCACCAGGATTTATAAAATCAGAAATATTATCGTTAGCACTAAATCTTGTGCCAGAATTCTTGATTCTGTCTCTTATAATTTCAGAAATAAGTTTATTAGTAATCTGGTCGTCAAAGTTTCTAATATTATCGTTGGGTAATGTAGAGGTCATAAAATTCTAAACAGAAAATTGTATGCAACTTAATTAACTGTATCTTCCAAAAGCTTGATTGCCCATATACTATATCACATTCTCTTGTTCAATCGGGTTCAAATAGCACTAAAAAAAATCACTGTTTTAAGATTAATCAGATAAACAGAATGTTTAAAAGGCTCCGCCAGAAGGCATCAAAGTCAAGTCTTCGATCAATTGTGATTCAGGTTTTTGAGCCATGTAGAGAATGGTTTCTGAAACCTCTTTTGAAGAGAGCATAGAAGTTCTATCAAAATCAGAATTGATTGATTCGGAGTCCCAAAGAGGAGTATTTACTGAACCAAGAGTTATTGTGCACGCTCTTATTGAATTAGATCTCTCCTCTTCCCTTAAGCATTTAGTAAACATTACTAATGCAGATTTTGAAACACAATAAGCTCCCCATTGGGGGAATGCATTATATGAGGCATGACTACTTACATTAATAACTAAACCACCATTTTTTCTCATTTGAGGGATTATTGAGCTGCAAATTTGAAAAACACTTGTAAGGTTTATTTGAATAGTTTGTTCCCATTCACCTAAATCCATTTCAACTAAAGGTCCATTAAATGCACAACCGGCATTATTTATTAATACTGAAGGACACCCATACTTCTCAATTGCTTCTTTAACACAATGCTCTATTTCTAGAGGATTAGATAAATCACACTTTACTAGGTTAATTTTTGATTTAGTGGGCAACAGTTCGCTCTTTAGTTTCTCCATTAAATCCATATTCCTGGAGAGTAAAATTAAATCCCAGCCAGCATTGGCAAAAGTAATTGCGGTAGATCTACCAATACCTTTCGTAGCACCCGTTATAAAAGCTAGTTTCAATTTATTCAGTTTTTTGAGGAATCTCACTATAAATCTCTTCAATATTATTTGCTTCGATAAATTTACCTAAAACCCTAAACTTTTTGTATCTTTCCTCAATTAATTCGTCTTCAGGCATTTGCAGTAAAGCATTAAGGTGTTTCTCAATAGCCTCTTTTAGTGTGTTGCCAGCATCTAAAGGAGCCCAATTATTCCCGCCGGAAGGCTCTGGTAATACCTCATCTATTATACCTAATTTAAGTAAATCTTTACCTGTAATTTTAAGTGCTGATGCAGCTTCCGGTGCCTTCGCAGCATCTCTCCACAAAATCGATGCACATGCTTCCGGACTCGCAACTGTGTAGACACTGTGTTCAAACATTAGTAACCTATCGGCAACACCTATTCCAAGTGCGCCCCCTGAACCTCCTTCTCCAATGACAGTAGCCACAATTGGAACCTTCAATCCAAACATCTCTCGAAGGTTTCTTGCAATCGCTTCACCTTGACCTTGTTCTTCAGCTTTTAAACCAGCATAAGCTCCAGGAGTATCAATAAATGTAAGAATTGGCAAAGAGAATCTATTTGCATGCTGCATTAATCTAAGAGCTTTTCTGTAACCTCCTGGTTTTGCCATCCCAAAGTTTCTAACTACATTTTCTTTTGTATCCCTTCCTTTTTGATGCCCTAACATCAACACTGGTCTATTATTTATCGAACCTATCCCCCCAATTAGTGCCATATCATCGCCACCATTTCTGTCTCCATGTAATTCGATCCAGTCATCACAAAACATTTGAACAAAATCCAAAGTACTAGGTCTTTGAGGATGTCTAGCTACCTGAATCTTTTGAGCAGGGGTAAGAGATTTAAATATTTCTTCTCTTCTCCTAGCAGCTAAGGTTTCAAGCTGCAGAAGCTGTTGACTAACATCTACTTCTGAATCTCGAGCTAATTCTTTAATTTGTTCTATCTGCTTCTCAAGTTCAACAAGAGGCTTTTCAAAATCAAGGAGGTAACGTTTAGCCATAATTTATACAGTTAATACTTTAGGCTGCTTATCAAGTCCAATCGCAGAAAAACCATGCTTTAAGGAAGCTGCTCCAATAAACTCCATTTTTTCGAGGGAAATGTTATTTCTTCCCCAACTAAAGTTTGTATGACACTTTTCAAATTCTAAAATCATAGCTTCTGCAAAGCAAGCAAACATCTCTCGCTGAGGGTTTTGCATTTCCGCAAGTTCCATCATATTCCAACCAATATCATTGAAAAATTCAACTATACCTCCTTTTAAAACATGAATATTCTCACCCTGAAATTTCTCATCAAGATTTTTGGGGTATCCACCATCAATCATTAAACATGGTTTTTTTAAGTTATCTTTATCAATTTCAATAGTTTTAGGCATACTTGCAACCCATACAACAATATCCGCCTGAGGCAATGCCTCATTTAAGCTTGTTATGGTGCCACCATCTAATTCTTTTTGTAACAGAGCAAGTGGTTCTTGTTGTCTTGCTACCATAAGAAGCTCTGAAATCCCAGTTTTATTCATAAGCCATCTGCAAACAGCACTGCCAATATCACCAGTAGCACCAATTACAGCAACAGTTGCTTTTTTAAGGTCTATCCCAATGCGAGGCGCATTTATTTCTAGTTGTTTACAAATAACCCAGGCAGTATGAGTATTGCCAGTAGTAAACCTTTCCCACTCTAATGAAGTATTTCTAATTTGTTTATGCTGTAGAAGATTAAAATTCTCAAAAATAATGGAAGTAAATCCTCCTAATGCAGTAATGTTAATCTCTTTTTTCTGAGCTAGTTCCATAGCATTTAGTACTTTTCTTCTAGCTGTTTTGAACCTAGAAAGCATTTCAGGAACAAAGCACGAATCTATATAAGAACCTTCAATAGATATTCCAGTAGCACTCTTAACTTCTACATTTTCAACAAGCTGTGGAGGAGCAGTACACCAAACATCCAAGTCGCCATCAGCAATATGATCAAAGCCTAGCATCGAAGCTTTTCTTTTTGCATCTTCAAAACTGGTTGAGTGGCCTATTAACCCAAACATTTAAAATTTATAAATGGTTTCTATACGATCTTATGAACAATAGCACAGAGGTAACTACTTAAATAGGATTGATTAATTATTAAAATCCTTAGTTAATTTAGACGATAGCTGCCATAGCCATTCTTGCAATTTCTCTATTATCTAGACCTATTTCCATCAATGTATCTTGATAAGCAATCATAAATTCTTCCATTAATTCTTCTCTGTCCATAGCCAAAACTGATGCGTCATCTGCTACTTCATCTAACATCTTTTTAATTAACGGAAGATTAACCTTATTAGCTTCCATTAATTCATCTTTACAAGTGGATAGATTCTCTTTAAGCCACTCTTGACCATAATTTAGATGAAGATATTCATCTTTAACCACTCCCTCTGTTATTTTTTTTGCAAAAGGATCTGCAACTCTTATGTAGACGTTATATGCAGAGATTGCAAATGCTTCAATTAAGATAGCTTGTATTAAAAGACACGTTGTCAAATTTCCTTTTTCAAGTGCAACTTGAAAATTACCATGTAATTTAGAAAAGAATTTTTTAGCAAATTCCATGTCAGCTACCACACCTAAATTTCTTCCACATGCAGTAAACCCTTTTTTGTGCTTCATTTCCATTCTCGCCAATTTAGTTAACTCCTCTAACTCATTTGGAATTAAAGTTGCTATTGAAATGTAATTATCATGAGCCTCTTGCTCACCCTCGATAACAATTGCATTTATTCTGCTGTATGCATCCTTATAAGAATCAGTGGTGAAGTCCGGCAAATTTAAAGAAATCGGATTAGTCGATTCTTTAATAGTTTTTTTATTTGATTCTAGAGTTTGCATGTCAGTAATCTTTAGCTCATTATGCATGAATATTACATGATTATAGAGAGTTTATTTAAATATCATGAAAATAGTTTCAATTGTTAAGTCACATTTTTTACTTAAACTTATTTATGAATTGTTTGGCCAATCTGATTGCATTAGATTCATAATTAATTTGAACCAATGATTAATCAATAATTTCTTTAAATTTTTTCCTAAAGACTCATTTGCTCCTCTGCTATCTCCAATAACACCTGATTTACTGAAGTCGTCAGTAAGCCAAGCAGTAGGTGCATTTCCCTCCAGACTCCAGCCTTCTGGGATTGGTCCATTAATACACTCATTTGGGCGTTCATCGCCTACTAATTCTGGTTTTAAAGCGAGCATCAAACTTGTTTCTGCTAAAGAAGCATGAAGCCCATCCTCGATCTCAGTTTTTGTTAACAATTCACTTAATCCATTAACACCACTCCATAAAAAACAAGGGAAAACTGCCATATCTGGTGAGGAACTTCTTAGCTCTCTTGCAGCTGTATTTAATAGTGAGATTTGACCTCCATGTCCATTAATCAATATCAATCTTTTAAAACCCATTTCAGACAATTGACTTCCGACTTCTTTAATCATTGAAGTTATTAAATTTGAGGAAAGTGAAATTGTCCCGGCGAAACCCTTATGTTCTGGAGAAAACCCAATATATTGAGTTGGAAGTTTTTTTAATGGAATATCAGCAGTGAATAATTTTAAAACTTCGCTAATAATTTCATCAACAAAAATACTATCTGTCGCAAGAGGTAAATGCGGTCCATGTTGCTCAACAGCACCGAATGGCCAAATCACTGTAGATCTTTTGTCCCTTGCAACACTCTCAATTTCTTGCCAATTTAAATGTTCAAATTTATTAGGTATTGGTTTAAAATTCATTAATTTTAATTTTGAGTACTAACATTTAGAGTATGTTAATAATTAATTATCCTTATTTTACCTACGATGGGAGTCAATAATAAAAATGCCCAAGATAATATCCAAGCAAAGGGCAATAAAAAACCTCTTCAGGTACTTCACATAAGCAAGAAAGATACTCAAAAAAAATCTCAAGAAATAGATAATGAGCAAACCAATTCGCAAGAAGAAATTAAAAAAGAAAATATCGCAATCAAACCTCAAATCATTAAAGATGATTCAGTAAAAAAAATTGATGACATTAATGATAACACTAAAGATTTTGATATTTCTCAACAATATTTAACCCAACAAGATTTAAATAGACCATTTAATTTTTCTGAGCAAAACACAGATTTTCAATTAGAAAGAACTGTTGATGAATTCGATTTTGATGAGAGTGCTTTTTTGGAGGCTTTAAACGCAAATGAGCCAATTGGAGCGACAGGAGAAACAATTTCAGGTAAGGTTATAGCAATCGAAAGTGATGGACTATATGTTGACATTGGTGGGAAAGCACCTGGTTATATGCCAAAAAAAGAATGTGGTTTGGGGGTTATAACTAACTTTAAAGAAAAATTTTCTATAGGTCTTGATATGGAAGTTTTGGTTATCAAAGAGCAAAATGCTGATGGAATGGTAACTGTGAGCGCTCGAGCATTAATCCTTAGGCAAAGTTGGGAAAAAGTATCAAGTTCCGCAAAAAATGGAGAATTAATTAACGTTTTAATTAATGGATTTAACAGAGGTGGTCTTACTTGTGATGTAGATGGATTGAGGGGATTCATCCCAAGATCCCAACTTGAAGATGGTCAAGACTATCAGTCTTTTGTTGGCAAAACTCTAAAAGTAGCATTTCTTGAGGTGAATCCAGAATCCAGAAAATTAGTTCTTTCTGAGAAGAAAGCATCATTAGTCTCTAAACTAGCAAGTTTAAAATTAGGTCAATTAATTGAAGGAGAAGTTTTAGCAGTAAAACCATATGGCTTCTTTATAGATTTAGGTGGAGCTAGTGGACTTCTTCATCAATCCTCACTAACGAATGGATCGATTCGTTCTTTAAGAGAAGTTTTTAGAGAAGGGGAAATGATAAAAGCTTTAATATCTGAAATTGACCTCGAAAAAGGACGCATTGGTCTCAATACAGCACTGCTAGAAAACTCTGCGGGAGAATTGATTATTGATAAGCAAAAAGTTATGCAAGAAGCTTCAGAGAGAGCACTAAAAACTAAAGCCCTCTTCGATAAAAAAAGAACAGGATAAATGAACATTAATAAAACAATGGAGTCAAGTCTTAAATTAAAAATTTCAGATTGGGAATTAGACTTCTACTCAAGACCAATTATTGAATCAAATGGGAAAAAAAGGTGGGAGTTAATTATTTGCTCTACAAGAAGTTATAAGACAGAAGATATTTTTCTTTGGAATAAAAAATGCCCTGCCAATGAAGTTAATTCAGTATGGCTTACAAAGGCACTAAATGAAGCCATAAGTGAAGCCAAAAAACAAGGGTGGGGGAAACCTTCAATAGTTCGATTCTGGAGGTCTTCAATGAAATCGATCATTAAGAAATCCCTAGAGGCCGTAAGTATTGAGGCTCTTGTGAGTAGGAGAACTTATGATTTATTAGATAGAATCGAATATCTTGAGAAAGAGATTTATCCAAAGGAAAAAGGTTATGTAAGAGGTGTATTAGCTCCTACTTTTACTTCTAAAATGGAAAACTCTCCTACCCCTTTACCAGAAGAAGTAAGGGGTGAAGCTTTAACCATCTCTGAAATATCAATTGGAGAATTAAAATCAGCAGAAAATTGGCCTATTGAATTTGGAGAAATTTTCCCAATTCAGCAAGATTTAGATGATAATTACTTAGTTCCAGGATTAAGGCTCTTTAGCAAAGATAGATCTTTAGCACTTTCTGCATGGTTCAGTTGTTTAGAACCTATTAAATTAGTCATCAATAAGAACCAACTCATACTGGAAGCTTCAGAAGACGATAAGTGGCTGGTTACAGATTTGCCAGAAAAAGATGCAAGCATTTTGAGTACAAAATTTTTAGAGAATAAAAAAAATTCTTTTGATTATCAATTTATTTCCATACAGTCAACGCCATACATCGAAAAATTTGCAGGATTCTGGATCTTGAGAGATATTGAATTAATTTCATAAATTCAGTTTAGGAGCAGGAACTATTCCATACAAAGAAATATATTTCTCAAAAGCTGAAATTTTTATTCAAAACAAAAAATTTGAGTATTATTCATCACCTATCCTTATTCAAAATAACTTTAAACATGCATATTTTACAAAGTCAAGCTCTGAGAAATTTCTTCAATTATTAGGGAATAACTTTAATGAAAATTATATAAATTGTGTTTCCAATCAAATTCACAGTAATGTGATAGTGTTTGGATCAGAATCGGGAGAAGGTATTAAGACTGATGCAGATGGTCTTATTGGTAATAAATGCAATCAAAACTTATGGGTTTACACAGCTGATTGTATGCCAATATTTTTTGCAGATAAAAGTACAAGAAATGTAGCTACCTTGCATTGTGGAAGAAAAGGATTAGAAAAAAAAATAATAAAAAATCTTGTTAAAATTTTCGATAATTTAGGAACATCTAGAGAGAACTTACTTGTTGCAATAGGACCAGCGATTTCGAAGGAACATTATCTAGTTGATAAAATGACATTCAAAGAATTTTATAGCAAGGCCGAAAACAGAAACATAACTGTCAATTTGACTAAAACTGAAAAAGATCTTTATTTTAGTGATTCAAATTACTTCAAAGAGAGAAACTTAAATCAACTCGATCTTAAAAGATCTGCTTATAGACAACTTTTAAATGAGAACATTCCCAATGCAAATATAGACATCTCAAATTTATGTACATACAAATTAAAAAATCAATTTAATTCCTGGAGAAGGAGCAAAACATTCTCAAGACAATGGAATTTTATTTGCACATAGAGATAGTTAACTTGGACAAATTTCACTAGTTAAGTCTTTGGCGACTAGTAATTCGGTCATCTCCTTAGTACCTTTAATATTAAAAACTTTGGCTAACAAAACATTTTCTTTGAAACCAAAAGGTTTTATTTTCACTTTGCTCCCCCTGGGGAATTCACTCTTAAGTAAATTAGTTGCTTCAAGCTCATCATTTTCATTTACATCTACACAAAATAATCCAATTGTTAAATTCCTATTTTGATCCCCAACCAAAATAGTATTTGAACTTTTAATTTGAAGAATTTCGGCCGAGTTAACTATTACAGGATTAAAAAAAATCAAGAAGAATATAATTAAAATTTTTGATAATATTTTCAATTAGGAAATATCTTAGTTTCTAAATTATCTTAAAGTTAATTTATTAAAATGACGAATTAAAAAAATTAGTCTTCACAATTAACATATCCAACCATTTGAGCATTACTTTTACCAGGAGGTACCATTGGATAACAATTTTCACCTCTTCTGACAAGGATATTAATCAAAGCAGGGCCGTCATGATCAAGCGCATTTTTTAATTCATTCTGTAATTGTTTTCTATCAGGAATTAAATATCCTTTAACTCCAAAAGACTCAGCAAGTTTTACAAAATCAGGTTCACCACAACTCATATCAGATGAGGAATATCTTTCATCGTAGAAACTTTCCTGCCATTGTCTTACCATCCCTTGCCAGCGATTATTGATTATAATCAATTTCACCTTTAGACCATATTGAGATAAAGTTCCTAATTCTTGAATATTCATTAAGATACTTGCATCTCCGGCAATACAAATTACATCTGAATTAGGTAAAGCTGCTTTTACACCAATTGCCGCTGGCAATCCAAAACCCATAGTTCCTAAGCCTGCACTACTAATCCATTTTCTTGGAGAATTCCTAAGATATTGAGCAGCCCACATCTGATGTTGTCCTACATCAGTAGTTACATAAGCTTCTGGTAAAAGTTCTCTCACTTTTAAAAGAACCTCCTGAGGATAAATTTCTCCTTCTTTAGGCGGGTCATATAAAGGGTGTTTATTTTTCCAAAAATCAATTTTTTCTAACCAGTTTTTCGTCTTACAAGCAAATTTGTTTTTTTGAGATTGTTCATTAATTTTGAGAACAGCTTTTGAAACATCAGAAACAATTGCAACATCTACACGTCTATTTTTATTAACTTCTGCTGGGTCGATATCTATATGAATTACCTTTGCATTAGGTGCAAAAGTATCTAATTTTCCTGTCACCCTATCATCAAATCTAGCTCCAATAGCAATTAAAAGATCGCATTCTGTAACGGCGAAATTTGCGTAAGCAGTTCCATGCATTCCCAACATCCCTACTGATAAATTATCTTTTTCATCAAAAGCGCCCTTCCCCATTAAGGTTGTGGTAACTGGTATTTGATAATTCTTTGCCAAAGTTTTTATTTCATTATGGGCACCTGAAGATATTGCCCCACCTCCTACGTATAGAAGAGGTCTCTCAGAATCTTCTATTAATTTAATTGCTTTATTGATATCGCAATCATTAATTTCTCCATTCCTTTTAAATCCTTTAGGAATAATCTCACCAGGCAAAACTCTTTGATAATTAAAGAACTCCTGACCTACATCTTTGGGTATATCAATTAAAACAGGACCAGGCCTTCCAGATGAGGCTATAAAAAAAGCTTCAGAAACTACTTTCGAGATATCTGAAGGATCTCTTATTACCCATGAATGTTTCACTATTGGTAGAGTTATACCAAAAATATCAGTTTCTTGAAAAGCATCTGTCCCTATAGCAGGTCTTGGGACTTGACCTGTAACTACAACTAGGGGGACTGAATCCATTTGGGCAGTGGCAATTCCAGTTACCAAATTTGTTGCACCTGGGCCTGAGGTTCCAAAACATACTCCTACTTCACCAGTAGATCTTGCATATCCATCAGCCGCATGTGAACCACCTTGTTCATGCCTAACCATATAATGCTTTAACCAACCTTCTTGTTCAGCCTTATGAACAGCGTCATATATTGGGAGTATGGCTCCCCCAGGATATCCAAATATAACTTTTACTCCATGAATTTTCAAAGAATCCATTAGTGCATCTGCACCAGTTATCCAAACCGGATTTTCATGATTTGAACTACCCTTTGAAAAGGATCTCGAAGTAAGAGTCACTAAAGAAATTCAATATTTACTATAAATATTAAACTTAATTAAATACTTTTGCCTCATTTAGAAATGTAATGTCAGAAATGTATTCAAAATAATCTTCTAATAAATTAAAAATTATCAAATAAATTACAATTTTTCATTATAAAATGCCTAATTTATGTAGAGGTCCAGAGCCTGAAATAAGTTCAATAAAAAGCACAAGAAAAATAATCATTGCAACCCTTCCGTTCCACACTTCTGAACTATTATTCCAACCCCATTGCCACTTCTCTTGGGGATAAAGTTTAACTTTTTCAGGCAACTGTGAAGCCTCCTCTATATTAACTAGAGGTCCTTCCAAGCAGGAAATAACTAGATCACTAAGGCCTTCAATAAAAGTAGGATGAGTATTTAGAGCCTTAACTCTCCGAAAGTTTTTAATCCCAGCCTTTTCAGCAATTTCTTTATATTCAATATCAATTTCTTGCAATGTTTCGATATGCTCTCCAACAAAACTGATAGGAACCACAATCAAATCATTAACGTTTGACCTTCCAAGATCCTCTAAAACTTCTTCTGTATAAGGCTTCAACCATTCAACAGGACCTACTCTACTTTGATAAGAAAGAGTATGAGGGTTACTATGCCCTAAACATTTTTCTAGCTCATTTATTATTAATAGAGAACAATCTTCAATTTGTTGTTTATAAGGGTCTCCAGCTTCCTCTACATAACTCTTAGGAACCCCGTGAGCAGTGAAAAATATATGGGCTTTTGATGGTGATTCACAAAGTGAAATTTGTTCAGAAATTAATTCGACCATAGACTTTAAATAACCTGATTGACTGAACCAACTCCTTACACATCTCATTGGAACCTTTTTAAATTCATCATCAGAATCTCGTAATTTTTTTAATTCTCTAAAGCTCGAACCACTTGTACTTATTGAAAAATGTGGATACAAGGGTATTACAACAACTTGATCTATGCCATCTGCTTTCATATCAGCAATAGCTGATTCTGTAAAAGGATGCCAATATCTCATCGCGATATAGGTAGTAGCATTAAATCCCTTATCCCTTAATTTAGACTGTAATTCTCTTGCTTGTTGCTCAGTTATCCTCCTAATAGGTGAGCCTCCACCTATCGAAAGATAAGCCTGTTGTGAAGTAGTACTCCTAAGCGTGCTAATTAACCAAGCAAGGGGCTTTTGAAAAACAGGGAACGGAGTCCTGATTATTTCTGGATCAGAGAAAAGATTGTATAAGAATGGGCCAACATCAGTAATGCGTTCAGGCCCTCCTAAATTCATTAGTAAGACGCCTATTTTATCCATTTAAAATTTATGGAGATTGAAAATCAACATTAAAAACGTCATTATATGGTCAATTATATAAGTAAATGAACGTAATTCAGGAAATTAATAATGTCAATGATAAATTTGCTACTCAAGGCAGCAAACTTAAAATTGAGAAAAGAGGAGAGAAATTAAATATTCGCGGTTCACTACCCTCCAAAGAAGATAAAAATAACTTTAGAATTCAAAGAATATCTCTTGGTTTAAAAGCTGATATTTCTGGATTAGAGGAGGCCAAAAAAAAATTACAATTAATCAATTTGCAATTGGAATTGAATCAATTTGATTGGATTAATTGGATAGGCAACTCTTATAAAAAGGAAATAAAAGATGGTTTTGAATTCCCAAATAAATTAAATCAATTTGAGGAATTTTTTTTTAAAGAAAACAAAAGTGATTTTAGGACCAGCACTAGAAAAACTACTTGGAGAAGTTCTTATAAACCATATATGAAAAGAATCCTAAATATTTACAATGATTATGAAAATGAAGCTTTAGAAAGAATATTTCAAAAAACACTTGAAAGTTACAGAGAAGGGACCAGAAGTAGGAAACAATGCGCTACTTCTCTGAGTGTTTTGGCTAAGTTTTTGGACATTAAACTACCAGAAGATTGGAAATTAAATTCTAGAGGGTATGGCCTGAACAAAGCAGGATTTAGGGATCTACCTAAAGACGAATTAATAGAAAAACTGTGGGAGAGGATACCAAACAAGTCTTGGAAATTTGTTTTTGGTCTGATGGCTACATATGGATTAAGAAATCATGAAGTATTTTTTTGTGATTTAAGTTCTCTTACTAATTATGGGGACAAAATTATTAGAGTTTTACCTACGACTAAAACTGGAGAACATCAAGTTTGGCCATTTCATCCTGAATGGGTGGAAAAGTTCGAATTATCAAAACTTGGAGAAAATCCAGAACTTCTACCAAATATTAATAGAGACCTTAAATTTACAACCTTACAGAATATTGGGAAAAAAATTACAGACCAGTTTAAGCGTTACTCTTTACAAATAAAACCCTATGATCTAAGGCATGCTTGGGCAGTTAGAACAATTTTTTATGATTTACCCGATACTGTTGCTGCCAGAATGATGGGGCATTCAGTTAGTTTACATACTCAAACTTATCACCACTGGATTACTAAAAGAGATCAACAACAAGCAGTAAATAATGCACTTCTAAAAGTTAAAAGAGTTAAAAATATTTAGAGATTTATAATAATTAAATAAAAATAAGGTGCATATGCAAGAAAAAACTTCATCTTCCGAGAAAATATTTAACCTCGATAATCAAGCTAATAAACTTGGAATGGGAGGTAAATTATCACCAGATAATGATGAGAGATCATATAAAAAAAGAATGCAACAAAGAAAAGATATTCAAGCCGAAAGACTACAAATTAGAAAAACAAAAAAAGGATTATTGATTGTTTTCACAGGGAATGGTAAGGGCAAGACAACTGCATCTTTAGGTATGGCTTTAAGGACGATAGGGCATGGCTATAAAGTAGCAATAATTCAATTTATCAAAGGAGGCTGGACCACTGGAGAAGAAA
>CACGAP010000014.1:0-10555 GCA_902571145.1 uncultured Prochlorococcus sp.
ATTAAATTTTTTTTCCAATAAATCAAAAAATACATTTTCACTTTTAATTAATATTCATGACGTTACATAGGGTGGACTTAATATTATTAGTTTGTCATGATGAATATAATAAATTAATTCTTAATGATTTGCGGAAGCAAAACGAAGTCATATCTTAAATCGCAAAATTTAAAGATTCTTGGCCAAGGCAAGTTAAATGGAATAGTTGAAATAAGTGGTGCGAAGAATTCCGCCTTAGTTTTATTAGCCTCATCATTGTTAACTAATGAAAAAATAATTCTTGAAAATGTACCTTTTCTAACTGATATTGAAAAGATGGGGAATATCTTAAAGAATTTAGGAGTGAATTTAGTTCGTAAAAACAACCAACTAGAAATAGATCCAACAACTATTTCGATTAAAGAACTTCCATATGAACTTGTTAAGGGATTAAGAGCTAGTTTCTTTTGTATAGGTGCACTATTAACTAAATTTGGAGAAGCTCAAGTACCGTTGCCAGGTGGATGCAATATTGGTTCAAGGCCAATAGACGAGCACATTAATGGATTAATCGCACTAGGAGCAGACATTATTATTGAAGAGGGAATTGTTAAGGCAAAAACAAGGGGGGACAAAAATAGACTTCATGGCACTCATATTAAATTAAATTGTCCAAGTGTAGGTGCGACTGAAACTTTAATAATGGCAGCATCTTTAGCCAAAGGAAGAACTACTATTGAAAATGCTGCTAGAGAGCCTGAAGTTCAAGATTTATGCCAAATGCTTAATAAAATGGGGGCAAAAATTTATGACTCCGGTAAAGAAACAATTATTATTGATGGTGTTAATAAGCTTGGCGGATGTACCCATAAAGTAATTCCAGACCGAATAGAAGCTGGAACTTTTCTAATAGCTGCTGCTGCAACTTCCTCTTCAATTACAATTTCTCCAGTAATCCCTCATCATCTTGAAGCTGTCACTAATAAGCTTCAAGAGAGTGGGAGTAAAATTACGATTAAAGGTAATTCGATTTCTATCAAGAGTAAAGAGATTAAAGGAGTAGATATTGAAACAGCTCCTTTCCCAGGCTTTCCTACTGATTTGCAGGCACCATTTACAACTCTAATGACAATCGCAAATGGTGAATCAAAGATAACTGAAACAATTTTCGAAAACAGAATGAATCATATTTATTTACTTAATGAAATGGGCGCCAGTATAAAATTAAACAAAAACGTAGCTCACATCAAAGGTGTTAAAACAATTAATGGTATGAATCTAGTTGGCTCAGATTTAAGGTCATCAGCTGCATTAATAATTGCAGGAATCATCGCAAAAGGTAGTAGTAATTTCTATGGATTAGAACATCTAGATAGAGGTTATGAAAATTTTGAATTAAAACTAAAAAAATTAGGTGTAAAAATAATTAGAGAAATCAGTAAAAATAATTTTGAGGAGAATGGATATAAAATTGAACATGGATCTGAAAATCTTTCAAAACTCGAAGTAGCTTAGTCTTTTCTGAATAAATTTTTAAAATTAAGAAAGCTTATTAAACGTAAGCAATATTGATTAGTGAAATACAACCCAAAAATAATATAAACAAAACTAGAAAGCGATTAGACCAAATTTTATTTAGACCATTAAATTTGAATTCGTTCATGCCCAAGTTCCGCTATTAGATCCGAATGTTGTGAGTATAGTTACTGCAATAAAAAGGTAAGGAACAAATTTAAAGGATAAATTTTTTGCTTTAGTTGAAGACATTTGATTTTTTTATCAAATATAACACAATATTACTAATCATGAAGCTATCTCCTTTCAAAAAAGACTTTTAAGCGCATTTAATCACAAAAATGTATCAGAAATGTTTACATTTTCTTTTTCCCCCTCATTTCTTGTCAGCAAATGCAATAAATAATTTTATGTTTTTATCGAAAAGATTAACTATTAACAAACGTTATCCTAATAACTTTTCCTTGACCAAAAAAATAGTCAATAAGTTGATTTTTGTTATAATAAATAAGTTCATTTTTTCAAAAGCCTTGGGAGCGTGGTGGAATTGGTAGACGCACCGCACTCAAAATGCGGCACCTTCGGGTATGTCGGTTCAAGTCCGACCGCTCCCACTTTGATGAATACTTATAGTCGATTCGATATATCTTTCAAAAAAGGGAAAGGTTGTTGGCTTTGGGACAACACAGGTAAAAAGTATCTTGATGCCGTTGCTGGTATCGCAACTTGTAGTCTTGGACATAGCGATAAAGTTTTAAGAAGGAGGCTATCAAGTCAACTAAAAAAGATTCAGCACATTTCCAATCTCTACAACATTGAAGAACAAGAACAATTAAGCAGAACTTTAACGAATATGAGTTGTGCCAAAAGCGTCTTCTTCTGCAACAGTGGTGCGGAAGCAAATGAATCAGCAATTAAATTAATTAAAAAATATGGTAATACAACAAATAAAGGTAAAGAATCAATTATTCTCGCAGCAGAATCTAGCTTTCATGGAAGGACACTGGCAGCTTTGAGTGCTACTGGACAACCCAAATATCAAAAAGGTTTCGAACCAATGATTCAAGGTTTCAAATTTTTTAAATTTAATAATTTTGATTCGGTAAAAAAATTATTTGAAGATTGTGAAAATAATGATCAAAAAATTTCCGGCGTTTTAGTTGAACCAATACAAGGCGAAGGCGGCGTAATTCCTGGAAGTAAAATATTTTTTAAAAGTCTGAGGGAAATATGTGATAAATATAATTCTCTTCTCATTTTAGATGAGGTCCAAAGTGGAGTAGGTCGAACTGGAAAAATGTGGGGTTATGAGAATTTAGGAATTGAACCTGATGGATTCACCCTTGCTAAAGGATTAGGAGGAGGTCATGCAATTGGAGCATTATTGGTAAAAGAAAAAGCCAACATTTTTTCTCCAGGAGATCATGCAAGCACTTTTGGAGGGAACCCTTTCGCTTGTAAAGCTGCCCTAACTGTATTAGAAGAAATAAATAGAAGAAATATTATGAACAATGTTTATCTAAGAGGGGAACAATTAAGTGCTGGGTTTGAAGAATTGTCAAAAAAATTTCCAAATATTATTAGCGGAAAAAGAGGTTTAGGTTTAATACAAGGTCTTGTGATCAATGATGATTGTGCTGATGCAAAAAAAATTACATTAAAAGCTTTTGATAAAGGATTACTGGTGGTTCCTGCAGGAGGAAATGTTGTAAGGATTGTCCCACCATTAGTTATTTCTCGAAGAGAAATTAATATTCTTTTGGATAAGCTTAATTCAATTTTTGAAGAGTTATAGCAATTAAAATTTTGAAAAATGCAAATTTAAAAACTTTTGAATTATTATCTCCTAGAGACGAAAGGGATAATATCAATTTAGGTTTATCAAAAATTAAAAAAGCACTTCAAGAACTTGGTAATCCTTGCAAGAATATCCCGGCGATACAGATTATTGGAACCAATGGGAAAGGATCAATCGCGGCATTTTTGGAAAGTATACTTTTTGAAGCTAAAAGGAATTTCGGTGTAACGACATCTCCTCACCTTTTGGATGTATGCGAGAGGATTAGAGTTAATAAAAAAAATATTAATAAAACTGACTTTGAAAAAATCTATAGAATAATAGAAAAAAATTTTTCAAAATTTGAATTAAGTCCTTTTGAAAAAATCATTTGCTGCGCACTAAATTTTTTTGACCATCAAAAAGTTGAATTACTCATTCTTGAAGCTGGCTTAGGGGGGCGATTAGACGCGACAACAGCCTATAAATCTAGACCAATCATTGCTATTGGGAATATTGGCTTAGACCATAAAGAATTTCTTGGAGATACGATTGAAAAAATTGCGGAAGAAAAATTAGCAGTTATTGAAAAAGACTCAATCGTAATCTCATGCAATCAAAATAGTCAAGTTGAAAATTTAATAACCAAAAAAGTTAAAGAGGTAGGAGCAGAAATTATTTGGAAAGATTCAATTTCAAACAGCTATGAGCTTGGATTAAAAGGAATTTTTCAAAAGCAAAATGCTTCAGTAGCTGTTGGAGCAATTGAAGCGCTGAATAATTTGGGATTTAATATAAATGAAAAACACATATCTGAAGGTCTTAAAAAGACAACTTGGAACGGAAGGCTAGAAATAATAAATTATTTCAACAAAGAAATTCTTGTAGATTGTGCGCATAATTATCCTGCTGCAAAAGCACTCTCTAGTGAGCGAAGCAACTGGGAGAATGAAGATAAAGGAATTTATTGGATTTTAGGTGTCCAAAGACAAAAAGATATTTACGCAATATTAAAAACACTTCTAAAGAAAAATGATCGCTTATTACTTGTGCCAGTTCCAAACCAACCTAGTTGGCAATTAAATGATCTCTCTCAGAATAAAGAAATTGACTTCCAAAAAATAATTGAATTTAAAACATTTGAACTTGCCATTGAGTATTTATTTTCCCTAGAAAAATGGCCACCCAATCATCCTGTTCTTACAGGTTCTATTTTTTTAGTTGCTGAATTTATTAAATTTGCAAATAAACAGAAATGTTAAATATTAAATTGTTCCTTTACTTCCCAACCTTCCAATTTTCCTGGATTTAATAGCCCTTTAGGATCAAATTTTAATTTCGCTTTTACTTGATCTGCGTCAACCACTCCTAGGCCTCCACCTTCGACAGTTAAAACATGGGGATTAAAAATAAATGCACCAAGTTTCTTGCAATCTTCCATTATTTCATTCAATTCATCTATCCCATTCCACTTTAATACAGGTAAAGCCGCTAATCGTGGTGATCCTTGTTGAGAAACTGCCTCTAAATGCCAAAGAACTTTTCTACCCCATTTTTTTCTAAAAAAATTAATCAATTCAAGTTCATCATTAAGTGGCAAAAGCATCTGTAAATACGTCCAATTTTTATCCTTAGACCTCATATGAAGAGTTGTATGATTCCATACGACTTCAGAAATTCCATTGACGAGTTTTTCTTCTTCCCCAAGGAGGGTAGATTCAACTTTGAATTTTTTACAAACTAGCTCGATGGTTTTTATTCCTCCAAGAGTAGATTGAATTAAAATCTTGTGACTTCTAGAATTAGTTTTAAACCATTTTGGCATTTGATCTACAATTTCTTCTTCAAGAATTGCTCCTAGTTTCAGATCAATTGCTGCGCTGGTGAGAGTTTTTAATATTTCTATTGTTTTTTCAAATTCAATACAGTCGATAACTATTGAATACCACTTACGTTTGATATCAGTAGCAAGTAGTAAAGAAGTAATTATTCCATTAGTCCCATAAGCATGATTCAGAGGTTCGGATTCTTCAGCATCAAATTTTAATAATTCAGGTTTTTCATTCATCGTTACAGCCTCTAAACCAATAAGATTTCCTGGATCTCTTAAAAATCCCCATCTAATTGAACCAATACCTCCTGATCCACCTGCAATAAAACCTCCAATCGTTGCAGTTTTCCAAGTACTTGGAAGCAACCTTAATTCCCTCCCATATTTTTCTAATTGTTTATTCAAATCTCCCATAACACAGCCAGATTGTACTTTTACAAAACCTGTATCTGGATCAAATTCTTCTAACTTATTAAAGTGACTCATCTGCATTACAACTCCTTTAAACAATGGGACAGCTTGTCCATAATTACCTGTACCTGAACCCCTTAAAGTAAGTGGGATAGAAAATTCCCAACAAATTTCTGCTACTTCCTTTATTGCTTTATGATCACTAGGCCTTACCACCAAATCAGCAATACATTCCTCTAATTTTTCAGTAAGGATTGGAGAGTAGTTATAAAAATCTTTTGAAAGTCTTTTTATGTCAGATTGGCTTTCAATAATTTCTAAGTTTTTTACTTCCCTAAATTTGTCTATAAATTTAAGAGTATTTGATGTCATTAATTGAATTCTTATTGTTTTGTATATAAATTAGCCGATTAGCAATATAAATCGCCTTTTATAAAAACTTTTCTCTTTAAAGAACTCGAAAAAACATCTGCCCATCTTTGTGCATCTAAAATCACAAAATCAGCAGGGCAACCCTTTTTAATTAAACCATCCCACTTTAACTTTAATAATCTGCTTGGAGCTAAAAAAATAGAAGATAGAGTCATTCTCTCCCAGGGATTTAGTTGAAGCATAGGTATCGAGCAAGACATCATATAAAAAGGATCAAAATTACCAAATGGGTACCAGGGGTCTTGAACGTTATCACTTCCTAGTGATACATCCACGTGTGATTTTTGTAATTGCTTTATTGGAGCAACTGGTCTTTTTAATAAGGTAGTTTTATTACTTCGATTGAGCAGCCAAAAATTTGTTAGAGGTAAAGCAATAACTTTAATATTTTTCTCAGCCATTTTTTCTCCTAAATTTAAAATCTCTCTATGACTTAGAGAAATAAGACTACTCAAATGACTACAAGTAATTGGAATACTATTAATTTTTAAATTTTCGATTGTCTCCAGTAAAACCTTTATTCCCGCTCCAGGCTCAATGATCGATTCGTCTATATGCAAATCTATTTCTAATTTATATTTACTAGCAAGAAGAAACATCTTTGCGAGAAATTTGCTTGTATCTTTTTTATTGAAAGGAGGAACAATTACACCACCTAAAATACCTCCATTAGAGGAAAATATTTTTGCCAAATCTTCTCCATTAGTTGTATCCCAGAATTCCAATGGAGCTAGAGCAACGAATTGTAAAGTCAACTGAGATGAAAATTTTTTTTGTAATTTAAAAAGTTCAATCCAAATATCAATAGATTGCCCTTTGTATGTATCAATATGACTTCTAATTGCTCGGTATCCATTTTGTATGGAAAGTTTTAATGATTTCTCAACTCTTTCAAGAACCTTATCTGTAGTTCTAGTTTTATGTTCTTCAAGATTTACTGATAATGCGCCTCCATAGTTTGATTCCAGATTAGGAAAGTCTGCCCATGTAAAAGATTTATCAAAATGCGAATGCGTTTCAACAAATCTTGGGAATAAAATATTTTTTGGTTTTGTAATTTTATTTTTTAAAGGCTTTAACTCAGAAACGAATCCATCCTCCCAACTGATGGCAACTGAACATAAATCCTCTACATCGATAATGAGGTTATCTATATCTTCTATTAAACAAAGGCTTCTGGGAATAAGAACCTCAGCTTTGCCGGAATTACTCAAATTTTTAAATTTTCCTCTATTTTAAATCATAAGAAAACTTTACTGAATTAGAAAATAATTCAAATTTCGCAAAAAGATAAAAATAACTATGAAAAATTCCCCTTGAGTTGTTAAATTTATAAATGTGAGGCGGGCGTCGCCAAGTGGTTAAGGCAGCGGCTTGTGGCGCCGCTATTCGGGGGTTCGAATCCCCTCGCTCGCCCTCAAAAATATTGCAGCAAAATTATTTAACTTGTAATTTTGAATTAAAGAATCATAAAAAATTCCTAGCAAAGTGCTAACAAAAACAAAATCAGACGAAAAAAAATCTCAAAAGAATTCAACTACTGGCAGTTATTGGATAACCACATTTGGATGCCAAATGAACAAGGCTGATTCTGAGAGAATGGCTGGGACATTAGAGAAAATGGGATACACCAGAGCAGAAAATGAATTAAATGCCGATTTGGTCTTGTACAATACATGCACTATTAGAGATAATGCAGAGCAAAAAGTTTATAGCTTTCTAGGAAGACAAGCAAAAAGAAAGCACAAAACACCTAGCTTAAAACTTATTGTTGCAGGTTGTCTTGCTCAGCAAGAGGGAGAATCTTTACTAAGAAGAGTCCCAGAACTTGATCTAGTTATGGGGCCTCAACACGTAAATAATCTTGAGAATCTTCTGGGGAAAGTTGATTTAGGAAATCAAGTTGCTGCTACAGAAGAAACCTTCATTTCTGAAGATATAACAAGTGCCAGAAGAGAAAGCTCTATTTGTGGCTGGGTTAATATCATCTATGGATGTAATGAAAGATGTTCATATTGTGTAGTTCCTTCTGTCAGAGGAAAAGAGCAATCAAGATATCCAAATGCGATAAAAAGTGAGATCCAAAAATTGGCTGATGATAATTTTAAAGAAATTACTCTTTTGGGTCAGAACATTGATGCTTATGGTAGAGACCTTCCGGGAACTACAAAAGAGGGGAGAAAAGAGAATACCCTAACTGATCTTTTGTATTATATTCATGATGTTACAGGAATTCGCAGAATAAGATTTGCTACTAGTCATCCAAGATATTTTTCAAAAAGGTTGATTCAAGCTTGTTATGAACTTGATAAAGTCTGTGAACATTTCCATATCCCCTTCCAAAGTGGAAATGATGAAATTTTAAAGCAAATGTCCAGAGGATATTCTATTAAAAAGTATAAAAATATTATCGAGAACATAAGGTCATTAATGCCAGATGCATCAATCACAGCTGACGCGATAGTTGCTTTCCCAGGAGAAACTGAGCAACAATATCAAGATACATTAAAGCTAATATCAGAAATTGGCTTTGATCAGGTGAATACAGCAGCATACTCTCCAAGACCGAGTACGCCTGCAGCAGTTTGGGAGAATCAACTTTCGGAAGAGGTTAAAAAAGCTAGATTACAAGAAATTAATGATTTGGTCGAGAAAACTGCCCGGAGTAGAAACCAAAGATATATCAATAATATCGAAAGCGTTTTAATTGAGGGTTTAAATCCAAAAAATTCCTCTCAAATTATGGGTAGAACTAGAACAAATAGATTAACTTTCGTAGAGATTCCCAAAAACATTAACTTTAATTTTTCGATGGGAGATGAGATAAATGTCAGAATAAATGAAGCAAGACCCTTTTCTTTAACAGGAGAACTTTCTTTATAAATTTTTTTTTAAATGATCGGGGGAAAGAAAAAATGTATTGGATTAATATTTGGCGGACATTCCAATGAACATGAAGTATCGATATCCTCTGCAAAAACAGTTTTTCAAGCATTTAATGCACAAATAAATAAAGAACGCTTTACGGTTAAAGCCTTTTACATAAGCAAATGTGGAGATTGGCTTGATAGTGATATCTCAGAAAAAATCCTAACTGGTGAAATTGAACACTATAAAACAAAAAAACAAGAAACTTTTAATCAAGAAAAAATTAACTTCCTTTACGGCATTGAATTTCAAAATATTGATGTTTGGTTTCCTCTCTTACATGGATTTAATGGTGAAGACGGATCAATTCATGGCTTAATTAGATTTACAAAGAAACCTTTAGTTGGGTGCGGAATTATTGGCTCAGCACTTGGAATGGATAAAATATTGATGAAAACAATTTTCTCAAATCTTAAACTTCCACAAGTTAATTATCTAGTTTTTCAAAATGAAGATCTCAACGATAAGCAAGTAAAAAATAAAATAATTAATGAAATTTTAAAAAAATTAAAATTTCCTGTTTTTGTAAAACCATCGAACTCTGGATCATCTCTTGGCATCTCCAAAGTCAAAAATGAATCGGAAATATTACTAGCATTAGAAAAGGCTCGGGAAATAGATCCAAGAATCTTAATAGAGGAAGGTTTAGAGGTAA
Source organism: uncultured Prochlorococcus sp. (assembly GCA_902571145.1). GTDB lineage: Bacteria > Cyanobacteriota > Cyanobacteriia > PCC-6307 > Cyanobiaceae > Prochlorococcus_A. The sequence continues at coordinate 9,529 of CACGAP010000014.1, forward strand.
GGGAAATTGAATGCGGAATAATTGGGAATTCAAAACTCATAACCTCTGAGATAGGCGAGGTAAATTACGAAAGTGATTGGTATGATTACGATTCAAAATATCACTCAAATAATAAAATAATTATCCCAGCCGAAATAGATTCTAAAATCACAAAAGAAATTAAAGAAATTGCTATTAAAAGTTGTAGAGCACTAAATATTTTCGGTTTTGCAAGAGTAGATTTCTTTTTAGAAAAATCTTCAAATAAAATTTTACTAAATGAAATAAATACAATTCCTGGTTTTACAAAAAACAGTATGTTTCCAATGCTTTGGGAAGCTTCAGGTTTAAAAATTGAACAACTTGTGGCTAAACTGGTAGATATATCTTTAGATTTGTAATTTAAATCAAATGTTGCATGGACTACTTTGGTTACCATTACTTTTAATCTTCATTTTATTAACTGCACTTGGATGGTTAGAAAGAAGAAGGCAAAATCTTTTTAGAAGTTGGGCTAGTGATTCTGAATTGTGCAAGTTAGATAGTTCAGGTGCAGCATCTTTGAAAAATGGGGAGTTAAAGTGGAGCGCATTTGAAGCTGGTAAATTTGAAGAAAAAGATTGTTTTACGATCAAGAAACTGGAATTAGTTGAATTAATGGCACTAACTTCAGGTGAAGCTCCCCTAACAAGTGAATCTCAAGGTAAGTGCAGGTTGAGATTAGTAGGGGATGGGAAGGAAATGGATGTACCATTTTCAGATGCAGAGCAGGCGAGAGAATGGATGGACCAACTGATGGAAAAAGCTCGATGTGATTTGTGAAAAACAAAAAAGGGATCAAAAATAGAAGCTTTTTTTTTCTAATTTCATTTTTATTTTTAACAAGCTTATTAAGCATAAAAACACTCAAAAAAAGTTGATACTCAAGACATTAGGATTTCTGGTAGTGAATTATTTTCGCAGAATGATGTGATTAAAAATTCATCTTTAATTTTTCCTATCCGATTAATTTTTGTTGAAACTAATTTGCTAGAAAAAGAGTTAAAAC
>CACGAP010000015.1:0-9194 GCA_902571145.1 uncultured Prochlorococcus sp.
AGAAAGGAGTATGTCTTCCGCCCTCTTCTTTTTTGAGAACATAAACTTCTCCTTCAAACTGAGTATGAGGGGTAATAGATCCTTTCTTCACAAGAACCATTCCTCTCTCAATATCTTCTTTCTGGACACCCCTTAAAAGTAAACCAACATTATCGCCGGCCATACCTTCGTCAAGAAGCTTTCGGAACATTTCAACTCCAGTAACAGTTGTTACTCTTGTATCTCTTATTCCAACTATTTCTACTTCTTCTCCAACCTTAACTTTACCTCTCTCAATTCTTCCAGTAGCAACAGTTCCTCTACCAGTAATCGAGAAAACATCTTCAACTGCCATCAAAAATGGTTTATCAACTTCTCTTTCTGGTTCGGGAATGCTAGCGTCGACTGCTTTCATTAACTCTTCAATCTTTGATTCCCAAGTAGAATCACCTTCGAGAGCTTTTAAACCTGAAACTTGAACTATAGGAATGTCATCTCCAGGGAAGTCATAACTATCTAACAATTCCCTAATTTCCATTTCGACAAGTTCAATAATTTCTTCATCATCGACCATATCGCACTTATTTAGAGCAACTACAAGAGCAGGGACTCCAACCTGTTTAGCTAATAGAATATGCTCTTTTGTTTGAGCCATGGGACCATCTGTAGCTGCGCAAACTAGGATAGCTCCATCCATCTGTGCAGCTCCTGTGATCATGTTTTTCACATAATCAGCATGTCCTGGGCAATCGACATGAGCATAATGTCTGCCTTCAGTTTCATATTCAACATGAGCTGTATTAATGGTAATGCCACGTTCTCTTTCTTCAGGAGCACCATCAATGTCTCCATAGTCTTGAGCTTGGGCTTGACCTTTTTTAGCTAATACATTTGTAATAGCAGCTGTTAGTGTTGTTTTTCCATGATCAACATGGCCAATAGTACCTATGTTGACATGTGGTTTGTTTCTTTCGAACTTCTCGCGAGCCATTTTGAATTAAAGAATCGAGGGTTTAAGAGTGTTTTAGTTTAGAGATCAGGAGTTGCCCTGATTCTTGGAAATGATAGCTTCAGCAACATTACGAGGAACTTCCTCATAGTTTGCGAACTCCATTGAAAATATACCCCGACCTTGAGTCATTGATCGGAGTTGAGTGGCATAACCGAACATTTCGGCTAAGGGCACTTTGGCCTGCACCTTAGACAATCCATCATCAACAGATTGTCCTTCTACTTGACCTCTTCTGGAAGAGAGATCACCAATTACAGATCCAAGAAAGTCGTCAGGACTTTCAACCTCAACTTTCATCATAGGCTCTAGAAGGACAGGATTGCATTTTTTAACCCCATCTTTAAAAGCCATGGAACCTGCAATTTTGAAGGCCATTTCAGAAGAGTCTACATCGTGGAATGAACCATCGACTAGTGTTACTTTTACATCAATGAGTGGATAACCGGCAAGAACACCAGATTCACAGGTCTCTTTCATTCCGTTAGATGCAGGACCAATATACTCTTTTGGTACTGCTCCACCAACAATTTTGTTTACAAATTCAAAACCTTTACCAACTTCAGCAGGTTCCATTTCAATAATTACATGACCATATTGACCTTTACCTCCAGTCTGTCTTGCATATTTACCTTCACCTTTAGAACTAGACCTAATAGTTTCTCTATAAGAAACCTGTGGAGCACCTATATTTGCTTCAACTTTAAATTCCCTTAACATTCTGTCAACAAGGATTTCTAAGTGCAACTCACCCATACCTGCAATAACAGTTTGATTTGTTTCAGGATCTGTACTAACCCTAAAGGTTGGATCCTCTTCAGACAAAGCAGTTAAAGCTTTTGATAATTTTTCCATATCGCCTTTAGTTTTTGGCTCAACAGCTACTGATATAACTGGTTCAGGGATGAACAATGTCTCCAAAACTATTGGATCTTCTGTGTTACACAAAGTGTCACCAGTTGTTGTGTTCTTAAGACCTAATACAGCTCCTAAATCCCCAGCCCTCAATTCATCAACTTCTTCTCTTTCATCAGCTTTAAGAATTACTAATCTAGAAATTCTCTCTTTAGCATCCTTAGTAGAGTTCATGACATAACTTCCCTTTGAAAGAACGCCTGAATACATTCTTACAAAAGTTAATTTTCCGTAGGGATCTGACATCACTTTGAATGCTAATGCACTGAAAGGAGCATTATCATCTGAAGGTCTGACATCTTCTTTGCCACTTGGCAAAACACCTTGTATTGGTTTCACATCAACTGGAGCTGGCAAGTAATCAACTACAGCGTCTAATACAAGTTGTACACCTTTATTTTTAAAAGCTGAACCACATAATACTGGAACCAATCCATGTTTTAGAACTCCTTCCCTAATACCTTTTTTGAGTTGTTCTTCAGATAATTCTCCTGTTTCGAGAAATATTTCTATTAACTCTTCATCATTTTCCGCAACACTTTCCATTAACTTAAATCTCCATTCGGCAGCTTCCTCCTCCATGTCAGATGGAATTGGTCCTTCCTCAATATCAGTACCTAAATCGTTTTTGTAAAGGTAAGCTTTGTTTGCTACTAAATCAATAATGCCTGTGAGATCACCTTCAGCCCCAATAGGTAACTGGATTGGAAGTGCATTTGCTTTTAGTCGATCTTTAATTTGCTTATTAACCTTTAAAAAATCAGCACCAGTTCTGTCCATCTTATTAACAAAAACCATTCTTGGAACAGAGTATCTATCTGCTTGACGCCAAACCGTTTCGGATTGAGGCTGAACTCCACCAACTGCACAAAATACAGCTATGACTCCATCCAACACACGCATTGATCTTTCAACTTCAATAGTAAAGTCAACGTGTCCTGGAGTATCAATAATATTAATCCTATGATCTTGCCAACTAGTAGATATTGCAGCAGCAGTAATAGTTATTCCTCTTTCTCTTTCTTGAGCCATCCAATCTGTTACAGCAGCACCATCATGAACCTCTCCTATTTTATGGACTACACCAGAATAAAACAGAATTCTTTCAGTTGTTGTTGTCTTACCTGCATCAATATGAGCGGCTATACCTATATTCCTTACTCGTTGCAGGGGAAAGTCGCGTGCCAATTTTAAAGCTCCAAATAAAATAATTTTTGAAAAGTATAGTTCACCCTAAAAGCAAACTTTAATAATAATAAACTACTTAAGTACCTTTTGATGAAATTAATATCTGTAATGTGCGAAAGCTTTATTAGCTTCTGCCATTTTATGAGTATCTTCTCTTTTTTTAACAGCACTACCAGTTTCATTTGCTGCATCCATCAACTCGCCAGCAAGTTTTTGGGACATACTTTTGCCATTTCTTGCTCGCGAGAATGTAACAAGCCATCTTAATGCCATAGCTGTACCTCTTTCTTGGCGGACTTCCATAGGTACTTGATATGTTGCACCACCAACTCTTCTAGCTCGTACCTCAACAAGAGGAGTAGCATTTTTAACGGCTGTTTCAAATAATTCCACTGCATTCCCACCTGTTCTTTCGCTTATCAAAGAAAACGCATCAGACAATATTCTTTGAGCTGTAGATTTTTTACCATGTTTCATCAATCGAGAAATCATCATTGAAGCAAGACGACTATTAAATTGAGGATCAGGAAGAACTGGTCTTTTTACTGCTGCATTACGACGTGACATGTTTTAAAAAAAGTGATGTTTAAAATTAATCTTTTGGAGCTTTTGCTCCATACTTAGATCTGGATTGACGTCTGTCTTTGACTCCAGCAGTATCTAAAGTTCCTCTTATTATATGATATCTAACCCCTGGTAAATCCTTGACTCTTCCACCCCTAAGTAATACTACAGAATGTTCTTGTAAATTATGTCCAATCCCAGGAATATAAGCCGTTACTTCGAAACCAGAAGTTAATCTAACCCTAGCAACTTTTCTCAAGGCTGAATTAGGCTTCTTTGGTGTTGATGTATAGACTCTTGTACATACTCCTCTTCTCTCGGGGCAAGCTTTTAATGCAGGAGATTTTGTTTTCTTTGTCAGACGCTTTCTTTCTGAACCTACTAATTGTGAGATGGTGGGCATCTATTAAAACTTAGATAAAAATAAATATTTAACCATCATAACCTTTTAAGAGCACTTACTAAAAGTTTTTAATTATATTTTTTTTAAAATTTGTCAAATTAAAATTATTTGGTAAATATTCATTATCTTTAGATTTATTTTCATATTTATTTTTATAATAGAAATACATAAATAACTAAATAGACTTAAATAATCTATGGGAGAGAGTAACAAAAGAATCGTTGGCCCATATCAAGATAGTTATTCCCCAAATGGAATAATTGGGGAGAAAGATGCATGTGGAGTTGGTTTCATAGCAAATGTTGAAGGTACAGAAAGCAACTGGATCCTTAAACAATCTCTAAAGGGCCTCAACTGCATGGAGCATAGAGGAGGTTGTGGAGGAGATAGTGACTCAGGAGATGGAGCAGGCATTTTATGTTCAATACCATGGGGATATCTAGAAGAGAAAATTAATCTAAAAAATACTCAAGAATTTAATAAAGGTTTAGGCATGGTTTTTATGCCTAATAAAAAAGAAAAAATTGAAACATGTAAATCAATATGTGATGAAGAAGCAGAAAAATTAAAAGTCAACAAAACATCTTGGAGAACAGTACCTGTTAATAATGAAATCTTAGGTCCTTTAGCTAAAGCAAATACTCCATTCATCTGTCAGTGGATTTTGTATATAGATAAAAAAGAACATAAGGATGTTGAAAGGCTTTTATTTCAATTAAGGAAAAGAATTGAAAAAAAAATAAGAGAAACTTTCAAAAATGATGTTGGAGATTGTGAATTTTATTTTGCCTCACTAAGTTCTCAAACAGTTGTTTATAAAGGTATGGTTCGCTCAGAAATATTATCCGAGTTTTATCAAGATCTAAAAGAAGAAAGTTTTAAAGTTTCATTTTCTGTTTATCATCGTAGATTTAGTACTAATACACTTCCAAAATGGCCACTAGCCCAACCTATGAGATTTTTGGGTCATAACGGCGAAATAAATACTCTCTTGGGCAATATCAATTGGGCTAAAGCTTCAGAGACACATATAGATGATTTTTGGGGAGAGTTATCTAATGAAATTAAGCCCATTGTAGACGTAAACAAAAGTGATTCATCAAATCTTGATGCAACCCTTGAAATCAATATTCGTTCAGGTCAGCCCATTACTGACTCATTGTTAAAACTTGTTCCTGAAGCATTTAGAGATCAACCAGAACTTGAGGAGAGAGATTGTATAAAGGCCTTTTATGAATATTCTGCAAGCCTACAAGAAGCGTGGGATGGTCCAGCACTCCTTGTCTTTGCTGATGGAAATTTTGTCGGAGCAACGCTGGATAGAAATGGCCTAAGACCAGCAAGATATTCAATCACAAATGATGGGTTTGTAATAATGGGTTCTGAAACAGGAGTAGTAGATCTTGAAGAAGAAAGAGTAATAGAAAAAGGTCGATTAGGACCGGGACAAATGTTGGCAGTTGATTTTCATCAGCATAGAATCCTAAGAAATTGGGAAGTAAAATCTGAAGCCGCTCAAAGGCATGATTATAAAAATCTTCTCAGTAGTAGAACTATAAAAATTGAAAATAATGAATGGGTTAAAGAATGCAAACTAAAAGACCTTGAGTTGTTGCAACAACAAACTGCATACGGGTTTTCAGCGGAAGATAATGACCTTATCTTAGATTCAATGGCTTCATTAGCTAAAGAGCCTACTTATTGCATGGGCGACGATATCCCATTAGCAGTTCTTTCATCTAAGCCACATATTTTATACGACTACTTTAAGCAAAGATTTGCGCAAGTTACTAATCCTCCTATTGACCCTCTGAGAGAAAAACTTGTAATGAGTTTAGAGATGCATCTAGGAGAAAGATGTACACCATTTGAAATTAAAGACGCTAAATCTTTTATTCATTTACAAAGTCCGATTCTTAATGAGGAAGAACTCATTTCCATCAAAAAATCAAAAATTAAATCTCAGACAATTTCAAGTTTGTTTGATTTAGAAGAGGGTATTCAAGGCTTAGAGAAGCAATTAAAACTAATCTGTAAACAGAGTGAGTTGTCTATAAAAGAAGGTTGCTCTTTAATTGTCATTTCTGATAAGGGAATTAATCCTAAAAAGACTTTCATACCTCCTTTACTTGCTGTTGGAGCAATTCATCATTATCTTCTTAAAAAAGAAATCAGGCTAAAAGCTTCTCTAGTAATTGAGACCGGTCAATGTTGGAGCACACATCACTTAGCTTGTTTAATTGGATATGGAGCAAGTGCAGTTTGCCCTTGGTTGACTTTCGAAGCAGGTAGACACTGGTTAAAACATCCAAAAACACAAAAACTCATAGATAGCAAAAAAATAAATCCATTATCAATAGTTGATGTTCAAGAAAATATTAAAAAAGCTCTAGAAGACGGTCTAAGAAAAATTCTCTCAAAAATAGGCATCTCACTTTTATCTAGTTACCATGGTGCACAAATTTTTGAAGCTGTAGGCCTTGGATCTGACTTAATAAAAATTGCTTTTGATGGTACAACAAGTCGTATCGCTGGCATAACATTAAAAGAATTAACTAATGAAACACTTTCAATACATACGAAAGCCTATCCAGAGATCGATTTAAAGAAATTAGAATTTTTAGGATTTGTACAATTTAGAAATAATGGAGAATATCATTCAAATAACCCAGAGATGTCTAAAGTTTTACATTCGGCGGTAAAACAAGGGCCAGGATACGATCATTTTGAAACTTATAAAAAACTTATTAGTAATAGACCGACAACATCTCTTAGAGATTTGCTAACAATTAATTCAAAAAGAAAAAGCATTCCATTAGAGGAAGTTGAAAGTGTTGAATCAATTTGCAAAAGGTTCTGTACTGGAGGAATGAGTTTAGGTGCTTTATCCAGAGAAGCGCATGAAGTTTTGGCAGTTGCAATGAATAGAATTGGTGGAAAAAGTAATAGTGGAGAAGGGGGAGAAGATCCAGCTCGTTTTAATGTTTTAAATGATATCGACGAAAATACTCAGTCAGCGACGTTACCATTTATTAAAGGCTTAAAGAATGGAGACACCGCATGCTCCGCTATTAAACAAATAGCATCAGGAAGATTTGGAGTTACACCTGAATATCTAAGAAGTGGTAAACAACTCGAAATTAAAATGGCTCAAGGTGCAAAACCCGGAGAGGGGGGACAATTACCTGGTCCAAAAGTTGATTCTTACATCGCAAAACTAAGAAATAGTAAACCAGGAGTAGCTTTAATATCTCCTCCCCCGCATCATGATATTTATTCAATTGAAGATTTAGCTCAACTTATCCACGACTTACACCAAGTTCATCCAAAAGCGAAAGTAAGCGTTAAGCTTGTTTCTGAAATTGGTATAGGAACTATTGCTGCTGGAGTTAGCAAAGCTAATGCAGATGTAATTCAAATTTCTGGACATGACGGAGGTACAGGCGCTTCACCCCTAAGTTCTATTAAACATGCAGGTTTACCATGGGAACTTGGTGTTGCTGAGGTTCATAAATCTCTCTTAGAGAATAACTTACGCGAAAGAGTAATTTTGAGAACTGATGGAGGTCTTAAAACAGGCTGGGACGTAGTTATAGCGGCTTTACTAGGTGCTGAAGAATACGGCTTTGGTTCTGTAGCGATGATCGCTGAAGGATGCATAATGGCTAGGGTTTGTCATACAAACAAGTGTCCTGTTGGAGTTGCCACTCAAAAAGAAGAATTAAGAAAAAGATTTAAAGGTATTCCAGAAAATGTCGTCAATTTTTTCTTGTATATTGCTGAAGAAGTCAGACAGATAATGAGTAATATCGGTGTTTCTAATATGGAAGAACTGATTGGTAATCAAGAATTTCTTTCTGCAAGAAATATCGATCTTCCAAAAACTTCTAATATTGATCTTTCTTCTTTAGTAAATGAACACTCAACCCCTGATAGATCATGGTTAAAACATTTAACAACTGCCCATAGTAATGGTTCTGTATTGGAAGACGAGTTTTTGTCTGATACTAAATTTATAGATTCAATTAAAAATCACGAAATATTAACCAAAGAAATTGAGATAAAAAATACAGATAGAAGTGTTTGTGCGAAAATATCAGGCGAAATCGCAGAACTTCACGGCAACACTGGCTTCAATGGTGAACTCAACTTAAATTTCAAAGGATATGCAGGACAAAGCTTTGGTGCCTTTTTATTGAAGGGAATGAATGTTCAATTAATCGGAGAAGCTAATGATTATGTTTGTAAAGGAATGAACGGAGGCATACTCACAATAATTCCACCAAAAATAACTGAACTCTCCTCCGAACAAGTCATCCTAGGAAATACTTGTCTTTATGGAGCAACAGGTGGAAAATTATTTGCATTAGGAAAATCGGGAGAAAGATTTGCGGTTAGAAATAGTGGTGCTACAGCGGTAACAGAAGGAGCAGGTGATCATTGTTGTGAATACATGACTGGTGGGAAAGTAGTTATTCTAGGTTCTACAGGAAGAAATATTGGTGCGGGCATGACTGGTGGAATAGCTTTTATAAGCGATGAAAATAATGATTTAAGTAATAAAGTAAATAAAGAAATAGTAAGCATTCATCAAATAACTTCATCAAAGCAGGAAAATATCTTATTGGAAATTATTAGAGAATATCAAGCACAAACAAATAGCTTAAAGGCTGCCAAAATAATTGAAAATTGGTCTCATTTTAAGAGTACTTTCAAATTGATTGTTCCCCCAAGTGAAGAAGAGATGCTTGGTATAAAAAAAATGTAAATGCCTTTCTTTGTAAAAACTGAAATTATAAAAAAAGAATACTTAACTAATAGTGATTTAAAACGAAAAATAATTAACGAACATATTGATTGGGTAAAAAAATTAAAAAAAGAGGGTATCAATATAAAAAGTGGCTTTTTGGTAGATGAGTTAAATAGGCCAGGCGAAGGCGGATTACTTATTCTTGAGATGAATAATTATAGAAATGCTCTAAAAATCATTAAGAATGATCCAATGATTAAAAATGATCTAGTTGAATGGAAATTAAATGAGTGGATAGACTCAAATAAATAAAAATGACTATCTTGGATACTTTTTCATAAGTTTTTGAATCTCTTCAGCATGGTAACTGCTACGAGTTAAAGGAG
>CACGAP010000016.1:0-5392 GCA_902571145.1 uncultured Prochlorococcus sp.
GAAGATGTCCAGGTGTTTGCCAAGAAGTTATATCATCTGACGATTATAAAAAAATAATGAAACAAGTATCTATGATATTTCAGGGTAGAAATGATGACTTAGAAATATTTTTACAAAAAAAAATGCTCCAATTTTCAAATGATTTAGATTATGAGAATGCAGCAAAAATAAGAGACCAAATTTCAGGATTAAAATTATTAACTGAATCACAAAAAATATCAATACCAGATTCTTCAATTAATAGAGATATCTTTGGAATAGTTTCAGACAAAAATGTAGCTAGTATACAAATTTTCCAAATGAGATCTGGTAAGCTCATTGGGAGAATTGGCTATAGTCAAAAATTAAATAATGAAGATGAAAATCTCATTCTACAAAAGATATTAGAAGAGCATTATATGAATGTTGAAGCTGTAGAAATACCATCAGAAATTCTTATTCAATATATCCTTCCAAAACAAGCAACCATAGAGGATTGGTTAACGGATCTAAGAAAAAAGAAAGTAAAAATCTTAATCCCAAAAAGAAATAAAAAACATGAAACTGTAGAAATGGTTTTAAAAAATGCGAAATTGGAATTAGATAGAATAATAAATGGGATACAAGATAATGAATCATCAATTGAGGATCTTGCCCAAATACTTGAATTAAGCGAACAACCTAAAAGAATTGAAGGTTATGATATAAGCCATATTCAAGGTAGTGACCCTGTAGCATCACAAGTCGTTTTTATTGATGGGATTCCTTCTAAACAGCATTATAGGAAATATAAAATTAAAGATCCAAACGTTGTTTTAGGACATAGTGATGATTTTGCCTCGATATATGAAGTAATACATAGAAGGTTTAAAAAATGGTCAAGATTTAAAGAAAACGGAGGGGATTTTTCAACATTAAATGATAAAACGAATAGTAAATTAGACAATGAACTTCTATCAGACTGGCCTGATTTAATAATGATTGATGGAGGAAAAGGACAGTTAAATGCAGCTATTAAAGCATTAAAAGAATTAAATCTTGAGGAAGAAGTAACTTTATGTTCATTAGCAAAAAAACATGAAGAAATATTTATTCCAGGATTTACTAAGTCTCTTGATACTGATGAAAATCAAAAAGGAGTTCTTCTTTTAAGAAGGGTAAGAGATGAAGCACATAGATTTGCATTATCTTTTCATAGAGACAAAAGATCTAAGAGAATGAATAGATCTCAATTGTCCCAAATCAGTGGATTAGGACCATCAAGAATAAGGGAATTGCTTGAGCATTTTAAATCAATAGACGCGATAAGAATAGCTAGTAAAGAGGATTTATCAAAAGTTAAAGGACTTGGAAAAAATTCAGTAAATGATATATATGAATATTTTAACGAGTTATAAATATTAATTAATTTTTGAAAAATAGATTTCTTGATATTGTTAAATATAATTATATTAAAAATATATATTTTTAAATAAATCTAGTAATTTGGCAGCTGAAGCATATCTCTGGTTTAAATCACTTCACATTATTGGTGTAATAGTTTGGTTTGCGGGCCTTTTTTATTTAGTAAGACTTTTCATATATCATGAAGAATCTAAAAATATGGATAATGAATTAAAAATTGCCTTTAATAAACAATACACCTTGATGGAAAAAAGGCTGGCGAATATCATCACAACACCTGGGATGATATTAGCTTTAAGTATGGCTATATGCATGGTTATTATGCAACCAAGTTGGTTAAGTGAGAAGTGGTTACAAATTAAAATTTCTTTTGTTTTAGGATTAGTAATTTATCATTCATACTGTTACAAAATAATGTATTCATTACAAAATGGAACTTCAACCATTTCAGCAAAAAACCTTAGATTATTAAATGAATTGCCTACTTTATTATTATTTATAATTGTACTTTTAGTAATTTTTAAAAATAATTTTCCAACTAGTGTTGCTACATGGAGCGTAGTTGGACTAATTATATTCATGTTGGCTTCAATACAATTATATGCAAAGATTAGAAAGAAAAATGAGAATTCATTAAGTAATGAATAGGGAAGACTTAATAAAATTAACCTCCAATATTAATAAAAATAGTTGTCCTAAAAATATTAATTTTCACTGTCATACAAAATTTAGTGATGGAAGTCTAGAACCATATGAACTTTTAGAACAAGCTTATAAAAATAACTTGAAATTTTTATCAATAACTGATCATCATACAATTAAAGCTCATGAATATATAAAAAAAAATAATATACTCAAAAATTATCCTAAAGATTCTTTTACATTAATTTCGGGAATAGAAATTAATTGTTTGATTCTGGGTTGTTTAGTACATGTAATTGGATTGGGAATAGATATAAAAAGTAAATACCTAAATCCCTACATCCTTGGAGAGTCTCCCATAGGTAATGATTTAAATATTAAATCAGTTATTAAAGCAATAAATTTAGCTGGTGGTTTATCATTTCTTGCACACCCAGCGAGATACAGGATTCCCTTTTATAAATTAATTCCAGAGGCCAAAATACAAGGTATTGATGGAATAGAGGTTTGGTACGATTATGAACTTAATGAAGTATGGAATCCTAGTTTATTTGTTTGTTCAGAAATAGATAAATTAGCAGATAAATATTCAATGCTAAAAACATGCGGAACAGATAGTCATGGACTGTCGCTATTAGGTAGATAATTCAGAATTCGTTTTTTTCAATTATTGAATCAGTATTAATAATTATGTTCTTTAAATTTTCAATGACATCTGATGAACAATTATTCCACATTTTTCTATTGACAATTTCAAGTAATCTTTGTGCAATATCTCTTAAAGCCCATGGATTATTCTCTAGAAAGAAATTCCTAAGATCTAGATCACATAACCATGATTTATAAACTTCCTCATAACACCAATCTGAGACTACTTCAGTAGAAGCATCAAAAGCATATAAGTAATCAAGTGTAGCTGAAAATTCAAACGCTCCTTTATAACCATTATCCTTCATTCCATTTATCCATTTAGGGTTAAGTATTCTTGATATAACAACTTTATTAATTTCATCTTGTAATTTTGAAATTTTAGATAATCCAAATTTTGATAAATCACCATGATACATTTCAGGTAATTTACCGCTCAATTTTTTTACTGCTGAAGATAATCCACCCTGAAACTGATAATAATCATCAGAATCTAAAATATCATGTTCCTTATTATCTTGGTTATGAACAACTAACTGAACATTTTTAAGAGCATTTTCTAATAATTTTTTATCCTCTATAGGTTCAAGATTATCACTGTAAATCCACTTACTCCAATTAAGAAAAGATTCTCCAAAATCATCAATATTTTCCCAATTAGAATTTGAAATTAGTTCTTGTAGACCAGCTCCATATGAACCTGGCGCTGACCCAAATATACGATTAATTGAATCACCATCCCTTGATGCCCCAGCAAGAGGGTTAAATTTATCATCTTCATTAAGATTAGAAACAAGATTTATTGCTTTAGAAGTTAATTTAACTAACTGAGGAAATGCATCTCTAAACATTCCCGAAATCCTTAAAGTAACATCTACCCTTGGTCTCTCGAGAACAGATAAAGGAATGATTTCTAGATCTACTACTCTTCTTGAAGGTCCATCCCAAATAGGCTGTACTCCTAATAAATATAGTATTTGACAAATGTCTTCACCTCCATTTCTCATTGTGGATGTTGCCCATACAGATATTGCTATATTTTTTAAATCTTCTCCATTATCTTGTTTGTATAAATCAAGTATTTGTGAAGCGGATTTACAACCAACACTCCATGCTGATTCAGTTGGCAGTCCTCTCGAATCAACTGAAAAGAAATTTTTACCAGTGGGTAAAGCTTCAGTTTTACCTCTCGTAGGGGCTCCAGATGGACCACTTTTTACATATTGTCCATTTAATGAATTAATAAATGATAATTTCTCATTATATGAAGAATTAATGATTGGATATAGAATCTCTTTTTTTAATAATAAAAAATACTTATTATGTTTTTTTTCATTAAAGAAATAGTCTATTATTTTCTGATTTTTATATTTTTCTAGATTTTTTATATTGGTATTCTTTTTGTAAAAAAACAAATATATTAAATACTTTGCTTGTTGTTCCAAAAAATCAATAGCCATTCTAAAGTTTAAAATGTTTTTGTTGGAAAAAGTCAATAATAATTTTTTATCCTTTTCACTTAACTTTTGATCATATTTATTTGTCCAAGGATCCAAATCTAGTTTTAAATGTTTTGCTATATATTGAATAATCCCAATTCGATTTGCATTTGGCACTCTAGCAATACACAAGAATAAATTTATTTCATTAATGTCATTCTGCCTATTACCAAAAATATGCAAACCTGTCCTAATTTGAGATTCTTTAATATTGCAAAGATAAGAATCAATCTCTTCAATTTGATTATTTTTATTATTTAAAGTGATTTCGTTAAAATCATTTTTAATTAATTCAAAAATGGATTTTTCTATAATTTCTATCCGATTAGAATTTAACAATTTTGCTTCAAAATATTCGTCTAAATAATTTTCTAATATTGAATATTTACCATATAATTCTGACCTATCCAAAGGAGGGGTTAAATGATCAATAATTGTTGCAGCTGTTCTTCTTTTAGCTTGGGATCCTTCTCCAGGATCATTTACGATAAAAGGATATATGTTTGGTATTGCTGGACAAATAATATTTGGAAAACATTTATTACTGAGACCTATAGATTTGCCAGGTAACCATTCAACAGTCCCATGTTTACCAATATGGCAAATAGCATTTGCGTTAAAAACTTTTTCAATCCAAAAATATTGTGCTAAATATCTATGGGGAGGTGGAAGATCGGGAGAATGAATATCTCTATCAGTGAAAGCGTCATAACCTCGTTGAGGTTGAATCAATAATGTTATTTTCCCAAATCTAATACCATTTATTGAGAAGCCTTCATTATCAAGATCGATCGCTTCTGATGGTTTGCCCCAACGGTTAACAATAATATTTTTTGGTTCTAGTTCTAAATAATTCCAATATTTTAAATAGTCACTAAGTGGTAAGTAATCTAATGGTTTATTATTTTGAGATTCAAGATCATTAGTTCTAGTTTTTATAAGTATTGACATTAATACCGAAGAATCTTGAGGATAATTACAAGATCCAAGATCATAACCTTCTTCTTTTAACCAGTTAAGAATATTTATTATTGAAGATGGTGTATTAAGACCAACACCATTACCGATTCTTCCATTCTTTACTGGATAATTACTTATTATTAAACAAATTTTTTTATCAAAATTATTAAGTTTTTGAAGTTTCACATAATTTGTTGCCAATTTTGAAATCCATTTAATACCTACTTGATCAGCTTTGTAACTGGTTATTTCACTGTAGA
>CACGAP010000017.1:0-3975 GCA_902571145.1 uncultured Prochlorococcus sp.
GTACTGGCAAAAATCTATGATATCGATGATGAAGACATACAAAAAGAATATATAAGCGCCTTTAACAAAGTTGTTTACTTATATGATGAATTAAAAGAAGATTACGAGCGACAGGGATTTTCTGATAATTCTGAAGAACTTCTCAAAAGCTATAAAAATGCATTTAATCTTTTCGAATCAGAATTTGAAATTTAAATACAATTTCTAATTACCGTTTGTAAGGGGTTACAGGTATTTCAATTAGATTTCCTTTTTGGAGATCAGATCTTTTCTCTTGTAAATTTTTGATACATAAAGATACTCTTTTCTCCTTTGCGCAAAATCTTTTTATTTGGTAATTAGTAAGTGATAATGATTTATTACTAAATGAAAAAAAGGCCAATAAAAACATAAAAAAATTTAATACTAATTTCATTTGTTCTCTCCTAAACTATTTCACAATACCCTTTAATTTAATTACTTTTTATTATAAAGATCTATTATCTTTTTTAATTCATCTTTACTTAACTCTGTTGAAATAAAAACTTCTTGAGCTGTATTACCCTTTCTGGCGATTGCTTTATATCCGTTTATAGTTTTCACTGACAATCTAATTATCAATTTAGATGATCTTCCCCTGGCTCTTGAAATTACAGCTGGAGTTATTGTCTTGATATTATTTTCCAGTGCTAGTTTTTGAAGTATTGGAATTAGACCTTCTATATTAGTACTATGATTTAAAACTAACCTTCCCAATTTGATTTTTTTACAAGTCTATTGGGAAAATTTTGTTTCTGAGAAATTAACTTTAGCTTTAAAATGATTAAAAAATTTTGAAGTTCTGTTATATTTATAAAAAGAAATAAATTCTTATGATCTTTCAAATAGGTTGGGCAGCATTGGCTGCTATTTTTACTTTTTCAATTGCCATGGTTGTTTGGGGAAGAAATGGAGACGGATCAATTGACATATGATTTCATTTTTAACTTATGAAGTCTATTTAAGTAAATTTCTTATCTCAACATCGTTTGTTTTGCTCGTATTCATAACATTAGCTGTAGTTTATATATCCTATGTCTCTTGGAAAGATAAAAAAAGATTAAAAAAATAGTTATTATTTTTTTTGGTTTTTTTTCTTATCCTTAATTCTGAGCTCTTCAATTAATTCTTTTGCTTGTTCCATTTTTGATACGCTGCTTTTGTAGATTCCAATATCTTTTTCTGCTTTATTAGCAGATAATCCTAACTTCTCAAAAATATCTGAGCTCATCTTATTTTTGTCTGATTCATTTTTCTCTTTGAAATCTTGGGAGTTTGAAATTAATATATATATCCCTAAGTTCAAAATCCTTGAAGGATAAAGTTTAGAATTATTTTTTTCTACTAATAATTTTAAAATATCTTTAGATTTTTTATCCTTTAATTCTTTTTGAGACTTTTTAGATATTTCATTAATTTCCTTCGCCTCAAAATTTGTTGAACTGCATAAAGATTCAAAAAGTAGATCCAAGTGTTTTTCAGGATGATATCCTTTCATTAATTCTTTGAATGTTTCGGTGAGGCCGACACAAAAGAGATAATCTTGCGTAAATTCATTTTGATGGTTCAAAAGATTAAGTTCGACAAGCATTTCATCAACTATTCTTTTATATAAACCTGGAATGACGTAAGGAAATTTTGCATGAAATAACTTTTTGCTATCTGAAACAGTCAATTTTTCTTTCAATTTTTTATATGTAAACCTTAATAAGGTTAGCGTATGTTGACTCAATATCGTTAATATCTAATAAACAGATAAATATTATTATGATCCCTTTAGTTTTAGAAGAATCGGGCGGAAGTGAAAGAGTCTTTGATATTTATTCGAGACTATTAAGAGAGAGAATAATCTTTCTGGGAGAACAAGTTACTAGTGAAACTGCTAATAGAATTGTTGCTCAATTATTGTTCCTCGAGGCAGAGGATCCAGATAAGGACATTTATATGTACATTAATTCACCTGGCGGATCCGTATATGACGGATTGGGTATCTTTGACACAATGCAACATGTAAAGCCTGACATTCATACAGTATGTGTTGGCTTAGCAGCTAGTATGGGTGCATTTTTGCTTGCGGCAGGTACTAAAGGTAAAAGAAGCAGCCTTAGACATTCAAGAATAATGATTCATCAACCACTTGGAGGTGCTAGAGGGCAAGCCAGTGATATAAGAATTCAGGCAGATGAAATTTTGTTTTTAAAAGAACGATTAAATACTGAACTATCAGAAAGGACTGGAAAGGATTATGAGACTATCAAAGAAGATACTGATAGAGATTTTTATATGTCCCCAAACGAAGCTGTTGAGTACGGTTTAATTGATCTAGTGTTAGATAAGAAACCAATAAAAGTTTAGCCTAATAATTGAGGTGTTCTCTCTTTCTCGGGAATTTTGGTGAATTTGGAGAGAATACTTAAAAATTCATCACCGTCTAATGTTTCTTTTTCGATTAATAGGTCAACTATCGTATCCATAGCTTCTCTATTTTTGCTTACTATATCGTAGGTTTCTTTATAACATTCTTTGACCATTACTCTCACACTTTCATCTATTTGTTTAGAGATTGAATCAGAAACTTCACTTCTTGTCATTAAATCTCTACCAACAAAAACTTCTTGATTACCACTTTCTAAAGCTATCGGACCTAAATTACTCATTCCAAATCTAGTAACCATTTGGCGTGCCATTGAAGCAACTTGTTGGAAATCTCCTCCCGCTCCTGTAGTAATCTCACCTTCTCCAAAAACTACATCTTCAGCAGCTCTTCCTCCTAAAGCACCCATTATTCTCGCTTTTAATTGAGCCCTGCTAACGAGTGTTTGTTCGTCGTCCGGGGTAAACCAAGTTAAACCTTTAGCTTGGCCTCTTGGAATGACGGTCACTTTTTGAACAGGATCATGTGCTTTAACAAGTGAACCGATAAGAGCATGGCCAACTTCGTGATAGGCAATTAATCTCTTACTTCTTCCATCTGTTAACGGAGAACCTTCCATTCCTGCGACAATCCTATCTACAGAGTCATCAATTTCTGAAATACTAATAGAATCTTTTCTCCTCCTAGCTGTTAATATGGCAGCCTCATTTAATAAATTTGCTAAATCTGCACCAGTAAAACCTGGTGTTCTTCTTGCAATGCTTTCAAGTGTTAAATCCTCTTGAAGTTTCTTATTCCTTGCATGAACTTCCAATATTGATAGTCTTCCCTTGATATCAGGTGCATCTACAGTTACCTGTCTATCGAATCTGCCTGGTCTCATTAAAGCTGAATCTAGAACATCAGGTCTGTTTGTTGCTGCAATTATTATTATCCCACTATTACCTTCGAAGCCATCCATTTCAGTAAGTAATTGGTTGAGAGTTTGTTCTCTCTCATCATTACCACCGCCAATACCTGCGCCTCTTTGCCTCCCTACAGCATCTATTTCATCAATAAATATTAAACAAGGACTATTTTCTTTAGCTCTTTTAAATAGGTCTCTAACTCTACTAGCACCAACACCAACAAACATTTCAACAAATTCAGAACCTGACAGTGAGAAAAATGGTACACCTGCTTCACCTGCAATTGCTTTTGCTAAAAGGGTTTTACCAGTACCAGGAGGGCCTACTAATAGAACTCCTTTCGGAATCCTTGCTCCAACAGAAGTAAATTTTTCTGGTTTTTTTAAAAACGTGACTACCTCCTGCAAATCCTGCTTGGCTTCATTAACACCTGCAACATCATCGAAAACGACTCCTGTTTCAGCTTCCATTGCAAATCTTGCCTTTGTTTTTCCAAACTGCATTGCCTGGCCAGGCCCTCCAGGCATACCATTTGACCTCCTTGCTAACAAGATTAAACCTCCAATTAAGATTGCTGGGAAGAGTAAATTACCCAAAATTCCTAATGCAGGAGGAGCTGTTTTAACTGGATGAACATCAAAACTGATCCCTTCATTTTTTAAAATATTTATAAGT
>CACGAP010000018.1:0-3867 GCA_902571145.1 uncultured Prochlorococcus sp.
GAAGGGCAATTGGATATATTTATGATAAAAAATTAGTTCATTCATTATTTGAAAAAGCAAAGGAAAGATATGGGGACAGAAATGGTGGTTATACACGCATAGTCAGAACTGTATCAAGAAAAGGTGATAACGCTCAGATGGCCATAATCGAGCTTGTTTAAGTTAGGTAATAAAGGGGCTTTTACTAAAAAATAACTTTTGAAAAGGGTAGCTTTATTAGTCCAATATGATGGATTTCATTATTCAGGTTGGCAAAAACAAAAAAATGCAACTACAGTCCAAGAAATTCTAGAGAGAGCTCTCTTAAAGATTACAAATCATACAGTAAAGACTTTTGCCGCAGGTAGGACTGATGCAGGGGTTCATGCATCTGGCCAAGTAGTGCACTTTGATATTGATTCTGTTATTCCAGGAAATAGTTTTTCTGATATCTTAAATAGTGTTTTACCCTCAACAATTAGGATCTTAGAATCAGTCGAGGTTAAAGATAGTTGGCATGCATGCTATTCAGCAAAGTATAGACATTATCGATATGTCATTAATAACAGTAAATTCCCGAACTTATTCATAAACAATTGGTCATGGCATAGATATCAAAAAGTATTAGATGAAGTTTTAATGTTAAATGCATCTAGGAAAATGATAGGAGAACATGATTTTTTTGCTTTTCAGAAAAGTGGTAGTAATAGAACAAACTCAATTACAAAAATAAAAAATATAGATATTAAAAGAGTAGAAGATTTGATTTTTGTTGATATTAAAGCTACTGGTTTTCTGTATGGAATGGTCCGCTTAATTATTGGTCAACTAGTTTTAGTTGGAGAAAACAAAATATCGCAAGAAATTTTTACAGATAGATGGGTAAACAAAAAGAAAAATGATGTTAAGGAATCTGCTCCAGCTAAAGGGTTATGTTTTGTAAATGCTGTTTATGAAGAAAATGTTTTTAAAAAGATTAATAAAAATGATTTTTTCCCTGTATTTTTAATTAAGGGTTTTTCTTAAGTAAGGTTTAATTAAGCGAATTTTTTGCGTAAATCATTCGAAACTGTTGTTTAATATTCCTTCAATAAGGTAGAATTTAAAGCTAATATGAATTTATTTGCAGAAATTTGGTAAATGAATAAAACAATTACTCCATCTTTAGAAACAATTGAAAGAAATTGGTTTTTAGTTGACGCAAAAAATAAGACGCTTGGTAGACTTGCTACAGAAATTGCAACTGTATTGAGAGGTAAGAATAAACCAACATTTACACCTCATCTAGATACTGGAGATTTTGTCATTGTAGTAAATGCCGAGAAAGTTGAGGTAACAGGTAAAAAAGCATCACAAAAATTGTACAGGAGACATTCTGGAAGACCAGGAGGAATGAAAATTGAAAAATTTGAGTCCTTACAAGAAAGAATTCCTGAAAGAATAATCGAGCAAGCTGTTAAGGGCATGCTGCCTCATAATTCTTTAGGAAGACAGCAATTTAAAAAACTAAAAGTTTATAAAGGTTCTGATCATCCTCATGCTGCTCAGAATCCTGTATTATTAAATAGTTAATTTATCAAAATGAATAGTCAAATAAAAAACAAAGCTGTGTATTGGGGAACTGGAAGAAGAAAAACTTCTGTAGCTAGAGTTCGCTTGATTCCAGGAAATGGACTAATACAAATAAATGGTCGTGCTGGGGATGATTACTTAAACTTTAATCCCCTCCATATAAATTCAATAAAAGCACCTTTGCAAACGTTAGGCCTTGAAAATTCTTATGATATTCTGGTAAATGTTTTTGGTGGTGGATTGACTGGCCAAGCAGATGCCATAAAACAAGGCGCAGCTCGAGCACTTTGCGAATTATCTCCTGATAATAGGAAACCGCTAAAAACGGAAGGCCACCTCAGTAGAGATCCTAGAGCTAAGGAAAGAAGAAAATATGGTCTTAAAAAAGCAAGAAAAGCTCCTCAATTCTCTAAACGTTAAAGGAATTTAAATTATGCCAAAATCAGAAATACACCCAAAATGGTATCCAGTTGCAAAAGTTATATGTAATGGAGAAGTTGTAATGACTACTGGCTCAACGCAGCCTGAATTACATGTTGATGTTTGGAGTGGAAATCATCCCTTCTTCACCGGAACTCAAAAGATTCTTGATACAGAAGGTAGGGTTGACAGGTTTATGAAAAAATATGGAATGGGTTCAGCTGATACTGCTACTTCAAAAGAAATAAAACAAGAAAAAGATTCTAAAAAATAGAATTTTTCAAAATTAAGCACAATTTCAATTGGAATACTCAACATTAATTGCAAGGTTGAAAACTGCTGCAGAAAGTTTTGAAAATTTGGAAGTTCAGCTTGCAGATCCTGATATAGCTAATGATCCAAAAAAATTAGAATCCATAGCAAGAGAAAGGTCAAAATTGGAACCTTTGGTGATTGATTTTAATAAGTTGCTTGATACTGATAAAGAAATCGAAGATTCAAAAAATTTACTAAAAGAGAATAGAAATGATAAAGAAATGGAATCTTTGATAAATGAGGAGTTAATAACTCTAGAGGAATCTAAGAGTGAACTGATTCAAAAAACCACAATCGCCTTATTGCCAAAAGACCCAAGAGATGAAAGAAGTGTAATGTTAGAAATCAGAGCCGGTGCTGGAGGTAACGAGGCTTGTATCTGGGCGGGTGATTTAGCAAGAATGTATGAAAGATATGGACAAAAAATTGGATGGTCTGTAAAACCTGTTAGTGCTTCCGAGTCAGATATGGGTGGATTTAAGGAGTTAGTTATCTCCGTTAAAGGAGATTCTGTATATAGTCAACTTAAATTTGAGGCTGGTGTACATAGAGTCCAAAGAGTTCCAGCTACTGAATCTCAAGGTAGAGTTCACACCTCTACTGCTACAGTTGCCGTTATGCCTGAGGCTGATCCTGTTGAGGTTAAAATTGATCCTACTGATTTAGAGGTTGGTACAGCAAGATCAGGAGGTGCAGGGGGACAAAATGTTAATAAAGTTGAGACAGCTATTGATCTTCTCCACAAGCCGACAGGAATAAGAGTTTTTTGCACTCAAGAGAGATCACAATTGCAAAATCGTGAACGAGCAATGGAAATTTTAAGAGCTAAATTGTATGAAATTCAATTAAAAGAAGCTAATGCAAAAGAGAGATCACAAAGGCTTTCCCAGGTTGGAACAGGCGATAGAAGTGAAAAAATCAGAACTTATAATTTTAAAGATAACAGGACAACTGATCATAGATTAGGTTCCAATTTTTCTCTTGAGCCAATTCTTGCTGGTCAATTAGAAGAAGTGATTAATGCATGCATAGCGCAAGAACAAAAAAGAATGATGGAAGATTTTAATAAAGAAGTAAATTAAGAATTTTTTTTAGATTGCAACCCCTATTACGTATTTACTCCATTCTTTATGCTTGCCAGAGTCAATTTGTCTTGTAGCTTCAAAATTTAGATTACTTAATGGACGATAAGGCCGACGTTTTAAGGGCATATTCGCCTCTTCTGGGGTTCGATTACCTTTTTGTACATTACATCTGAGACATGCTGTAGTAACATTTTCCCAGTTATCTGTTCCACCTCTGCTTCTGGGTAAAACATGATCTATTGATAGGTCACTACCCCTATAGTTACAGTATTGGCAAGAATTATTATCTCTCAGAAGAATATTTTTTCTTGTTAAAGAAACCTCTCTAAAAGGAACTTTGACATAGTAACGAAGTCTTATAACTGTAGGCAAATTTTTCCCAGTATGTATTGAATATGTTTTATCTTCCTCTAAGCTTTCTGCTTTACCTTTAATCATCAAAATTACTGCTCTTCGCCATGAAGTAATGTTTAAAGGTTCATAAGATGCATTTAAA
>CACGAP010000019.1:0-3277 GCA_902571145.1 uncultured Prochlorococcus sp.
TATCGACATAATTAATTATTTTGCTTTTAATTTCCTCATCATGACTGTGTAAGAGTAGTTTCCAAATAGTTTCGATTAGTTTTCTTTCATTTTTACCTTCTGGCCACACTCTATCTAGATTTTTCTCTATTTCTTCAAGCTTAAAATATAATTCTTTTTTTAATTTTGTACCGAATAAATGACTTAATTCGTCAATAGTTTTATATATCTTTAGAGGATCTATATTTTCCATCTCCGATTCAATTTCAGCAAATGTCGGAATACTTAGTAATTCTGATAAA
This sequence comes from uncultured Prochlorococcus sp., assembly GCA_902571145.1. Lineage (GTDB taxonomy): Bacteria > Cyanobacteriota > Cyanobacteriia > PCC-6307 > Cyanobiaceae > Prochlorococcus_A. The sequence continues at coordinate 282 of CACGAP010000019.1, forward strand.
AGGGATGAATTAATATCTTTATTTTTTATAAATGATATTAAGGTGCTTATTAATTTATTTTCAATTTTATAATCTGGTTTTTCATTTAATCTGCATAAAATAATTTTTTTATAAAATACTTTTACAGTATTAGATAGCGTAAAAAAATCTTTTTCATATTTTAAGATTAAAAAATTTTCATCCAAGGTAGTGTCTGATTCCCACTCAACAGGTGAAGAGAATTCGCGAAGATAAGTTACTAAAGGAATTTGAAGGTGAGATCTTATATTCCTAAAAATAAATTCTTGTTTTTTTGTTTTTAAAAGAACCGTTTTTTCTATTGTTTTATTCTCACTGCAAAATATAGCCAGATTTATAGGAATTATTAGAGGTAAATCATTATATGGGTTCTTCTTTATTGGATTACTTTGAGAGGCTTCAATTGTAAGTTTTCCGCCTTTTTGATCCCAGATTCTCTTAAATTTAATTTTTGGTGTCCCATTTTGCTTGTACCAAATTTTAAACTTTTCAGGATCGATTTCCTTATTATGTTCTAAAATTTTATCGACAAATTGGTCTATTGTTGCTGCCTTTCCATCATATGTTGAGATGTAATTACTAAATCCTTTATAGAAATTTTCATCTTTCACAAGCTTATTAAGCATTCTAATTATTTCTGCTCCTTTCTCGTAAATCGTGGTCGTATAGAAATTGTCTATTTCTTGATATTTTTCAGGCATTACAGGATGTGATGTTGGACCAGAATCCTCTCTAAATTGATTTCTTCTAAGGAATTTCGCATCATCAAGTCTCTTGATTTGTCGATTATGAACGTCTGCAGTGAATTGTTGATCTCTGAACACTGTTAAACCCTCTTTTAGAGATAGTTGAAACCAATCCCTACAAGTCACTCTATTCCCAGTCCAATTATGGAAGTATTCATGGGCGATCACGCCCTCTATTCTTTCTAATTCTTCATCAGTTGTTGTTTCAGAATTAGCGAGTATTAGTTTTGAGTTGAAAATATTGAGACTTTTATTTTCCATTGCTCCCATATTAAAGTGCCTGACTGCAACAATATTGAACAATGACAAATCGTATTCAAGGTTATATTTATCCTCATCCCACTTCATAGATTTCTTTAAGGAACTTATTGCATGTTGAACATATTTTTCATCGCCAAACTCAACATAAATATTTATTTTTACTTTTTTTTTCGATTTTGTTATGAAATTGTCTTTTACACAATTAAGTTTCCCTGCTACCAATGCAAATAGATATGAGGGTTTCGGATATGGGTCTTTCCAAATTATTTCATGTCGATTATTTGCAAGATTATTTTCTTTTACGACGTTACCATTTGAGAGTAAGACAGGATAATCCTTCTTGTCTGCTTCAATTCTCACGGTGTATTTGCTTAGAATATCAGGCCTATCAGAGTGAAAACTTATTCTTCTAAATCCCTCTGCCTCACATTGCGTAGTAATAATTCCATTGCTCTCATACATACCTAAAAGGGATGTATTTTCCTTCGGTTTAATAATTCCTTCTATTTTTAATAAAAAATTATCTTTATTTATATTTTTAATTTTCAATTTATTTTTTTCCTGTTTGTAGTATTCCTCCCTTAGAAGTGAGTCATCTATTAATATTTTTTTTATTAAAATATCAGTACCATCAAGAGTAAGATTTCTTGTATTTCTATTTTTTTTTATCAATTTTAGTTTCGTCGTAACATAAACAGCATTTTTCTTAATTACAAAGTCCAAAAAAATTTCTGGAATTTCATAATCAAAAACTTTGTAATCTTCAAGTTTTACATATCTTGAAATATTATTTTGGTTTTTTGGTTTGTTCATCTTTACAGAGAAGTTCAAAAGTTAAAAAATCTAGAATACTTATTTTGAAATTATAAGTTTGGCTTATTATCTTCTGTTTCACAAAAATGTGTTTTAATCTCCCCAGAAGGTAGTAGTTCGTATAAAGAAGGATTATTAATATCAGGCGATCCGTCCTTATTAAATTGATACCTCCAGTCCCATTTTTTATCTGTAAAGGAAACATAATCTTTTCTTAGAGAATATGGAAGCATAAGCTTTTTTTTATTCCAATTAATATTTATAAATGCTCCTGGCTTTAACTCAGATATCTTTTCTACTATGGAAAAGTCACCATTAATATTATTTCTCATCACAAGATTTAGCTTTGAATTTTCACAAACATAGCTACTATTTAAAGCTAATAAAAGTATTGAGGTAATAAAAAATGAATGAATTTTTTTGAGCTCCTTCTAAAGTAGATTGACTTTCAAGCTAAATTACTTAATTAAAGATCTTTTTGGATCGATTTAAATCATAATAGATTGCATACTCTTTAGATCTACAAGATTACAATTTAATGCCTCTTCGTAATCCTGAACTGAAATAAAATTATTTAAAAAACCAGAATATTTGGCATCTCCGCCTATAGTGCTTGATAGTATATATTTTGGATTGAATTTGTTAATTAATTTAGGGATTACATCAGCACCTTTTACAAAAGAACCAACTAGGGGTAATTCTAAATTTTTTGTAGGAGTAATGACTGCATCAAGACTTTGCTTTTTTAAATTTTCATCAAGATATCCATGGGGTTCTATATAAAAACCATTATTTTGATCGTCTTTAACAATATATCCGTTTTCTATTTGTGGCACTGGAGCCCCAGCGGTTGCTTCAAAACTTAAATTAAAAAGATTTGTCTTTTCATTTGGCTTAAGCGTTTTAATTGAACTAAAACCAATTTTTTTTAATGTTTCAACAGCACTTTTGGGGCAAATTATGGGAATATCCTTTCTGAACATTTCTAAAGTTGGAACATGACAGTGATCAGGTAACCCTTGGGTTAACAAAACAATATCTATTTTTTTATCTATTGAAATTTCTTCTTCTAATGATCCTTTAAAAAACCACTCACCAGGAGGAAATATTAAGTCTCCTTTGAGCCAAGGATCAATAATTAAATTGGTTTTTTTAAAT
>CACGAP010000020.1:0-3180 GCA_902571145.1 uncultured Prochlorococcus sp.
AGTCAGGAAAAAATCCCTCAAAGATTTTAGTTACCGAAAAATGGCTAAGAAAGAATCATAATCTAAGCAAAAAATTTGATGAGTCATTAATAAATATTGTCTCAGAGGAAGTCTTGGCATCTGCGGTTTCAACAATTAATCCAGATGGGATAGCAGCTTTAGTAGAGATTTCAGCAATACCTAATTATCAATTTAATAGAGAAGATGACTTTGTTCTTGTTCTCGACAGAATTCAAGATCCTGGGAATATGGGTAATCTATTTAGAACCGCTTTAGCTGCGGGTGTTAATGCAATTTTTTTAGCTGGAGGTGCGCACCCATTAGGCCAAAAGGTATTAAGAGCATCCTCAGGTGCAGTTTTTCATCTGCCATTTTTAAGACTTGATGGCATTGAAGAAGAAATATTAAATTCTTTACTTAAGTCTTTATCTGAATTATCAAATGCAGGATTTAAGATTTTCTCTACTAGTAGCCATAATGAGAGTTCAAAAAAACCTTCAAAACCTTACTGGGAAGTTGATTGGTCTAGACGTACAGCATTAATTTTAGGTAATGAAGGCCAAGGTATTCATAAAAAAATTCAAGAAGCTTTTAATGAAACAATTACAATTCCGCATAGCGAGATTGTAGAATCATTGAATGTGGCTTGTGTTGCAGTTCCGTTATTACTAGAACGAAAAAGAGTCGCATACACCTCTAAATAAATAAACAAAAAGTGACTGATTCAAGTTTTGATTTTGATTTAATCGTAATAGGAGCAGGATATGGAGGTTTTGATGCCGCTAAACATGCTGCTGGTAAGGGACTGAAAGTTGCAATAGTAGAATCTTCTGATATGGGAGGCACTTGTGTTAACAAGGGTTGTGTTCCATCTAAAGCTCTTTTGGCTGCAAGTGGAAAAGTTAGAGAAATAGCTAATTATGAACATTTAGCTAAATTTGGTATACATGCTTCACCAGTAAGGTTCGAGAGATCAAAAATTGCAGATCATGCAAATAATCTAGTTTTAAATGTTAGAGAAAATTTAACAAAAACTCTTAAAAGGAGTGGAGTTGAAATTATTTTGGGCATTGGAAGAATTGAAGGAAATCAAAAAGTAGGTGTAAGAGATAAAAACGGAATTGATAAAATTTTCACATGTAAGGATATTGTTATAGCAACAGGCTCTTCTCCTTTTGTGCCCCGTGGAATAACTTTAGATAATAGGACCGTATTTACTAGCGATGATGCGGTTAAACTTGAGTGGCTTCCAAGATGGATAGCAATTATTGGAAGCGGATATATAGGTCTAGAATTTGCTGATGTTTATACCGCGCTTGGTTGTGAAGTTACCATGATCGAGGCTTTGGAGAATATTATGCCAACATTTGATCCAGACATCACTAAAATTGCTAAGAAGAACCTTATTCAAGCAAGAGATATAGACACAAAATCAAATGTCTTTGCGACAAAAATAACACCTGGATGCCCTGTAAAAATAGAACTGACTGATGCAAAATCTAAGGAAGTTATAGGAACTTTAGAAGTTGACGCTGTACTAGTCGCAACTGGCAGAAGTCCTAATAGTAATAACTTAAATCTTGAGTCGGTTGGTATCGAAACAGTAAAAGGTTTCATTCCTGTAGATGATCAAATGAGAGTTAAGAATGGTGATGAAATAATACCTAACATTTGGGCTGTTGGAGATGTAACGGGCAAACTAATGCTTGCCCATACTGCTGCAGCGCAGGGTACTATTGCTGTTGATAATATTTGCGGTGGTAATGTCGAAATTAACTATAAAAGTATCCCCGCAGCAACCTTTACTCACCCAGAGATAAGTTCAGTTGGTCTCTCTGAAGTTGAAGCTAAAGAGATATCTACAAAAGAAAATTTTACTTTGGGAGTTGTCAAAAGTTTCTTTAAGGCTAATTCAAAAGCATTGGCTGAATTAGAGAGTGATGGATTGCTAAAGTTGATTTTCAACAAAGATAATGGCAAAGTATTAGGTGCTCATATTTTTGGATTACATGCAGCTGATTTAATTCAAGAAATTTCGAACGCTATTTCAAGGAACCAAGATGTAATTGAATTATCTAAAGAAGTTCATACTCATCCTACTCTTAGTGAAGTAGTTGAGGTCGCATATAAACAAGCGGCATCTCAAATAAAATAATTTCTAAAATTAATGGAGATAAGACGCAGGCCACCAAATCCCACAGTAAGGGTCGAAAATTTAGAATATGCTGTCCCTCATAGAGAAGCACAAGCAAAAAATATTCTGGAAGAAATTGTATGGCACAAGGATATTGAAATCAAGAATTTTAAAAAAATAGTCTCTTTAGAAGATCTCATCAAAAAAATTGAGAAACTTCCTACTCCCAAAGATTTTTATAAAAATATTTTGGAGTCAAAAATAAAACCAGGAGTTATTGCTGAAATAAAAAAAGCTAGTCCGAGTAAAGGAGTTATTAGAAAAGATTTTAACCCTGAAAAAATAGCAATTTGTTATGAAGGATTGGGTGCATCATGTATCTCAGTACTTACCGATAAAAGGTTTTTTCAAGGTAGTTATGAAATACTCGAAACTGTAAGGAGATCAACTAATCTCCCTCTACTCTGCAAAGATTTTATTATTTCTGCTTATCAGATTTATAAAGCAAGGGTATCTGGTGCTGATGCAATATTATTAATCGCTGCGATTTTAAGTGATGACGATTTAATTTATTTAAAGAAAATAACTGATAATTTAAAGATGAGTGTTCTTGTTGAGGTCCATAACACAGATGAATTAGAAAGGATTCTAAAGTTAAAATCTTTTAATTTGATTGGAATAAATAACAGGGACTTAAAGACTTTTAAAACGGATTTAAAAACATCAATAGAATTGATGCATTCATATGCAGATATATTTTTAAAACAAAATATTATTCCTATAAGTGAATCTGGAATTAATTGTGCCGAAGATTTAGAATCGCTGAGATCTATTGGAATCAAGGGAGTATTAATTGGTGAAACTTTTATGAGAGAAACTGATATTGAACAATCCTTCAAGAAATTATTTAACTCAATTTAATATTGACTTCAAATCGTGCTATAAAATTGAATAAACAGAGTTGTACTGAATATATATGCAGGCTGTAATTTTAACAGGTATAGTCGCAGGATTTGTGCATGTAGTTAGTGGCGTTGATCATCTAA
>CACGAP010000021.1:0-2782 GCA_902571145.1 uncultured Prochlorococcus sp.
GAATAAGCAAGGGTTGGCAAGGACGCAAACCAGCTTTATTAGCATCTACAGGCTTTTTAGTTGTTTTAGTATGTTATTTAGGAGTTAATTTTTTAGGAATAGGTTTGCATAGTTATGGATGGATATTTGGGTAATTTCTTAATCATCCAGAATATTTATTGAGGTTCTGAAAGAACATTCCCTTTTTGTGCTTCTTGTGCAACTTTTCTCAAGTCATCACATCCTTCTTTTAATGTTGGGTAAGCAAACATTCCGCTACCTGCAATAAAACAATTAGCACCAGCATTGGCACATTGTGAAATAGTCCAATTTGCTTTTATCCCCCCATCAACTTCAATGTCGACATCTAAGTTTTTTTCGATAATAAAGTTTCTTATTTCTCTTATTTTATTAAGCATTGTTGGTATATAAGCTTGTCCTCCAAAACCGGGATTAACTGTCATAACCAAAACATGATCAACCATATCCATTATGTTTTTAATCATTTCAAAAGGAGTATGAGGGTTCAATGCAACAGAAGGAGATCCTCCTAGATCTCTTATTCTTCCTAGAACTCTATGCAAATGAATATTTGCTTCGGCATGAGCTATTACTACTCCTGGTTCACCATTTGCCCCTCTTGTAGCGTTTACATAAGATTCAAGCATTGTTTCACAGTTGTACTGGCTTACCATTAATTGAGTTTCAAAAGGTACATTGCAATATTTCCTGCATGCAGCAATCATTTCAGGACCAAATGTAAGATTTGGTACGAAATTTCCATCCATTACATCAAATTGAATTCTATCTACCCCAGCTTCCTCGAGCTCTTTCACACATGCCCCCATATTTGCCCAATCTGCTGGTAAAACTGAAGGAATTATTTGAATTGGTCTATCTGCACCAGTTAAATTTGCTTGATTTGACTCAGTCATTTAATTTTTAAAATATTTAATAAAGATACTATATTTAGTTGTTTATTCCTAATTTCAAGTCACGGCCTGATAAAGTATCAGCTATAAAGAGTTAAAAAAAGCTTACTAGCATAATAATTCTCATAAAAAATGTCATTTTTTATGAGATCATACTCAAAACCTCTAAGAAAATCCTCAAAATTTAATTGTGAATCAAACTTTAATTCAAGAAATTCTCGAAGTTGTCGAGCAAGCAGCTATTGCATCAGCAAAACTAACAGGACTTGGTCAAAAAGATGAAGCTGATGCTGCAGCTGTAGAAGCTATGAGATTGCGAATGGGCAAAATTGAAATGAAAGGGAAAATTGTTATTGGAGAAGGTGAAAGAGATGAAGCACCTATGCTTTATATAGGTGAAGAGGTTGGTAGTGGAAGTGGGCCAGGCGTTGACTTTGCAGTAGATCCTTGTGAAGGAACTAATCTTTGTGCGAATAATCAAAGAGGTTCTATGGCTGTTTTAGCTGCCTCTGATACTGGAGGTCTTTTCAATGCGCCTGATTTTTACATGAACAAATTAGCAGCGCCTCCTGCGGCCAAAGGTAAAGTAGATATTAGAAATTCAGCTACTGAAAACTTGAAGATACTAAGTGATTGCTTGGGGCTTTCTATTGATGAGCTTACTGTTGTTGTAATGGATAGAACTAGGCATAAAGATTTAATTAAAGAGATTCGAGGGTGTGGTGCAAAAGTACAACCGATTTCTGATGGTGATGTTCAAGCTGCGATTGCATGTGGTTTTGCGGGCACTGGAACACACTGCTTGATGGGTATAGGTGCAGCTCCAGAGGGTGTTATTTCAGCTGCTGCAATGAGAGCTCTAGGCGGACACTTTCAAGGACAACTAGTTTATGATCCAGCAATTGCACAAACTTCTGAATGGGCTGATTACACAAAAGAAGGAAATATAAAACGTCTTAATGAAATGGGCATAACCGATATAGATAAAATCTATGAAGCGAATGAATTGGCATCGGGAGAAAATGTTGTTTTTGCTGGAAGTGGAATTACTGATGGATTATTATTTGACGGAGTTAAGTTTGAAAGGGATTGTGTTAGAACAAGTAGTCTAGTTATTAGTACATTAGATAGTACTGCAAGGTTCACAAATACTGTCCATATAAAAGATGGTGCAAAGAGTATCAGCCTTTAAAAAACCCCTTTTGATTTTATGCATATTGTTGTCGTCGGACTGAGTCATCGCACGGCACCTGTCGAAGTGCGTGAGAAGTTAAGTATTCCTGACCAATCCATAACAGAGTCGTTGAAAACATTAAAAGCTTTCTCTGATGTATTAGAGGTGTCAATCTTAAGTACTTGTAATAGGCTGGAAATATATGCGCTAGTAAAGGACAAAACTACTGGAATTTCATCTATTAAAGAATTCATATCAGAATATTCTGGAATTATTTTTGAAGATTTAAATCCACATCTTTTTTGCTTTAGACAGGAAGAGGCAGTTTTGCATTTGATGAAAGTTTCGGCAGGACTCGATAGCCTCGTTTTAGGTGAAGGACAAATCCTTTCGCAGGTAAAAAAAATGATGAGATTAGGTCAAGAGAATCAATCTACTGGACCAATTCTTAATAGATTATTAACTCAATCAGTTAGTACAGGTAAAAAAGTAAGATCTGAAACAAATTTAGGAACTGGAGCCGTATCAATTAGTTCAGCAGCGGTAGAACTTGCCCAATTAAAAATTGGACAGGAAAAAGGTTTTGATACTCTTGTAAGTTTGGAATCAGAGAACGTTCTTGTCGTTGGCGCCGGACGAATGAGTAGGCTTTTAATAACTCATTTAAAATCAAAAGGATGTCATAAACTTATCCTTC
>CACGAP010000022.1:0-2327 GCA_902571145.1 uncultured Prochlorococcus sp.
CGAATCAACATTGCTCGAAGATAAAAATTGGTAAGAAAGTGCTATTACTAAAAGTATAGGTAATGCCCATAAAATTAATGTTTTAAATTTCTGATTCATTAATTTGTAGATTGTTAATTCTAAGATTGTAGAATGAATCAGTGAATTTCGTTGATTTTTTCTCTAACTTTGTGCTTATACTACTTTTGAGTGTATCCAATACATAAATGAAATACCAGATAAACGACAAGGTTAAGTTGATTGCGCCAGTCTCTTACCTTAAGACTTCAGATAACATGCCTATGTTAAGACCACCTGATCTAGTGGCAATTGATGAAATTGGGGAAATCCTATCAATCAAATCCCCAAATACTGTTGAAGTAAAGTTTAGAAGAGGTTCGTTTTTAATCGATATTGATAAGATTGAGAAAAACTAAATTTACTTAAAAGTTTTTCTCCCACTTATTAGAAATTTCTAAACATATTTTTTTATTTCCAGAAATACTTAGAAAAGGTTTTGAAAAATATTTCTTAGTTAATTTAAGAATATCTAACGGAGTTATTTCCTTTATTTTTGAATTTAAATCGATCTCAGAGATTGGCGAAATACCATAACTAATTAATTGTATCTTTCTCTGTAAAATTTCATCTAGTGATTGATTACCCAATAGAAAAGAACCTATTAGTTTTTCTTTTGCTAAAAGTATTTCATCATCAGTCAACGGATTAAAAAGTAAATTTTTCCATAGTTTTGACAAAAGTTCAAAAGCAAATAGTGCTTGCTTATTAGATACGGATAAATAAATTAAAAATGGGGCATTCCCACTCCTAATCGGATAATAAACACCTAAATCGTAAGTAATACCATGTTTTTCTCTAAAAAGTTTAAATAAAGCAGCGCTCATTCCATAAGATAAATATGACTCCAAAACCTTAAGTGACAAATATTCACTACTTCTTCGCGAGCAAGTTTGGTCCCCTATCATTATTATTGTTTGATTTGAATCATTATTATTAAAATCAAATCTACTTTTAGGACTCAAACCGCGATTTATAGTTATTAATTTTTCTTCTAAGGGTTTTTTCACTAATGTATCTATACCTACTCCATTTATTCCTAAGTTATTTGAAATTAAATACCTATCTCGACTTTTGAAATTTTTAAACTCAAGCAAAACATCTTCATAGGTAATCTTTGAGACATCATTTGCATTGCCATTTGTGTTAAAGGCATAAGGATGATTTGAGTAAACAATTCTTCTCCAATTTTCAAAACAGATATTAAATGGATTCTCTTTATCTTTTTTTATGAAATTAATTGAGGATTTTTTTACTTTTTGAAATTCAATTTCTAAGAGAGTTGGTTTATTAATTATTAAATCTAATAAAGGGAATAATTTGCTGAAATGTTCATTTAGGCATTTAATGCTTATTGAAATACCATCTTCAAATATTTCTTGATTTAATTCTGCTCCATAGGACTCAATATACTCAGAGAGAGTGAAATTGTTAAAACCCTCACATCCTCTAGTAAGTAATGAACAAAGGATCTTGTTTATTCCTTTTTTGCCAGTACTATCCATATCACTCCCCCCTTTAATCCAAATTGAAGCAGTTGAAAAATTTCTTTTTTTATTATTTAAGAAATATTTTTTTAACATTTACTAGGGGATGCAACTAAAGTGTATTTCTCGCCACAGATATATTCTGTTATCTCTTTGAAGTTATCCAAGTCATTCCAATATTTTAAATGACTCTCTAAATCATTTATTGAAGATTTTCGCCCCCAAAGAAGTTCATTTCCAAAGAAAGAAGAGAGTTGTGTAGATGTCTCTAAATTAAAGATATAATTACTTTTCACAATATTCATTGCTTTTTTTATTTCATCCAAAGCCAAGGCTTTACAATTTGATATCTCATCTATTGTTTTATTAATTTGCTTTTCTACTAAATCAATATCTTTGGACTCACAACTTGCTTCCAATATAAATAATCCTCCTAATTCTCCAGTATTTACATCTACATATACCGATTCAACAAGATTACTATCTTCTTTTAAAATTTTAACTAATCTGCTGTTTCTTCCTACAGCGAGAATTGACGCTAATATCTCAAGCCCAATAATATTTTTTTGATCATTTAGGTTTGGGATAAACCAAGCCATTAATATTCTTGAAAACTCTAAATTATCAAACTTAACTGACTCTCTACCATTCCTAATTTTTAAAGAAGGTATATTTTTTAGATTTATTAAATTTGGGCTTTCTTTTATGCCAGATAGATCACTTTTTTCAAAAATTTTATAAATTTCTTCAGAGAGATTCCCAGCAATTGCAATACAAATTTTT
>CACGAP010000023.1:0-2221 GCA_902571145.1 uncultured Prochlorococcus sp.
CAAATTCAAACAGTCACATTAATAAATAAGTATTTGAGGGATAATGACTATAATCACAAAAACACTCCAATGCAATTATTTCTTGCTGACTGCCAATTTCCAGATATTGACAATCAAGTGAAAGCTTATCAATTATTTGTAGAAGCTTGGGAAAACGGTGAAATTGCAAAATCAGATAAAACAGATAAATTTGAAATGTTATTTAGAGTTCATGCTCCAGGGGAGGGTAGAGTAGTTTGTTTATGTAAGGCAGAGAGTGATAAAGAAATTTTCGAGCATTTTGCTCCATGGAGAGCCAAATTTGGCATTCATATGGAATTTACACCTGTAATAAGTTGTCAAAATGTTGTTGATTACCATAAAGATTTGTTCAAAACTTTAGGGTAATTAGCTTAAATCTAAAATTTATCGTGATTAAACCTTTTCCCAATCTTATTTATAAAAAAAAAGATAAAAATTTTCCTTCTTCAAAAAATAAGCTTAAGAAGGAAGATAACGTCAAATCTAAGCCATTAATAATATTTGGTTTTATCATCTCATTAACTTCCATATTTTTACTTTTATTCACCATTAATAATAAATTTGGATGATATATAAGTAATAAGAACCATTACCTTGGAACAAATATGTTCTATTATTAATTTATAAATAACTAACTAAATGGCGTTTAACGAAGGGGGGATGGCATCAGGCCTTCTAATCATCGCAGTATCAATAGTTTTTGCTGCCGGTTTTGGATTTTTAGTCTTGCATTTTGTACCTGGAACTCCATTTTAAATTATCCACCTGAATTTGATTCACAAAATATCTTAAACATTAACAGTTTCTAAATCCTGCATTTGATTGTCATCAGAATTAGAATTTTTCTTTAATCGATAGGCATAAACTAAAGATCCTAAAGCGATGGTACTAGAGGCAAAAATCCCCGATATAAGTATCAAGGCAAAAAGACCTCCTATTAGTCCCCCTTTTAATCTAAGCAAATTAGATTTAATTAAAAGTATTGATAGAAGAACAATAGTAGCTTTAAGAGAAGAGATTTTCAAAAAAGTAAATGGATAAAAAGGGTTTAAAAACATTTCTTTAGCGGAATAAAATTTAACTTGATTCTAAAAATAAATTTAAAAAACCGCATAAAAAAAGACTCAAATGAGTCTTTTAAAATCTATTTTAAATATGATGATTTATGCATCAGGGTCAAAATTCTTTAGGTTTGGACCAGCCACAAGCCCAACAAGACCAAAAAGGACTAAAGAACCAATTCCAAAGCCTGCTGCCCATGGATTGAAACCACCTAAAGCAAAAGAAGCTAATAAATTCATGATTTTAAAACATAATATCTCCGAGTAAGCATACAGATTTTTATGAAAAATATACCTATATTGAGACATTTCTTCGTAATTATTAGGATCGCTTAACTATCCCTTTATAAAAAATCCACAAAATTTTTATTATTTGTTTTATCATCGAAGCATTACTTTGTTGGCGCACTTTAAGACCCTAAAAACTGTTTTTTTTTAATGACATCCAACTATACCTTTATTTATGATGGAGAATGCCCATTCTGCAATCATTTTGCTGAGCTCCTTGAGATCAAAAGCAAGTTAAATAATATTAAAATTCTTGATGGTCGTAAAAATTTAACTCTAATTAAATCCTTCCTAGATAGAGGTTATGACCTAGATAAAGGAGCTATTCTCCTGAAAGATGAAGAAATCTTTCATGGGGCAGATGCAATTAATACTATTTGCAAACAGATAAATAATCCCTCAAGTAGCTTACTTTTGTTACTTTCTAGAGTGTTTAAATCAAATAAAAGAACAAATTTGATATTTCCTTTTCTAGTCAGAGCAAGAAGATTCGCATTAATATCAAAAGGTATATCAATATCCCTTGTTTAAAAATAAAAACTTTCTAAATATTAAATAACATATTTATAAGCTTCTGTATCAATAAATGATAATTAATTATTTATTAGCTAGAACTAGGGGGTATCAACAAGTATTAAATGATAGAAAACTTCAATCCCTTTATTTCATTGGGCGGTGATAACCAAAAAGTTAATCATATGGCTGAAGCGGCACTTGAAATGAATTTAACTTGCAATGATTTAAAGAAGGATTTAAATTTAACTGATGGTGATGTAGTGGATATGTTGCAACTAGTCATGGATAGGTTTAAAAATAGTAATTAAAGTAAATATCGTTATTAATAACTATAT
>CACGAP010000024.1:0-2200 GCA_902571145.1 uncultured Prochlorococcus sp.
TATTCCTTAATAAAATCAATGGCTTTTAATGAACCAGATTTACTTCATAAACTTCTTGATCATTTTGCAAAATCTATTGGTGAATATCTTAAATATCAAATAAAATCTGGAGCGCAAGTAGTACAAATTTTTGATTCATGGGCAGGCCAACTAAGCCCACAAGATTATGATATCTTTGCTGGGCCGTATCAAAAAAAAGTTGTTGAAATTGTAAAAGCGGAATACCCCGAAACTCCAATAATTCTTTACATTTCAGGAAGTGCTGGGGTACTGGAAAGAATGGCAAAAACTGGAGTAGATATAATTTCATTAGACTGGACAGTAGATATTGTAGAGGCTTGTGAAAGAATCCCCAGGAAGATTGGAATTCAAGGTAATGTTGACCCTGGCATCTTATTCGGAAACAAAGAATCAATAAAAGAAAGGGTAGATAATACATTCAATAAAATTAAAGACAGGAAATATATTCTTAATTTGGGTCATGGGATTTTACCTGGGACTCCAGAAGAAAATGCTCAAACATTTTTTGAACATGGAAAAAAACTCACTTACTAGTCAAAGTCTTGGCATATAAAAACTTATTAATAACAGGCGCTAATGGATGTGTTGGCCAATATTTAGTTGATTGGTTTTTGAAAAACACAAAATTCAGGCTTTATCTAATGGTAAGAGATAAAAGTAAGTTACCAATTTCTGTTCAAGAAAATAAAAAAGTTAAGTTAATGGTGTGCGATATCAGGGAATCAAATAGGTATAAAAAGGAAATTAGTCAAATTAATTACCTAATACATACTGCTACAGCTTGGGGAGATCCAAAAAGAGCCTATGAAGTAAATATTAAAGCTTTTGAAGAATTACTAGAAATGCTTGATATTGAAAAGTTAGAAAAGATTATTTATTTTTCAACAGCTAGTATTCTTGATACCCAAACAGAATTAATGAGGGAATCAATGATTTATGGAACAGAGTATATTCAAACAAAATATGAATGTTTCCAGAGACTTAGAAAAAGCTCATTTGCAGAAAAAACATTCGCTGTTTTCCCTACCTTGGTTTTTGGAGGAAATCTTGGAAAAAAAAGTAAATATCCTGTGAGTTATTTAACTAGTGGATTGAAAGAAATTGGGAAATGGCTTTGGTTAGCAAGATTTTTAAAACTCGATTCTAAATTTCACTTTATACACGCAAATGATATCGCCCAGATTTGCGGGTTTCTAATTAAAAATCATAAAGAAGCGCAATACAAAGGCTTTAGAAAATTTGTGCTAGGTCAAAAATTCATTTCAATTGATGATGCCATAATTACACTGTTAAAAAGACAAAATATGAGGAGATTTTTTGCGATACCGCTTACAAAAAAAATTCTAAAAATATTATTAAGAATTCTCCCCATCCAAACTACTCCTTGGGACAGTTACAGTATCAAAAAATATGACTTTAATCATGTCCCCATTACTAATCCTGAGACTTTCAAACTTAAAAGTTATGCAAAGTCACTGAATGATATTTTAAGGGTATCAAAGTTACCAAGCTGTAATAACAATTAAGATTCTCGCAGTTAGGTTACCAAAGCCTTGTAATATATATATATAAGAAAATTTTTATTATGTTACGTTCAATCTTTGCAGGGTTATTTGCAGTAATTTTAACTCTAGGTCTAGGCATTTCGTCAGTTTCAGCTAAGACCGTTGAAGTAAAACTCGGAACGGATGCTGGAATGCTTGCATTTGAACCAAGTACAGTAACCATTAGTGCTGGTGATACAGTTAAATTCGTCAATAATAAACTTGCCCCTCACAATGCTGTTTTTGATGGGCATGAGGAATTAAGTCATGCAGATCTAGCTTTTGCTCCCGGAGAGTCTTGGGAAGAAACATTTGATACTGCTGGAACTTATGATTACTATTGCGAGCCACACAGAGGTGCTGGAATGGTAGGTAAAGTTATTGTTGAATAAATCTTCTAGATAGTTAAACACCCTTTTTGACTTGATATTTAATACGGTCATATTAAATTTTGATTTATGAAAATAGTTTCAAGCGAATTCTCAAATTCTGCTTGGAACTGTTTTATTTTTGCCAAAGAAATTGCTTATAAAAATTATCAACAAAACGTAGACTCTGATAATTTATTATTAGCTCTTATAAAAGAGGACAATATTACAAAAAATATTTTAAAAAAAAATAATGTAAATCTAAAA
>CACGAP010000025.1:0-2013 GCA_902571145.1 uncultured Prochlorococcus sp.
TTTTTGATATTGTTTAACCATTTTTGCTCAATCTTTATAAGATTTTTTGCAATATTGAACATGCCGCCTTTTTTATATAATTCTTTCATTTTGAGAATAATCTCGGAGGTTCTACTCGATTTGATATTTAATTCATTTGCTAAGTCTTTTTGGGTAAATCCATGCGTTTTTAACCAATCTTTAATGAAGGAGACGAGTTCTTTTTCTTCCTGTATAGATAATTTACTCATTCAATAAAAAGGAAATAACTTATTAAGCTTATTCTCTGCTCTTGCTCTTATTGAAGGATTCATGTATTTGCTCCATATACTGAGTACTGCTGTGAGGGCTACAAAATCATCACTAAAACCAACTAAAGGCATAAAGTCAGGGAAAAGATCAAATGGCATAATCAAATATGCTAGAGCAGCCATTAATGAGACTCTCACTTGCGCAGGAGTATAAGGATCTAATGCCATCTCCAAAACTTCTAAGGCAGGCTTAGCAATTGTTCTTCCCGCTTTAATAAGAATCTTGATAATGATATTTTCATCAAATGTTGAACTTTCTAAAACTTCAGCATCATAGATTTTTTCTTGAGTTTTGTAATTCTCTTTCATCCTTATAAATGAAATTTAAATATTTTTAATGGAATTTTTAGCTAATACTATCAACTAATCCATTTTGTATTCCTGCTTTTCTAAGTTTTCTTAAAGCACGTTGAACAACTTGTCGGCAATATTCCCTGCTACAACTCATATGTCTTGCAACTTCAGCTAAAGTTCTCCATTCATTTGAGCCGTCTAAACCAAATCTCAAGCTTACTATCTTTCTTTCTTTCTCAGTTAAATTTGCTTTATCTAATAACTTCCAAGCCGAGGCTGTCCTTTCGGCTAATTCGGCTAATTCCATTGGGGGAGTTTGATCACTTGGAAGAATATCAACTAACTCGGAGGGATCTGATTTTGATTTGACAGTACCTTGGAGACTAACAGTGATGCTTCTCAATTCACAAGAAAGGAGTTCGTCAATTTCCTCTTTGGTTATTTTCATTTCTTCAGCTAGCTCATCACTAGTAGGTGGAATACCCTTAAGTTGCATAAGCTTTGATTTTGCTGATCTTAGTTTTGTAAGTTTTTCATTAATGTTAACAGGGATCCTTATCGTTCTACTTTGAGTTGACAATGCTCTATTTAAACCTTGCCTAATCCACCAATAAGCATAGGTGGAAAATCTATGTCCTCTAGACGGATCATATTTTTCTACGGCCCTTGTAAGACCTAATGTACCCTCTTGAATTAAGTCCAGTAATTCTAATCCTTTCCCTTGGTATCTCTTGGCGAGGTTAACAACTAGTCTTAGGTTGGCTGTTATCATCTCGTTTTTTGCTTTTTCACCAATTTTTATCTTTTTTCTCTCAGCTTCGGAGTATTCACAAGCGGGGCCTTTCCCTCCTGCATCTTGACATCTATTAACAAGTACTACCATTTCTTGGACTTTTCTGCCCATTGTGAGTTCTCTTTCGGGAGTCAAAAGTTGATGACGACCTATTTCACCAAGAAAATCGCTTAATGAACTCACGATTTACCTCATTGTTGATATATTTAACTTATAGTCAATTCAGTAATAAGCCATACATGTAATAATTAATTAATATTTAATTAATAATTATTAATTAGTTAATTAACTTATTTTTTAAAATTTTTAGGTAAAAAAAATTAAGAATTTTAATTATTTATTTTTTTCTCCTTGATTCTAGAACAGCAAGTACTTCTCTCCACTCAACCCCTTTATGCATAAGGGCTACTTGCAGATGATAAATTAAATCAGCAGCTTCATTTGAGATTGAATTTTTATCATTATCTTTGCAAGCCATTATAAATTCTGCAGATTCCTCTCCTATTTTTTTTAAAATAGTATTACTACCTTTGGTTAATAAATGATTTGTATAACTTTTTTCTGATGGATTTATTGATCTTTCGTTAATTGTATTGAATAATTCAGAGCAAATATTTGAGAAGGGAGTTGTTTTTT